>NZ_CP041616.1:3000000-3600000 GCF_007197575.1 Ornithinimicrobium ciconiae
GTGTGCACGGCGCTGCAGGTGGCACACGTGTGAGACCAGGGCATGGCTCCCCGATGCCACCACCCGCCCCTGGCGCGCGACCCGTCACACGCCAGGGGCGGACGCGCCCTACTCGAGAGTCCGGAGCCTGCCCACGACCTGCTCCGACACCATCTGCTTGCCGCCCATCACATACACGGACTCCGGGTCGAGGCGGTCCAGCTCGCCCCAGGTCACCGCGGGCACCGCGTTCTGCTTGACCAGCAGCAGCGGTGCGTCCCAACGGCCGGCGAGCGCCGCGGCGGTGACCGCGTCCGGCCAGGCCGTCCCGTTGGAGACGAAGGCGAAGCGGGAGGTGTCGTGATCGCCCGAGATCAGGGTCGCTGTCTCATAACGGTCACCACCGGCCAGGCGCTCGACCGTGCCATAGCCGCCCAGCGTGCTCACCACCTGCCCTGAGACGGCCGTCTCGCCGCCCAGCACCCGGATCGTGGTGGGTGACAATCTCTCCAGCTCGGCGATCGTGGCGTTCGGCACGGAGCCGTGTCGCACCAGCAGCACCGGCGCATCGAGGGCACCCGCGCGTGCCGATCCGGCCAGTGCGTCCGGGAAGTCCGCTCCGGTGGCCACATAGACCACGTCGGCACTGGTGAAGCTGCCCGAGATCGCCGCGGCGGTCTCATAGCGGTTGGCGCCGGACCACCTCACCACGCTCGCGCCGGTGACGGCCTTCACGTCCTGCAGGACGGTGTTGGAGATCGCCATCGTCCCACCGAGCACGACGACCCGGTCCGGCTGCAGGCGACGCAGCTCGTCCGCGGTCACGTTCACCAACCTGTCCGACCTGGTCAGCAGGACCGGGGAGTCCTGGCTCCCGGCCGCAGCCGCTCCGGTCAGCGCGTCCGGGAAGTCCGTGCCAGTGGCGAGGAAGACCGTGTCCAGACCCGGCTCGTAGTGGGAGGACACCGCCACGGCCGTCGCGTAGCGGTCAGCACCGGACAGTCGCTGCACGTCGGGGTGGATCGGCACCGGCGCCTCGCACTGCGCGTCGAGCAACTCAAAGTCCTGCACGGTGACCAGCCCTCGCGGGATCGCCATGACCACCGACTCCGGGTAATACCCAGCCTTGAAGGCCGAGATCTCCAGCTCCCCGACCCGGGTGTCGATCCACCGCGCGTAGGCGCCGTCAGCATCGGTCACCAGATACCACCGAGGCTCGCCCCCGTCCGTGGGGACCAGGGTCACCGCGGCTCCGGGGAGCGGAGACAGGTCGGCGTCACAGGACTCCGCACTGACCGTGCCCATCAGCTTGCCCCAGGCACTCGGCGGGAGAACCTCCATCGTGACCGGGACCTGCGGGTCGGTGCCTGGCAGGCCGCCGAGCACCTGGATCCCAGCGGTGTAGGTGCCAGGCTGCGGCACCGCACCGTCGGTGGTGACCTCGACCGTCCACGACTCACCCGGCTCGAGCACCGTGCTCGTCTCGGACAGGGACAGCCAGTCGACATCTGCACCGGCCGAGCCGCAGTCGTCGAAGCCGGGCAGGTACTCCACCGCATCGGTGGGGACAAACCCCGCGACATCGCCACCAACCCGCACGAAGCCGCACGCGGCACCGCCGCGGTAGGCCGGCGTGTTCGGGTTGGGCAGGTCCACCCACTCGTCGGCAGCAGGGTCATACCCCAGCGCCTCGTTCGAGATGTCACCGTTGACGATGCCGCCGGTGACCACCAGCATGCCGTTCGCGACGGCATACGAGCTGCCCCACCAGGTGAAGGGAGCCTCCGCGACCTCGGACCAGGCGTCTGCTGCCGGGTCGTAGGAGTAGGTCGCCGCGTAGTCGGAGGCGTCGCTGACCCCGCCGGTGCAGACCAGGGCCCCGCCCAGGCCACCGCAGGAGAGGAACGCTGCCTCGACCGGATAGTCGGCCACCTCCAGCCACTGGTCGGAGCCCGCGTCGTAGGCCGTCACGGCCGAGCTCATCGGCACACAGTCGCCCGTCGAGCAGCCGCCCACGGAGTAGAGCAGGCCGTCCAGGACCGCCTGCCCCGCTCCGGACACCGCCGACGGGTTGTCAGCCACCTGGGACCACGCGTCCGACCCAGGGTCGTAGGCATAGGTGCGGGCGCTGGTGCTGCCGTCCTCGCTCCACCCGCCGCTGACCACGATCTGCCCGTTGACCACTCCAGCCGTGATCGCGGACAGCGGCTCCGGAAGTCCGGCGACAGCCGTCCACGACATGGTCGGTGCGTCATAGCGGAAGACGTCGGCGGTGCCGGCGAAGCCGTCGGTGCCGCCGATGGTGAACCACTCCCCGTCGAGGTTGACGACCCTGTTGTCCATCACCTCGAAGGGGTAGGACGTCAGGTCGGTCCACGGCTCCTCCGCCGGTCCGGCGGGCTGCCGCTGCGCCGGCTCGGCCGCAGCACGTTCCGCTGCTGCGCCGTAGGAGACGTCAGCCTCGACCGTGCGCAGCGGTGCCCCCGGTCCGAGATCACTGGTGTCCAGTCGGCTGCCGTCGGCACGCAGCATCTCGAACCCTCCGGCGGCCTCCCGCAGCTCGACCTCGGCCGTGCCGTCGCCGGCGTTGGTGACGGTGAGCTCGACGGTGTCCGCCTCGCCCAGCATCACCTGGGTGTCGATCTGCTCAGGGTCCACCTCCAGCATGCCCGCGCTGAGCTGGAAGTCGGCTCGGACGGCGCCGCCGTCCGGGACGGCGACGTCCTGGGTCTCGGTGCTCATCCGGCGGGCCGTCGCCTCGAACGGGTGCGTGCCGGTCAGGGTGCTGAACAGCCAGTAGAACCCGTCGTCCAGGTGCTCGTCGGCCGGGGTGTCGACGGTAATGCCCCGGTCCTGGAGGGCCTCCACGCTGGTCACGGTGGCCCCGCGGACCGGGTCGCCGGTCAGCGTGGAGGAGACGTTGCCGACCACATAGCCACCCGGCTGGTCCGGCAGGCAGGCATAGTTGCCGACGAAGACGTCGTCGACCTGCCACATCCAGCCCCAGGCGGCCTCGTAGTGGAACCTGACGCGCACGTCGGACATGTCCGCGACGACCGGCACCTCCAGCACCTCCTGCACCCCCTCGGACTCACCAGCGGTGTAGATGGTCGTCCAGCTGGCGCCACCGTCATGGCTGACATCCACGTCAGCCCGGTCGCCGACCGGCAGATAGAAGTGCCGGAAGCTCAGCACCGGGTTGCCCATGTCGCTGAGGTCGTATGACGGACTCACTAGCGAGGTGTCCTGCTGCCCCTCCGGGCCGTAGTAGTCGCTGTCGACGACCGCGAAGCCGCCCTCGCCGCCGGTCATGTTGCCCCAGAAGTTGAGGTCCTCAAAGACCCAGACCTGACCGTTGCCGATGTCGTCCACGACCGTCCAGCCCGGTGGCGCTGTCGGCTCGTCAAACGTCTCGGTCACCCCGTCGTGGTGCGGCGAGTAGCCGTTGGCGACACAGGAGATCGAGTCGACCACCAGCGCGAAGTTCTCGACGGCGTCGCCACTGAGCTGCGCCTCGCGGGTTCCCTGCTGGTAGCCGGGATACTGCGCGTCGACGACGACGACCACGTAGGTGTCAAGGGGAATGTCGAGGCTGTAGCTCCCGTCCACCGGGTCGGTGAAGGTGGCCAGGGTCGTGCCAGAGATGCTGACCCTGGCATAGAGCGGGAAGCCGTGGCCCGACCCGTCGGTCACCGTGCCGGACAGGGTGCCCGTGGGAGCTGCCTCGAGCTGCAGGTTGAGCGCCACGGTGCCCTCCGCCGGGACGCTGACGGTCGTCGTCTGCGAGATCCACCCGAACTTCTCCGCCGTGACGGTGTAGTCACCGGCCAGCACGCGGACACGGAAGGCCCCGTCGGCGCCGCTGATCACGGTGCGCGTCTGCGGGCCGGTCAGCGTCAGCCGCACGGCAGGAATCGGGTCGCCACTGGTGGCGTCGGTGATGGTCCCCTCGACCGTGCCGACATCACCGACCGGGGCGGCCAGCACCAGCTCGAGGGCGTCCAACCGGCCCTCGCCGTAGACGTTGTTGTCGTCCTCGGTGCCGCCGCACTGCAGGTCCGGGGCATCGCTCGCCGTCTCGTCCAGCAGCTCCTTGGTGCCCGCCACGTCGCCGATCATCGCCGGCGAGGCGGACCACATCAGCGCGATCGAGCCGGCCAGGTGCGGAGCAGCCATGGAGGTGCCGTCAAAGATCTCATAGGCGTTGCCCGGCACGGAGGAGCGCACGCCCTCTCCGGGGGCAGCGATGTTGGGCTTGGTCTCCCCGTTCTCCCCCGGGCCGCGGCTGGAGAAGTCGCTGATCTCGCGGGCGGAGTTGTAGGCCCCGGTGGCATAGGTCATCTGCATCAGGGGTGGGCTGCGCAGGGTGTCGCACGACGGGCCCTCGTTGCCCGCCGCCCACGCGCCGAACATGCCGGAGGCCTCCCAGGCCGCCAGGATGTCCGGCATGAAGGGGTCCGTGAGTCCGGGCACGCCCCAGGAGTTGTTGATGATGTGCGGACGCATCGCCGGGTCCGGGTTGGCACCCTCCAGGTCGGTGGGGGCCAGGAACCACTCACCGGCGGCGAAGAGCGAGGCATCGCTCCAGTCCGTGCCCGCGGCGATCCAGTGTGCCCCGGGCGCCACGCCGATCTGGTTGTTGCCCCCGTCGTCACCGGTCATGGTGCCGACGGTGTGGGTGCCGTGACCGTCATAGTCAGCCGGCTCGTCCGGGGAGAAGTTGGCTCCGTCGAACCAGTTGTAGTCGTGGCTGAAGGTGCCGTCACCGTTGGTGCCGCGATAGCTGTTGACCAGCGCGGGGTGGTCAAACTGCACACCGGTGTCCAGGTTGGCGACCACGATGTCCTCGCCGAGCACGCCGACGTCGGACCAGACCTGGTCGGCCTTGATGTCGGAGATCCCCCACTCGGTGGCCAACGGGCCGACCTCGGTCAGGCTCCCGGGACGGTGATCCGGGGGCTCGTAGTCCCGGGTGGGGTAGATCCCCTCGACCCCGGGAAGGGCGGCCGCCTCACGCACGGACTCCTCGTCGCCGGCCCGGACCAGGACTGCGTTGGTGATCAGGAAGGGGGTGTATGCCGTCCCGCTCGCGTCGAGCTCGGCCCGCAGCCCAGCCTGGCTCGCCTCCGCCGTCTCCGCGAGGGCGTCATAGACCGCCTGGCCGCGCGCGTCCCAGTCACTGATCTGCTGCATCGAGCCCAGGTCCGGCCGTGCGTCGAAGCGCACCCAGTAGTCGGCCCGGCCCCGCTCCTCCAGGTCAGCCAGGACGTCCGCGCTGACGACGGTGTCGTCGGACGCGGGGGCGCTGCTGAGAGGCCGTGCATCCGCCTGTGCTGCGCCCGCGCCCATCGTGGTGACCAGCAGCGCAAGTCCCGCCGCCGCAGCCGTCCACCCCCTCCCCACCGTTGATCTGCTCATGTGCCCGCTCCTGTCCCCGTGACCGGGCCACTGATAGCCCGGATGACGGCACCGTAGGGCGGATCAGACGGGCTCCGCTACGGACTCACTGGGGCAGTTGTGGGGCAGTTTCCCGGACCGGCTCAGGGGCCGTCGATGAGCCTCAGTCCGCGACCTCGGACCGCCTCGATCTGGACGTTTGCGTCGGCCATGAGCAACTTGCGACGCAGCCGCTTCAGGACCGCGCGGACCTGGGACCCGTTCCCCACGAACGAGGTCCCCCAGACCTGCTCGCTGAGCGCGAGCAGGCTCCACACCGAGCCGGTCGGTGTGAGCAGGCACCGCAGCATGGCGTGCTCGAGCGGGGTGAGCCGGACCAGGTTTCCCGCCACCAGGGCGCCGTCGGGCAGCAGCTGCACCCCCGGCCTGCTGGTGGCCACCGGCCGCGCAGCCGTGACTCCTCCGGCACCAGACCCCAGCTTCTCCAGCGCCTCCCCCTCGGTGGCCACGCAGTGCACCGCGACACCAGGCGGCACACAGCGCCGCAGCCGATCGCGCTCACCAGCATCCGAGGAGACGATCAGCACGATCGTCGCCGACGCGGCGTCTGGGTGCGGCAAAGGGTGCACGGCACGATTCTGGCCCGTCCGACGGGGATGGGTCCAGCACTTCTTTTTTCCGACCGGTCCTGCGCCCTCCTGGTGACCACGTGTGAGCCGAGGGCGACCTGTCAGGGCCTGGCGCCCCGGCTGACCGCCGAGCCGTCCAGGGTGCCCATCAGGAACGTCGAGGCGATCGTGGCCACCGCGCCGATCAGCACCGCTGCGGCCAGCCACGGTGAGGCGAACTGGAACATCGCGATCCCGAGCGGCACGAGGATGACGTTGAACGCGATGGCCGGCGCCTGCGCCCGTGGGTGCCGGGTCCACAACCCCACCGTGGCGTAGCCCAGCCCGACGACGAAGACCAGCATCGTCACCGCGGACATCAGCACGATCATCGGGTCACTGCCCTCGCCGAGCACCAGCTCGACCAGATAGAAGACAGCGAAGCCCGCGATCGCCACCACCTCGGTCCCCAGGAGCACGGCGGCGACGCGGCCGAGCAGCAGCTCACGGTCGGTGGGTGGGGACGAGGCTGCAGGCATGGCGCAAGGGTAATCGCCGAGCCCGCACTGGCCTCGCCCGGTGGCCTAGCGCACTGGCGTCGCCGGGTGGCCGGGCGCCGGTAGCCTCACCGGGTGCGCCTCTGGTCTCTGCATCCCCGCTATCTCGATCGTCCCGGGCTGACGGCCGCCTGGCGAGAGGCGCTCCTGGCCCAAGCGGTTCTGGCGGGACGGACCCGGGGCTACACCCAGCACCCGCAGCTGGCCCGGTTCCGCGACCGCGAGGACCCGCTGGCGAGTGTGGGGGCCTTTCTCACGGGCGTGCGGGAGGAGGCCACCGCCCGTGGCTACCGTTTCGATCTGGCGCGCGTGGACCGCCCGCTGGTCGACGCCCTGGCCTGGGCTGACTGGGCCGGGCGTGTTGCGGTCCCGGCGGGGCAGGTCGCCTACGAGTGGGACCACCTCATGGGCAAGCTGCGATCCCGCAGCCCCGAGACCGCCGAGGCCTGGGCCGGGCTGTCCGCGGCCGACGTCGAGGTCCACCCGCTGTTTGCCGTCGTCCCCGGGCCGGTTGCCTGGTGGGAGCGTCCACATCCGGCACCGTGACCGGCCACGCCGCTGCCCGGCGAGCGCCTTGACCCTCAACCTGGTTGAGGGCGCACAGTAGGGGGCGTGACCGACCACCACCGCGAGCCACGGCTGCTGCCCATCGGCGAGCTCTCCCGGACCAGCGGCCTGACCGTCAGCGCCGTGCGCTTCTACGACCGCGAGGGCCTGCTCGTCCCGGCAGACGTCGACCCGCAGACCGGCTACCGCCGCTACTCCCCCGCGCAGGTCCGGGTGGCCCGGCTCCTGGCGGGGATGCGACGAGTCGGCATGCCGGTGGCCGAGATGGCCGCGGTCCTGGAGGCCCTGCCGGACACGGCGGCTGCCGTGGACCTGCTGGATGCTCATCTGCGGCGCCTGGAGGATGGCCTCAGCGACGCCCGCCGCGAGGTGAGCAGGCTCGGCGGGCTGCTGACCAGCGGCCCTGAGGGGGCTCTGGAGCTGACGGTCGAGGCGAGCGCGTTGGCACGCGCCATCGACAGTGTGCGGTACGCAGCCTCCGCCGACCCCGACTTCCCGATGCTCTGCGCGGTGCTGCTCGAGCCGCATGCGGGTGGGCTGCGGCTGATCGCCACGGACCGCTACCGCCTGGCCGTCGCCGAGGTGGACGGCGCCCCGGGAGGCCACGACAGCAGCCGCCGGTCACTGCTGCCGACCGCCCTGGTCGACCGCGTACGCCGGGCGCTGTGGGAGTCGACGACGACCTCGAAGCACGACACGTCGACGGCCGCGACCTCCCCGGTGACGCTGCGCCTCTCGCCCACCGGCTTCTCGGCCACCCTGGTCAACGGCACTCACCTCGAGGGCGACGCCCTCGACCTGGACTTCCCGGACTATCGCAGGCTGCTGCACGACGAGGACCCCGGCCAGGTGAGGGCCAGGACCGTCCCGGTCGCCGACCTACTCGCGGGTCTGGCGACACGCTCCGAGCCGCACGTGCACCTGGACGACACCGGGGTGACCGAGTCCACCGGCCAGGGGCTGCTGGTGGACCGAGCCTTCTTGTGGGAGGCGGCCAGCACGGTGGGCGCGGGCTATGCCGTGCTGCCCGCCGACGGCGAGATCGCCCCGCTGGCCCTGCGCTCCCCGGACGGCGCGCTGGTGTCGCTGGTCATGCCGATCCGGCCAGAGCCCGCGCCGTGAGCGTGTTGCTGCACGTGTGCCGGGGGTGTCGGCACCGGGAGACCTCGCACCACGGTGGCGACCGTGGCTACACCGCCTGCGCCTGCTGCCGTGGGGCCGGCGACATCGACCCCGAGCCGGTGCTGGTGCAGACCTGGGCGTTTCCGGACTGGGAGCCGGAGACGCTCTACCGCCCCGGCTCCCCGTGGAACGCCGGGACCTCCCACCGTCTCGAGCTGTGTGCCTGCTCCCGCTGTTTCAGCCGGTTCACCGAGCTCGGACCGGGCTGAGCCCGCCGCGGTCGCCTGCCTAGACTCGCTGGCATGGACCATGAGGATCTGCTCGACCGCGCCCACCTGGTCGCGCTGGCACATCACGACCTGGTCACCGCGGCACTGGGTGCCGACCGGGTGCGCGCGGTGTGGCTCACCGGGTCGACCATGCTGCGGGACCTGACGGTGGACTCGGACATCGACACGGTCACGCTCCTGGACGGGCCCGCGGACGCCGACGATGCACCCGCCCTGCGGTCCGTGCACGCCGCCCTGGCCGAGAGCTTTCCCGGAGTGCGCTATGACACGACCTATCTCGACATCTCTGAGCTGGCCGAGCCACCGGAGACGGGCCGGGAGCTGCCGCAGAGCATCGATGGGGAGCTGATCCTGGACCGACCCGGTGGTGAGGTGCACCCGCTCACCTGGTTCACCCTGCCGCACGCGGTCCGGGTCGCCGGTGACTATCCCGGGGACGTGGAGATCGCCGCCGACCGTGACGCGGCGCAGACTCACAGTCATGACAACCTGCGCAGCTATTGGAGTGACCTCGCCCGCCGACTGCGGCACTCGCTGGCCGAGCGCCGCGCCGAGGACCTGGTGGACACCCCGGAGACGCTGCACTGGGTCGTCCTCGGCGCCCCCCGCCTGGCGATGTTCCTGGACCCGGGGGCCAGCTATGGCGGCCCCATCCCCTCCAAGAGCGAGGCCGGTGCGTGGGTGGTGGCGCAGCATCCGGAGTATGCCGAGCTGGCCACCCAGGTCCTCGCCTCCCGTCGCGGCGAGACGGTGGAGTTCACGGTCGGTGACGTCCTGGTGGCGGCCGACCTGGTCGAGGCGCTCGTCCCACCGGCCCCGGCATCGCGCTGAGCCCTCAGGCCTGCTGAAGCGTCCGGGTCTGGAACGAGTGGTCCGTGCAGGCCTCGCCCACGGTGCCGGCGGTCGACGACGATGCCGCTGAGGTGGGGCACGTCGGTGGCCAGTAGGTGCATCCCGCCAACTCCCCGCAGGGCACCGGCGCTGTCCCGCAGGCCGAGCCACAGCTCCGCGAAGCCCCACCCCGGGAAACCCTCGAAGTCGGCATTGTGCTCCCTGCCGAAGTCCTCGATCTCAGCAGCGTCCCGGGCATCATCGAGCTCGACGAGGTGCACCTCGGATGAGTCGGCCGCGGTCCGAGCTGCCTCGTCCCTGATCGACGGCGCAGTGTCAGTGGTCAGGAAGTCCCAGCGGCCCGATCCCCCGAGGCTCAGTCCGGCGGGCGCCTGGAGTGCGCGTCCCGGAGCGGTGGAGAACCACTCCAGCACCGTGTCCGGGGCCCGGGCGAGCAGGGCGCTGAGCGCTGCGGACTCTGCGTCGGCGGGGGCACCGGGGTGCACGAAGGCACCGCCACCCCAGTGGCCCGTCGGCCGCCACGGGTGCAGCACCGCCCAGCCGTGCTCGCCCACCACCGCGTGCGCCTGCGCGCCCACCGCGAACGTGACATAGGGGTCCGCGCCACTGACCTCCAGCAGCTCGGCGCGCCCGACCGGACGCCAGGTGATGACCGGCCCCACGTCCTGGGCAGCAGGACCGCGGCGCACCGGTGGGTCAGGACACCGCGCACGGGGCGGTGGTGACCTCCGGGGTGGCCGGTCGACCGATGGACGGGATCCCGAGACTGACCGCCGGGCGACCCGAACCGGGAGTGTCCTGCAGCGCCTGCCAGGCGTCCCCGCCGCGGGTGCGGCGCACAGCATACGGTCCGCCCTGCACACCCGAGTCGGCGACCAGGTGATGGGGTGCGCCATAGGTGACCGCGACGCTGACCATGTCGCCCGGCCGGGGGACGACGCCGCCCTCAGGCACTGCGAAGTGCACCAGCCGGTTGTCCCGGGCCCGACCGGACATGCGCTGGGTCTCGGCGTCCTTGCGGCCCTCGCCGGGGGACACCAGGACCTCGACCTCACGGCCCTCGATCGCACGGTTCTCGGCCCAGGAGACCTCCTCCTGCACCTCGATGAGCCGGTCGAAACGGTCCTGCACGACCGCCTTGGGCACCTGGTCCTCGAACTCGGCGGCCGGGGTGCCGGGCCGGATGGAGTACTGGAAGGTGAACGCCGAGGAGAAGCGGGAGGCCCGGACCACCTCGAGGGTCTCCTGGAAGTTCTCCTCCGTCTCGCCGGGGAAGCCGATGATCAGGTCGGTGGTGATCGCCGCGTCCGGGATCTGCTCACGGACCTTGTCCAGGATGCCGAGGAACTTCGCGCTGCGGTAGGAGCGACGCATGTCCTTGAGCACCTTGTCGGAGCCGGACTGCAGCGGCATGTGCAGACTCGGCATGACATTGGGCGTCTCCGCCATCGCGGTGATGACGTCGTCGGTGAACGCCGCCGGGTGCGGGCTGGTGAAGCGCACCCGCTCCAGTCCCTCGATCTGCCCGCAGGCGCGCAGCAGCTTGCCGAAGGCAAGACGGTCGCCGAACTCGACGCCGTAGGTGTTGACGTTCTGCCCGAGCAGGGTGATCTCGACGACCCCCTGGGCGACCAGCGCCTCGATCTCGGCGAGGATCTCACCGGGCCTGCGGTCCTTCTCCCTGCCGCGCAGCGCCGGGACGATGCAGAAGGTGCAGGTGTTGTTGCAGCCCACGGAGATCGACACCCAGGCGGAGTATGCCGAGTCGCGCCGGGTGGGCAGGGTGGAGGGGAAGACTTCGAGGGACTCCAGGATCTCGACCTCGGCCTCCTTGTTGTGCCGGGCCCGCTCCAGCAGCACCGGCAGGGAGCCGATGTTGTGCGTGCCGAAGACCACGTCGACCCACGGTGCCTTGGACACGATGGTGCTGCGGTCCTTCTGCGCCAGGCAGCCACCCACCGCGATCTGCATGTCGGGGTTGGCCAGCTTGGCCGGCCGCAGCTGGCCGAGGTTGCCATAGAGCTTGTTGGCTGCGTTCTCCCGCACCGCGCAGGTGTTGAACACCACGACGTCAGCCGTCCCCGGACGCTCCCCCTCGGGGAGACTGGCCAGCTCGACATACCCCGCGGTCTCCAGCAGGCCCGAGAGTCGCTCGGAGTCGTGCACATTCATCTGGCACCCGTGGGTGCGCACGTCATAGGTCTTCACAGCAGTGTCCATAGCACCCACAAGGGTAACCGCGGTCAGCGCCAGCGCCGGAGCCGGCGGGCGCGGCGCACGTCGTCGACCACGGGCAGGGTGCCCGCGGCGAGCAGGACGAGGGCAAACGGGATCACCGTCGGATAGCCGATCCAGATGTAGCCGAGCGCGCCGATCACCCCGCCGACGAAGAACAGCAGGACCAGGATGGTCAGCAGTGCCAGCTTCGCGGGGTCGTGCTCCACCGGCGGGGTCCCGGCGCGGCGGTTGCGATAGGTCGCCTTGCCCAACTCGATGCCGATGTCGGTGACCATTCCCGTGACGTGCGTGGTCCGGATCCGGGCACCGGACACCTTGGTGATCAGCGCGTTCTGCAGTCCCATGACATAGCCCAGCACCGCGATGATCAGCAGCTCTGCCCCGGCGGCGTCGAGGCTGTTGGCCAGCAGTCCGAAGAGCAGGATCAACAGGGACTCCAGGACCAGCACGATCGCGAACCGTCCAGAGGTCTCCCGCCGACGCATCCAGTTGAACAGGATGGCTGTGCTCGCGGCGCCGAGGATGAAGGAGACGACAGCGGTGCTCGGCGGGAGGATCAGCCGCCACTCGCCCGCGGCGACGTGGTCGGAGACCGTGGCGGTCATGCCCGTCATGTGCGAGGTGTAGATCGCGACCGCGACGAAGCCCACGGCGTTGATGGCACCGGCGACAAAGGTCATCACGAAGGCGAGGTGGCTGTTGCCGCGCTCGCTGCGGGTGGCACCGGTCAGCTGCCGGCCGTAGGCCCCCACCGCCTCGCGGTGGCGCAGCCGGGCCGGCTCGAGGTCGTGCGGCTCGGGCTCCGGAGGCGACTGCATCATGGCGTGCTCACCGCACCGCGCCCAGGACAGCTCTCACCGCTGCGCGACGGCGAGGAAGACGGAGTATGCCGTGCCCTCCTTGTCGATGGAGCCACAGTCGGAGATCGTCACGTCGGTGAACCCCGCACGCTGCAGGCTGTCCGCCAGCTCGGACCGGTCGAACCCGTGGTGGCCACCGAAGTCGTGATCGTGGAACGAGCCGTCCTCACGGTCCAGGTCGGCGATGCACACGTGCCCGCCCGGTCGCAGCAGGGCCGCGAAGCCGGCCAGCACCCGCGAGAGGTCCTGGACATGGTGGAGCACCAGGGAGCTGACGACCAGGTCGAACTGTTCCTGCGGCACCGGGTCCTGCTCGAGGTCCAGGTCCCAGACCTGTGCGTCGGGCAGGGCCCCGTCGTCGATCTTGCGCTGCATGACGGTGCGCATCCCGGCTGAGTTGTCGGCGAGCACGATCGGACCGACGTGCTCCCGCAGCGCCTGGCTGACCAGGCCGGTTCCTGCGCCGTACTCCAGGAGCCTGGCGCCGTGCGGCACCGGGATCGCCGCCACGAGGGCGTCGGCGACCTGCCGGGCCCGCAGGACCTTGGCCGGGTCGGTGTCCCACTCTGCCGCTCTGCTGTCGAAGTGCTCGCTCGCCATGCGGCCCAGCCTGCCACGGCAGGACGCGAGGCGAGCACTCCCGTGTGGGTCTAGGGTCGGAGATAGCCACCCGGCAACGAAAGGAGTCCGCGATGAGCGACCAGCCCAATCGGGAGAACCTCGATGGTGAGTACGGCACCTACAGCCTCGACGATGAGGACCAGCTGCAGCCTGAGGACACCCTGATCGGCGACCGGGACCCACTGGATGTGGGATACCAGACGCCGGACCGGCTGCACGGCTCGATCGCGTGGGGCACGACCGCCGAGGAGGAGCGGACCGACGAGACCATCGAGCAGCGCATCCTGCAGGAGGTCCCGGACCCCGACTCTGCCTACGGGGCCCCGGACAACGAGAGCGGGATGGACGTTGAGGGGCGGGTCGGGGGCGACGACCAGGACTCGATCCCGGCTGACCGGGACTGGCTGGGCGAGTCCGACGAGCCGGTCACCAAGCTCGTGGCCCCGGACGAGGGTCAGGGCGAGGACTCCGAGAAGGACATGGTGGCGCGCTCGACCGGCAACCCGGACTCATCCCCCGAGGGTTCAGCGATGCACTACGTCTCTGACGACACTGACGACGAGGTCAATGACGACGAGGGCAATGACGACGAGCTCGAGGACTGAGGTCCTACCTGCCCTTCTCCTGGGTCTGATCTCCTGGGTCTGACATCCCGGACCAGCCGGTGACACCGGTGATGCGCAGCACCAGCACCCGCACAAACGGGTGCTCGGCATACTGCGGATAGGTGGCGGCCAGTCGGTCAGCCAGGGCGGTCTCGGTGGGGGCGGGTGGGTCGGCCTCGAAGCGGAGGTTGGCGCGCACCCACCACAGGGCGGACCAGTCCAGCCGGTCCCAGTGCTCAATCACCAGCGTTGCTCGCGGGTCGGCGCGCAGGTTTCGCTCCCGCTGCAGCAGCGTGGAGGCCTTGGGCTTGACCCGGTCGATCGGGACTCCGACGAAGCCGTCCCACGCGGCATACACCACCGGGACGGCGTCGACACCACGCTCCCGATGCACCGTGGCCAGGACGCCGTGGTCGCCGGCCCCCAGCATGGTGTGGGCCTGCTCCGCTGTGATCCGCATTACACTACGATGCCGTCATGCCCGCCCCCGCGCACCTTCTGGCCCTCGTCGCCGAGCACCGGCGCGACCCGTTTGACGAGCACCTCCTCGGTCCGATCGGTGAGCACCGGGTGGTCACGATCTGCGAGCACTGTGGAGCACGCCGATGAACGTTTCCGCGTGGCTGGCGCGCAACGCGCGGCAGCGCCCCGAGGACCCGGCGATCGCGGAGGGCGAACGGGTGCACGCGACCTGGCGGGACTGGGCCGGGCGTTCGGCCGCGCTCGCGGGTGGCCTGCGCGGCCAGCTCGGGCTGGCGACCGGGGACCGGGTGGCGATCGTGATGCGCAACCGTCCCGAATATCTCGAGGCGCAGTTCGCGATCTGGCAGGCCGGGCTGGTGGCCGTGCCGGTCAACGCCAGGCTGCACCCCGAGGAGATCGCCTACGTCCTCGGACACAGTGGGACAGCGGTGGTCGTCACCGACACCGAGCACGCTGAGGACGTGACGTCACTGGTCGGCACCGTCCCCTCGTTGCGCACGGTCGTGGTGGCCCCCGGCAAGGACTGGGACCGACTGCTGGCTGCCCCGGATGGTCCCCGGATCGACCGCCGCCCGGAGGACCCTGCCTGGTTGTTCTACACCAGCGGCACGACCGGTCAGCCCAAGGGCGCCACGCTGACCTTCCGCAACCTGTTGATGGCCTCGCTGAGCTACTTCGCGGACATCGACCCGATCTCCTCGCGGGACAGCATCCTGCAGGCGGCGCCCCTGTCCCACGGCTCCGGGCTCTATGGTCTGCCACACATCGCCCGCGGCGCCACTAGCGTCCTCCCGGTCTCCGGTGGTGTGGACGGCGCGGAGATCGCGGCACTGCTGGGCCGGTGGTCCGGGATGTCGCTGTTTGCCGCCCCCACCATGGTCCGGCGCCTGGCCACCGACCCGGACCTGGTGAGTGCCGACCTGTCCAACCTGCGCACGATCATCTACGGCGGCGGACCGATGTATCTCGCGGACCTGCAGCACGCCCTCGGTGTCTTCGGGCCCAAGTTCTCCCAGATCTATGGCCAGGGCGAGACCCCCATGACGATCACCGGGCTGTCCAAGGCTGACCATGCGGATGTGACCCATCCGCGCCACGAGCAGCGGCTGCAGAGCGTCGGGACGCCCCGCACAGATGTTGAGGTCCGTGTCGTGGACGAGCAGGATCACGACCTGCCGGCCGGGGAGATCGGTGAGGTGCTGGTGCGCGGCGACGTGGTGATGCCGGGTTACTGGGAGGCTCCGGAGGCGACGGCCGAGGCCCTGCGCGGCGGCTGGCTGCACACTGGGGACGTCGGCGCGTTTGACGAGGACGGCTATCTCACGCTGCATGACCGGTCGAAGGATCTGGTGATCAGTGGAGGCATGAACATCTATCCCCGGGAGGTCGAGGAGGCGCTGCTGCACCACCCCGCCGTCGAGGCGGTCGCGGTGACCGGACGGCCGGACCCGCAGTGGGGAGAGTCGCTGGTCGCGTTCATCGTGCCCGCTGCGGGTGCTGAGCCTCCGACCCCGGCTGAGCTGGACGCGGCCTGTCTGGAGCGCATCGCTCGCTACAAGCGCCCCAAGGACTACCGTTTCCTCACGTCGCTGCCCACCAACAACTACGGCAAGGTCGTCAAGCGCGAGCTGCGTGACCAGCTCCGCGCCGAGGCCGAACCACCTCAGGACCACACCAGCTCAACGCACGGCCCGTGATCATCCAACCCTCTAGGAGACCCGCAATGAAGCTCGCTCTCTACCTGCCCAACTTCCGCGAGAAGGTGACCGTCCAGGAGTTGTCGGACCTCACCGACCTGGCCGAGGAACTCGACTTTGACTCCGTCTGGACCCTGGACCGCATCGTCGTGCCCGAGGCCTCGGACCGCGGGGAGCTGCAGCACTCCTTTGGCATGATCGAGGGCTTCCCGAAGCAGTTGCCGGTGTCCTCGCGCGGTGAGTGGCTGCAGGGCTGGCCGCTCCTGCCGTGGCTCGCCGCCAAGACCACCACGCTGCGGATCGGCATGAGCATCACCGACACCCCCTACCGTGCACCGGGTGTCCTGGCGACCGAGCTGGCCACCATCGACCACCTGTGCAACGGGCGGCTCAACGTGGGCATCGGAGCCGGCTGGATGCCTGAGGAGTTCGCTGCGGCCAGCGTGCCGCACCTGTTCCCGCGCCGCCACGCTCACGTGCGCGAGACGCTGGAGATCATGCAGGGCATCTGGACCAACGAGGTCTTCGAGTACCACGGCGAGTTCGCCGACTTCGAACCCTCAGGCTTCGGGGCCAAGCCGGTGCAGAAGCCGTTCCCGCCGATCTTCTTCAGCGGCCTGAAGGACCCGGCGCGGTCGGCCAAGCGGGTCGCAAAATATGGCCTGTCCGGCTGGATCGGGATCCAGGACTCCCCGGAGGGACTGGCCACCTGGCGCACGGCCATCGCCGAGGAGCTCGACAAACTCGACACCGAACGCTCCATCGACGACCTGGAGATGTCGAGCATGATCTGGTTCACCATCACCGACGAGGACGTCGACCAGTCGGATCAGGGCAAGGGCACCAACCTGCTGGTGGGCAGCGCTCGGCAGATCACCGACCGGCTCAAGAGCTACAAGGAGGCCGGCATGACCATGCCGATGCTGTGGCCGCCCTTCCAGGACGTGCCCGTCTCCAAGACCATGGACGACATGAAGCAGCTCAAGAACGAGATCATGCCGCAGGTCGAGGACATGTAGCCCACACCGGCTCACACTGCGCGACCTGTTCCCCGCTCACCCACTGACCCGAGGCCGACCTGCGGCCTCGGGTCAGTCGCGCTGGTGCTCCGGCAACCCGTCGAGAGCCTCACGGATCACCCGGAAGGTCAGGCTGCTGTCGTAGCCCTTGCGGGCCAGGAAGCCGGCCAGCCGTCGGGTCTGGACCTGCCGGTCGAGGCCACGCATCGTGCGCAGCCGCTTCTCGACCAGTGCCCGGGCTCGATCGGCGTCCTCATCGGGGTCGACGTCAGCCAGGGTGTCCTCGATGATCTGGTCAGCCACGCCCTTACGACGCAGCTCCTGGGCCAGCGCACGCGGGGCCAACCCGCGGGTCTCCTGCCGGTTCCGCACGAGCATGCGGGCATAGGCCTCGTCGTCGACCAGGCCAACCTCGGTCAGCCGGTCGAGGACGACCCGTGCCACGTCGTCCTCGCAGCCACGCTGGCGCAACTTGTCCTCCAGCTGCTTGCGACTGCGTGGCGCCATCGTCAGCTGGCGCAGGGCGATCTGGCGAGCCACGTCGTGCGGGTCCGGCTCGGTGTCCCCTCGCGCCTGCTCGGGAACGTCCCGGTCGCGCGCGCCGACCCGGATTTCGTCCTCGCTGGCCTCGTCCTCCCTGGCCCGGTCCTCGCTGGCTTCGTGCTCAGCGGCCTCGAGAGCCCGGCGGGCCTGGGCCAAGCGCTCGCTCGGCCCGGGCCCGCCCGGTGAACTGTCCGTCATATCGATCAGAAGTTGACCGAGACCTCACCCGTCCGCGGGTCGACGCCAGCGGGCACCGCGCGGTCATCGCCCACGGCCGCGAGCTCGGCGTCGATGACGTCCTCACCCTCGGGGCGCGGGCCCACACCGAGCTTGGTCTTAATCTTGTGCTCGATCTCGTCGGCCAGGTCCGGGTTGTCCTTGAGGAACTGCCGGGCGTTCTCCTTGCCCTGGCCGAGCTGGTCGCCCTCGTAGGTGTACCAGGCACCGGCCTTGCGCACGAAGCCGTGCTCCACGCCCATGTCGATGAGGCCTCCCTCGCGGGAGATGCCCTGGCCGTAGAGGATGTCGAACTCGGCCTGCTTGAACGGCGGGGAGACCTTGTTCTTGACGACCTTGACGCGGGTCCGGTTGCCGACCGCGTCGGTGCCGTCCTTGAGCGTCTCGATGCGCCGGACGTCCAACCGGACGGAGGCGTAGAACTTCAGCGCCTTGCCACCCGTGGTCGTCTCGGGGCTGTTGTGCACCATGACGCCGTCCACGAAGTAGTTGTGAGTGCCGTCGACCTCGATGTCGAACCGGTCCATGGACCGTGTCTGCGGCGTGATCTTCACCTCGAGCACCCGGTTGGGAACCAGGACGTCCCGGGGCTCGACGAACTCCGGCTCCACCGCGAACTGACCGCGCAGGCGGGGCGGCAGCTTGTAGTCCATCGACGGGTGGACGTAGGGGGCCACGATCTCCTGGAAGCGCGCTGACCCCGCCGTGGTCATCTGGAGCACGGCCTTCTGCGCCGCGCCACGGACCTTCCACCCGCACTCCACGCCGTGCTCGTCGCGCAGGTAGTCCACGAGGCGATCCCGCGACCCGGGGCTCATCGACTCGACACCGAACTCGACGCTCCCGCTCCCGCCGGCCGTCCGCACCTGCGCCCCCTTGCTCCGGACCGTGAAGCAGCCGTCGTCCATGAACCACACGGCCAGCGCCAACGGGGTCAGCGCCTTCAGGTAGTCGGTCGTGATGTGCTTCTTGCCGTCGCCGAAGTAGACGACATCCCGCAGCTCACCGAGCTCGGGCAGCGCCTGGAAGTCAACGTGCACGGCACCAGTCGGTTGGATCGTGCGCGAGTGCCCGATGTTGCCCAACATCGAGACCTTCCAGTCCAGGTAGTCCACCTGCTCGGCTCCGTGTCCCAACCGGTAGCGGACTCCCGAGCGGCCACGGGTGTTGGGCTCCAGGTGCCCATCACCCATGAGGCCACCCAGGATGGTCTGCCATTGGGTGTCGCTGAGCCGTGCGGTCTCGGATGCCATCACCCGGTCTCCGGCGATCAACTCACCGGCCTCACACCAGCCGCCCGGGGTGCGCACCAGGTGGTTCTCGGTCGCTGCGAACTGCGAGCGGCCATTGCCGCCGGACCGGGCGACAGTGAACTGCAGGAACCGCTCGGTCGGACCGTTGTTGAACCAGTTGGTGACGGGGCGGTTGACGATGCTGTTGGTGGCGGGGTCGTAGGTGCGCACCTCGACCGGCAACTTCTGGTTGACGATCTTGCCGATCTTCTCGGTCGTGCCGTCCGCGAGGGTGACCTGGGTGCTGTAGGAGAAGCAGCCGAACATCACACCGATCTTTTCGCGCAGCTGGTTGATGAAGATCGCGGTGGTGCCGGTCGTGCTCAGCGCACCGGTGATCTTGCGCAGCGCCTGTGACATCAGGCGGGCCTGAAGTCCAACGTGACTGTCGCCCATCTCGCCCTCGATCTCGGCGCGGGGCACCAGCGCGGCCACCGAGTCGATGACGATGACGTCCAGCGCGCCGGAGCGGATCAGCATGTCCGCGATCTCCAAGGCCTGCTCACCGGTGTCCGGCTGGCTGACCAGCAGGGCGTCGGTGTCGACGCCGAGATTCTTCGCATACTCCGGGTCGAGCGCGTGCTCCGCGTCGATGAAGGCCGCGATGCCACCGGCCTTCTGCGCGTTGGCCACGGCGTGCAGCGCCACGGTCGTCTTTCCCGAGCTCTCCGGTCCATAGACCTCCACCACACGACCTCGCGGGAGCCCGCCGATCCCGAGCGCGACGTCCAGTGCGATGGAGCCGGTGGGGATGACGGCGATCGGCGGACGGATGTCATCGCCCAGGCGCATCACCGCACCCTTGCCGTGAGCCTTCTCGATCTGGGCAAGGACCGACTCGATCGCCTTGCTCTTGTCCCCGTGGATCTGCTGCACCGGCGAACCGGGCTTGCTGGGTCGTGCTGCCATATCCTGCTCCTTCGCACTCGTGGGTGGGCGCGCCTACCGGCGACCGACCGCGGCGTGCCCGACCCCCACTGGGTCGCGTACTCATCCGTGTCTTGTCAGACGCTAGATGCCCCCACCGACACTCCCCCGGTCACGACCAAACCTGTGGACGGAAGAGGTGTCCCGCAGGCACCTGTGGACCACAGTAATCGAAAGTGTGTGCGACTCCCGGCGACACGCCCACGACGTGGCGAGAGGCTCAGGAAGCTACCGACTCCAGCAGGTAGTCCTTGTCAACATCGCTCCAGTCGAGGGCGATGACCCCCTCTGTGGCAGCTGCCCGGCTGAACTGCAGGAAGGAGCGGTAGCCCAGCTTCTTCTCCGAGAAGCCGGGCTCCTTGCGACGCAGCTGGTCCTTCAGTCCGGACAGCGGCACGCTCTCCTGCCCCTTGGACAACTCCTCCACCACCGAGCGCAGCAGCGCGAAGGCCTCGTCCTTGTCACCGGTCTCCGGCAGCAGGATCTCGGGGTCTCCCTTGGCGGGCCCCTGGGACAGCTCGATGACATTGCGGTCGGCCAGGTGGCGCAGCAACTCCCCGAACGCGCGGAAGCCGTAGTCCGCCTCGCTGAATGTCGGGTCCTTGCGCACCAGGGTCCGCTTGAGCACCGACGCGGTGATCTCGCCTCCCTGGCTGCTCTGCAGTCCGCTGAGGGTCTGGGCGACCAGGACGGCCAGGTCGGGCTGCGTGGTCTCCTCCGCGGTGACCTCCTCGACATCCTCTCCGGCGGCTGGCTCGGCGGCTGGCGCTGCGACCGGGTCCGACCCCGAGGTCTTGTCGTTCTTCTTGCCACGGCCGGACTTCTTGTCACCGGCTGAGCTGCTCCCACCAGAGCGTGCCCTGGCTGCCGCCACCTCCTTGGCCGGCAGCGGCTCCACCCCTTCGAGGTTGTCGTAGTAGAGGAACTCATCACAGGCCGGCGGCAACATCTTGGAGGTCGAGTCCCGCACCCCGAAACCGATGACCTTCTTGTCGAGCTCGCGCAGCTTGAGCACCAGCGGGGTGAAGTCGCTGTCCCCGGTGCAGATGACGAAGGTGGAGATGTAGTCCTTGGAGAAGGCCATCTCGATCGCGTCCACGGCCATCTTGATGTCGGCGGCATTCTTGCGGGAGGCACCCATCCGTTGGGTCATCTCGATGAGCTCGACCTGGGCCCGGGTGAGCATCCGGCGGTCCTCGTCAAAGTAGGACCAGTCGGCATACGCCCGGCGCACCACGACCCGCCCCCGCTCGGCGAGGGCGTCGGTGATCGGCTTGAGCTCGAACTCCCCACCCAGGTGGTCCCGCGCGCCGAGCGCGAGGTTTTCGTAGTCCAGGAACATCGCGATGCGCTCTTCGTTAGCCACGCCCCTAACCTACGACGTCGCCCCCCCTCCGCGCGGCGCACCCCGGGTTGGCTGGGGTGGTGCGCACCGACCCTGCCGACCGGATCGGCTCGACGAGGGCGAGCAGTCGTAGACTGACCAGCACTGACGACGGCGTCAGCCCCTCGTCATACTCCCTGCGCTCGGAAGCACCCATGGCTCTTCTCGTTCAGAAGTTCGGAGGCTCCTCGGTCTCCGACGTCGACGCGATCCGTCGCGTCGCCCAGCGTGTCGTCGCCGCCCACCAGTCCGGCGACGACGTCGCTGTCGTCGTGTCCGCGATGGGCGACACGACCGACGACCTGCTCGACCTGGCCACCCAGGTCAGCCCCAACGGACCACCCGAGCGTGAGCTCGACATGCTGCTCACTGCCGGTGAGCGGATCTCGATGGCCCTGCTGGCGATGGCGATCCAGGACCTCGGCACCGCGGCCCGCTCCTTCACCGGCCAGCAGGCCGGCATGCGCACGGACAGCTCTCACGGTCGCGCGCGGCTGCTCGACGTCACCCCGTCCCGGGTCGCCGAGTCCCTGGCCCGGGGAGAGGTCGCCATCGTGGCCGGCTTCCAGGGCGTCTCCGATGACGACGACATCACCACCCTCGGGCGGGGCGGATCGGACACCACCGCGGTCGCCCTCGCCGCAGCGCTCAACGCGGACGTGTGTGAGATCTACACCGACGTCGACGGCCTCTACACCGCGGACCCGCGCATCGTGCCCACGGCCAGCCGGGTCACCCGGATCACCATCGAGGAAACCCTCGAGATGGCCGCGCACGGCGCCAAAATCCTGCACCTGCGGGCGGTGGAGTACGCCCGCCGCTTCAGCGTCCCGCTACACGTGCGCTCGAGCTTCTCCGACCAGGAGGGCACCTGGATCCTGGTCGACCGTCCGCTCACCGGCGGTCTGCACAAGGACGGGACCGCCCGTCATACCCCCGACACCATCACGACCAACACCATCACGACCGAGGACACCATGGAAGACCCCCTGATCTCCGGCATCGCCCACGACACCTCCCTGGCCAAGATCACCGTCGTCGGGGTTCCCGACCGTCCGGGGGCGGCCGCGAAGGTGATCGGTGCGGTCTCGACCGCTGGCGTGAGCATCGACATGATCGTGCAGAACGTCTCCACCTCCCCGCAGGGCCTGTCCGACATCTCCTTCACCCTGCCCGAGGTCGACGGGGCGGTAGCCGTGGCAGCCGTGCGTGACCTGCAGCAGGAGCTCGGCGTCGAGGACGTGCTCTACACCAGCCATGTCGGCAAGCTGTCCCTGATCGGCGCCGGATTGCGCTCCAACCCCGCTGTGGCACAACGGATGTTTGTCGCGCTGGCGGAGGCGGGCATCAACATCGAGATGATCTCCACCTCCGAGATCCGCATCTCGGTGATCACCGATCAGGACGTCGTGGAGGAGGCGGTGCGCGCCGTGCACAGCGCCTTCCGTCTCGACGCCGACTCAACAGCCGTGGTCTACGGCGGAACAGGACGGTGAGCAGTATGTCGAACGCTCAGTCAGGCGTGAACCTCGCCCTGGTCGGGGCGACCGGTCAGGTGGGTGCGGTGCTGCGTCGCCTGCTCGCCGAGCGGGGCTTCCCGGTCGCCAGCGTGCGCTATTTCGCCTCGGCGCGCTCCGCCGGCAGTGAGCTGCCCTGGGACGGTTGGTGGGCCGGGGCCCCTGCCGACACCCGGCAGATCGTCGTCGAGGACGTCGCCACCGCCGACCTGTCTGGCATCGACATCGCCCTGTTCTCCGCCGGAGGCAGCGCCTCGAAGCAGCACGCTCCGCGCTTCGCCGAGGCAGGGGCCCTGGTCATCGACAACTCCTCCGCGTGGCGGATGGACGACGCGGTCCCGCTGGTCGTCAGCGAGGTCAACCCCGAGGCGCTGGACTCCGCTGTGGCACCGGGCGCTCCGCGCATCGTGGCAAACCCCAACTGCACGACGATGGCGGCCATGCCGGTGCTGAAGGCGCTGCATGATGTGGCCGGGCTGCAGCGGCTGATCGCCACCACCTACCAGGCCGTCTCCGGCAGTGGCGTGGCCGGCGTGGCCGAGCTGGCCGGCCAGGTGCGCGCGGGCGCGAGCCAGGAGCTCGAGGCCCTGGCCACCGACGGTCGCGCGATCACGCTGCCAGCACCCTCGACGTATGTCGCACCGATCGCCTTCAATGTCGTGCCGATCGCGGGCGACCTGGTGGATGACGGGTCCGGTGAGACCAATGAGGAGCAGAAGTTGCGCAATGAGTCGCGCAAGATCCTGGGCATCCCCGACCTGCCCGTCGCGGGCACCTGCGTGCGGGTGCCGGTGTTTTCCGGTCACTCCCTGTCTATCCATGCCGAGTTCGGCCGGGCGATCTCGCCGGACGAGGCTCGCGAGGTGCTCGCCGGGGCACCGGGCGTCGCCCTCAGTGACGTGCCCACTCCGCTGGAGGCCGCGGGAGCCGACCCCTCCTTCGTCGGACGGATCCGCACCGATCAGTCGGTGCCGCAGGGCCGCGGTCTGGTGTTCTTCGTGAGCAACGACAACCTCCGCAAGGGCGCGGCCCTCAACACGGTGCAGCTCGCCGAGGCCGTGCTCGAGCGCGGCCTGCTGGGTCACTGACCGAGATCACCAGGTCAGGACCGACGTCGGGGCCTGACGTCCTGTGGCAGCCACCGCTCCTCGGGCACGTCCATGTGCCGACAGAACTCGATCCACACCTGCTTCACGGTGAACCCGGCCTCGATCGCCTCGGCCGGGGTGCGCTCGCCGAGGGCGCTGAGCACCTGACTGGTCGCCTGGAAGCGCCCGTAGGGACCGCCGAACTCGTCCTCCACGGCACGCCAGAACTCGCTCACTCGCATCAGCTGGCACTGCTCCTCGGTGACCTCATAGACGCACGATATGTCGTGGCGCCGACACCAACACCAGTGAGCCCGCCCCTCAGCGGGTGAGAGGATGCCGTGAGACGATGGTCACTGACTGGTGGCTGACCCAAGGCCGCTCGCGAGATGGAGGACACGGTGCGACCAGAGCAGGACTTTGCGTGGTGGCAGAAGTTGCTGATCAAGGCAAAGATTTGGCAGCCGCCTCATCTGACCATGCACCACGTGGTGCGTGACATGGAGCGCCCCGTTCCCCCGCCGGTGACGGGGGCCTACGGCAACGAGATCGTCACGGCGACCCGCCCACGCCTGGTTCCTCAGCGCAACGACAACCACAACTGACCGAGGCGTCGGTCCCCCGGCCGACCCCGGCGGGGGCTCCCCAGCCGTCCGCCCGCTGTCGGTGGCGCGTGGCAGAGTGACCAGCGATGCCTGAGCCGTCGCCGTCCGTGCTGGACCACTTCTCGCCCGCCACCCGGGCCTGGTTCCGCGCGTCCTTCGCCGAGCCGACCCAGGCCCAGCAGGGCGCCTGGGAGGCCATTCGCCGTGGTGAGCACACGCTGGTCGTTGCCCCGACCGGGTCGGGCAAGACTCTTTCGGCCTTCCTGTGGGCCCTGGACCGGATCGCGACTCACCCGCGCCCGGCCGACGTGCCGCGCTGTCGGGTGCTCTATGTCTCTCCGCTGAAGGCGCTGGCCGTCGACGTCGAGCGCAACCTGCAGTCCCCGCTCGTCGGGATCGGCCACGCCGCCACCCGGCTCGGGCAGCCCGCACCACAGGTGAGCGTGGCGGTGCGCTCGGGTGACACGCCCGCAGCCGACCGTCGCAGGTTTGCCCGCTCCGGTGCGGACGTGCTGATCACCACACCCGAGTCCCTCTTCCTGTTGCTCACCTCGGCAGCCCGGGAGGCCCTCGCGGGGGTCGAGACGGTGATTATCGACGAGGTGCACGCGGTCTTCGGCACCAAGCGCGGAGCGCATCTGGCGCTCAGCCTGGACCGGCTCGACGCGCTGCTGCCCGAGCCGGCGCAGCGCATCGGGCTGTCAGCAACCGTGCGTCCCAGCGAGGAGGTCGCCCGCTTCCTCACCGGCGGTCGCCCGGTGACCACCGTCTCCCCCACGTCGACCAAGCGTTGGGACCTGCGGGTCGTTGTCCCGGTGCCCGATATGACCGATCCCGGGGCAGCAGCCGCCGCACCCCCGACGGGCGAGGAGCCTCCGCCCCAGGACGCACCACCGGACGACGACTTCTCACCGCACGACCCACCAGACGACGACTTCTCACCCCACGATCCACCACCGGACGACGCAGGTCAGGGCGAGGGGCCCGACCACTTCGACGATCTCCCGGACCTGGAGGACCTCGACTGGTCGATGCCTGCGCAGGACCCGACCGAACGTGCCTCCGTGTGGCCGCACATCGAGGCGCGGATCGTCGACCTGGTCGCCCAGCAGACCTCGACCCTGGTGTTCGCCAACTCCCGCCGCCTCGCCGAGCGTCTCACCAGCCGGCTCAACGAGATCTGGGAGGAGCAGGAGCAGGCGTCTGACGGCATACCGCAGCGGGAAGGCGACACATCACGCCGCCCGCCGGCCCAGGTCATGGCGCAGGCCGGGGCCAGTTCAGGCGCACCACCGGTCCTGGCCCGGGCCCACCACGGATCGGTCAGTCGCGAGCAGCGCGCCGACATCGAGGACTCTCTCAAAACGGGCCGTCTCCCGGCGGTGGTGGCGACCAGCTCGCTCGAGCTGGGCATCGACATGGGAGCGGTCGACCTGGTCGTGCAGGTGGAGAGCCCCCCGAGCGTGGCCAGCGGGCTGCAGCGGGTGGGACGCGCGGGCCACCAGGTCGGGGCCGTCTCACACGGGGTTCTCTTCCCCAAGCACCGCGGCGACCTGCTGCAGACGGCGGTGGTCGTGGACCGGATGCGCCAGGGGCTGATCGAGGCCCAGCGGGTGCCGGCCAACCCGTTGGATGTGCTCGCTCAGCAGGTGGTGGCCATGGTCGCCATGGACGACTGGGAGGTCGACGCACTGTTCGACCTGGTCCGGCGCAGCGCTCCGTTCGCCGCGCTGCCGCGGGGCCTGTTCGAGGCGACCCTCGACATGCTGGCAGGGCGCTATCCCAGCGAGGACTTCGCCGATCTGCGGCCCCGGATCGTCTGGGACCGGATCGGCAACACGCTCAGCCCGCGACGCGGCGCCCAGCACCTGGCCGTGATGAGCGGCGGCACCATCCCCGACCGGGGGTTGTATGCCGTGATGCTCGCCACGGGCGACGGCCCCGGCCGGCGGGTGGGCGAGCTGGACGAGGAGATGGTCTACGAGTCCCGGGTCGGCGACGTCTTCACCCTGGGCACCACGTCGTGGCGGATCGAGGACATCACCCACGACCGGGTCCTGGTCACTCCCGCGCCCGGCCAGCTGGGCAAGCTGCCGTTCTGGAAGGGCGACGCCCTCGGTCGCCCCGCCGAGCTCGGGGCCGCAGTCGGCGCGTTCGTCCGCGAGGTGGCCGCCTCCCCCGACCGCGCCCGGCCGCGACTGGCCGAGCTCGGGCTCGACGAGTATGCCGTGACCAACCTGCTCGACTACGTCACCGGGCAGGCCGAGGCGACCGGTCAGGTCCCCGATGACCGGACCGTGGTCGTCGAGCGCTTCCGTGACGAGATCGGCGACTGGCGGGTCGTGATCCACAGTCCGTTCGGCACGCCGCTGCATGCTCCCTGGGCGCTGTGCATCGGGGCACGGATGCGGGAGCGTTATGGCGCCGACGTGCAGGCCATGGCCGCGGACGACGGGATCGTGCTGCGGCTGCCCGAGCTGGCGGACGTCGAGCAGCTCGACCGGGACCTGGCCGAGGTGCTCGTCATGGACGCCGACGAGGTGCACGACCTGGTCACAACCGAGATCGGTGGCTCGGCGCTGTTCGCCGCCAGGTTCCGCGAGTGCGCGGCGCGGGCCCTGCTGCTGCCTCGCCGTCGCCCGGACCGGCGTCAGCCCCTGTGGCAGCAGCGGCAACGCTCGGCGCAGCTGCTCCAGGTCGCCGCCCAGTTCCCGAGCTTTCCGATCGTGCTGGAGGCGGTCCGCGAGTGCGTCCAGGACGTCTATGACGTGGAGGCCCTGGCTCAGCTGATGCGTGACGTCGCGGCTCGTCGGGTGCGCCTGGTGACCGTCGAGACGCGCACCGCCTCACCCTTTGCCCGCTCGCTGCTGATGGGCTATGTCGCGCAGTTCCTCTATGAGGGCGACTCCCCACTGGCCGAGCGGCGCGCGGCGGCGCTGTCGCTGGATCCGACGCTGCTGGCAGAGCTGCTCGGCCGCGGGGAGGGCGCTGCGCTGCGCGACCTGCTGGACCCGGAGGTCGTGGCGCGCACCGAGGCAGAGTTGCAACGGCTGGTCCCTGAGCGGCACGCCCGCGACGGCGAGGACGTGCTCGACCTGCTGCGCACCCTCGGGCCCCAGTCGCTCGAGGAGATCCAGGAACGCACGACACCGGACCTGCGGGACACCGTGCTCTCGTGGCTGGACGCACTGGCGGGGCTGCGTCAGGTCATCGCGGTCCGCATCGCGGGCGAGGACCGTTGGGCCGACGCCCAGGACGCCGCCCGGCTGCGCGACGCCCTGGGTGTGGCTGTGCCGCCGGGTCTTCCAGCAACCTTCCTCGAGCCCGTCCCGGATCCTCTCGCCGACCTGGTGGTGCGTTGGTCGCGCACGCACACGCCCTACCGTCTCGCGGCCCTGGCCGAGCGACTGGGGCTCGGTCAGGCCGTGCTCTCCGACGTCGTCCGGCGGCTGGTCGTCGACGGACGCCTGGTGCAGGGCGCTCTGGCTCCGCTGACCGGGTCGCCGGACCCGCGGGAGACTGCGCCCGACCTGTGCGACGCCGACGTGCTGCGCCTGCTGCGGCGCAGGTCGTTGGCTGCGCTGCGTCAGGAGGTCGAGCCGGTCACGCAGGAGGTTTTCGCCAGGTTCCTGCCGGTCTGGCAGTCGGTCGGTGCGCTGCGCGGCAGCCACGGGGTGCACCGTGCGGTCGAGCAGCTGGCGGGAGCGCGACTGCCGGCCAGCGGTCTGGAGTCGTTGGTGCTGCCGGCCCGGGTGGCTGACTACTCCCCGGCAATGCTGGACGAACTGATGACCTCCGGCGAGGTGCTCTGGCAGGGACACGGACCCCTCCCCGGCGACGACGGGTGGATCTCGCTGCACCTGGCCGACACGGCTCACCTCACGATGGCCCCGCCGGAGGGAGATCCGGCACCGGATGGCGGCCCCGGGGAGACCCCACCCCACGAGCTCCTGGAGCTGCTGGAGCAGGGAGGTGCGTTCTTCTTCCGCGCCCTGGCGGACACCCTGCGACGCACCGACGATGCCGCCCTGCTCGCGGAGTTGTGGGCCGAGGTCTGGGCGGGTCGGGTCACCGGGGACACCCTGGCCCCGGTCCGCGCACTGGTCTCGGGTGGTCGCGGCGCGCACCGCAGTCGTCAGTCCGGAACGCGTTCCACCCGCTGGTCCCGGGGCACTGCGCTGACTCCCCGCGCCAGCCGTCCTACGGCTCCGACGCGGTCTGGCCCGCCCACGGGAGTGGGCCGCTGGTCCGCGCTGCCGGTCGTCGAGACCGACGCGACCGCCCGGGCGGTGGCGACCGCCGAGCAATTGCTGGACCGTTATGGCGTGTTGACCCGGGGCAGCGTGGTCGCCGAGTCCGTGCCCGGCGGTTTCGCCGGTGTCTATCGGGTGCTGGCGACCGCAGAGGAGGCGGGGCGGGTCCGCCGTGGCTATTTCGTCGAGCACCTGGGGGCCTCGCAGTTTGGCTCCACCGGTGCTGTCGACCGGTTGCGGGCACTGGGCACGGGCGATGGGGCGGCGCTGGTGCTGGCCGCGACCGACCCGGCCAGCCCGTTCGGCGCCGCCGTGCCCTGGCCCGACCGCGTGGCGCCAGAGGCTCCCGGCCCGGAGGCCACCACCGGTCACCGCCCGGGCCGCAAGGCCGGCGCCCTGGTAGTGACGGTGGACGGTGAGCTGGTGCTCTATCTCGAGCGGGGTGGCCGGACGGCCCTGACCTACACCGATGACGGCGAGGTCGTCACGGCCGTGGCTGCCGCCCTCGCCGCCCGGGTCCGCAGTGGCCACCTGGCTGCCCTGACGGTGGGCAAGATCGACGGGGTCAGTGCCCTCAGCTCGACGCACCCGCTCGGGAGCGCGCTGCAGCAGGCTGGTTTCCACACGGCCCCGCAGGGACTGCGGCTGCGCCGATGAGCCGGCGCACCCCGCGGAGCAGGTGCCATGCCTGAGGGCGATGCGGTCTGGCGCACAGCCCGCCGCCTGCACGCCGCCCTCGCTGGTGCGGTGCTGCTGGGATCTGACCTGCGCGTGCCGGCTCTCGCCACGCGAGACCTGTCCGGCCGCACGACCATCGAGGTCATCCCACGCGGCAAGCACCTGCTGCACCGACTCGAGGGCGGTGTGACACTGCACAGCCACCTGCGGATGGACGGGTCGTGGCGCGTGCTGGCCGCTGCCACCGCCGCCGGTTCCCCGGACTCCCCACAGCACAGGGCCACCCCGCAACACCCGGCCACCCGTCGGCACACGGTGCGCGCGGTCCTCTGGACCGCGGCGCATCTCGCCGTCGGTGACAGTCTGGGCATGCTGGACCTGATCGAGACCCGGCACGAGGGACGGCTGGTGGGTCACCTCGGCCCTGACGTGCTCGACCGCGCCTTCGACCGGGAGTTAGCGCTGAGCAACCTGCGCGCGGAGCCGACCCGTGCGGTCGCTGAGGCGCTCCTGGACCAGCGCAACCTGGCAGGGATCGGGACGATCTATGCCAGCGAGCCCCTGCACGAGCACCAGGTCAGCCCATGGACCCCGGTCGGCGAGCTGGACCCGGAGGTGCTTGGCCGGGTGGTCGACACCGCCCGCCTGTGGATGGTGCGTTCCTGTCGCGTGGGGCACGCTCCCCCTGCTGATCCTCTGCGGCAGCGCCCGGCGGACGGGTGGTTGCCGGGCACCTATCGGGTCTTTGGTCGGCGGGGTCGGTCGTGCCGGCGCTGCGGCACCCCAATCGAAGAGCGGCCAATCGGCCGGCAGCCCCAGGAGAGAGTAGTCAGTTTTTGCCCCACCTGTCAGCAGTAGCCAGGTTGTCCGCCCCGCCGCTGACTTCCCCCCGCTGACGCTGCCGCGGACTTCACCGCCGACTCCGCCGCTCAGTTCGCAGCGGTGAGGATCTCCACGCGGTTGCCGAACCCGTCTCGACAGTGGAACCGCTCATAGCCGTCGAAGGTATGCCGCTCGTCCCAGGAGACGTCAAAGCCGGCCGCGGCGACCCGCTGCCCCAGGCTCTCCAACTCGGAGATGCTGTCCAGCTCAAGCGCTGGGTGGGCCTTGCGGGCCGGCACGAACGGCTCCTCGACGCTCACGTGGATCTCGGCGGTGACCTGGTCACCGCGATAGGACCGGAACCAGCAGCCACCCCGACGAGCGAGCTCAGGTGGCTTCTCCACCTCGACCATCCCCAGGGCGCGCGCGTAGAACGCCCGGGCCTGCTCCTCCCCGCCCGGGGGCATGGAGACCTGCATGTGGTGCAGTCGCATAATTCGGTGGAGAGGGTGAAGCTCAGGCGGCGGAACTGATCAGCCGACGCTTGGACATGACTGCGTCGTGGTGGATCGGCTTGGCCAGACCGTCGGTGAGCACGCTGGTCAGTTGCTGGTCCGCGGCCTCGGCCAGGCTCATCTTGTCGGCCACGTCGGTCAGCATCCGGGACAGCGGCAGGTCGAGAGCCTTGCAGATTGAGGCCAGGAGCTCGCTGGAGGCTTCCTTCTCGCCGCGCTCGACCTCGCTGAGATAACCCAACGAGACGGAGGCAGAGGCCGACACCTCGCGCAGGGTCCGGCCCTGGTGCTGACGCTCCTCACGGAGCACGTCGCCCAACTCGCGTCGCAAGAGAATCATTGCCGAACCTCCCTCATCCCGTCCTTGGATGTCTCAACCGTACAACGTCGGGCCGACAGGAGCCCTCCCGGATTGTCCCGCTAGCCCGTGTCGCCGGACTCCGCCAGCGCCTCAAGCACCAGATCCAGGGCGCTGTCGACGCTCTGCGCCCGAATCTGCTCCCGCGAGCCGTGCAGGGTTAACGCTCGCACCCTGCCCCACGATTCCCCGACCGCCACCGCGACGAAGACGGTGCCGACCGGTTTGCCCTCACTGGGGTCGGGGCCGGCCACCCCGGTGGTGGCGACACCGACGCTGGCACCAGTGACCCGGCAAACCCCCTGAGCCATCTGCAGTGCCGTGTCCGCGGACACGGCACCCTGCTCGGCCAGGACCGCCGCGGAGACTCCCAGGACGCTGACCTTGAGCTCGCAGGAGTAACTGACGACGCCGCCGAGGACGACGGAGCTCGAACCGGGCACCGTGGTCAGCAGCGCGCAGACCCGCCCCCCGGTGAGCGACTCGGCGGTGGCGATCGTGTGGCCGCTCCTGCCGAGGTCGGCGATCACCCGCCCGGCCACGGGATCCACCCGGCCGGGGTCGGGGGCGTCCAGCTCGGTGGGGTCAGGTCGTCGCTGACCGGAGGGAGTGGACTCGGTGGCTGTCACAGCACCATCTCAGCGCCCTGCGGCGTTCCTGCGCAACCGGAGCGCCTGCACGACATAGTCGACGCCGGTCACGACGGTCACGACCACGGCGGCATACATGATCCACAGCCCCAGCGTGCTGAGGGCCCCGGTGAGCGGTGTGATGAGGAGGAGCAGGCCGATGGCCTGCAGCAGGGTCTTGAGCTTGCCGCCCTTGCTCGCCGCGATGACAGCGCTGCGGATGACCCAGAAGCGCAGGGCCGTGATGCCCAGCTCGCGCACCAGGATCACCACGGTGATCCACCAGGGCAGCTCGCTCAGGAGCGACAGACCGATCAGGGCCGACCCCATGAGGGCCTTGTCGGCGATCGGGTCGGCGATCTTGCCGAAGTTGGTGACCAGCCCGCGTCGGCGTGCCAGGTCCCCGTCGAGCCAGTCGGTGAGGCTGGCGACCAGGAACACCACCGCCGCCCACCACCGGTGCCCCTCGGACTCCCCCGACTCCGACAGCAGGAGCCACAGGAACAGCGGGACCATGCAGATCCGCAGCACGGTGAGCGCGTTGGGCAGGTTCCACGCGCTGGCCCTGGGCGCCACAGGCACCGCAGCCGGATCCGGGGGGGTGGTCACGACGTCCGGACCTGCCCCACGCCTACCTCGAGGCGGTCCTGCTCGGCCGCAGGAGCGGACACAGCCGCGTCGTGCGTCTCGAGCACCCGGGCGATCAGATCCACACCCTCAGTGTCCACGACCTGGGCCGCGACGATCTGACCGACACGAGGAACGCGGCCGGTCGGCCAGTCCGTCAGGACGGTCGAGCCGTCCACGTCCGGTCCCTGCTGCTCGGCGCGGCCGACAACGACCAGCTCCCCGTCCTCGTCCTCGATCTCCTCGACGAGGACGCTGATGGTCTCCCCCACCCGGTCTGCGGCACGCTGGGCCGTCAGGTGCTCGACCAGCTCGGTGACCAGGGCCAGCCGCGCGTCGATGACCTCCTGGGGCAGCTTGTCGGCATAGGTCTCGGCCTCGGTGCCGTCCTCGTCGCTGTAGCCGAAGACTCCGACGACATCGAGCTCAGCCTCCTCCAGGAAGGCGGTCAGCTCGGCCACGTCCTCCTCGGTCTCCCCGGGGAAGCCGACGATCACGTTGGAGCGGATGCCCGCCTGCGGGACCCGCTCACGCACCATCCGCAGCAGGGACAGGAAGGACTGCCGGTCGCCGAAGCGCCGCATCCTGCGCAGCAACGGGCCGGAGGCGTGCTGGAAGGAGATGTCGAAGTATGGCGTCACACCGGTGGTCTGCGCCATCACATCGAGCAGCTCGGGCCGGATCTCCGCGGGCTGGAGATAGGAGACCCGCACCCGGTCGATCCCCTCGATCGCCGCGAGCTCCGGCAGCATCTGCTCCAGCAGACGCAGGTCGCCCAGGTCCTTGCCGTAGGACGTGGTGTTCTCGCTGACCAGGAAGACCTCACGCACCCCGCGCTCGGCCAGCCAGCGGGCCTCCTGCAGGATCTCGTGCGGGCGGCGGGAGACGAAGGAGCCGCGGAACATCGGGATGGCACAGAACGCACACCGCCGGTCACAGCCGGAGGCGATCTTCAGCGGTGCCCAGGGCCGTCCGTCTAGGCGGGCCCGGATCACGGGTGGACCGGAGGCCGTGCCGACCTCATCCGTGCCCTGACTGTTGGTGGTGACGAAGTCAGCCGGCTGGATCTGCTGGTGCCCTGGCAGCGCCACCGCGCCGGCCCCGTCCTGACGGGCGGCCGGGGAGATCGGCAGCAGGGTGCGGCGGTCGCGCGGCGTGTGCGAGGCGGGCTTGTGCCCGTCCAGGATCGCCTGGAGCTGGCTGGACATGTCCTGGTAGGAGTCGAAGCCGAGCACCGCATCGGCCTCGGGCAGTTGCTCGGCCAGCTGCTCGCCATACCGCTCGGCGAGGCAGCCGACGGCGACGACGGCCTGCGTCCGGCCGGTCTCCTTGAGGTCACTGGCCTCCAGCAGCGCGTCGATCGAGTCCTTCTTGGCCTGCTCTACGAAACCGCAGGTGTTCACGACCGCGACGTCCGCCTCGGCAGCGTCCTCCACCAGCGTCCACCCGCCGGCGGTCAACCGCCCGGCGAGCTCCTCGGAGTCGACCTCGTTGCGGGAGCAGCCGAGGGTCACCAGCGCCACGGTCCGCCCAGGGGCAGCAGGGTCGATCACGGGAGAACTCATGGGGTCCACCTTAGGCGAGCACGGGGCCCCCGGTGACGCGCTGCGGCTGGTCGCGGGCCCAGCGGCGGCCGATCACCAGTGACCGGTCAACCGGATCAGCAGGAGGGCGCTGATCGCGACCACGGCCCAGAGGATGCCGCCGAGGGCCAGCGGGCGCCACCCTGCCTCCCGCACCGCCGCCACCGGGGTGCCCAGGCCGATCGCCGTCAGCGCCACCGTGGTCAGGTAGGCGGCCACCTCCCCCACCGGCTCGCTCCAGCCCTGAGGCACGAGCCCGGCGGAGTTGATCGCGGTGGCGACCAGAAACAGGACGAGGAACGGGGGGATGAGCGCCCGCCACGGCATCCCCGCCTCCCCGGCCCCCTCCCGTCGGGCCCGGGCCAGCGAGTGCCCCACCGCGATCGGGATGATCATCAGGGTCCGGGTCAGCTTGACCACCACCGCCGCCGAGGCCGCGACAGCCCCGTAGATCGTGGCTGCGGCCACGACGGAGGACGTGTCGTTGATCGCCGTGCCGGCCCATAACCCAAAGCCCTCCTGGGACAGGCCCAGCCAGTGGCCGAGCACCGGGAAGAGCACCACGGCCAGGGCGTTGTAGGTGAAGATCACGGCGATGGACACGGCCACCGCCACACCACCGGCCCCGGTCACGGCACTGATCGTCGCGATCGCGGAGGCTCCGCAGATGCCGGTGCCCACGGTCACCAGCGTGCGGATCTGGCCCGGAACCCTCAGCCACCGACCGATCACCGGACCGGCGACCAGTGCCAGGGCGAGGGTGCCGAGCATCACCGGCAACGTCTCGAAGCCGATCCGGGCAACCTCACCGAGGGAGAGGCGCAGCCCCAGCAGCACGACGGCAGCCTGGAGCACCTTCTTGGCCGCGAAGGCCGTCCCGGGCGTGAGCGCAGGTCGCGAGCCCAGCAACGCTCCCGCCAGCAGACCCAGGAGTATGCCGAAGACCGGGCCGCCCACGACCGGCACCTGGGCGCCGAGCAGGTGGGCGAGCAGACCAAGGCCCCCTGCCAGCAGGAGCCCTGGGGCCAGGCGCGTCACGGGTCGGCTCGGCGAGGCCGGGGACGCGCTCAGCGCCGGGCCTTGAGCAGGGTCAGGCCGAGCAGCCGGGCCACCACCAGCGCGATGTAGTTGAGGCCAGCCAGCATCTGCAGCATCAGGATCGAGCGAGCGTGCCCTGCGTCGGCGGCTGGCGTGACGTCGGACAGGCCGGTGTTGGTCAGCGTCGTGAATGACAGGAAGAGCAGGTCCATCCAGTTCAGCGGGCCGCCGTGCCCGGCGTGGACGTAGGAGCCGGGCCAGATCATCTGCACCACGCCGTGGGTGTAGGCGAAGGCCCACGCCAGCACCGTGAAGCACGCGCCGGTCGCGAACAGCTCGTCGCGGCTGACCCACGCGTCGGAGAACATGTAGCGCAGCAGCGAGACGGCCGTGTAGAAGTAGAAGATCGCATGGAAGATGTAGCTGATCAGCATGACCGTGTCATGGGTGGGGAAGACCGCCTCCAGGACGGTCAGCACCAGCACGGGGGCGCCGAGGGTCCAGGCGACCATCCGCGTCGAGGGGGTCTTGTTGACCGCGAGGACCGCGATGCCGAGCACCACCAGCCCGAAGGCCGACAGCAAGGTCCGTCCGAGACCATCCTGGTCGGTGAACGGGAAGATCAGCACCCCGAGCAGCTGGACGACCAGCAGCACCCCGGAGGGATGGTCCCGCAGGGCCGTGAACCAACGTTGCCACCAGGTCGCGCCCGCGGCTCCTGCATAGGTGAACACGGCTGGTGACTCTACTCGCGCCCGGTCAGCGCCCAGGCATCCTCGGAGTCTTCCTCGGCCGCGTCATACTGCTCGTCCGACCCGGCGAGCGGATCGGCATACGTGCGCTGCCCACCGCCGCCATCGTGGTGGTCACCGGCGTCGGCCACGTCATCGTCGTCCAGATAGTCCGGACCGCCCTGTGCCGCAGGCTCCTCGGCCGGCGGCTCCTTGCCCTGCAGCAGCGCGAGCGTGACCTCCAGGTCGTCGGGCTTGACGAGCACGTCGCGGGCCTTGCTGCCCTCGGACGGCCCGACGATGCCGCGCGACTCCATCAGGTCCATCAGCCGACCAGCCTTGGCAAAGCCGACCCGCAGCTTGCGCTGCAGCATCGAGGTTGACCCGAACTGGGTCGTGATGACCTGCTCGGCAGCCTGCAGCAGCAGGTCGAGGTCGTCGCCGATGTCCTCGTCCACCTGCTTCTTGACGGGCGCGACCGTGACGTCCTCGCGATAGATCGGCTTGAGCTGGCCGGTAACGTGCTTGACGACACCCTCGATCTCGGACTCCGCAACCCAGGCTCCCTGGACGCGCATCGCCTTGGAGGCACCCATCGGCAGGAACAGCGCGTCACCCTGGCCGATCAGCTTCTCCGCTCCCGGCATGTCCAGGACCACCCGGCTGTCGGTGACCGAGGAGGTCGCGAACGCCATGCGGGAGGGCACGTTGGCCTTGATCAGTCCGGTGACGACGTCCACGGACGGACGCTGCGTGGCCAGGACCAGGTGGATGCCTGCCGCTCGGGCGAGCTGGGTGATGCGGACGACCGACTCCTCCACGTCCCGCGGAGCGACCATCATCAGGTCGGCCAGCTCGTCGACCACGACCAGCAGGTAGGGGTAGGGCTGCAGCACCCGCTGCGAGCCGGGGGGCGGGGTGATCTTGCCGGCCCGGATGGCCTTGTTGAAGTCGTCGAGGTGCTTGAACCCGAAGGCCGACAGGTCGTCGTAACGGGTGTCCATCTCCTTGACCACCCAGGCCAGCGCCTCGGCGGCCTTCTTGGGGTTGGTGATGATCGGGGTGATCAGGTGCGGGATGCCCTCGTAGGCCGTGAGTTCGACCCGCTTGGGGTCGACCAGGACCATGCGGACCTCGTCGGGGGTGGAGCGCATCAGGACCGAGGTGATCATCGAGTTGATGAAGCTGGACTTGCCGGAGCCGGTGGCGCCGGCGACCAGCAGGTGCGGCATCTTGGCGAGGTTGGCGATGACATAGCCGCCCTCGACGTCCTTGCCGACGCCCATCACCATCGGGTGGGTGTTGTTGCGGGCTGCGTTGGAGCGCAGCACGTCACCGAGGCTGACGTTCTCGCGGTCGGTGTTGGGGATCTCGACACCAACGGCGGACTTGCCGGGGATCGGAGAGAGGATGCGCACGTCGGCGGAGGCGACGGCATAGGCGATGTTCTTGGACAGCGCGGTGATGCGCTCGACCTTCACACCCGGGCCGAGCTCGACCTCGTAGCGGGTGACCGTCGGGCCGCGCATGAAGCCGGTCACCTGGGCGTCGACGCCGAAGTCGTCGAGCACCCCGGTGAGGGCGTCGACCACCTTGTCGTTGGCGGCCGAGCGGGACTTGTGCGGCGCGCCCTCGACGAGCAGGGAGTTGTCCGGGAGGGTGTAGGTCACGTCGCCGGCGAGCATGAGCTGCTCCACGCGCTGCGGCAGCGGGGTCGTCGGCGGGGCCTCCAGCTGTTCCCTGGGGCCGGGTCGCTTCTGCCCCGGGCGCAGGATCGGCGCGGTGGTGTCGGCATCGCCGCTGCCGGGCTGCGCTGCTGCCCCCTGGGGTGCTGGGGTGTCGGACTGGGCGCCTCCCTTGGCGCGAGCGCGCGGGGTGTCGCCGACCTCCGTGGTCGTCTCGCCCGCCTCCGCCGCTGCCGCATCGCGCTGCTTGCGGGCATAGGCACGGGCGCGCAGGGACTTGGCCGAGCCCGGTTGCACCTCGGCAGCCTGCTCGAAGGCCTCGTCCCCGTCGCGGTCTCCGGGCACCTCGCCGCGCCTGCGGCGTGCCGGACGGTCGGGGGCCGGGGCCTCATCAGCCTCGTGGTGGGTCTCGAACAGCGCCGCCTCAAACGCCTTCAGCCGCTGCGGGATGCGGTGCACCGGCGTCGCGGTGAGGACCAGGACACCAAAGAAGGCCAGGAGGCTGAGCAGCGCGATGGTGCCGTAGTGCGTCAGCGCGGCGGTGATCGGGCTGGCGACGATGAAGCCGACGACACCGCCGGCGTCCTGCAGGGCAGCCTGCCCCTCGCCGTAGTCCGGCGAACCGAGAGCGACGTGCGTCAGGCCGGTCGCCGCGAGGGTGAGCGCGATCGTGCCGACGGCCATCCGGTTGTTGGCTGCCGTGCTCGCTGGGGAGCGCAGCAGGCGGATCGCAAACAGGAAGAGCACGATGGGCAGGGCCAGGCCGACGCGTCCGAAGGTGCCCGCCACGACGGCGTGGATGGCTCCGCCCACGGGACCCTCGAGGTTCCACCACTCGCGGATCGCCACCACGACGGCGAGCGCCAGGAGCAGGAAGCCCAGGCCGTCGCGACGGTGACCGCCCTCGGGGTCCTCGGTGCTGGCACTCATGCTGCGAACTGCTCCTCCGGTCATTGTCGCCATCCCCATCCAGGTCCCTCGTGCCATCCGCCAGGGCAACGGTGGGTGTGTGCGTTGCGGCTTAGCTGCGCTCGTGCCCCGGCTGGCTCGCGACGTGCGGCGGCCGGCGCTGCCGCCCCGGCTCGAGCTCGCGGTGCGTCCCGTGCTCCCGGCGCGTCCAGAGCCCTTGGCCGGGCCCTTGGTCGAGCCTGAGCGGGCGCCGCCCCCGGTGGCACGGGCGGTCGTGGTGCGCGGACGCGTCGACGACTGCGCACCGGCTCCGGTCGCCTTGCCACCGGAGGAGCGTCGGGTCGTCGCACTATTCGCCACCCTCGCACGGTACTTGACTTTCACGTGCGTATCACGCGTCACACGCCTGATCCTCGGGATTCGGACGCGGCGCACTGGACTCCGCGGGCGCCTTCGCCCCCTCTGGCACACCGAGGATCCGTCGCTGCCACGTCGACGATGCGGCAGTCGCCGGGTCAGCGCAACCGCGCCCACACGGCTCGGTGATCACTCCCGGGGACGTCGGCGACCCCGGCCTCCTCCACGCCAAAACCGCGCGCCAACACGTGGTCCAGCTGAACAAACGGGGGCAGGCGCGATCCCATCGGCCAGGTGCGCACCCATCCTGCCCCGGTCTCCCGGTGCGCGTGGGTCAGGGTTGCAGCCAGGGCGCGGAAGGCCGGGTGCGCCTGGGAGGCGTTGAAGTCCCCGGCCAGGACCAGACAGTCGTCGTCATTGGCCGCCACCCAGGCCTCGAGTGCCTTCAGGTCGGCTCGCCAGGTGCTGGACGTCGTGACCAGCGGTGGCGCCGGATGGACCGCGACCAGGGTCCAGCCCTGTCCCACGGTCGCATCGACGTCTGTGCCCGCACCGACGGTTCCGCTCCTCGCTTCGCCCCGGTCCCACCCCTGCTCGTCGCTCCGGCCCCGTCCCTGCTCCTCGCCCGAGCAGCCGCCGCTCGCGGGCCCCTCGACCCGGACCGCGACCTGCGTGAAGGTGCTGTCCGGCGGGTCGGCCAGCTCCACGTGCGGGTCCGCGGTGAGCACCAACGTGCCGCCGGCGTCGTCCCGGACCGTGCCGGAGACATGCGGGAGGAGTTGGGTGAGGGGGCTGTCAGCCAGACGCTCGGCGGTCGCCGGGGTCGCCTCCAGCAGGACCAGTGCGTCCACGTCGCGCTCCCGCACGAGCTCGACGATCTCTGCCATGCTGCCGCGGCCGAACTCCAGGTTCGCGGCGAGCACCACCGTGTCACTGTCGGCTGACGGCCCCGCCCGGTGCGGCCAGAACCACGGCGCGGCACCGACGGCTCCCACGAGCAGCAGCAGCCCGGTGGCGGCCGCCAGGACCGGCTCGCGCCCGACCAGGCTGAGGACCAGCAGCACGAGCAGGCTGAGCAGCGCCATCGGGAGCGCCGCCTGGATCGCGGGCACCGGCCCGGTGAGATCGAGGAAGCGCACGAGGCACAGGGCCGCGACGCCGGAGCACCAGAGCCACCCCAGGACGGTGAGCCACCCCACGTCTCCCGCCCACCTGCGCACGCGGGCAGCCTAACGGTCCAGCTGAACGATTGCTCCCATTCGGAAGCAAGCTATGAGGTTGCTTGCTTGGAGAATCAAGGATATTGCTTGTCTTGGTGACTCTCGCTAGACTTCGCCCATGACCGACCAGGCGGGCGCACCGCTGCTCGCAACACTGCTCGGCGATGTTATCGGCTCCCGGTCCGCGGACGATCGTCAGGCGCTGCACGACACCCTGACCTCGGCGCTGGCCGCGGTGAGCGCCGAGCTGGACACCGTCGACGACGTCCAGGTGACCGCCGGTGACGAGTTCCAGGGCACCTTCGCCACCGTGGGCGAGGCGCTGTATGCCGCGCTGCTGCTCCGACTGCGACTCGACCCGGAGATCGACGTCCGGGTCGGCGTGGGCTGGGGTGAGGTCACCGTCCTGGACCAGACACAGGGGACCCAGGACGGCCCGGCCTGGTGGGCGGCCCGTGCCGCCATCGAGTGGGTCGAGCACCAGCAGAGCACGGCCGGATGGGAGAGCGTGCGCACGGCATACCGTCCGGCGGAGGAGGTGGCGACCGGCCCCTCGTCCGAGGCCATCACGGCCGCGCTGCTGTGCCAGGACCATCTGATCGGGCTGATGGACGGGCGCTCCCGACACATCCTGGACGGACTCCTGCACGGCCGGACCCAGGCCCGCCTGGCCGAGGAGCTGGGACTGACCCGGCAGGCGGTCAACCAACGACGCAAGCACGACGGTCTGGCGATCGCGACCGCTGCAGCCCAGTCCCTGCGCGCGGTCGTGTGAGCGCACTCGCCCTCCTGCTCGTCGCCGTCGGCCTCACCGACCTCGTGGCTGCCCGCGACGGATCTCGGCCGACCATCGGGCGGCTGGCCGGAACGCTGGTCGGTCTGACGTCCATCGCGGCGCTGGCTCTGCTCGCCGACCTGGACGGGTGGGGCGACGTCGCCCTGCTGGGTGTGGTCGGCGTCACGACCGGAGCGTGGGCGGTGCTGGTGGATCGGGCGGAGCGCTCGGACAGCGCGCAGGGGCTGGCCCTGGCGGCCCTCGCGGCCGGCGTCGGGGTCACCGTGCTGTTCAGCGGATGGGCCTCCAACGTCGCCGGACCGCTGGCCAGGTGGCTGGACTGGTCGGGCATCACCGCCCTGGGGGCCATCGACCCCACCCGCGCGGTCCTGCTGCTGGGCCTCTTCCTCACCCAGCTCTCCACCGGCAATGCCGTCGTGCGGCTGGTCCTGGCGCGCACCGGCGCCCTGGACCCGCGAGGGGGCCCGCAGGCGGCCGACCGCCTGCGGGGCGGCCGGCTCCTCGGCCCGATGGAGCGGGTGTTCATCCTGGGACTCGGCCTGGCTGGGCAGGTGACCGCGGCGAGTGTGGTGATCGCCGCCAAGGGCCTCATCCGCTGGCCCGAGCTGCAGCGCGCCAGCCGGGACTCCGAGCGCCGCGAGCAGGCCGCGAGCGACGGCACGGCTGCGCCCATCGACCAGGTGACCGAGTACTTCCTGATCGGCAGCTTCGTCAGCTGGCTGGTCGCCCTCGCCGCGCTGGCGGTCGCGCACCTGGCGTGAGGGTCACCCACCTGCCCTGAGGCCAGATGTGGGGATGCGCCCGGGCGAGCACCCGGCATACGTCCCGGGGTGACTCGCCCCACCCGGGTGCCTCAGGCGTCGATGACGATGGGGATGATCATCGGACGACGACGCAGCTTGCCCCCGACGAAGGACCCCACGGTCCGGCGGATGACCTGCTGCAGTTGGTGGGTGTCGGTGACCCCGTTCTGGCGGGCCTCCTCCAGCGCGGCCTCCAGGCGCGGGCGCACCTTGTCGAAGACGGCGGCGTCCTCCGCGAAGCCCCGGGTCTGGATCTCCGGGCCGGCGGCGACCTTGCCGGTCGAGGCGTCACGCACCAGGATGACCGTCACAAATCCCTCGTCGCGCAGGATCCGGCGGTCCTTGAGCAGACCCTCGGTCGTGCCACCGACCGAGGAACCGTCCACATAGATGTAGCCCACGTCGACCGCACCGGCGATCCGCGCCTGACCGTCGATCAGGTCGACGACCACACCGTCCTCGGCGAGGATCACGTTCTCGGCCGGCACGCCCGTGGCGATCGCCAGGTCACCGTTGGCGACCAAGTGACGCCACTCGCCGTGCACCGGCATCACGTTCTTGGGGCGCACGATGTTGTAGCAGTAGAGCAGTTCCCCCGCACTGGCGTGACCGGACACGTGCACCATGGCGTTGCCCTTGTGCACCACCTTGGCGCCGAGCCGGGTCAGACCGTTGATCACGCGGTAGACGGCGTTCTCGTTGCCTGGGATCAGGGAGGAGGCCATCAGGACGGTGTCGCCCTCACCCACGTCGATCTTGTGGTCCCGGTTGGCCATCCGGGACAGCGCCGCCATCGGCTCGCCCTGCGACCCGGTGCAGATCAGCACCTGCTGGTCGTCGGGCAGCTGGGCCAGCCGACCCAGGTCGACCAGCACCCCGTCCGGCACCCGCAGATAACCCAGGTCGGCGGCGATGCCCATGTTGCGGATCATGGAACGGCCCACCATGGCGACCTTGCGCCCGGACTCCTCGGCGGCGTCCAGCACCTGCTGGACGCGGTGCACGTGCGAGGAGAAGCAGGCCACGATGATGCGCCGCTCGCCACGGTGGAAGACGCGCTCGATCGCCGGGGCGATGTTGCGCTCCGCCGTCGTGAACCCCGGCATCTCGGCGTTGGTCGAGTCCGTCATGAAGAGGTCCACGCCCTCCTCCCCCACCCGGGCGAAGGCACGCAGGTCGGTGATCCGGTTGTCCAGCGGCACCTGGTCCATCTTGAAGTCGCCGGTGTGCAGCAGCGTGCCGCCGGGGGTGCGCACAAAGACGGCGAGCGCGTCGGGGATGGAGTGGTTGACCGCGATGAACTCACAGTCGAACGGACCGAACGTCTCGCGGTCACCCTCCTTGACCCCGAGGGTGAAGGGCTTGATCCGGTGCTCCTTGAGCTTGGCCTCGATGAGGGCGAGCGTGAGCTGGGAGCCGATCAGGGGGATATCACCCTTGCGGCGCAACAGGTAGGGCACGGCGCCGATGTGGTCCTCGTGGCCGTGGGTGAGCACGATGGCGACGATGTCGTCCCAGCGGCCCTCGAGATACTCGAAGTCGGGCAGGATCAGGTCCACGCCCGGGTGCTCGTCCTCGGGGAAGAGCACGCCGCAGTCGATGATCAGCAGCTTGCCGGCATACTCCACCACCGCCATGTTGCGGCCGACCTCGCCGAGCCCACCGAGGGCGACGACCCGCACCCCGTTCTTCGCGAGCGGACCGGGGGCAGTGAGTTCAGGATGCGGGTGGCTCATGCGGCAAGGTTACGGCCTGGCACGTGGTGCGCGGTGAGGGTGTTCTGCTCGCCTGTCGTGCGCGTCCTCGATGAGGTGCCGCAGCTGAGCGCTCTGAGGTGATCGCGCCGCCACCCGCTCGGGGGGTCCGGGTAGCGGCGCGATCGATGACTACTCTCGCCCAGACTGATTGAATAAACCATATCAGTGAGGTGTGATCCGCGTCACAGTGCGTGGCGGAGCCTCCTCTGGCGCCTTGGGGCGCACCTGGTGCGGTCTCCACCCGCTCGCCGTCGGCGGCTCCGACTACAGTTCTGCCATGCGCCAGTACCTCGACCTGTTGGAGCGTGTCCGCACCGAGGGCGTCCGCAAGGACGACCGCACCGGCACCGGCACGCTGTCGGTCTTCGGACACCAGATGCGGTTCGACCTCACCGAGGGGTTCCCGGTGCTGACCACCAAGAAGCTGCACCTGCGCTCGATCACCGGAGAGCTGCTGTGGTTCCTGCGCGGCGACACCAACGTCCAGTGGCTGCACGAGCGCAAGATCTCGATCTGGGACGAGTGGGCCGACGAGAACGGCGACTTGGGTCCGGTCTACGGGCACCAGTGGCGCTCCTGGCCCACCCCCGACGGCGGCACGATCGACCAGATCGCCCGGGTCATCGAGTCGATCCGCACCAATCCCGACTCCCGGCGACACATCGTCACCGCGTGGAATGTCGCCGATGTCGACCAGATGGCGCTGCCCCCGTGCCACACGATGTTCCAGTTCTACGTCGCGCCGGGCGTCGAGGGCGGCCGGGGCCGTCTGTCATGCCAGCTCTACCAGCGCAGCGCCGACATCTTCCTCGGCGTGCCGTTCAACATCGCCAGCTATGCTCTGCTGACCCACATGGTCGCCCAGGTGACCGACCTTGAGGTCGGGGAGTTCGTGCACACCCTCGGCGACGCGCATCTCTACTCCAACCACCTGGAGCAGGCCGACGAGCAGCTGACCCGCCAGCCCGGGCCGCTGCCGACGCTCTGGCTCAATCCCGAAGTTCGCGCGATCGACGCGTTCGAGCTGGAGGATATTGAGGTGCGGGACTACGTCGCCGCACCCACCATCAAGGCTCCCATCGCGGTGTGAGCGGTCCGCCCTGATGCCCCGTTTCTCCGTCGTCCCGGCGGCCTACCTCGTGCTGACGCGCGAGAGCCCTCACGGCACCGAGGTGCTGCTGCAGCTGCGGGGCACCACCGGCTACATGGAGGGTTGGTGGGCCTGTGCGGCCGCCGGTCACGTCGAGGCGGGCGAGCCCGCCGACCAGGCCGTATGCCGGGAGGCAGCCGAGGAGCTCGGCCTCACCATCTCACCGGGCCAGGTGAGCCTGGCGGTGGTCCTGCAGCGGGGCTGTGTGCTGGGTGGGCCGATCGAGCAGCGCATCGACCTGTTCTTCACCGCCTCCGATGTCGCCGGCGAGCCGGCGATCACCGAGCCGGACAAGGCTCAGGACCTGCGGTGGTGGCCCCTGGCGGACCTGCCAGAACACACGGTCCCCCACGAGCGTCAGGTGCTGGAGCACCTGCGCGGGCAGGCGGCACCCGACTCCGGCACGCGGCCGGTCCTGCTGACCCGGGGTTTCGACCAGACGCTGACCCTGATTGCTGCCATCGGCCGCAACGGCGTCATCGGCGACGGGGCCTCCATGCCGTGGCACCTGCCCGAGGACCTCGCGTTCTTCAAACGCACCACGATGGGCGGTGTGATGGTCATGGGGCGCGGCACCTGGGACTCGATCGGCCGTGCGCTGCCTGGCCGGCGCACCATCGTCGTGACGCGCGACCGCGAGTGGTCCGCGCGGGGCGCCGAGGTGGCCCACTCGTTGCCCGAGGCACTGCTGATGGCCGGCGACACCGAGGTGTTCATCGCCGGTGGCGGACAGGTCTATGAGCAGACCATCGAGGCCGCCACCCGGCTGATCATCACGCACGTCGAGCAAGAGCCAGCGGGCCCGGTCACCTTCCCCGCGATCGATCCGATCCTGTGGCGGGAGGACAGCCGCGACGTGCAGGACGGCTTCGCCTGGGTGGAGTACCTCAGGCGGCGCTGATCATTGCGGCGGCGCCCGCCGAAAATCCGAGGTTAGGCGGAGGTTAGGCGTCGTAGTCCAGCACGACCTCATCGGTGACCGGGTGCGACTGGCAGGTCAGCACGATGCCGGCCGCGACCTCGTCCGGCTCGAGCGCATAGTTGCGGTCCATCGTGACCTCCCCCTCGACGACCCGTGCCCGGCACGTGCCACAGACACCGTTGGTGCAGCTGAATGGCGCATCGGAGCGCTCGCGCAACGTGGCGGCGAGGATCGACTCCGACCTGCTGCGCACGGGCACCTGCGTGATCCGTCCGTCGAGCGTGACGGTGACCATCGCCAGCGGTGTGGCGTCAGCAGGCGGCGGAGGCGGTGGTGGCGGCGCGTCCGCGACGTGGAACACCTCGTGGTGCACGTGCTGGCTGTCCACCCCGTGCACGGCCAGTGCCTCCCGGGCTGTCTCGACCATGCCGAGGGGCCCGCAGAGATACCACTCGTCCACGTCGTCGACCGGAATAAAGGCCTCGAAGAAGCCCTCGAGACGCTCCCGGTCGATGCGTCCGCTGAGTAGCTCGACCTCCTGGGCCTCGCGGGAGAGCACGTTGAAGAGGGTGAACCGGTCGGGGAAGCGGTTCTTGAGGTCCATCAGCTCCTCGAGGAACATGATGGTGTCGATGCGCCGGTTGCCGAAGATGAGAGTGGCCCGGGAGTGCGGCTCCTCCTCCAGCGCGGTCGTCAGCAGTGACATCACCGGCGTGATCCCCGACCCGGCCGCGATCGCCACGTGGTGCCGGGCAGCGCCGGGGTCGGTCGGGCAGGTGAAGCCGCCGATCGGCGTCATGACGTCGAGCACCTCACCGGGCTCGGCACTCTCGTGCAGCCAGGAGGACATGGCACCCTCGGGCACCCGTGCCGTCGCGACCCGCAGCTCCCCGGTCTCACGCGCGCGCAGCCGGGAGACACAGATCGAGTAGGACCGACGGACCTCCTCGCCGCCCACCGTGGCCCGCAGGGTCAGGTGCTGGCCAGGCTCGAAGACATAGTCGTCACGCAGCCCGTCGGGGATCGTGAAACTGATAGCGATGGCCTCGTCGGTCAGTGGCTCGACGCGGCTGATCGTGAGCGCGTGGAAGATGGCCCGCGTCCGCTTGGGTTTGGTGGTGGTCAGGTGCATCAGATCGCCTTGAACTCCTCGAACGGCTCCCGGCAGGTCAGGCAGCGTCGCAGCGCCTTGCACGCCGTCCCCCCGAAGCGGGACAGCTCCTCGGTCTCCAGCGACCCACAGGTCGGGCAGGCGACCTGGCGCACCGACAGTCCGACCGCGACAGGCCCGGCGGGGCGTGTCCCCGTGGGCGGTGCGATCCCGAAGCGCCGCAACGACTCCCGGCCCTTTTCGCTCATCCAGTCGGTGGTCCAGGCCGGCGACAGTGTGGTGTCCACCTCCGCCTCCAGGCCCTGCTGTCGCACCGTCCAGCTGATGTGGTCGCTGATCGCCTGCACCGCCGGGCACCCGCTGTAGGTCGGGGTGATCGTGACCCGCACCAAGCCGCCGTCCGCATCCACGCTGATGTCGCGCACGATGCCGAGATCGTCGATCGAGATGACCGGGATCTCGGGGTCCGGGATGTCGCGGATCTTCTGCTCCAGCTCGGCCACCTGCGCGGCCGTCAGCACCGTCGCCACCGCGCTCACCAGCTCGCCCCGGGGTGGCTGCGGTGGATGTGCTGCAGCTCCGCCAACAGATAGCCCATCGGTTGGGAGTGGACCCCCTCGCGGCCACCACGAGAGCGCCAGCGCGAGTCGTCGGGCAGGTCCAGGGTCGCCTCCGCCACCACTACGGAGACGTGCGCGACGACGGCGTCGTGCAGCGTCGACGGCAGGACACCGACACCAGCCTCGGCAGCTCGCAAGCTGGCCTCGTCGTCGTCGAAGAGCTCTGCCAGATAGGGCAGCACCGCCTCGAGCCCGGCCTGCATCCGCTCGTGCGACTCCGGTGTCCCGTCACCCAGCCGCACAACCCAGTGGCCGGCGTGGTCGCGGTGATAGTCGACCTCCTTGAGCGCCTTGGCGGCGACGCCGGCCACGACCTCGTCGGAGGAGGTGAGCAGCGCGGCATACAGCTCGTGCTGGTAGGACGCGAACCAGAGCAGCCGCGCCATCTCCTGACCGAAGTCACCCCGGGGCTGCTCGACCAGGTGCACGTTGCGGAACTCGCGCTCGTCGCGCAGGTAGGCCAGGTCGTCCTCGTCGCGTCCCTCGCCCTCGAGCTCCCCGACCCGGGTCAACAGCGCACGGGCCTGCCCGAGCAGGTCGAGGCCGATGTTGCCCAGCGCCAGATCCTCCTCGATCTGCGGGGCGCGGGTGAGCCACTCCCCCAGCCGTTGGGCATAGATCAGGGCGTCGTCGGCCAGACCGAGGACGTATGACGCGTGGGCGTCGCTCACAGGTACTCCACGTCCTCGGGCACGTCATAGAACGACGCGTGCCGGTAGACCTTGTCGGCGGCCGGGTCGAAGAAACTGTCCCGCTCGTCGGGGCTGCTCGCGGTGATGTCAGCGGACTTGATCACCCAGATCGAGACTCCCTCCTGGCGACGGGTGTAGAGGTCGCGCGCGTTGCGCAGCGCCATCTCCGCGTCGGGCGCGTGCAAGGACCCGGAGTGCACGTGCGACAGCCCCCGCTTGGCCCGGACGAAGACCTCCCAGAGCGGCCAGTTGTCCCGGCTGCCCTGCGGCTGCACGGCGGCGGTCTGGTCGTCGGCGGTCATGCAACCTCCTGCTTCGCGGCCGCCTTGGCGGCATAGGCGTTGGCTGCCTCGCGCACCCAGGCGCCGTCCTCGTGGGCAGTGCGGCGGTGGGTGATCCGCTGCTCGTTGCACGGGCCGTCACCCTTGAGCACCCGCCAGAACTCGTCCCAGTCGATGGGGCCGAAGTCCCAGTGGCCGCGCTCCTCGTTCCAGGCCAGGTCGGGATCCGGCAGGGTCAGCCCGAGCTTCTGTGCCTGCGGGACCGTCATGTCGACGAACTTCTGTCGCAGGTCATCGTTGCTGAACCGCTTGATGCCCCACGCCATGTTCTGCTCGGTGTGCCCGCCCGGGGCCGCGGCCTCGCCGGTGTCGGGCGGGCCAAACATCATCAGCGAGGGCCACCACCAGCGGTTAGCGGCGTCCTGGGCCATCGCCTTCTGTGCCTCGGTGCCGTTGGACAGTGTCCAGAGGATCTCAAAGCCCTGACGCTGGTGGAAGGACTCCTCCTTGCACACGCGGATCATCGCCCGGGCGTAGGGGCCGTAGGAGCAGCGGCACAGCGGCACCTGGTTCATGATCGCGGCGCCGTCGACCAGCCAGCCAATCGCCCCGGCATCGGCCCAGGTCAGCGTCGGGTAGTTGAAGATCGAGGAGTACTTCTGCTGGCCGTTGTGCAGCTTGTCGAGCAGTTCCTCGCGGTCCACCCCGAGCGTCTCGGCGGCGGAGTAGAGGTAGAGCCCGTGGCCGGCCTCGTCCTGCACCTTGGCCATCAGGATCGCCTTGCGCCGCAGGCTCGGGGCGCGGCTGATCCAGTTGGCCTCTGGCTGCATGCCGATGATCTCGGAGTGCGCGTGCTGGGCGATCTGCCGGATGAGCGTCTTGCGATAGCCCTCGGGCATGGCGTCGCGCGGCTCGATCCGCTTGTCCGCACCGATCAGGCCGTCGAAGTACTCCTGGACTACGTCGGTGTAGTCAGAGGTCTCGGCCGCGTTCAGGGGCTCACCGAAGTCGTTGCCATACATGCTTCCAGTATGCCGCACGACGGGCTATTGTGTAACACTCACGTCGTCATGTGGCGGATCAAGTGTCACAACACCACGACCCGTGCCAGACCCGCCAGGCTGGTGTTGGACACTGGAGGGGTGACCTCCCACCACCACCACGAGCCCGGACCCCTTGCCGACGCCAGCGTCCGCACCGGCCGCGTCAGCGACGCACCCGCGGTGGGGCTGGTCCAGGCCACCGTCTGGCGCGCTGCCTTCGCCGACACCGTCCCTGCCGAGGTCCTGGAAACCTTCGAGGCACCGGCCTTCGCCTCGGTCTGGCGCCAGTCCCTCAAGGACCCGCCCAGCCCGCTGCACCGGCTGCTGGTCGCCTGCGCCGGAGACCAGGTCGTCGGCTTCGCCGCTATCGGCCCGGCCGAGGTCACCGACGAGTCGGTCACCGCGACGGACGGCGAGCTCGCAGTGCTCGCCGTGCACCCGGATGCGCGCCGGGTCGGTCACGGATCCCGGTTGCTCAACGCGGCCGCCGACACCCTGCGGGCCGGGGACCGCACCGCCGTGCTGGCGTGGCTGCCGTCGCTGGACGAGCAGTCCCGCGCCTTCACCGACGCTGCCGGCCTGGTGCCGGACGGCGCCTGGCGGGAGCGGGTCGTGGGGCCTGCGGGCGAGACGATCCGTGAGGTCCGGGTCCGGGCGGAGCTGTGACGCCCGAGCAGGCGCCACTCACTGGGGTCTCCGAATCAGCGGACCGCTCCACCGAGGACCGTGCCGTCATCCGCAAGTCCCTGGGAGTCGCACTGGCCACCGGGCTCTACGGGGTGACCGCCGGAGCCCTCGCCGTGGCTGCGGGGCTGTCCGTGCTCCAGGCCATGGCACTGTCCCTGCTGCTGTTCAGCGGCGGGTCGCAGTTCGCCTTCTTCGGCGTCATCGGGGCCGGCGGCAGTCCCATCGCCGCCGTCGCCAGCTCGACCCTGCTGGGGGTGCGCAACGGCTTCTACGGACTGCAGGTCTCGCAGCTGCTGGGTGTCCACCGGTGGGCGCGACCACTGGCGGCCCACCTCACGATCGACGAGTCGACCGCCGTCGCGATCACCCAGGCCGAGCCCCGACAGCAGCGGATCGGCTTCTGGCTGACCGGCGCCGGCATCTTCGTGCTGTGGAACGCCACGACCTTCCTCGGCGCCATCGCCGGAGAGGCCATGGGAGACCCGCGCACCTACGGGCTCGACGCTGCCGCGGCCGCAGCCTTTGTCGGGCTCCTCTGGCCCCGGCTGCGCGGACGGGACCCCTTGGCCGTCGCCGCCCTCGCGGTGCTGATCACCGTGGTGACCGCCCCCTTCGCCCCTGCCGGCGTCCCGGTGCTGGCCGCTGTGCTGGCGGCCCTGCTGGTGGGCCTGCCGCGACGCACCCGCAGCACCGAGGCTGAGGAGGCGCTCGCTCCATGACGATGTGGCTTGCCATGCTCGCCGCCTGCGCGCTGGCCTACGGCCTGAAGCTCGCGGGCTATCTGGTCCCCCAACACGTCCTGGACATCCCGTGGGTGCACCGCGTGACGCCACTGCTGCCGGTTGCCCTGCTCTCGGCCCTGATCGTGACCCAGGCGGTGCTGACCACCGAGGGGCACCCGGTCCTGGACGCCCGCGCGGCCGGTGTCGCCGTGGCGGTCCTGCTGCTCATCCTGCGCGCACCATTCCTGCTGGTCGTCGCAGCAGCGGCGGTGACCGCTGCGCTCGTGCGAGCCTTCCTGTGATGCCCATGACCCGCATCGTCGGCATTGACCTGGCCCGGTGCCTGGCGCTGCTCGGCATGATCACCGCCCACCTCGCGCAGGGCGACGACGGCCCCGGCGGCGTCAACACCTGGTTTCAGATCACCGCTGGCCGGTCAGCGGCCCTCTTCGCCGTGCTGGCCGGAGTCTCCATCGCGCTCACGACCCGCCCACGTCCTGACCGCACCACCACGGGAAACCGGCTCGCCCTGGCCACCCGCGCCCTCCTCATCGCGCTGATCGGACTCTTCCTCGGCGCGCCAGACTCCGGCCTGGCCGTCATCCTGACCTTTTATGGTGCCCTCTTCCTGGTCGCCATCCCGGTCATCACCTGGTCGGCACGGTCCCTGGCCATCCTCGCCCTGTGCTGGGGCGTGCTCTCCCCCATCGCCAGCCTCGCCGTGCGCCCCCACCTGCCCGCACCGGAGTTCGTGGTCCCCGACCCCACCTCGCTGGCCGACCCCCTCCTGCTGCTCACCGAGCTGACGGTCACCGGCTACTACCCGGTGCTGACCTGGGCCACCTATCTATTTGCCGGCATGGCGATCGGCCGACTCGACCTGCGCTCTGCCGCCGTCCGGCACCGACTGTTCGTCATCGGGGCGTGGCTGGGACTGCTCGGCCTCGCGGTGGCCCGGTTGATGACCCGCAGCGAGACGGTGCGAGACCACCTGATGATCACCTTCGACCGGGGCCAGGTGGACACCTGGGCCGATCTCGAGCACCTGTTGCGGATCGGGCTCTACGGGACCACCCCGACCGGATCCTGGTCGTGGCTGTGGGTGTGGTCACCGCACAGTGGGTCGATCGTCGACCTGACCCACACGATCGGCACGTCGATGCTCATCATCGGGGCGAGCCTGATGGCGGTGGAGGCCCTCGGCTCACGGCGGCGCTGGGTCCAGGTCGCCGCGGGGGCCGGCACCATGACTCTGACCCTGTTTGCCGTGCACGTCCTCCTCGTCGCCGCCGGACGCAGCGACGCGGCCAGCGGGCACGCTGACTGGGCGCTGGACCTGCGGTGGCACATCGTCGGTGCCCTCGTCGTGGGCGCTGCCTTCGCCCTCACCAGGATGCGCGGCCCGTTGGAGCTCCTCGTGTCCGAGGTCAGCGGAGCCGTGCGCGACGGCTACCCCCGCGAGGGCCCACACCGACAGTGACCGAGCGGTCGCCCGTCGACCCGTTCCGACCCGCCCGGGTCGATCCGTCCCAGCCTGCCCCGCCCGACGTCTCGACGCCCTCAGTTCACCTTCCGTTCACCTCATGAGTCACATGAGCCTCACACCCCTCACCAGGCACACCCGAAACGCGCTCGTCAGGCATATGGCTGGCCTTTCATGTCTTTACGCGGTACGGTAGGTAAACAGAAGATGAACGAGAGGTGACAGCAATGGTCAAGGCGCAGAGCATCCGCGACACGAAGCCGCAGGCGCCACTGGTCAGCTGGGTCCCCGTGACTGACACAGACGGCCACACTCACATGGAGATGCGCTGGCACGTCGGCGAGTCCAAGCACGCCCGCCACACTCCGCGCAGCGCTGCCTGAAACCCCCCAACGCATCGAGGCCGCCCCACCCGGGCGGCCTCGATTTTTGCCTCTTGACATATCGATACTCGATGCATATGTTTATCGATAACATCGATTGTCGATAAGGGGAGTTCAATGTCAGCCAGAGTCCGTCGCATCGCCGGGTGGGACCGTCCCAGCCAGATCATCCTCGAGGGCCTGCTGCTGGCGGTCATGCTGGTGGCCGTCATCCTCAGCGCCATCGCGCTCGTCAATCTCTTCACCGACCGTGAGATCGCGATCCCGGTCGCTGTCACCCAGCAGCCCCTGGGCTCTGCGACCGGTGCCGTCCTCGAGACCACGCAAGGTGAGCTCACCCTGACCGGGGCCAGCACGGGTCAGGTGCTGCTGGCCGCGGCACCCCTGGTGCTGGGGCCCGCGGTGGTGACCGGCGCGGCATACTGCCTGCTCCAGGTCGTCCGGTCCCTGCGGACCGGCACACCCTTTCACCGGCGCAACGCCCGATGGCTCATGGCTGCGGCTCTGATCGTGCTGTTTGGGGGCGCCGTGACGGGGATGGCCGACAGCTTCGGCACGATGGCCCTGGCGATGGACGGTCAGGAGCTCCTGGGGGCGGGCAGTCCGCTCCTGGCGAGCGCGTCACTGCCTCTGGCCTTCATCGGCGTCGGGCTGCTGCTGCTGTGCCTCGCCGAGTTCTTCCGCCGGGGCGCCCTCCTGGCCGACGACGTCGAGGGGCTCGTCTGATGACCCCGGCCGATATCGATGGCTCCGAGGGCCACCGAATTGTCTCGCGCCTGGATGAACTCCTCCTGGACCGCGGGATGACGCTGACCGAGCTGGCGGAGCGGGTGGGCGTGACGATCGTGAACCTGTCGGTCCTGAAGAACAATCGTGCCAAGGCCGTGCGCTTCTCGACACTGACGGCCATCTGCGACGTGCTCGAGTGCGAGCCGGGAGACGTCCTGGGGCTGCGGCACCGCTGACGTCAGTGGCCCAAGCCCCACACACACCAGTGGCCGGGCCCCCTCGGGGACCCGGCCACTGGTGTGTGCGGGAGGCGGTCCGACCCGGGAGGGGTCAGACCTGAGGTGGATCAGTCCTCGGAGTTGCCCGAGTCGTCGCCACCAGCGTTGTCGCCACCGGAGTCGTTGCCACCACGGCCACGGCCACCGCGACGGCGGCGGTTGCGGCGCGGGCGGTCCCGACCCTCGGAGTCGTTGTCGGAGTCGTTGTCGGAGTCGTCACCGTCGGCGTCACCCTGGGTGTCGCCGTCGGTCTCGACCGGAGCCTGGGCCTCCTCCGCCGGTGCGTCCTCGGGAGCGGCCGGCACGTGCGCCGGAGCCTCCGGGGTGGCGGCACCCTCGTCGAGCACGGGAGCCTCGGCCGTCGCGGCAGCGGTGTCGTCACCGTTGTCCGCGACCACAGCAGCCAGCGAGAGCTTGCCGCGCGGGTCGATCTCCTTGAGCTCGACCTGGACCTTCTGGCCCACGGACATGACGTCCTCGACGGCGTCGATGCGCTTGCCGCCGACGAGCTTGCGGATCTCGGAGATGTGCAGCAGCCCATCCTTGCCCGGGAGTAGCGAGATGAACGCACCGAAGGTCGTCGTCTTCACGACGGTGCCCAGGAAGCGCTCACCGATCTCGGGCATCTGCGGGTTGGCGATCGCGTTGACCGCCGCGCGAGCTGCCTCGGCCGAGGGGCCGTCGGTGGCGCCGATGTAGACGGTGCCGTCGTCCTCGATCGAGATGTCGGCGCCGGTCTCCTCCTGGATCTGGTTGATCATCTTGCCCTTCGGGCCGATGACCTCACCGATCTTGTCGACGGGGACCTTGACCGCGATGACGCGAGGAGCGTAGGGGCTCATCTCGTCCGGCACGTCGATGGCCTCGTTCATGACGTCCAGGATGTGCAGACGCGCGTCGTGCGCCTGGGTCAGCGCACCACCGAGCACGGAGGCGGGGATGCCGTCCAGTTTGGTGTCGAGCTGGATGGCGGTGACAAACTCCCGCGTGCCGGCAACCTTGAAGTCCATGTCACCGAAGGCATCCTCGGCACCGAGGATGTCGGTCAGCGCGGCATACTCGGTCTTGCCGTCAACCTCCACGGAGACCAGGCCCATCGCGATGCCCGCGACCGGGGCGCGCAGCGGCACACCGGCGTTGAGCAGCGACATCGTGGACGCGCAGACCGAGCCCATCGAGGTCGAGCCGTTGGAGCTCAGGGCCTCGGAGACCTGACGGATCGCGTAGGGGAACTCCTCGCGGGTCGGCAGGACCGGCATCAGGGCACGCTCGGCGAGCGCGCCGTGACCGATCTCGCGACGCTTCGGGGAGCCCACGCGACCGGTCTCACCGGTGCTGTAGGGCGGGAAGTTGTAGTTGTGCATGTAGCGCTTGCGGGTCACCGGGGAGAGGGTGTCCAGCTGCTGCTCCATGCGCAGCATGTTGAGGGTGGTGACGCCCATGATCTGGGTCTCGCCGCGCTCGAAGATGGCCGAGCCGTGGGCGCGCGGGATGACCTCGACCTCGGCGCTGAGCGCACGGATGTCGGCCAGGCCGCGACCATCGATGCGGATCTTCTCGGTGATGATCCGCTCGCGGATCAGCTCCTTCTGCACGGCGCGGTAGGCCGCGTCGAGCTCCTTGTCGCGACCGGCGAACGGCGCGTCCTCGGTGACATCCGAGTCGCCTGCGGCGTCCCAGCGCAGGCCGAGCAGCTTGCCCTTCATGGCCGTCTTGATCTCGGAGATGCGGTCCTCACGCTCAGCCTTGCCCGCGATCTGCAGCGCGGCGGACAGGTCCGTCTTGACCTCACCCTCGACAGCGGCGTAGGCGTCGTCCTGGTAGTCCAGGAAGCGCGGGAACTCCTGCACCTCCTTGGCGGCCGAAGAGGCCAGCTCGGACTGTGCCTTGCACAGGGTGGCGATGAAGCCCTTGGCGGCCTCCAGGCCCTGAGCGACGACCTCCTCGGTCGGCGCGGTCTTGCCCAGGGTCTTGACCAGGTCCCAGGTGGCCTCGGTGGACTCGGCCTCGACCATCATGATCGCGACATCCGGGACAGCATTGCCGTTGCCGTCCGTGGTCTCACCCACGACGCGGCCGGCCACGACCATGTCGAAGGTGGAGCGCTCGGCATCACTGAAGTTGGGGAAGGCGACCCACTGGTCGTCGATCAGCGAGATCCGGACACCACCGATGGGGCCGCTGAACGGCAGGCCCGAGATCTGGGTGGACAGCGACGCGGCGTTGATCGCCAGCACGTCGTACTGGTGGTCCGGGTTCAGGGACAGGACGGTGATGACAACCTGGACCTCGTTGCGCAGGCCCTTGGCGAAGGTCGGGCGCAGCGGCCGATCGATCAACCGGCAGGTGAGAATGGCGTCGGTCGAGGGGCGACCCTCGCGACGGAAGAAGCTGCCGGGGATCTTGCCCGCGGCATACATGCGCTCCTCGACATCCACCGTCAGGGGGAAGAAGTCGAAGTGGTCCTTCGGGTGCTTGCTGGCCGTCGTGGTCGACAGCAGCATGGTCTCGTCATCCAGATAGGCGGTGACGGATCCGCCGGCCTGCTTGGCCAGCCGCCCGGTCTCGAACCGGACGGTGCGGGTGCCGAACGAACCGTTGTCAATGACGGCTTCGGCGAATGTGATCTCTGGACCCTCCATCGGGTCCTCCTTTTCTCTCATCCAGCAGCTCGGAGCATCGTCGTTGTGCCCGGCTGTTTCCTTCGGGGCGGGGAGATTCCCCACCCGTGGCGGGACATGCCCACCTGACGGGACCAGCCCGTCATACGCAAAGAAGCGGCCCCCGGGATGGGAGCCGCTCCCCTGCGAAACTTCAGCGGCGCAGGCCGAGACGCTTGATCAGCGCGCGGTAGCGCTCGATGTCGGTCGCCTCGAGGTATTTCAGCAGGCGCTTGCGACGGCCGACGAGCAGCAGCAGACCGCGGCGGCTGTGGTGGTCGTGCTTGTGCGCCCGCGAGTGCTCAGTAAGGTCCTTGATGCGCTGCGTGAGCATCGCGACCTGCACCTCAGGAGAGCCCGTGTCACCCTCGACGGTGGCGTACTCCTCCATGATCTGCTTCTTCACAGCAGTGTCCAATGGCATTGGCATCTCCTTGGTTCGTTGCGCGGCGCGCCTGGGCTTGTCCACCAGGGCTCTCTGGACCCGCGGCCGGTGATACGGCATCGACCAGACTATCAGCGGCCCGACCTCCGGTGTTAATCCGCCCGGAGGCACGCCTCTGGCCTGGTGCGCAACCGCCTCTGTGCGCCACACTCACGAGTATGACGCTCGCTGAGTTCCCCGATGACTGGCAGTCCGCGCTGTGCGTGGTGGCGCATCCCGACGACCTGGAGTACGGCACCGCGGCGGCGGTCGCCGGATGGACTGCCGCGGGCAAGTCCGTCAGCTATCTGCTCGCAACCCGGGGCGAGGCCGGGATCGACGGCATGTCCCCCGAGGAGGCGGCTCCGGCACGGGCCCAGGAGGAGCGTGACGGCGCCGCCGAGGTCGGCGTCGACCGGGTGGACTTCCTCGACTTCACGGACGGGATCGTGGAGTACGGCCTGCCGCTGCGCAAGGCCATCGCGGCGCACATCCGCCGGGTCCGACCGGAGCTGCTGGTGATCGGCACCTTCGAGGAGTTCTTCCCCGGCGGCTTCGTCAACCAGGCCGACCACCGCGCCGTCGGGCTGGCGGCGATGGATGCCTGCGCCGACGCCGGCAACCGCTGGATCTTTCCCGAGTTGCTCGGCGAGGGGCTCGAGCCGTGGGGCGGGATCCGCTATGTCGCGATCGCGGCCTCGACGCAGCCGACCCACTACCTCGACGTCACGGACACCTTCGACCTGGCCGTCGCCTCCCTTGAGGCGCACCAGCTCTACAACGAGGGGCTCGGCCCGGACTTCCCCTCACCCCGCGAGCTGCTCACCGAGATCCTCGGGATGGAGCACCTGCGGGAGTACGGCGACAAGGTCTGGGCGGCCCAGCTGATCAACCGCCGCTGACCCCCGCAAAAATATAGGGGTTTCGTAGGTCCACCCCGCCTTCTTGCAGGGGTTTCGTAGGTCCACCCCGCCTTCTTGCAGGGGTTTCGTGGGTCCACCCCGCAAGGTCGGAGACGTTCGCGAAGATCCGCGCGCCCGTCCGCGGCATAGACGAAACCGCTATGTTTTTGCATGAGGCAGGGACGAAACCTCTCTATTTTTGGCGTGGGACTAGCTCCGACGCTGGCAGTTGCCGCACCAGAACATGTTGCGCCCGGCCACGACCTTGTGCCGCACGTGCGAGCCGCACCGCAGGCACGGCTCCCCGTTGCGCTGGTAGACGGAGAAGTCACGCGGCACGTCGACGGTCCGCAGGTCCTCCCCCGCAGCCAGCGCGTCCGCGACGTCCTGCAGCACCTCATCACGGGTGATGATCCGACCGGTGCGCACGCCCCAGGGCATGAGCTCGGACAGGTCGTCCCAGATCGCCTGCCAGGTGGCCGCCTTGATCCGCTCCCCCGGCAGCGAGGGCTTGATCCGGAGTCGCCACAGCACCTCGCACCGATAGATGTTGCCGACCCCGGCCAGCACGGTCTGGTCCATGAGCAGCTCGGCGATGGTCCGGCGGGAGGCATGGATCTTGGCCCAGGCCTCATCTGGGTCGGACTCGACACGCAACGGGTCCGGGCCCTGCCGGGCCACGAGCGCCTCAGCCTCCTCGGGGGTGAGAGCCTCGCAGGCCATCGGTCCGCGCAGGTCGGCGACCGTGCGGTCGTCGAGCAGCCGCAGCCGCACCACCCCGGTAACTGGCGGGTCTGACTGTCCCTCGACCGGGGAGAGCACGAACGTGCCGATCAGGCCCAGGTGCACATAGAGGACCCGCTCGCCCGCGAAGTGCAGGAAGAGCAGCTTGCCCCACGCGGAGCCGCGCTCGACCAGGTGCCCGTCCAGCAACGCAGCCCCCTCAGCGAACCGGCCCTGGGGGCTGGTCACCGAGGGCGCGTGCCCGGCATACGCCTCGGTGAGTTCCCCGGCAAGACGGTGCAGTGTGTGTCCCTCAGGCATGCCGACATCGTCACAGAGCCTGCCCAGCAATCGTCACCGGGTGGTGAATACTGCGGGCATGACGACCGCGGAGGCGCCCTCGACCGACGTCTCCGACAGCGGCCCGGAGGCCGAACAGACCCCCTGGCTGCTGCGCGATCCGATCCGCACGGGCTTCCTGGCGATTGTGGCGCTGATGGTCGCGGTGCGGTTCAACATCCTGCGCGACAGCCACTTCGTCACCGACGACTTCATGCTGCAGAGCCGGGCCGTGGAGCACGAGCTCGGCTGGGACTACCTCACCCGGGTGCACACCGGCCACTTCGAGCCCATCGGCTTCGGCTTCATGTGGCTGCTGACCAAGGTCGCGCCGTGGAACTGGGACGTGGCGATGCTGGCCATGCTGGTCGCCCAGGTGCTGGTCGCGATTCTCGTATGGCGGATGCTCACCGAGCTCTTCGGACGCCGGGGCCTCATCCTGATCCCGTTCGCGCTCTACTGCCTCACACCGCTGACCATCCCGGCCTTCACCTGGCTGTCGGCGGCCATCATCTGGCTGCCGCTGACCGCGGCCCTGGCCGGTGGCATCGCCAACCACGTTGTCTACCTGCGCTCGGGCAAGTGGGAGGACGCGGTGTGGGCAATCTTCTGGTACTGCTTCGGGCTGGCCAGCTTTGAAAAGATCGTCATCTACGTCCCCTTCATCGCCGTCCTCAGCCTGGCCGTCTCCCCCACCCTGCGGATCACATTGCGTGACATCCTCGGACTCCTCAGACGCACCTGGCTGGTGTGGGCCGGCTATGCCGCAGCGAGCGTCGTCTATCTGGTGATCTATCTCGACGGGTCCTCCCGTGCGGAGGCCAGCACCGACGTGATCGCGCCGTCTGTTGATCAACTCGGCGACTTCGTCTATATGAGCCTGTTCCGGACGATGATTCCCGGCGCGCTCGGCGGGCCGTGGGACTGGTTTCCGGTCAGTTATGCCGGGGCGATGGTCGACTCGCCCCGGTTCTTCGACTGGGCCTGCTGGATCGTGTTCGGGGCGATTGTGGTCCTGTCCCTGCTGACGAGGAGGCGGATCGGACGGGCCTGGTTCGCGCTGCTGGTCTACGTCGGTGGCTCGATCACGGCGTTAGCAGTCGGCAGGGTCGCGCTCTCGGGTCCGGCCGCTGCCCTGGAGACGCGCTATCTCGCGGACGCGATCGTCCCGCTCATCGTGGTGGTCGGCATGTGTCTCATGCCACTGGACGATGAGGAGGATGCCTGGCTGCCCAACGCCCGACGCTGGCTGGCGGCGGTTCCCCGGTCGACGCTGGTCTGGGTCAGTGGCGTCGCCTGCACGGTGTGGTTGGCCCTCGCGCTGCACAGCGCCAACGGCTATGCCGAGTTCGCTGCCGGAAATCCCCACAAGGACTTTGTCGAGACCACGCGCCAGTCCCTGGCCGCTCTTCCTGAGGGCAGCCAGGTCTACAACACCAAGGTGCCCAACGGGGTGATGGACGGCCTGTTCGACGAGTGGATCAGCGTGCACTCGTTCGTCGCACCCGTTGCCGCCGAGCAGCAGCGCAGCGACATGGCGTCTCGTGAGGTGTTCACGCAACCACTTCTCCTCGCGCCGGACGGCACTTTCCAGGCGATGCGGGTTGACGGCATAGCCTCCCCCGAGCCCTTTGAGGGTCTTTGCGGCTGGCAGTCCGAGGGCGGTCGCGTGGCTGTCCCACTCACCGACACCGCCTTTGAGTGGGACTGGGCAGTGCGCATCGGCTATCTCGCAGGTAGCGACACGCAGGGCACCGTCCGCCTCGGGAGCGCGTCGCAAGAGGTCGAGCTGCACGAGGGGCTCGGCGAGCTCACCGTGCACCTCGTCGGAGGGGGGTCAGAGGTCGTCATCGACGGCCTCGACCCCACGGTGAACGTCTGCGTGGGCGACGCCCAGGTCGGCAGCCCCGTGCCCGCACCTCCACAGGAATAGCCGACCTAGGGCTGGTCCGGATAGGTGACGTGCCCGTCGTGCACCGTCGGGGTCGCCCCCCACTGCCCGAGGACGTGCTCACGGGTCGGGCCACCGGCGACCAGGTGGCGCACGGTCCACCCCTGGGCGGTGAGAGCGTTGGAGATGAGCAGGCGGTGGCACCGCCAGGGCATCGGCTCACCGCACATGATCGCCACCCGACGGGCCTGGCCGAGCTCGGTGAGGTCAGCCAAGCCATCACGGAAGGCGTCGGTGAGCGTGTAGTCGGCGTAGTTCTTGAAGCTGGCGTTCTGCCACCCTGCGTTGATGCTGGGGTCGATGTCGGGCTGACTGCGCCGCCGACCGGCGAGTGCCGGGAGGTGGCGGTAGTCGACGCCGTGCTCCGGAAGCCACTGCGCCATCTCGGCGCTGCCGAACTGCGGGTTGCGGCGCGAACCGGGGTGGGCCCGCACATCGACGAGCAGGTCGATGCGCGCTGCGTCCAGGGGCTCCAGGAAGGTCGGGATCGGACAGGTCCAGTGCCCGATTGTCCACATCTCCCGCGCGTGCGTCATCGGCCGGGTCAGTCCACCCTGTGCAGGGCGTCGCCCTCGTGCATCGCGATGTGGTCGCCGACCGCAAAGTCTTGGCTCATGACGTGCCTCCCGTGGGTCCTGGTCTGTTCAGTTCCCTCCACTGTGACAGGTCGACGTCACGTGTCCACCGGTCGCTGGGTCAGGTCCCGGAGCGCCACCCCACGGGCTCGGCCGAAGTGCGGGGGGCGGCTCAGCCGGTGTTGCGCAGGCCTGCGGCAACACCGTTGACCGTGATCAGCAGCGCACGCTGCAGCTCCTCAACCTGGTCCCCGCCGCCGTCGTCCTCGCGCAACCGCCGCAGCAGCTCCACCTGCAGGTAGGAAATCGGGTCGAGGTACTGGTCGCGCACAGCCAGGGACCGCTTCAGCACCGGCTGGTCATCGAGGAGGTCCTCCTCCCCGGTGAGGGCACGCAGCTCGGCGACGGTGAGCTCGAACTCGGCCCGGATGTCCTCGAAGAGGTGGCGCAGCTCGGTGGGAACGAGCGTCTCGACATAGAGCGCCGCGATGTCCAGGTCGGTCTTGGCGATCGTCATCTCGACGTTGGAGACCACGGCGCGGAAGAAGTGCCAGTGCTCCATCATCTCCCGCAGGGTCTCCCCGTGACCGGCCTCGCGCACGGCCCGCAGACCGGACCCCACGCCATACCACCCCGGGATGATCTGCCGGGTCTGCGTCCACCCGAACACCCAGGGGATCGCCCGCAGCCCCTCCAGCCCCTTGCCCGCGTCCGGGCGCTTGCTGGGCCGGGAGCCGATGTTGAGCGCCCCGAGCTGGTCCACCGGGGTGGCGGCGACGAAGTATGCCGGCAGGTCAGGATCGTCGATCAAGTCCTGATAGGCGCGGTAGGCCGCGTCGGAGGCGGAGTCCATCACGGCGCCCCAACGCTGCAGCTGCTCGGCGGTCGAGCGGGCGTCACGGTGCAGGGCCGAGGCACGCAGCACCGCGGCGAGGGACAGCTCGAGGTTCTCCTTGGCCAGGGCCGGCAGGGAGTACTTGTCGGAGATGACCTCACCCTGCTCGGTGAACTTGATCTCCCCCTCCAGCACCCCGTGCGGCTGGGCCATGATCGCCTCGTAGGTCGGGCCACCACCGCGACCGACCGAGCCGCCACGGCCGTGGAACAGCCGCAGCCGCACCCCGTGCTTGGCGGCGACGTCGCGCAGCGCCCGCTGCGCCTGGTGGATGCTCCACTGGCTGGTCAGCACGCCGGACTGCTTGTTGGAGTCGGAGTAGCCGAGCATCACCTCCTGCACGTCCCCGCGCAGGCGCACCAGCTCGCGGTAGGCCGGGGTGCTCAAGAGCGCGTCGACGAGCTCGGCGGCGCCGCGCAGCTCGTCGACGGTCTCCAGCAGCGGCGCAAAACCGATGTGTGAGAAGGCGTCCTGCCCCTCAGCAGCCCCGTGCACGTCGAGCAGTCCGGCCTCGCGGGCCAGGACCGCCGCGGCCAGGATGTCGTCCGGTCCCTGCGTCATCGAGATAATGTAGGTCTCGATGACCTCGGGCCCATAGGTCGCGACCGCGGTGCGGATCTCGTCGAAGACGGCAAGCGTGCGGACACGTGGGGCGGACGGGGTCAGCAACGGACGCGGGGAGGCCAGCTCGGCGGAGAGGATGGCGAGGCGCTCGCCCCGGCTGGTGTCGGCATACGGCTTGTAGAGGCCGCCCACCGCGTCCAGCATCTCCCCCACAGCGGCGTGGTGGTGCTCGGCGTGCTCCCGCACATCCAGGGTGGCCAGGTGCAGGCCGGAGCCAGCCAGGGTCTGGGTGACCCGGGCCAGGGGTCCGTCGGCGATCAGCTCACCACCGTTGCGGCGCATCGAGTCGGCGACCAGGTCCAGGTCATCGAGCAGCTCGCTGGTGGTGGCATAGTCCCGACCCGGCTCGTGGGGCGAGCCGGCGTTCACCCGCTTCCGGGTGTTCATCAACTTGGCTTTGATGCAGGTCAGCTTCAGCCGGTAGGGCTCGGCGGCGTTGAGCTCCTTGACCCGCGGGTCCAGACCGGGCAGGTGCTCCAGGTCCTTGGCCAGCGAGGCCTCCAGCTCAGGCTCGACGTCGACGATCACCGTCGAGCTGGACAGGCGGGAGGCCAGCACGTCGACCATCCCGAGGGCGAGCCGGATCGCGTGCTGATGCTGCAGCTCGAGCACCTCGGCCGTGACCTGCGGGGTGACAAAGGGGTTGCCGTCGCGGTCGCCGCCGATCCAGGTGCCGAAGCGCACCGGCGGATGCCGCCGGTCGACCGCGACCCCGTGCTGGGCGAGCAGATCCCCCAGGTCACCCAGCAGGTCAGGGACGGTCTCGGCGAGCACCTCGTCCAGGTAGTACATCGCGTTGCGCGCCTCGTCCATCGGCGTGGGCCGGTTCTGGCGCAGCTCGTCGGTCTGCCAGATCAGGTCGACCAGCTCGGCCAGCCGTCGGTCCTGGCGGCGCCGCGCGACGCTGCCGGCCTCGGTGGTCACCGCGAGCTCATCGGACAGCCGGCGGATCTTGGTCAGCACCGAGCGGCGGCTCGCCTCCGTGGGGTGGGCGGTGAAGACCGGCCGCACGTCGAGCTCACCCATGACGTCGGTGAGCAGCTCGGCACCACCCGCCTCGGCGATGGCCGTGATCGTGGTCTGCAGCCACCCCTGGTCCTCCGGGCGGTCCGTCAACGAGCGCACCCGGTGCACCTGCTCGGCGGCGTTGGCGAGGTGGAAGTATGCCGCGAAGGCCCGCACCAGGTCAGTCGCCACCTCCAGGGGCAGGCTGCCGAGGAGCTCTCGCACCTGCGCGGCGGCCGCCTCGTCGCCGGCCTGGCCGGCCTTGGTCTGCAGGCGCACCTCCTCGACCCGGTCCAGGAGCTCCTGCCCGTGGTGGCGCACGAGGGACTGGCCGAGCAGGGTGGACACACGTCGCACGTCGGCACGGAGTTCGGGGCTGATGGGATCCTGGCTCACCGTGCGAGCCTACCGAGCGCGCATTGCCGTTTGGGGGTCGGTCCTTCCAGACGCAGGATGTGACCCGTGGACCTCTCAGACTTTGTGCGATCCGGCAACCAGGGCGCGAACCCCGCGCTGTATGACGTCGAGAACGCCGCGATGGACCGGCACGGTGAGTTGTGGTCGGCACTGCAGGAGCTGGCTCCGTGGCAGGACCGGGTCCTGCTCGACCTGGGCTGCGGATCGGGGTTCTGGCTGCCGCGCTACCAGGATGCGGCCGAAGTCATCGGCGTCGAGCCGGACACCTCGCTGTTGGGTCTGGCTGGGGACCAGCCGGGGAACGCCCGCGTCCTACACGGCTCGGCCGAGCACCTCCCGCTGCCGGATGCGTCGGTCGATGTGGTGCATGCCCGCTTCGCCTATTTCTTCCCGCACCAGGACTTCGACCCCACCCCGGGCCTGGTCGAGGTCGGGCGCGTGCTCAGGCCCGGTGGCAGCCTCGTCGTGATCGACAACGACACCGAGCACGGAGAGTTCGCACAGCTCCTCCGGGCCAGCCTCTGGGCAGCCAGCCAGGGGCAGGACACCTACGCCAGCGACTGGTGGAGGCGCAGGGGTGGACACACGACCGCAGTCATGAGTTCCTGGGAGTTCGACTCTCGCGCAGACCTCGAGGCGGTGCTGCACCTGGAGTTTCCCGACGACGTGGCCGGCACCTGGCTGCGGGCCCACCCGGATCGCACGCACCTCAGCTACGGCTATCTCCTGCACACCTGGACACGCGACTGATTCAGGACCCCCCGGAGTGGGGCTTCGGAGGTAGCCTCACCGCGTGGCATCACGCAGACGAGCAGTGGTCTACGCCCGCCGCCGTAAGGCCCGGATGGCCAGGGTGGAGCACGACCTGACGGACGAGCAGTGGACTGCGCTCACCGGGGCCTGGGGCGGGTGCGCGTACTGCGGCGATGGTGACGGCCGGCTCCAGAAGGACTGCATGCTGCCGGTGTCTCGTGGAGGGCGCTACACGCTCACCAACGTCGTGCCCGCCTGCGGTTCCTGCAACGCCAGCAAGTGCAACACCGAGGTCACGACGTGGATGCGGCGCAAGAGACTGGACGAGCGCGTCTTCCTGGTGCGCCAGGCCGAGATCGTCACAGAGATTGTCACGGAGGTCGTCACGGAGATCGTCACGGTCATCACCACCCGTGAGCCCTGAGCATCACCACCCGCGGCCCCTGGACAACGGGCACCGGACGACCACTCGCCCGGCCGCAATACCGCAGAGTATGAGAACCTTTTCATGAGAAGGCCTCTCACTTTGCCCTGCCAGAATTCATGCCATGAGGAACTCAAAGCGACTGACCCTGACCACCGCTCTGGCTCTCACCATGACTCTCGGCCTGGCAGCCTGTGGCGACAGCGAGCCCGACACCGACGCCCCCGCGGATGCCCCTTCCGCGAGCACCCCGGCAGAAACCGGCGCCGACGAGACGACCACGGATGACGCGGCGGACGACACCGCCGCCGACGACGGGTCCGGCGAGACCGCCACCGACGACACAGCCACGGATGACGCCGCTGACGCGACCGGCGGCGCGGCGGACGACCTGACCGCCCTGGGCCTGGCCGCCATCGACACGGCCGAGGCCGAGACCGGCGGGACGGCCTACGAGATCGACGACCTGGACGACGACGGCACCTGGGAGATCGACGTGCGCGTCGACGACCACTCCGTCGAGGTGACCGTCAGCAAGGACGGCACCGAGGTGCTCGAGACCGAGCAGGACGACCTGGACGACGACGACCGGGCTGCTCTGGACGCGGCGACGATCACGCTGCAGGACGCCATCGAACTGGCCATCTCCGAGGTCGGCGGTGTGCTCGACGACGCCGAGCTCGAGGGCGAGGACGACGGCAACCCGCACCACTGGGAGGTCAGCGTCGACACCGACTCGCGCGACGACATCGAGGTGCTGATCAGCGTGACCGGCGAGGTGCTCGGCACCGACAGCTGATGCGGCACCGGCCGCGTCGTCGGGCCGCCCCTCCGGGCCGGGCAGGCTCAGTCCTCGTGGGAGCGCGCGAAGGTCAGCGTCTCACCCCGCGCCCCGCCCATCCACACGTCCTGGCAGGCCGCCGCCATCTCCGCCAGCCCCTCGGTGATCTCGCCGAAGACGTTGCCCGGCACCCACCCCTGATCGCCATTGATCAGCAGGTTGTTGCGGCCATAGAAGATCGCCAGGTCGATGATCCCGGTGGCAGCCCGGTGCTCCTCCTCGGTCTCATAGCCATAGGCCGGGTTGCCCAGGTCGTCCCCGGAGAAGGTGAACCAGCAGAGGTCGCCGGGGATCGGGGTGATCGTGGTGTTCTCCCGGCCCGGGTCGCGCTCGGCGAACGGCTCATAGAGCCCATAGATCTCGTTGCGCGCGTACTTGCCGTGGAAGACCGGCGCCGACAGCGGCAGCGCGTCCCAGACGGCCGAGGCGGTCCGCGGCGCGGCCTCGTCCAGCAGCCGCGCCGTGCAGCTCACGCCGCGCTGCTCGAGGGTGATGGTGATGAAGCGGGCCATGGGAACCTCCGTGAGTGAGTGCAGCCGTCAGGACAGCAGCGTGGGCCGGGCCAGGTGCCAGTCGGTCGCCCGCTCGTAGGCCCGACCGGCGCGCAGCGTCAGGGCCTCCGCGTGCCGTGGCCCCACCAGCTGCAGACCGACCGGGCGGGCATCGGAGGTGAACCCGCAGGGCACCGACAGTGCCGGTTGCTGGGTCATATTGAACGGGTAGGTGTAGGGCGTCCACGACGTCCACAGCGTCGAGGGCCAGCCGTCGGGGGCGTCCTGGCCCACCGGGAAGGACGCGATCGGCATCGTCGGGGTCAGCAGCAGGTCGTGCTGCTGGTGGAAGGCTCCCATGCGCACCCCGAGGTCCATCCGGATCGCGCTAGCGTCCAGGTAATCGGAGGCCGACACGTCCGTGCCCAGCTCAATGACAGCCTGCCGCAGACGGGGGTCGATGCGATCCAGGGCTCCCTCGCCATAGTGCTCGACGACCTTAGCTGCACCGGTGAACCAGAGGGTGTGGAAGGCGTCGACGCAGTCGGTGATGTCCGGGTCGACCTGCTCGACGTGGGCGCCCAGCTCGGCGAACACCCGGGCGGCGGCGGTGACGGCCTCCTCAACCTCTGGGTCGTTGGTGCCATAGCTCAGCGTCGGGGAGTAGGCGATCCGCAGGCCCTCGACGCCGTCCTCGATCCCCTCCAGGTAGGAGCTGGCCGGGCGGTCCAGCGCCGCCCAGTCCCGCGGGTCGGGCTGGGCGATGATGTCCAGCAGCAGCGCGGCATCGCGCACCGTGCGGGTCATCGGGCCGGCGTGCGAGAGCGTGCCGTAGGGACTGGGCGGAAAGAGCGGGATCCGGCCGAAGGTCGGCTTCAGGGCGACAGTCCCGGTGAACGAGGCGGGGATCCGGACCGACCCGCCGCCATCTGTCCCGATCGACCAGGTGCCCATGCCCAGTCCGACCGCTGTCGCGGCACCGCCGCTGGAGCCGCCACTGGTCAGGCCGGCGCCCCAGGGGTTGCCGGTGGCCCCCTGGCGGATCGAGTCGGTGACGCCCTTCCAGCCGAACTCCGGCGTGGTGTTCTTGCCGAGCAGGACGGCACCGGCCTCGCGCAGGCGCGCGACAGACGGCGCGTCGGTCTCCCATGGACCGTCCTGGTCGGTCAGGGTGCTGCCGCGCAGCGTCGGCCACCCACTGGTCAGGAACAGGTCCTTGATCGTCATCGGCACGCCATCGGTTGGGCTCAGTGGCGTGCCGCGCGCCCACCGCTGGGTCGACTCGCGCGCCGCCGTCAGTGCACCGTCCTCGTCGACGAGGACCATCGCGTTGACCGTGTCGTTGTGAACGGCGATGGCCGCCAGTGCCGCCCGGGCGGCGTCCTCCGGGGTGAACTCCCCGACACGGAAGCCGCTCGCCAACTCCTCGGCGGAACACAACGAGAGGTCCCGACCCTGCGGCATACGTCCCGATCCGGTCACGGCGCTCCTCCTGGCACATAGCCCAGCTGCTTGTCCACGACGTTCTCCAGGGGCTCATCGGCGAGCCAGCGCTCCGCGTTGGCCAGGAACTGCCTCGCCAGGGTGTCGCGCCACCCGACGACGTCACCGGACATGTGGGCACTGATGACGCACCCCGGCGCCTCCCACAGCGGCGAGTCGGCGGGCAGGGGCTCGACCTCAAAGACGTCGAGGGAGGCACCGGCGATCTGCCCGCCGGCCAGTGCCGCGGCGAGGTCTGCCTCCACCACGCTGGCCCCGCGCCCGATGTTGACCAGGTGCGCGGTCGCCTTCATGGCCGCGAGCACCTCAGCGTCGATGAGTCCCGTCGTGGCCGGTGTCAGGGGCGCCGCGTTGATCAGGTGGTCGCACCAGCCCACCTCGGAGGCCAGGTCCGCGCTGGCGACGACCGTGCCGAAGTCCGGGTCGCCCTCGCGGGCAGTCCGGCCGGCGCCGCGCACCTGCATGCCGACGGCGCGCAACAGGCGGGCGATCTCCCGCCCGATGGCACCGGTGCCGATCACCAGGGCCCGTGAGCCGGCCAACCCCTGCGTCTCGCGGTGGCGCCACACGTGCTGCTGCTGCAGCCGATAGCTCTCATGCACGAGCTTGGCCTGGGCCAGGACGCTGGCCAGGACGAACTCGGCGATCGGGCGGTCGAAGGTCCCCCGAGCATTGGTCACCGTCACCTCAGAGTCGCGCAGCTCGTCGAAGAGCAGACTGTCGACCCCTGCCGCCGCGACATGGATCCACTCGACCCCGTCGCAGTGCTCCCAGACCTGGGACAGCGCCGTGGAGAAGAAGTCCCAGAGGAAGAGCGCCTGAGCGCCCTGGACAGCCTCGCCGAGACCCGCAGCATCGGTGAATCGCAGGTCGGCTCGACCCTCGAGCGCGTCGAGAAAAGGGGGCCGGTCGTCGGCACTCTCCCCCAGGACGACGATGACGGGACGGGACCGGGACACGCGGCCAATCTAGTGGATCGTGGTGTCTGATTGTCAACAATGTGATTTCAGTGCACCATGGGCAGATGAGCACCACTGGCATGGTCGGGATCGGCGTCATCGCGCCATACGATTTCGCGCTGGACCGGGAGCTGTGGCGCTGGGTCCCCGACAGCGTGACACTGCACCTGACCCGCACCCCCTATGCGCCCCTCCCGGTGTCCCTGGAGCAGGCCTGTGTCATCGGAGACCCCGAGGTCGTCAGCCGCTGCACCGCGGACCTGATGGCGATCCAGCCGGACGCCTTCGCCTATGCCTGCACCTCCGGGAGCTTCATCCGCGGCACGACCGGCGAGCAGGCCCTGGTCGCCGCCATGGAGGCCGCCGGGGCCACGCAGGCCGTGACCACCAGCGGCGCGCTGGTCCAGGCCATGCAGCACCTAGGCGTCGCCCGGGTCGCCCTGGCCACGCCCTACGACGCGACCATCAGCCTGGGCCTGCGCACCTTCCTCGAGGCGGCCGGGGTCACCGTCACCGGGAGCCGGCACCTGGGCCTGGAGGGGCGGATCTGGACCGTGCCGTATGCCGTGACTGTCGACATCGTGCGCCGCACCTTCACCCCGGACTGCGACGCGGTCTTCATCTCCTGCACCAACCTGCCCACGTTCGACATCATCACGGAGCTGGAGGCAGAGCTGGGCGTCCCGGTGCTGACGGCCAACCAGGTCACCATGTGGGCGGCGCTGCGGGCCGTCGGCATCGACGCGGTCGGCGCCGGCCAGCGGTTGCTGACGCACGGTCCTCTGTTCGCACCAGAAGCGCGCGACGCAGCCGCGAGCCGCTCCCCCCTGGGGCACGATGCGAGCCCCGCCACCGCGGAGGACCGCACCACCCACGGAGCGCCTGCATGACGGCACCGATCACCGGGCTGAGGGTCTCCCCCGAGATCAGCAGGCCCTTCTCCCCACGTGAGTTCGCAGCCCGACTGCGGCGGGTCCAGGCGGAGATGACGACTCGCGAGCTGTCCGCACTGGTCGTCACCGATCCGGCCAACATGTACTACCTGACCGGCTACAACGCGTGGTCGTTCTACACCCCGCAGTGCCTCGTGGTGCCGGTCGAGGGTGGACCGCACCTGTTCGCGCGCGCGATGGACGCGCAGGGCGCGCACTACACCGCTGACCTCGGACCCCACCAGATCCACGGCTATCCCGAGGAGCTGGTCCACCGTCCGGACACCCATCCGATGGTCTGGGTCACCAAGACCGCCGTCGGGCTGGGTCTGCTGCCGACCGGCCCGGGCAGCCGGGTCGCGGCCGAGCTCGACGCGCACTTCTTCTCCCCCCGTGGCTATCTGTCCCTGCAGGAGGGACTGGCCGGTGCCGAGCTCGTCGACAGCGCCGAGCTGATCAACTGGGTCCGCCTGGTCAAGTCCCCCGCCGAGCAGCACATGCTCCGCACCGCCGGACGGATCGCCGAGCACGCCATGCGCACCGCGATCGGCGCGATCGAGCCGGGCCGGCGCCAGTGCGACATCGTGGCCGACATCCAGCGCGCCCAGACCTCCGGCCTGAACGGTCTCGGCGGGGACTACCCGGCCATCGTGCCGATGCTGCCCACCGGGGCGACCGCCGGCACCCCCCACCTGACCTGGAGCGACCGGGTCATGCACTCCGGGGAGGCGGCCACCATCGAGCTCGCCGGGGTCCATCAGCGCTACCACGCCCCGTTGGCTCGCACCCTGAGCCTGGGGCCCCCACCCAAGCACCTGGTCGACTGTGCCGACGCGGTCAGCGAGGGCCGCGACGCGCTGCTCGAGGAGCTGCGTCCGGGGCGGACCGCCCATGAGGTCCATGCGGCCTTCACCCGCGAGATCGCCAAGCACGGGCTGACCAAGGAGTCCCGCATCGGCTACTCCATCGGCATCGGCTACCCACCCGACTGGGGCGAACGGACAGTCAGCCTGCGCCATGGCTCGGAGACCGTGCTGGAGGTCGGCATGGCCTTCCACGTCATCCTGGGCATGTGGATGGGCACGTGGGGCTACGAGACCTCCGAGCCCCTCCTGGTCACGGCCACCGGACCGCAGCGACTCACCAACGTCCCTGGTGGGCTGACCATCAAGACCTGAGCACACGACATACACACTCCACCCACGGAAGGCGCCATGACCACCCAGCCCCAGACCCTGCCGCTTGCGGAGCGGGCCTCCGGCCTCGTCGGCTCCGTCATCGACTCGAGCACCTCGCTGCTGGCCAGCCAGACCCACGACATCGTGCGCTTCGCGATGGGCAGCCCCGCAGCCGAGGCGGTGCCCACCCAGATCCTGTCCGAGATCGGCGCCCAGGCGCTCGGGCCAGACGCGGCCGATGCCTTCGACTATGCCGCCACCGAGGGCGACCCTGCCCTGCGTGAGGCACTGCTGAGCATGCTCGAGGGCACCAGCGACGCCACGACCTCCGACCGGTTGACGATCACCTCCGGCGGCATGCAGGGTCTCGACCTGGCGTGCAAGCTCTTCGTCGATCCCGGGGACCTCGTGGTCGTGGAGTCACCGACCTACACCAACGGCAGCGCCACCGCCCTGTCCTACCAGGCCGAGCTGCTCGAGGTGCCGGTCGATCACGCGGGCCTGGACGTGGACTCACTCGAGTCACAGGTCGAGGCGGCCGGGCGCACCCCCAAGGCGATCTACACCGTCCCGACCTTCCAGAACCCCTCTGGTGCCTCGATGTCCCTCGAGCGACGCCACCGGCTGTTGGACCTGGCGCGCCGCTGGGGCAGCGTCGTCATCGACGACGACCCCTACGGCATGCTCCGTTTTGCTGGCGAGCCACTGCCCACCCTGCGCGAGCTCGGCGGCGGTGACCCGTTGGTCTTCTCGGTGCGCACCTTCTCCAAGATCGTCGCCCCCGGGCTGCGGGTGGGCTGGGTGGACGCCGCTCCCGAGCTCGGACAACTGCTGATCAACGCCAAGCAGGCGATGGACACGTGCACCAACCTGCCGGCGCAGCGTCTGGTGGCCGGCTTCCTGGCCGGTGGTCACCTGGAGGAGCACCTAGTCACCCAGCGCGCGGAGTACCTCCGCCGCAAGGTCGCCATGCAGGAGTCCCTCACCGAGCACTTCGGTGACATCGCCCGGTGGACCGACCCCGAGGGCGGTTTCTTCCTCTGGGTGAGCTTCGAGCAGCCGGTGCTCACCGAGGCGTTGTTCCCGGTGGCCCTGGCCGAGGGGGTTGCCTACATCCCCGGCAACGCCTTCTCCCCCAGCCAGGCCTTCCCCCACGACCTGCGCCTGTGCTTCGCCTCGACCCCGCCGGACCGGATCCGCGAGGGCGTGGCGCGGCTGCGCCGGGCGGTGGACCAGCTCGCCGCACAGGCCTGAGCGCCCGTATGCCGACAACCCACGACCGCCCCTCTCTCACCCCGGACGAGGCTCGAGTCCTGGAACTCATCGATCAGGACGACCTGGTCGCCCTGACCAAGGAGCTGGTCCGGGCGCCCGGACACAACCCACCCGGTGAGGAGGCGGCGACCGCGCAGGTGCTCCTCGAGGCGTGCCGGTCCCGCGGCCTGCGGATCGAGGTCACCGAGGTCGCACCCGGACGCCCCAACATCTCGGCCCAGCTGCCTGGTGGTGCCGGACCAGGTCTGCTGCTGCTCGGTCACACCGACGTGGTTCCCCCAGGCGAGGGATGGAGCGCCAGCCCCTGGGAGGCCGGCCTGCGGGAGGGACGGCTCTATGGTCGGGGCACTGCTGACATGAAGGGCGGTCTGGCCGCCTGCGTCATCGCCCTCGACGCGCTGCGGCGGGCCGGCGTGGAGCTGTCCGGGCCGGTCGAGCTGGCTGCACTGGTCGACGAGGAGGAGACCGGTCTCGGCATCCGCCACTACATGGCTCAGCTCGATGCCGGTCCCCGGCCGCCCTTTCTCGGGTGCGTCGTCGCTGAGCCGACAGATCTGCAGACGATCATCGCGGCGCGGGGCGACTGCTATGTCGAGATCACCGTGCACGGCCTGGCCGCCCACTCGGGGCGACCCGACGACGGGCGCAACGCGATCTATGGTGCGGCGCGCATCGTGGAGGACCTGCGCCGCTGGCACGACGAGCTGAAGGAGCACGCCCACCCCCTCGTGGGTCCACCGACCTGGAGCGTCGGGCTGCTCTCCGGTGGCCAGGGAACCTCGACCGTGCCCGCCCAGGCGCTCATCAGCGCCGACCGGCGGTTGCTGCCCGGCGAGGACGCGGAGCAGGTGCTGGCCGACGTGCGCACCAGGATCGGATCCCTCGGGTTGGCCGATGACGGGCTGACCGTCGAGATGTCGATGCCGATGTCGATGCCGGGCTTCGAGACCGCCGCAGCGCACCAGTTCGTCACGGTGACCGAGCAGGCGCTGCAGGAGTCCGGTGGACCGGACCTGGGGCTGGCTGGCTGGACAGCCGCGTGCGACGGCGGATTCATCGCCCGTGACGGCGGTGTCCCCACGCTGGTGCTGGGGCCAGGGTCAGTCAATGACCAGGCTCACCGCCCGGACGAATCTGTTGCTGTCGACGACCTGGTGGTGGCGGCTCGTGTCTATGCCCTGACCGCGCTCCGCCTGCTGGGTGAATCGCCGCACGCTGACGGCCCGCGGGACTGAGTGGGCACCGCACACCGGGCAACGCACGAGAGCACGAGATGACCTCATGGTGCCCACCAGGTAGGCGCTCTGAACGATCGGGTCGGCCATGGCGGCGTCTGGGGTGCCGGCCAGGATCTGCCTGCCAATGGCGGCCCTGGGCGCGTGCTTGTGGCCCGGCTGGTGGGGCCGGGCTGTGGGGCGTGGTGGTTAGAGGTGCCAGGTGACGTTGGATCCTCGGATGGTGGCGGTGAGGTCTTTGTCGTGGACGAGGGTGTGGTGTCGTGGGCAGAGTAGGACGAGGTTGAGGATGTCGGTGCCGCCTTCGCGGGACCACCAGGCGAGGTGGTGGGCGTCGCAGTAGGTGCCGGGCACGGTGCATCCGGCGAAGGTGCACCCGCCGTCGCGCACGAGGAGGGCTTTGAACTGTCCCGGGGTCGCTAGCCGCACGGTGCGGCCCAGGTAGAGGGGTTCGCCATAGTCGCCGAGGGCGATGGGGGTGACGTCTCCGGTGCAGGCGAAGCGTCCGACTTGTTCGGGGTCGAGGATCTGTCCCAGGGCGGTGACGCCGGCACCGACGGGTTTGCCGGTGGTCGGGTCGGCCTTGATGGTGATCATCACCGAGGCCCGCCCACTGGAGGGTGGGGAACCGGGGTTGGACATGCCGCGGTTGATGACCATAATGAGGGCGTCGTAGGCCCGTTGTCCCCAGGACCGTTGGTCGGCGGTGCCGTCCTGGGCCGGGGCGGGTGCGGCCAGGGGTCCGTTGAGGACTCCTTCGAGCAGGGCGGCGTCGGCGTCGGGGGCGTCGATGGTCAAGCGGGTCAGTCCGGTGGCTAGCGGGCGGCGGGAGACGCACCGCAGCTCGTGTGCGAACCGTTTGGCGTCTTCGCGTGGTTTTTTGTCGAGCAGGTCGATCAGCAGTTTCTTGCAGACCAGTTCCAGCTCGGGGTCGGTGATGTCGGGGTTGGCTGCGGCGCTGGTGGCGATCTGGGCGTAGTCGATCTGTTGGTCGACCTGGAGGCATCCGGCGAGGCGGAACATGGTCTTGGCCACCCGCCACGCCCGCCGCACCGGGGTGATCCCGGCTGCGACGTCAGCGCCCAGCTGGGTGCCCCAGGGTGTTTTCCCGGCCCGGACGATGTCGGCGATCTGTGCGCCTTCCTGGCGCGAGATCCACGGGCAGCGCACCCGCAGCCACTCGCCCAACGTCAACCCGACCTGGGTGGGTAGCCCTCGGGTGGAGGCCTCCACGGCCAGGGCGAACCCCAGGCCCTCGACCTGTGCCCGGACCCGCCCGACCGTTTCCAGGGCGGAGACGATCCCGGGCTCGAAGACCCGCACCAGGTCCTCAGCGTCCACCGCGGAGGCTCGGGCGAGGTTGGCACCGGCCCCGGCCAACCCAACCATCAGTTCCTGGGCCGGGTCCACCCACCGACCCCCACCCACCAAGCCGCCATCAGCGCCGGCATCGGCTTCGGCTTCGGCCTGGTCGATCTGGGCGACCAACGCCCAGAACTGCGCACTCTCCGGATCACCAGCCTCACCGAGGTCGGTGCGCACCGCCGCCTCCCACGCCCCGAACCCCGCCACCACCTCGCCCTCAGCCCCGGGCAGGTCACTACCGGGCAGGTCGCTACCGGGCAGGTCGCTACCGGGCAGGTCGACACCGGGCAGGTCGACACCGGCCAGGTCCTGCCCGGCCGTGGTGTCGACTCCCGATGACTTCATACAGATGATCTAACCACCCACCACTGACAATGCCCTGACCAGCACAAACACCACAAACGAGCGAGCACGCTTCCCGTGCAAACCGCTACCAACCACGACCGCCCAGAGCCTCGACAGAGCACAGGTTGACCCGTGGACAATCGTCGAACCCACGTCCGGAGCAAAGTCCCCTATTATTGTCGACAATCCACCAAGAGGAGAACTATGCCGTCCATCGGGCTGCTGTATCCCGGCCACAGCGCCGAGGACGACTTCCCTGCCCTGGAGGCGCGGATCGGTGGCGACCTGCAGCTGCCCCTCGTGCATACCTCGGTCGGCGAGGACGCCCATCGTGTCGATGCCCTGCTCGACCTCGGCGGACCAGAGCGCCTGGCCGAGGGCGCCCGCGTCCTGCTCGCTGAGCACTCCCCCGACGTGATCATGTGGGCCTGCACATCCGGCTCGTTCGTCTTCGGGTGGGAGGGTGCGCACGAGCAGGTCGCCCTGCTGGAACAAGCCACGGGGTTACCCACCTCCTCGACCTCGATCGCCTTCGTGGAGGCCTGTCGCTCACTGGACCTGACCCGCGTCAGTGTTGCTGCGTCATACCCTGAGGATGTCGCGCAGGAGTTCGTCTCCTACCTGGGTCGTGGCGGCATCCAGGTGACCGCGATGGGCAGCCACGGCATCGTGACGGCGGCCGAGGTCGGGACGCTCGGGTATGCCGAGGTGGAGGCGATTGTGCGCGGCGCTGACCTGACCGGAGGCGCACAGGCAGTCCTGGTGCCGGACACCGCGATGCACACGCTGGAGTGGATCGAGCCCCTCGAGCAGGCGGCCGGGGTGCCGGTCCTGACCGCCAACCAGGTCACGATCTGGCAGGGCCTCAACCTCCTCGGCCCGATCCCTCACATCAGCGCGCTCGGCACCCTGTTCACCCGCGGCGGAGGAGACTGATCTGCGATGACCACCAAGACCGAATCACCGGTGAACGACCGACCGCGGATGGACCCGTTGCGGCAGGAGTCCACGCCGGCCATGATCGCCGGTCGCGTGCGCGAGGCGATCGCCACGGGGGTGATCGCTCCGGGCGCGCAACTGGGGGAAGCCAACCTGGCCAAGGAGCTGGGCGTGAGCCGCGGCCCGCTGCGGGAGGGACTGCAGCGCCTCACCGCCGAGGGCCTGCTGATCTCGATCCGCAACCGCGGCCTCTTCGTCATCGAGATGACCCCGGAGCGAGTCAGTGACATGTATGTCGCGCGGCAGGCCGTCGAGCGCGCCGCCGCTGAGCAGATCCATCAGGCAGACCCGGTCGGCAGCGGCGAGGCGCTGCTGAAGGTGATCGACCGGATGGCCCGGACCCGCGACCAGCGGGTGCAGAGCGAGGCGGACGTCTCCTTCCACGAACTCCTGGTCGCCCGGGCGGCCAGTCCGCGGCTGTCCCGGATGCACGAGATCCTGATCACGGAGACGCGGATGTGCATCACGGCCCTCACCCCCCTCTACACCCCTGGGGACCAGGTGCGGGTGGAGGAGCACCGAGCCATCGCCCAGTCCTTTGTCGACGGTGACGCAGCACTCACGGACCGGCTGCTCGTGGCGCACATGGCGGACGCGGTCGAGCGCCTGACGACAGCCGTCACAGCGGCCCGACCGGGTCCCACCTCCTAGGACGCGTCAGAGCCGAGTCCCTCTGTCTAGCAGTCCTGTTGCGGGCCTGCATCCTGAGCGTGCGTGCCTGCTCGGACGAGCGCGCAGGAAACTCAGGCCAGCACCACGCCTGCACCCTGAGCGTGCGTGCCTGCTCAGACCAGCGTGCCGGAACCTCAGGCCAGCGCCACGCCGATGTACTTGGTCTCCAGGAACTCCTCGATGCCGGTGTCGCCGCCCTCACGCCCCAGGCCCGACTCCTTGACCCCACCAAAGGGTGCCGCAGGGTTGGACACGACGCCCTGGTTGAGGCCGACCATGCCGGTCTCCAGCGTCTCGGCGACCCGCAGGGACCGTCGCAGGTCGTTGGTGAAGACATAGGCCACCAGGCCGTATGGCGTGTCGTTGGCTGCGGCGACGACCTCCTCCTCCGTGGAGAACGGCGTGATCGCAGCCACCGGACCAAAGATCTCCTCGCTGCCCATCCGCGCGTCAGGTGAGACCCCGGTCAGCACGGTGGGGGTGAAGAAGTAGCCCTCCCCCTCCGGGGCGGAACCACCGGTCACCACCTGCGCACCGCGGTCGACCGCGTCGGCCACGAGTTCGGTCACCTTGTCCTGCGCCGCCTGGTCGATGAGTGGCCCGACCTTGACCCCCTCCTCCGTGCCGCGACCGACCGTCATACCGCCCATCTGCTCAGCGAGGCGCTGACCGAAGGCGTCGGCGATCGACTCGTGTACATAGATGCGGTTGGCCGCGGTGCAGGCCTCGCCCATGTTGCGCATCTTGGCCGCGAGCGCGCCCGCGACCGCCTCCTCCAGGTCGGCATCCTCAAAGACGATGAAGGGTGCGTTGCCTCCGAGCTCCATCGAGGTGCGCAGCACCTTGTCGGCGCTCTGCTCCAGCAGGATCTTGCCGACCTTGGTGGAGCCGGTGAAGGAGAGCTTGCGAGCCTTGCCGGAGCGGATCAATGGCTCCATGACCTCACCGGAGTTGTGGCAGGTCACGATGTTGACCACGCCGGCGGGCAGTCCCGCCTCGAGGAGGATCTGGCCGAGGGCCAGCATGGACAGCGGCGTCTGCTGGGCGGGCTTGATCACGCTGGTGCAGCCCGCCGCGATCGCCGGACCGATCTTGCGCGTGCCCATTGCCATCGGGAAGTTCCACGGGGTGATCAGCAGGCAGGGACCCACGGGTTGTTTGGCGATCAGGAAGCGCGCACCCCCGGCGGGGGCGGTCTGGTAGCCACCGCTGATCCGGGTGGCCTCACCGGCGAAATGCCGGAAGAACTCTGCGGCATAGGTGATCTCACCCTTGGCCTCGGCGAGCGGCTTGCCCATCTCCAGCGTCATCAGCAGGGCCAGGTCATCGATCCGTTCGTGCAGCAGCTCAAACGCCCGGGTGAGGATGTCCGCCCGATCCCGTGGCGACATGGCGGCGAACTCCGCCTGCGCAGCCACCGCCGCGTCCAGGGCGGCGACGCCATCGGCCGGTGTCGCATCGGCCACCTCGCACAACAGGGCACCGGTGGAGGGGTCGCGGACCTCAAAGGTGGCCCCTCCCTCGGCGTCACGCCACTGTCCACCGGTCAGCAGCTGCTTGGGGACAGCTGCCACCACGGCAGCCTCCCGGTCGGTCAGGGCCGACGCCGACCCGGCACCGGCATCCTGGACGTTCTGTGGGTCAACCTGGGCACCCTCGTGGTGAGTCATTCGGGGCTCCTTCCAGGGGGCATCCCCCTCGGGTCGCATTCTCTTCCGGGCCATGCGATACGCTGATTGTCGACAATCTAACACGCTGGCGACGAGCGTCCCCGCGAGCGTGAGAGGGCAGCAACCGAGGAGGAATCATGGCCGAGCTTTCGCCTGTTCTGAAGCAGGCTACGCCTGTCGTCGCCACCCGCGGCGAGGGTGTCTACCTGTTCGACGCAGACGATCGTCGCTATCTGGACTTCACGGCCGGCATCGGGGTCACCAGCACCGGTCACTGCCACCCCAAGGTCGTCGCGGCCGCCCAGGAGCAGGTCGGCAAGCTGATCCACGGGCAGTACACGACGGTCATGCACGAGCCGCTGCTGAAGCTGGTCGACCGCCTCGGTGAGGTGCTGCCCGAGGGGCTGGATCGGATGTTCTTCGCCAACTCCGGGTCCGAGGCGATCGAGGCGGCCCTGCGCCTGGCCCGACAGGCCACCCACCGGCCCAATATCGTCGTCTTCCACGGCGGATTTCACGGCCGCACCGTGGCCGCGGCCTCGCTGACCACCTCCGGCACCAAGTTCCGCTCCGGCTTCGCTCCGCTGATGGCTGGTGTGCAGGTCTCCCCCTTCCCGGACCCCGGCCACTTCGGCTGGCCCCAGGAGGAGACGACCGAGTTCGCCCTGCGCCAGCTGGACTACACCCTGCAGACGTTGTCCTCCCCCGAGGACACCGCTGCCTTCCTGGTGGAGCCGGTGCTCGGCGAGGGCGGTTATGTGCCGGCCAGCACCGAGTTCTTCGCTGGGCTGCGCGAGCGCGCCGACAAGCACGGGATCCTGCTGGTGGTCGATGAGGTGCAGACCGGCTGGGGCCGGACCGGCAAGTTCTGGGGCGGCGACCACTTCGACGCCCGCGCGGACATCGTGGTCACCGCCAAGGGTCTCGCCTCCGGCTTCCCGCTCTCGGGCATCGCCGCGTCCCACGCCTTGATGGAGAAGGCATGGCCCGGTTCGCAGGGCGGCACCTATGGCGCGAACGCCGTGGCCTGCGCCGCAGCTCTGGCCACCCTGGACGTCATCCAGGAGGAGGGCCTGGTGGAGAACAGCGCGACCCGCGGCAAGCAGCTCAAGTCGGCCCTGGAGGACGTCGCCGCCCAGCACCCGCAGATCACCGATGTCCGCGGCCTCGGGCTGATGATCGCCAACGAGTTCCGCGACGAGAGCGGCACCCCCGACGGCAAGACGGCCGCTGCGGTCCAGCAGGAGGCGGCCAAGCGCGGCCTCATCCTGCTCAACAACGGCGCCTGGGGTCAGTGCGTGCGCTTCATCCCCGCCCTGGTCGTCGGCGAGCAGGACGTCGTCGAGGCGGTCGGCATCTGGGAGGAGTCGGTCGCCGCGGTTCTCAGCGGCGCCTGACCTGCTCGCCTGACCTGCTCAGGTCTTGGCCAGGTCCTCCTGCTCGGCGAAGGCCTCCGGCGTGCCGGGCACCTCCGAGCCACGGATCGAGACCCCCTTGGTCTCGACGACCTTCCAGAGCGCCAGCAGGCCGATGACACAGGCGATGATCATGTAGTAGGCGGGCCACATCTGGTCGCCGGTGTTCTCGATGAGCGCCTCGTTAACCAGCGGCGCGGTGCCGCCGAACAGCGAGGTCGCCACGTTGTAGGACAGCGCCAGCGCCGCGAACCGCACCTGGGTGGGGAACATCGCTGGGAAGGTCGCCGAGATGGTGGCCAGCTGCGGGGTGTACAGCAACCCCAGGACCGCAAACCCGACGATCGCCCCGGTCAGGCCGGTGCCCATCAGATGGAACATCGGGATGGCGAGGACGGCCAGCCCGACGAGGGAGACGGCCCACATGGGTTTGCGTCCGACCCGGTCGGAGAGGGCACCGACGAAGGGCAGCACGACCATCATCATGAGCTGACCGATGATCGGCACGATGAGGGCCCCCTCCTGCCCCAGGTCGATGGTGTTGCGCAGGTAGGTCGGCATATAGCTGAGCAGGGTGTAGTTGACCACGTTGAGCGCGATGACCAGGCCGAAGAGCTTGAGGACCTGCGGCAGGTAGTCGCTCAGGACCTCCTTGAGCTTGGTCATGGCACCGACCTCGGCCTCCTCGGTCCGCTCCTCCAGCTCGCGGAAGACCGGGGTGTCCTCGATGCGGGAGCGCAGGTACATCCCCACCAGGCCGAGCGGGCCGGCGACCAGGAACGGGATGCGCCACCCCCAGGACTGCATCGCGGACTCGTCGAGGAAGGTGATCAGGCCCAGCATCAGCAGGGCGCCACCGTTGAAGCCGGCGAGGGTGCCGAACTCCAGGAAGCTGCCGTAGAAGCCACGGCGGCGGTCCGGAGCGTACTCCGCCATGAAGGTGGCCGCCCCGCCATACTCACCGCCGGTAGAGAAGCCCTGGATGATGCGCAGCAGATAGAGCAGGATCGGGGCCGCCAGGCCGATCGTGGAGTATGACGGGATGAGACCGACGCAGAAGGTCGCCGAGGCCATCAGGATGATGGTCAGGGCCAGGACCTTCTTGCGACCGATCTTGTCGCCGAGTGGACCCCAGAAGATCCCCCCGAGCGGTCTGATGAGGAAGGACAGCGCAAACCCGACAAGCGTGAAGAGCACCGCGTTCGTGGAGTCCTCGGGAAAGAGTGCCATCGCGATATAGGTCGTGCCATAGGCATAGATGCCGTAGTCAAACCACTCCACGGCGTTGCCGATCGCGGAGGCACCGATGGCCTTGCGCAGAACGGACGGGTCGACATTTTTCTGGGTGGCGCTGGGTGTGCTCATCTCACTCCTGGTCTCGCGCTCTCGAGCCCAGCGAGGAAGTCACCGAAGCGCCGCGACGTCCCATCGCCTGCCCTTAGTCCCTTTGTAGACAATCCGACAAGTTACTCCTGTGCCGGGGATGCCACCATCCGACAGCGCTGGTGCCTTACTGCTCAGCCAGCAGATCCCAGATCTGCCGGGCGGCGGGCGCGGCGATGTCGCCGCCGATGCCGCCCTGCTCGATGACGACCACCACGGCATACTCCGGCTCCGTGGTCGGGCCGTAGGAGGCATACCAGGCCGTCGCCCGCTGCCCGAAGGACTCGGCCGACCCGGTCTTGCCGGCGACCGGATAGCGGTCCAGGTCGAAGGTGGCGAAGGCCGGTGACCCGGTGCCGTTGGTGTTGACCCCGGCCAACCCGTCCCGCACGATCTGCAGCGCCTCGGGGTCCAGCTGCACCTCACCGGCTGGCACCGGCACCACGTCCTCGACGAGTTCTCCGGAGCCGGTCCGGATCTCATCGACGACCTGCGGCTCCCAGAGCGTCCCGCCGTTGGCGATGGCGGCGTAGACGACCGCCAACTGCAGCGGCGTGACCGCCACGTCGCCCTGACCGATCGAGAAGTTGGCGGCATCACCGGGCCGGTACTGCCAGCCGTCAACGCAGTTCTCCTGCGCCAAGAGCTCCAGGAACTCCCGCCGGTCGGGGTCACTCTCCTCCGGGTAGCCCGACTCGGCCCGCGCGCAGCTCTCCTCCCGCGTCGCCTCCCAGTAGGCCCGCTTCCACTCCCGCCCGGGCACCACGCCAGCCGCCTCTCCAGGCAGGTCGATCCCGGTCGTCTGCCCGAGTCCGAACTGCTCGGAGGTGAGCACCCACGGGTCGGTCAGGTCCGAATCCTGCTCCAGCCCTCCCTGCTCACGCCACTCGTCGTAGGCCCAGGTGTAGAAGACCGTGTCGCAGGAGACCTCCATGATCCGCTGCACCGTCAGCGAGCCGTGGGCGGTCGACTCGTAGTTGGTGAACCGGCGGCCGCCGATGCTGACCGCCCCCGGGCAGGGATAGCTCTCCTCAGGGTCCACACCGGAGGCCAGCGCCGCTGGCAAGGAGATGGCCTTGAAGGTCGAGGCGGGTGGAAAGGTCTCCCCGATCGTCCGGTTGAGCAACGGGTTGCCGGAGTCCGCGCCGGTCAGCCCGTCATACTCCTCCTGGGTCACACCTGTGGTCCAGATCTGCGGGTCGTATGTCGGGTAGCTCGCCGAGGCGACGACCCCACCGGTGCGCACGTCCAGCACGAGCGCCGCCGCGGACGGAGCCGGCCAGCCACCCGCGCGGGAGCGTCGGACCGTGTTCGCCAGGATCCGCTCAACCGCCGGTTGGACCTCGGCGTCCAGGTGGGTGACCACGTCGTGCCCGCTGACCGGGTCGGAGTGATCGAGCTGGCCGGTCACCACGCCGCGCGGATCCACGCTGAGCGTGCTGCGCCCGGGGGTGCCGCGCAGCACCGAGTCGTAGCTCGCCTCCAGCCCGGCGCGGCCGACCAGGTCCTCCGCGCTCAGTTCCTCCTGGGCCTCGACCTCCTGGCGCGTGGGCCGCCCCAGATAGCCCAGCACGTGCGCGGCGTTGAGGCTCACCTGGGGATAGTCCCGGACCGGGCGGGTGTCCACGGCGATCCCGGGGAAGCGCTCGGGGCGTTCCAGGATGGCCAGCGCTGCCACCGGGTCGGCGTCGAAGGCGATCGGGATCGGCTGGTAGGGCGAGCCGGAGAAGCAGGACGGCACCGGCGGCGCTCCCTGCGTCCCGCACAGTCGGGTCCGTCCCCACAGCGACTCGACGGGCAGGTCCAGCTCGGCGGCCACGTCCTCGATGAGCGCCCGCCCCTCGTCGTCGGACTCCAGCAATGTCGTGGGGTCGATGGTCACCACCGTGGTCGGGGCGTTGGTGACCAGCGCGGTGCCGTCTGAGGTGAGGATCCTGCCGCGCAGCGCCGGCTCGGTGACCACCCGGGTGTTGACCTGCGCCGCCTGCCCGGCCAGCTGCTGGTGGTTCACGACCTGCAGGTCCACCAGCCGCCCGGCCAGCACCGTGCCGAGCAGCAGGGCCACGGCGACCAGCGCCCAGAGGGGGCGCACGCTGCGACGTCGTCGAGCGACCGGCGGGCTGGTCTGCGGTCGCGGCACCCGCACCCGCACCTGCGGCCGGCGCGAGGCGCTCATGCCCGCCCCCTGGGCACGCCGTCCGGTGCAGCGTCCAGGGCCCGCGTGCTCACGCCCACCCCCTGGACAGCAGGAAGCGCTCGACGCCGATCAGCACCGGCAGCAGCAGGAGTGCAAAGAGTGCCGTCGCGACCACCGACCAGAGGAGATCCACCGGGTGGGCCACCCCCACGCCGGCGGCGGACACCAGCCCGCGCAGGGCCTGGATCAGCGCTGCTCCTGCGACTGCGGCAATCCACGGGACCAGCGGCGACCACGGCGCCCAGCGACGGGCCGCGCCCATCAGCGCGCCGGCCAGGGCATAGCTCAGCGCCGAGGCGCCCAACGGCTCCCCACCCGGAGGCACCAGGTCGACGAGCCATCCGCCGGCCAGGCCCACCAGGGCGCCCGTGACCGGACCCTGCAGCAGGGCGGCCGCCGCGACGACCAGCAGGACGAGGTCGGGGCGACCCGGCATGCCGGTGGGATACAGGGTGGGCACGAGGACCGCGACGAGGAGCAGCAGCGCGCGGACCACGACCGAGGGGAGAGTGCTCATCGGCCCTTCTCACCGGGAGCTGGCGCACCGAACTGGCGACCCGGCCCACCCAACTGGACCACCGCGACCAGGTCGAGGGTGTCGTTGTCCACGAGGGGACGGACGACAGCGGTGCGCCCGAGCTGCCCACTGTCCGGGTCGACAGCGGTGACCGTGCCGAGGGGGATCGCGGCGACATACGGGATGGAGTCGGGGCTGCCCAGGGTGGTTACCTGGTCCCCGACGGCGATGTGACTGTCTCCCAGAGCAGTCAGGGTGAGGTCCCCGGGGGCGCGTGCCGGCAGTCCGGGGACGGGGCGCCCGTCGACGGAGCCGAGTGCCCCGTCGGCGCCGAAGCGCACCCCGACAACGACGTCGGAGCCGCCGAGCAGCAGCACATCGGCGCTCGAGGGCGCGGTGCGCACCACCCGCCCGACCAGGCCGTCGGAGCTGATCACGGTCTGGTCCTGCCGGACCCCGTCGACCTCCCCGACGTCGATCGTGACCGTCCGCCCGCCGACGGGTGCGCTGTCGGAGGAGAAGCCCACCACCCTCGCGGGCAGCAATTGGTGGCCTCCCCAGCCCGCGGCGGACCGCTCCAGGCTGCTCAGCTGCTCGTGGGTGCTGACCTGCGCCTCAAGCTCCTTGACGCGGGCGTCGAGCTCGTCGCGCTCCCGGGTGACCTCGGTGAGCCGGTCGTCGGTCCAGCCGGTCATCGCGGCCTGGATGGGCGCGAAGACGCTCGCCGCGCTGCGCCGGACCGGCTCGGTGACGGCGGGACGGGCCAGGTCGGCGAGCAGCACCAGGACGGTCAGCCCCACGAGCATCCCGAGCAGCACCGTGCCCCGCCGGGCCCAGTCCGGGCGGCGCAGACGCCTGCGGGTGGTTGCCACGCCGGCCCTCAGCCCCGGCGCGGGGTGACCAGGACCCGCTCGAGCGCCGCGAAGTCGTCGACGCAGGCCCCGGCTCCGCGGATCACCGCGCGCGCCGGGTCGTCGGCGACCAGCAGCTTGACACCGAGCTCGCGGTGCAGCCGCTCGTCCAGGCCGCGCAGCAGGGCACCGCCGCCGGTGAGCATCACTCCGTTGTCGAGCACGTCCCCGGACAGCTCGGGCGGGCAGATGTCCAGCACCGCCTTGATGACGTCCACGATCTGCAGGACGGCCGGCTCGATCATCCGGCGCACCTGCGTCGAGGTCAGACTCACCGTCTTGGGCAGGCCCGTGCCCAGATCACGGCCACGCACCCTCATCTCCTGCTCCTCGGCCATCGGATAGGCCGAGCCGAGGGTGAACTTGATGTCCTGGGCGGACCGCTCCCCCAGCAGCAGGTTGTGGCTGGCCCGGACCCCGGCCACGATCGCCTCGTCGACCTCGTCGCCGCCGACGCGCAGGCTGCGCGCATTGACGATGCCACCCAGGCTGATCACCGCCACCTCGGTGGTCCCGCCGCCGATGTCGACGACCATGCTCGCGGTCGCATCGTGCACCGGCAGCCCCGCACCGATCGCGGCGGCCATCGCCTCCTCGAGGACATAGACCCGGCGGGCCCCCGCGTGCAGGGCGGTGTCCTCCAGTGCCCGGCGCTCCACCGGGGTGACGCTGCTGGGCACGCAGACGACCATGCGGGGACGCACCAGCCGCGAGATGTGCAGCTGCTGCAGGAAGTGGGTCAGCATCGACTCGGTGAGGTCCGCGTCGGTGACGACCCCGTCGACCATCGGGCGCACGGTGATCACGGACGCCGGGGTGCGGCCCAGCATCTCCACCGCCCCCTGACCGCCGGCGACGAGCTGCCCGGTGGCCGCGTCGACGGCCACCAGGGTGGGCTCGTCCAAGACGACGCCCTTCCCCTGCTGGTGGATCAGGGTGTTGCTCGAGCCAAGATCGAGGGCCAGGTCCCGCCCCAACAGACCCCGACCGATGCTCACCTGACCGATCCTACGCAACCATTCCTCCCACCCGACCGAGCGCAACGCGTGGCGAGATTTCCCTCCACCGAGCGCACGCGGTTGCGAGAATCCAAGCCACCGAGCACATGCAGTCTCATACGGCATACTGAGGGCCATGTCCGAGCTGACCCCCTCACCGGCCGACGTCGCGAGGACTCTCGCGGACATGATGTCTGCGGCCTGGCCCACGACAGGCGACGAGTCACGGCAGTGGCTGACACGGCACGGGATCGACCCCGACTCTGCCACCAAGCGGACCAGCGGCAGGGGCGTCGGCCACAGCTGGGCCCGCGCCAGGATGGACGGCTGGGGCACCGCGGACGCCGGCTGGGGGACGTTCCGCGACGAGTTCGTCGGCGTCAACTGGTTCCTCTGGCGCGGGTCCTCCTCCGACGAGGTGATGACCGCGGCCCATGCGTTGGCCGACCTCCTGACGCAGGCACAGGGCATACCGACGGAGGCAGAGGAGTCCACGGAGCACGGCGGCACCTGGCTCTGGCTCCTGGCCGACCACGTGATCATCATGTACGCCTACCACGGGCGTCCCCGGCCTGATGGATTCCCAGCTGGCGACGCGTGTGTGCAGCTCCACGTCGACCTGCGCGAGCGCGCCGAGGCGCAGGAGGAGCACGCCCGGGCTCACCCGGCCGAGCGCCCCGCGCCCCTCGCGCAGCCCGATCAGTAGAGGAACATCGGCTTGCCACGCACGTGGCGGACGGTGGGGCGGTAGTTCGGCGCGTCATACAGCTCATCGACGTCGACCCGCTTGACCCCCTCGCCGGTGACCGAGATCGGCACGCTGGAGTAGGAGCCGTTGCGCAGCGCGACCATCCGCCCGGTCGAGCCGTCGAGGGCCAGGTCGGCGGCCATGACCGCGTAGTTCGTGGCGACCATCAGGTCCAGGGAGTCCGGTGAGCCAGAGCGCATCAGATAACCCACCTGCTGATAGATGATGCCCTCACCCGTGCGCTCCTTGATCAGCTCGCCGGTGAGCTGACCGATGCCGCCCAGCTTGCGGTGCCCGTAGGCGTCGGCCTCACCGGAGAGCATCATCTCCCCACCCGCCAGGGTCGCCCCCTCAGAGATCGTGACCATCGAATAGTTGGACGGGTTCTTGGCCTTGTCCGCCATGAGCAGGTCACAGACCCGGTCGATGTCGAAGGGCACCTCCGGGATCAGCGCGCGGTCCACGCCCGCCAGGTAGGCGGTGATCAGGGACGTCTCACCCGAGTAGCGGCCGAACAGCTCGACGACCGCGATCCGCTCGTGCGAACCGGTGGAGGTGCGCAGGTTGTGGATGAACTCCACCCCGCGCGTCACCGCCGTGGAGAAGCCGATGCAGTAGTCGGTCCCGTTGACGTCATTGTCCATCGTCTTGGGGATGGCGATGGTCGGCACGCCCTCCTGGTGCATCCGCAGGCCATAGGACAGCGTGTCGTCGCCGCCGATCGGGATCAGCACGTCGATCCCGGCGTGCTCGATGACCTTGAGCGCGTGCGCGGTCAGGTCGTGCGGTCCGTCGCCGCTGACCGACCCGGCCAGGAAGTCCGGCACGTCGGCGGTCTTCACCTTGCCGGGGTTGGTGCGCGAGCTGTGCAGGAAGGTGCCGCCACTGCGGTCCACCTTGCGCACCACGCCGGGGTCGAGAGTGATCAGGTTGGCCGCCACCGAGCCGGGATCGTCGGGGTTGGTGTTGAGCAGCCCGCCCCAGCCGCGGCGGACGCCGACGACCTCGTGGCCCTCTTCGTGCACGCGGTTGACGACCGCCTTGATGCACGGGTTCAGTCCGGGGACGTCTCCCCCGCCGGTGAGTATGCCGATCCGCACGGTGACCTACTTCCTGCCAGTCGAGCTCATGCCCGGGTCGGCCGGGCCGAGAATGGTGCGATCAGGCTAGCCCAGCGAGTCGGGGCCGCGGGGAGGGCTGCAGGCGTGGGCGGGGCGTGGTCCGAGGCCGAGACGTACGATGCAGGTCGTGCCATCAACCGGCACCTCTCGACGTCCCCGGGAGGGTTCACGATGACCGCACCGAGTCCACTCACCGGTCCCACGGCATACACCATGACCCCCGAGCACCGGCGGGTCTTTATCGGTCTGATGCTCGGGATGTTCGTCGCCTCGATCAGCCAGACGATCGTCGGTCCGGCCATGCCGCGCATCGTGGCCGAGCTCGGTGGGATGGAGCACTACAGCTGGGTGGCGACCGCAGCCATGCTCGTCTCAGCGATCGCCGTGCCGATCGTGGGCAAGCTCTCCGACATGTTCGGACGGCGCGAGTTCTACCTCGGCGGGCTGGTGATCTTCATGGTCGGCTCGGTCATCTCCGGGCTGGCCCCCAACTTCTGGACGCTGGTCGCTGGCCGTGCCGTGCAGGGACTGGGCATGGGCACGCTGATGCCGTTGTCCCAGACCATCATCGGGGACATCATCCCGGCGCGGCAGCGTGGCAAGTACCAGGGCCTGATGGGGGCCGTCTTCGGCGTCACCTCGGTGGCAGGGCCGCTCGCCGGTGGGTTCATCACCGACGCGTGGGGCTGGCGCTGGCTGTTCTTCGCGGCGCTACCCGTCGGGATCGTCGGCGTGTTCATCATCGCCCGGTTCCTCAAGCTGGAGCACACCGGCACCCCGGGCAAGATCGACGTCCTGGGCATCATGACCCTGACCCCTGCCCTGGTGGCCATCCTGCTGGCGACCTCGTGGGCGGGCTCAACCTATTCGTGGGACTCCCCGGTCATCCTGGGGCTGTTCGCCGTGGGGACCGTGCTGCTCGCGCTCTTCGTCCTGGTGGAGGCCCGCGCGCAGAACCCCTTGCTGCCGCTGGGCATGTTCCGCAACGGCATCGTCACTTACTCCAGCATCGCCGCGTTCGGGATGGCGATGGTCATGTTCGGCGCGATCATCTATGTGCCGGTCTTTGCGCAGGGCGTGCTCGGGGTCAACGCCACCGAGTCCGGGCTGATCCTGATGCCGATGATGCTGGGCCTGATCGTGGTCGGCATCGTCGCCGGGTTCCTGATCACCAGGACGGGGCGCTACAAGGAGATCATGCTGCTCGGCGTGGTCGTGATCGCGCTCGGGTTGTGGATGCTGACCCGGCTGGGGGTCGACTCCTCGGAGTGGGAGCTGACGGCGGCCATCGCGGTGATGGGCACCGGGCTGGGCCTGGCCATGCAGCAGTACACCCTCGTGGTGCAGAACGCTGTGCCCCGCTCGGCCCTGGGCGTCGGCACCGCGGCGCTGCAGTTCTTCCGCAATGTCGGCAACACGGTCGGCATCGCGATCTTCGGGTCGGTGATGACCGCCGGACTGGCTGGGGCCATCGCCTCACACCTGCCGGCCGACTTCGCCGATGAGGCTGGCGATCTCGAGGGGATCGACGCCGGTGCGGCACTCGACCCCGCGGCCATGGCGGGCCTGCCGCCGGAGGTCCTTGCCGCCATCCGCGCTGGCCTGTCCGACCAGCTGCACGACGTCTTCCTGCTGGGGCTGCCGATCATGGTGGTGGTCTTCCTCGCGACCCTGGGGATCCGGGCGATCCCGCTGCGCGAGACGGTGCACACCCCGGACGAGGCCCAGCGGGAGTATCTCGACACGATGGCGCACAGTGCCCCGTCGGAGAACTACGTGCCCAGCCTGCGCCACGGCGATGTCGGGGCCCGCACCCGGGAGCGGGTGCTGGGCATCGAGCTGGCACTGCTGGCGCGACTGGCCGGGCAGGACGACCGCCCGTTCCTGACCCGGGCCGTGGCCGAGCTGGGTGAGGGTGACCTGGAGCGCGGACGGACCCTGCTGCGGCAGGCCTCCCTGATGCTGACCAGTGCGGACGACCAGGAGGTGGCGCAAGCCGAGCGGTATGCCGTCGCGCTGGGCCAGCGGGCTGGTGCCGCGGGTGGGTTGCTGAGCGAGCAGCTGCGCCAGGACCTCGCCGTGCGGGCTGCGGAGCGCAGCCGCGCCGAGGTGCTCTCGAGCATCGAGACGTCCGTGGCCGAACGGCACACAGCCGTCGATCTCAGCCAGGTCCGTCAGGCGGCCAGCGAGCTGGCGACAGCCCTGCTGGTCGACCTTGCCCCGGAGCCGGAGGACTGACCCCCCGTCTCCCCGTCAGGACAGCTCGGGGAACCAGATGCCGATCTCACGGGCGGCCGACTCCGGGGAGTCCGAGCCGTGCACGATGTTCTGCTGGACCTTCAGTCCCCAGTCCCGCCCCAGGTCGCCGCGGATGGTGCCCGGCAGGGCGGCGGTCGGGTCGGTGGCTCCAGCCAGTGCGCGGAACCCGGGGATGCAGCCGTGGCCCTCGATGACCGCAGCGGTCACCGGGCCTGACGACATGAACTCCACGAGCGGCTCATAGAAGGGCTTGCCCTCGTGCTCGGCATAGTGGGTCGCCAGCTGCTCCGCGGTCGGTGTGGTCACCGCCAGCGCGACCAGCGTGTAGCCCTTGGCCTCGATGCGGCGCAGCACCTCCCCGCTGAGACCGCGACGGTAGCCGTCGGGCTTGACCAGGACCAGGGACCGTTCGATCTGCTCACTCACGGCGCCCACCCTAATCGACCGAGCGCACCCTCTCGCCTGCTCCCCTGTCATCGGGCGCACGCCGTGGTTCAACTCACCCCGACCAGGAAGACCGGTCACCCCGACCAGGAAGACCGGTCACCCCGACCAGGAAGACCGGGTGACGCTGGCGGCGGCCGGTGACCACGCGACATACTGGGCGTATGGCGGACGCGCCCCACCCCTCACGGGTCGAGGACGACGACCCGCACCTGGTGCGGGTGCGCGAGCTCTGCCTCGCACTGCCCGGTGCTGGGGAGAAGCGGTCCCACGGCAGCCCCACCTTCTTCACCCGCAAGGTGTTCGCGGTCTTCGGTGGCGCCCTCAAGGGCGACCACTACGCACCCGTCGCGAGGCACTCGCTCCTCTTCCTCCCCGACGAGTCTGAGCGGGAGGCCCTGATCGGCGACGAGCGGTTCTTCGTGCCCGCCTACTTCGGCCCGTCGGGCTGGCTGGGGCTGAGCTTCCACCTGATCGGTGCCGTGGACGAGGTGGACTGGGTCGAGGTGGCCGAGCTGATCGAGATGTCCTACCGACTCACTGCGCCGGTCACCCTGGTGCGGGAGCTGGAGGCACGAGCCGACCGCTGACCAGTCCCTGGTCATGGCGGAGGGGTCAGGCCACGAGCACGCCGGTGCCCAGCAGCGCGAACAGCACCAGTGCCAGCGCGATCCGATAGATCACGAACGGCGTGAACGTGTGCGTGGTGATGTAACGCATGAACCAGGCGATGACCGCGAGCGCGACGACGAAGGCGATGCCGGTCGCGACCCAGATCTGACCCCACTGCGGCGGCACCGTGTTGTCCGAGATCTTCAGCACCTGATAGAAGCCCGAGCCGAGCACCGCAGGGATCGCCAGCAAGAAGCTGTAGCGCGCTGCGGTCTCGCGGCTGTAGCCCATGAACAGACCGGCCGCGATGGTGCCGCCGCTGCGGGAGACGCCGGGGATGAGGGCCAGTGACTGCGCGAGTCCATAGAGTATGCCGTCCCGCCAGGTGATCTCCCGCAGCCCCTTGGGGCGGGCCACCCGCGAAGCAAACCGGTCCGCGGCAAAGATGACCAGGGCAAACACCAGCAGCATCGTGGCCGTGAGCCACAGGCTGCGCAGGTCGGTCTCGATGTAGTCCTGCAGCGTGAAGCCCAGCACCCCGATCGGGATCGAGCCGATGATGACCAGCCAGCCCATGCGGGCCTCGGGGTCGTTGCGCGGCACCCGGCCGACCAGGGACAGCGCCCACTGCGTGATGATCTGCACGATGTCCCGGAAGAAGAACACCAGGACGGCGGCCTCGGTGCCCAACTGGCTGATCGCGGTGAAGGCCGCGCCGGGGTCACCCGTGCCGAAGAGCTGACCGACGATCGAGAGGTGCGCGCTGGAGCTGATCGGCAGGAACTCGGTGAGCCCCTGGACCAGCCCCAGGACGATCGCCTCGAGATACCCCATCAGTCCCCCATTTTCGTAGTGGTTTCGTTGGTGTCACCCGCATTCTCCGAGTGGTTTCGCTGCTCGCGAGGACGGACGTTCTGTTGATCTGTGTGCTCGGTGGGGTGATTTTCCGCCATACCGTGCGCTGGGTCGTTGTCCTGCGGCTGCTCGTCGGGATGAAGGGGGCCGTGCTCGGCGATCCAGTCGCGGGTCATCTGCTCCATGCTGGGGCCCTGCACCAGGGCGAGCACCCACAACGCGCCGAAGATCACCGCGACGATCCCCATCGCGGTGAGCGCTAGGGTGCTCAGGGCCGTCAGGCCCATCACGACCCAGCCCAGGGTCAGACCCCACGGTCGGCGCATGGAGCCGGCGGCCACGATTGCCAGGACCGCCAGGACGCTGCCACCGATGAGCAGCAGGTTGGCCCGCTGGGTGTCACCGTCGGCGGACAGCTCAAGCTGTCGGCCGGCGAGCCCCCCGAAGAATAGGGCCAGGGACAAACCGCCGAGCACGATAGAGGCCAGCCTGCGGGTCGCCTTCTCCGGGACACCGGAGAGTCGCACATGGTGCAGCCAGGTCACGTGGACTGGCTCCCCTCGCCCGTCACGCCCAGCAGCATCCGCACGTCCGCCACGGTGGTGATCGAGCCGGTGGCCAAGACCGCGCCGGTCATGCCGCCCCCGTCGGCCATCCCGCTAGCGATATCGAGGGCATCGGGCAGGTCCCGCACGACGGTCACGCGGTCCTCGCCGAACAGCTCGACCGCCATCTCTCCGAGCCGCTCCGGGGGGATGGAGCGCGGAGAGGTGCTGCGCGAGACGACGATGTGGTCCAGCAGCGGCTCGAGCACCTCGAGCATGGTGGAGGCGTCCTTCTCCTGCAGCACCGCGACCACTCCGACGAGCCGGTGGAAGGTGAAGGACTCGCGGATCGCCTCGGCCATCGCCGCGATGCCGGCCGGGTTGTGCGCCGCGTCGACGATGACCGTCGGGCTGCGCCGCACGATCTCCAACCGTCCCGGTGAGCTGACGTCTGCGAACGCGGCCCGGACCACGTCGGCATCCAGGGGCTGCTCGCCCCCGCCGAGGAACCCCTCGACGGCCGCGACCGCCATCGCCGCGTTGTGCACCTGGTGGGCACCGAAGAGCGGCAGGAAGACGTCGGTGTAGTCACCGGCCAGGCCGCGCAGTGACATCAGCTGACCACCCACGGCGACCTCCCGCTGGAGCACGCCGTAGGCCAGCCCCTCCACCTGCGCGGTGGCGCCGACCTCGTCGCAGCGCTCGAGCAGCAACTGCAGGACCTCGTTCTCCTGGACCCCGAGGACGGCGATCGCGTCGGACTTGATGATGCCGGCCTTCTCTGTGGCGATGTCGATGAGGTTGTCACCGAGCAGCCGGGTGTGGTCGATAGCAACGGGCGCCACGACCGCGACCTGCCCGTCGGCGACGTTGGTGGCGTCCCACACCCCACCGAGCCCGACCTCGACGACGGCGACGTCGACCGGGGCGTCCGAGAAGACCGCATAGGCGATGATCACGAGCAGCTCGAAGTAGGTGATCCGCGGGCCACCCGCAGCCAGGGAGGTCTCATCGACCATCTGGACATAGGGCAGGACGTCGTCGTAGGCCGCCAGGAAGCGCTCCGGATCGACCGGCTCCCCGGCGATCGCGATCCGCTCCCGCAGGTGGTGCAGGTGCGGGCTGGTGAACCGTCCGGTGGTCAGGCCCAGCTCGCGCAGCAGCCGCTCGACCATCCGGGTCGTGGAGGTCTTGCCGTTGGTGCCGGTGATGTGGATCATCGGGAAGTTGCGCTGCGGGTGGCCGAGCAGATCCATGACCTGCACGACGCGGTCGAGGGTGGGCTCGATGACATTCTCCGGTGACCGGGCCAGGATCTCCTCGGTCACCTGCGCCATCCGCGCCGCGATCAGCGGGTCGACCGGCTGACCGCCCGCACCCTCGCGCCTGCGCCGCCGGTCGCCCGGCGTCTCGTCTGAGGAGGTCATCGCGCGTCCACCTTCGTGATCAGCAGCTCCACCGTGCGTCCACCGTCGAGCTGGGCGGACGTGGTGTATGACGTGATGCGGGGCTGGGTGCCACCGTCCGGGTCGGTGCCGCCACCGAGGTTGTGACGCGGACCGCTGGGCAGCGGGGTGCCGGCACCGGCCGCGCCGAACTGCACGGCGAGCGTCTCGTCCATCACCAGCTTCTGGTGCTGGGTCGCGGCCTCCCACACATCGTCGTCCCCGACCACGGTGAGGCTGATCCGGTCGGTGATCTGCAGACCGGCGTCCTTGCGGGCACCCTGCACCGCCCGCACCAGGTCGCGGGCCAGACCCTCGCGGGCCAGGTCCTCGGTCACCTCGGTGTTGAGCACCACGAAGCCACCGCCCTGTCCGCGCAGCATCGCGGTCGACTGCGACGTCCCGTCGGCGCCCGCGGCCACCACCGTTTCCAGGGTGTACTCACCCTGGACGAGCGCGAGCCCGCCGGAGGTGACCGTGCCGTCGTCGGCCACCGACCAGTCACCCGACTTCGAGCCCTTGATCGCGGTCTGCACGTCCTTGCCCAGACGCGGCCCTGCCGCGCGCGCGTTGACCGTCAGCCTCTGCTCCACACCAAAGTCTGCGGCCGACGCCTCTGCCAGATCCAGCACCACCACCTCTCGCACGTTGACCTCGTGACGCACGATGTCAGTGAGCACCGACAGTCCCTGCGGATGGGCTGTGGCGACGGTCAGCGTGGACAGCGGCAGGCGCGTCCGCAGGCTCTCGGCCTTGCGCAGCCCCAGGGTCACCGAGCAGACCTCACGCACGGTGTCCATGGCCGCGACGAGGTCGTCGTCCTGCGGCAGGTCCGCCGCGTCGGGCCAGTCGGTCAGGTGCACCGACTCACCGCCGGTGAGCCCGCGCCATACCTCCTCGGTGGTCAGCGGCAGCAGCGGCGCGGCGACCCGGCAGGTCACCTCCAGCACGGTGTAGAGGGTGTTGAAGGCATCCTGGTCCTCGGCCCAGAACCGGTCACGCGAGCCACGGATATACCAGTTGGTGAGCACGTCCACGAAGGTGCGCACCGCGTCACAGGCCGAGGCGATGTGGAAGGCGTCCTGCGCCTCCTGCACCTGGGTGACGAAGTCGCGGGTCTTGGCCAGGATGTAGCGGTCCATCTCGTGCGTCGAGGCGCTCGACCAGGTCGCCTCACGGCCGGAGGCGTTGGCGTAGAGACCGAAGAAGTACCACGCGTTCCACAGCGGGATGAGCACCTGGCGGACTCCGTCGCGGATGCCCTGCTCGGTGACGACCAGGTTGCCACCGCGCAGGATCGGGCTGGACATCAGGAACCAGCGCATCGCGTCGGCGCCGTCGCGGTTGAAGACCTCACGCACGTCCGGGTAGTTCTGCAGCGACTTGGACATCTTCTGCCCGTCGCTGCCGAGCACGATGCCGTGGCTGATGCACGTCTCGAAGGCGGGACGGTCGAACAGCGCGGCACCGAGGATGTGCATGGTGTAGAACCAGCCCCGGGTCTGCCCGATGTACTCCACGATGAAGTCGGCCGGGTAGTGCTGCTCGAACCACTCGGTGTTGTCGAACGGGAAGTGCCACTGCGCGAACGGCATCGAGCCGGAGTCGAACCAGACGTCCAGCACGTCCTCGACCCGGCGCATGGTGGACTTGCCCGTCGGATCGTCCGGGTTGGGCCGGGTCAGTTCGTCGACGAATGGCCGGTGCAGGTCGACCTGGCCGTCTCGGTTGCGCGGCAGAGTGCCGAAGTCCGCCTCGATCTCGGCCAGTGAGCCGTAGACGTCGAGTCGCGGGTAAGCCTCGTCGTCAGACTTCCACACCGGGATCGGGCTGCCCCAGAAGCGGTTTCGGCTGATCGACCAGTCCCGGGCATTGGCCAGCCACTTGCCGAACTGACCGTGCTTGATGTGCTCGGGCACCCAGGTGATGTCCTCGTTGGTGCGCAGCATCGTGTCCTTGAACTTCGTCACCTCGACGAACCACGACGAGACACCCTTGTAGATCAGCGGCTCACGGCAGCGCCAGCAGTGCGGGTAGGAGTGGTCATAGGCCTCGCGGCGCAGCAGGACGGTGCCCCCGGTGACCGAGCCGGTGTCCAGGTCTTCGCCGGCACGCGCCGGGTCCTGGACGCGGGTGGCGGCCTTGAGGTGGTCGAGGATCGGGGCGTTGGCATCGAAGACCAGCATCCCGGCATACTCGTTGACGGGCGCGGTGAAGGCGCCGTCCGCACCGACCGGCATGACAGCCTCGATGCCCTCGCGGTCGGTGACCACCTTGTCGTCCTCACCGAAGGCGCCGGCGGTGTGCACCAGGCCGGAACCATCCGTGGTGGTGACGAACTCCGCGGTGACCAGGCGGTGCGCCCGCTCCCAGCCGACGTAGTAGCTGAACGGCGGCAGGTAGGAGCGGCCGGCCAGCTGCGCGCCGGTGAAGCGCCCGACAACGGTCGGCTCCTCCCCCAGCTCGTTCTTGTATGCCGGCACGCGGGCCTCGGCGAGCAGGTAGCGCTCGGTCCGGCCCGTGTAGTCGCTCTCGACGAGCACGTAGTCGATGTCCTCGCCGACCATGATCGCCAGGTTGGACGGCAGCGTCCACGGTGTCGTCGTCCAGACCAGCGCGAGGGCGCCGGCGAGGACGTCCTCGCCCCCGGCTGACGGCATACCCTCCTGCGCTGCCTCCGCGGCCCCGTCCTGGGGCAGGATCCGCAACCCGACCGTCACCGCGGGGTCACGGCGGACCTGGTAGACCTCCTCGTCCATCCGCAGCTCGTGGTTGGACAGCGGGGTCTGGTCGTTCCAGCAGTAGGGCAGCACCCGGAAGCCCTCGTAGGCCAGCCCCTTGTCGTAGAGCTGCTTGAACGCCCAGATCACCGACTCCATGTACTCCGGGTTCAGCGTCTTGTAGTCGTTGTCGAAGTCGACCCAGCGCGCTTGCCGGGTGACGTACTGGCGCCACTCGTCGGTGTACTGCAGCACGGAGGCGCGGCACGCGTCGTTGAACGCCTCGATGCCGAGCTCGAGGATCTCGTCCTTGGTCTTGATGCCCAGCTGGCTCATCGCCTCCAGCTCGGCGGGCAGCCCGTGGGTGTCCCAGCCGAAACGGCGCTCCACGCGCCGACCACGCATCGTCTGGTAGCGCGGCACGACGTCCTTGACGTAGCCGGTCAGCAGGTGGCCGTAGTGCGGCAGGCCGTTGGCGAAGGGCGGGCCGTCGTTGAAGACGAACTCGTTGGACCCGCCCTCCCCCGCGTCCCGCTGCTCGACACTCTTGACGAAGGTGTCGTTCTCCTCCCAGTAGGCCAGGACGGCCTGCTCGAGGCTCGGGAAGTCGGGGGCGGGGGTCAGCCCCTGGTGTGCGGTGTCGACCTTGGGGTAGGTCATGCGGCGCTCTCCTGTGCATCGTCCAACTCGTCCACTACGTGCACGAGGACGACGCTGGCGCCGCGGTACCACCTCGCTTGCCGCACCCGTCCGCTCCGGGGGAGCGCACGGCATACGACCGCTCTGGCCTCAGGCTGTGTCGGGCCCACCCGTCCGGTTCTAGTGAGGCACCACGGGGAGTATGCCGTGGGGCCGGTTCTTCCGGAGGCTCGCCGCTGATGACGGCTCAGACGCCTGCACCCAATCCTACCCGCAAAAAGATAGGGGTCTCGCATGTTTTCCACACAACGTCGTCGTGGTCTCGTACGCTCGCTAGAGCGTGACCTCGCTGGAACGCATCGCTTCTCGAGCTCAAGAGTGCTGATGGACGCGCCGTCGAGGGTGCCGACCCCTGTGTCCACGACGATGCACGGGGCCGGAAAGGCTGTGGCGCCAAGACACCAAGGGGGCTGTGTGGCGGCCGGTACCCGTACCCGGTACCCTTACTTGAGCCGACCACACGGTCGTCAACAACCCCAGAGTGGCGGCGCCTCATGTCGGGCCAGAACACCACCTTCACGCGCCGTTCGGTTGCGAAGGGAGCGGCCTGGGCAGTGCCTGCCGTCGTCATCGCTCAGGCCGCGCCGGCTATGGCCGCCAGCGATGCCTGCTACGCGGTGCTCCGCGAGTCGAGCGGTGGATCAGTCGGTGTGCTGGGGCTGGTGACCACGTCCGACGTGGGCACGTCCGACTACCCCCGCACACTGCAGAGCTAACCCCTGTATGACTGCGCCGCGACGCAGCTGACGTACTGCCCTCCTGGCCAACCCACGACCAGCGGCCCCATCCAGATCAGCTTCAGATTCAACTCCAGTGAGTTCGAACTGTCCCCTGAGTCGGCGTGGATCCTCAATGGCTGGACCGTGGTCTCAGTCGTCGATGCCGATGGAGTCACCACGATCCTTCTGAGTCACCCGCCGGTTAACCTCTACAACGCAACCGGGCAGATCCAGATCCCCGTGGCACCGAACACGGACCCACAGGGTAGTTTCCAGAGCTCAACACTCGCCGGCTGCGTCGGCAACCCTGCACAGTGGAATACGGTGCCAGAAGGCTGAGACCGGATCCGACCTCGTGCCCCCCACCGAGGTGGTGTGTAGTGGAGGTGTGGACGCAATGGACAGCAGCCTGCCGGACCGGGTCGTCACCGACCCCGACGTGGCCCGCACCTACGGCGTGGACCATAGCCCCGGTGCCGTCGCGCCGGAGGCGTTCACAGTGGTGCGGGCGCGGGACCGCGCAGACGTGGTCGAGGTCCTGCAGTATGCCGCGGCGCACCGGACCCCCGTCGTCACCCAAGGCGCCCGCACAGCTACAACCGGGGCGGCTGTCGCGCTCGAGGGCGGCATCGTGCTCAACACGGAGGCGATCAACCAGGTGGAGGTCGACCCGGTCGAACGGATCGCGGTCGTGGGACCCGGTGTAGTCAACGGTGACCTCAAGAGCCAGCTGACGGCATACGGCCTCGCCTATCCCCCAGACCCGGCCAGTTCCGGATCCTGCACGATCGGCGGCAACATCGCCACGAACGCCGGCGGGCTGTGCTGCGTGAAATATGGCGTGACGGCCGACTACGTCCGCGGCCTGGAGGTAGTCCTCGCGGGTGGCGAGGTCATGCGCACCGGGCGGCGGACGGCCAAGGGCGTCACCGGCTATGACCTGACCGGGCTGTTCGTGGGATCGGAGGGCACGCTCGGGGTGGTGACCGAGGCCGTGCTCCGGTTGATCCCCGCCCCGGACCCGCCGCTGACCGTGCTGGCCGTCTTCGACACCCTGGAGGCCACCCTCGCCGGCGTCACCGCCCTGCGCGAGCAGCGGCACACCCCCAGCCTGATCGAGCTGCTGGACGGGCCGAGCGTCGCGGCCATCCAGGACTACGGGGACTACGGCTTCCCCGCGGGCGCCGAGGGCGTGCTGCTGGTCCAGTCCGACCGGGTCGGTCACGCCCACGAGGACGTGATGGCGTATGCCGACGCCCTCACCTCCGCGGGCGCCACCGACGTGGCTGTCGCCGACGACCGGGCCGAGGCGGACCTGCTGATGGAGGGACGCCGCGCGCTCAACCCGGCCCTCGAGGCGCGCGGGTCACGGCTGATCGAGGACGTGTGCGTGCCGGTCGGACGGCTCGGCGACCTCGTCCGTGCCGTGCACGAGATCGCCACCCGACAGGGCCTCGAGGCGACCTGCAGTGGCCACGCCGGGGACGGCAACCTGCACCCCTGCTTCTTCTTCGATCAGGACGACGCGGCACAGGTCGCGGCGGCCCAGGCAGCCTTCGGCGAGGTCGTGGAGGCGGCGTGGTCCCTCGGTGGCACCCTGACCGGCGAGCACGGAGTGGGCACACTCAAGGCGCCCTGGCTGGAGCGGGAGCTGGGCGCGGCCGAGGTCGCCCGCCAGCGGGCACTCAAGGCGCTCTTCGACCCGCTCGGCATCATGAATCCCGGCCGCGTCTTCGGCTGAGGCGGTGGTCCTCACCCACCCCCGCCGACGTCACCACCTGCCTCTGGCCTCGCCGAGTCGGCCGGCGAGAGCCGTTGCCGGTGGTTGTTCGTCATGCGCGGCCCGCCACCGCGCATCGTGACCACGTGCCCCTGAGGTGATGCCACCGCCTGCCGAGGTCGCTGCCGGGAGGCCATGCGACAAAAGGGGCGCGATGCGTGTGCCTGGACATCTCACGGCGCCCATCCGGTCGCATCGCTCGCCGTGCTGACGGGAGCCGCATCGCTCGCCGTGGCCAAACCACGTACGTGCGGGGAGCACCATGGCTGGGACAGCTCGGCGCCGACGCGTCAGCGCCGACGCTTGCCAACCCCGACCGTCATCAGGTCACGTCCGACGACAACCTTGCCGGAGAAGCCACGCTGGGCACGACGGCGCCACTGGCCGTCGTTGACCTCGGCCGGGTCACCGGGCACCAGGTGATTGAGGACGAGCGTGCCGACGCCCGCAGACTCCGCCACGGCCCCAACGTCGTCGACGTTGGTGTGCGACTCGAGCAGGTGGGCGATGATCTTCGGCGGCACGAGACCGTCGAGAACGTCCACGTTGATGACCTCGTGCACCAGGACGTCCGCCCCCGAGGCGAGACGCATGAGGTTCTCGCTGACCGTGGTGTCGCCGGAGAAGACGACCGAGCCGTCCTCGGTCTCACACCGAAAACCGAAGGAAGGGAACACCGGCGGGTGCTTCACGAGGGTGGCGGTGACCCTGACCCCGGTCATCCTCGAAGACGAGGAACGGGTCCATGCCGGGAAGAGTTTGTCCGGAGCGGACGCACCGATGTCCGGCAGCACGATGTCATGCACCCGGAGCAGGTCCCGGATGTCCGGCCAGCGGCGCGATGGCGTTGTGCCGGTTCAGAAGTCCAGCAGCACCCGGTGCTCCTGGATGACCCAGCCGTCCTGCTGGCTGGTCAGCCAGTCTCGGAACCGACCGGTCTTCTGGACCCTGGGGCCGTCGGGTCCGGACTCGAGCACCAGGTAGTACGCGTCGGCGACCACCGACCCGTCCTCCCCCGGCTCGGAGACGACCAGGTTGGTCAGGTGATGTTTGGTCCTGCGCCGGCCGTCCTCGTCGGGAACCGGCTGGATCCGCTCGTACACCTCACGGATTGCCGGCCCACCGGTGATCCTGCCGCTGGGGAGGATCACCGTGGCGTGCTCCATGAGCTCGGCCAGCCGGTCGAAGTCACCACCGTCGACGGCGTCGAGGTAGTCGCACAACGCCCGGTGAACGGCCTGCCAGGTGGTCGAGTCGCCACCGGGTGCGTGACCAGCCACGGTCACCCGGTCACGGCCGCAGGCTTGGCTGCCCCGGCGAGCTGCTCCCGCAGCAGGTTCAGGGTCTGGTCCAGGCCGGCGAGCGGGACCGCGTCATAGAGGTAGAAGTCCGGCCGGATCACCGCGACCTCGGTCTCCAGCTCGGCGAACCACTCCTTGTAGGTGCCGTCCACGTCCTGCAGGTCCAGGCCCTCGGCCCCGACCGTGAGGACCCTGACACTGTTCTCCTCTGCCCAGGCCTTGATGTCGGGGCTGATCGCGTCAGCGACCTCGGGCCGCGTGCTCAGGACCGTCCAGCCATAGCCGCGCACGTCGTCGAGGAGGGCAGTGGTGGTGCCGTCGGACACCCGACCCTGCGGGGTGAGGTAGCCAGTGGCGGGGTGGAAGCCCAGGACGCCGTTCTCCAGGTGCGGCGGGGCCTCCGGCTCGGGCGCCAGGCTCGGGTCCTCCAGGGCCGCCCTCATCCCGGCGTCCCGTCCTGCTGCGGCCTCGGCGTCAGAGATGCAGATGACGTTGCCCAGGCCCATCGAGAAGTTGATGAAGTAGCGCACGTGCGTGGTGCGCTCGGTGCCGTAGGTGTCCAGCAGCGAGTCCGGCGAGGCACCGGAGAGCACCCGGTCCAGGCGCCAGGTCAGGTTCGCTCCGTCTCGGATCCCGGCACACATGCCCTGACCGGCGAACGGCGGCATGAGGTGGGCGGCGTCGCCGGCCAGCACCATCCGACCCTTGCGCCAGGTGTCGGCCCACTGCGCCCGGAAGGTGTAGACCGCGTGCTTCTCCAGCTTGGCGTTGTCCGGAGTCAGGCCCCACTCGGAGACCCGCCGCCAGGCGTACTCCTCGGTGTTCATCTCCTCGATGGTCTCGCTGGGCATCCGCATGAACTCCCACCGGCGGCGGCCGGGACCCCCCGGGACGATGGTCGTGGGGTTGGTCGGGTTGCACCACTGCCACGCGGGCGGGTCAAAGGTCATCGGCTCGTCCGGGACGACGTCGACGATCAGCCAGTCGAACTTGAAGCCAAGGTCCTGGACACCCACGCCCATCTGACTGCGGACGAAGCTGTTCGCGCCGTCCGCACCCACGACATACCGACCGCGGAAGGTCTTGGTGACGCTGGGGTCCAGGGTGGCCGACTCCTGCATCTGGTGTGCGGTGAGGGTGACGCCGTCAGCGTCCTCGGCCGTGTCCACCACCTGCCAGCCGTGGAAGACCTGGACATTGTCCTCAGCCTGGACCAGCTTGTGCAGCTCGCGCTCCAGGTCGGGCTGGTGGAAGAAGTTGGCGTTGGGCCATCCGGACCGGCCCATCCCCCGCCAGTCGATGCGGAGCAGGTCCTCCATGTCCGCGTTGCGCCAGGTGTAGTGGTTGTCATAAGGCTCGATCACCGGGTTGGTGTCCGGTCGGATGCCCGCCCACTGCAGCAGCCGCGCGACCTCGTCGTCGAGGTGCACCGCACGAGGCAGCGGATAGAAGCTGGGCCAGCGCTCGACCGCGGCGACGGTCCAACCCTTGCGGGCCAGCTGCAGGCTCAGGAACTGCCCGACAGGGCCGTACCCGACAACGACGACATCGACCTCGACAGGCTCGGTCATGGGGATCTCCTCAAGGATTCAGCAGAGTGCTGGTGGTTAGGGGTGCGGGGGTGATGTTCAGATCTTGACTGCGGACTTGCCCTTGAGGGCGAGGATGTCGCGCACCTCGTCGGGGCCGGCCAGCTCGTGGCCCAGGGACTGCAGGATGCCGGCGACCTTCTCGACCTGCTGCGCGTTGCTCGTGGCCCGCTCGCCGCGGGCGATCGAGAGGCTGTCTTCGAGGCCCACGCGGACCTGTCCGCCGAGGAGTGCCGCGTGGGTCACGAACTCCATCTGGTGCCGACCGGCGGCGAAGGCGGAGAGGATGTAGTCGTCACCGAAGAGTCGGTCAGCCACAGTGACCATGTGGGTGAGGTTGTCGTGGTCGGCGCCGATCCCGCCGAGGATCCCGAAGATCGACTGGACCATGAAGGGGGGCTTGACCAGTCCGCGGTCGACGAAGTGGGCCAGGGTGTAGAGGTGCCCGACGTCGTAGCACTCGAACTCAAAGCGGGTGCCGCGCTCCTCGCCGAGCTCACGCAGGGTGTACTCGATCTGGCGGAAGGTGTTGGCGAAGATCCGGTCCTCGCTGCCCAGCAGGTAGTCCTTCTCCCAGTCATGCTTCCAGGTGTCGAACTTGGCAGCGGCCCCGCTGAAGACGAAGTTGATCGAGCCCATGTTGAGGGAGGCGAGCTCCGGCTCGAAGCGCAGGGCGGCGGCCAGCCGCTCCTGGACGGTCATCGCGGTGCTGCCACCGGTGGTGATGTTGATGATGGCGTCGGTCTGCTCGTGGATCCGCGGCAGGAACTGCTCAAAAACTGCCGGGGCAGGGCTGGGACGACCGTCCTGCGGGTCACGGGCGTGCAGGTGCAGGATCGCTGCACCTGCCTGCGCCGCGTCGATCGCCTGGTCACCGATCTCCTGCGGCGTGACGGGCAGGTAGTCCGACATCGTCGGGGTATGGATGGAACCGGTCACGGCGCACGTGATGAACGTCTTGCTGGTTCGGCGCACAACTGCCTCCTGCTGGTATGCCGAAGGTGGCGGCGCCGCCTTGGCGTGGGTGCTCGGTCGTGGACCGAGCTCTCGGGTTTATCCCGGCCGGGCCCTGCCCACTGGACACCGTGGACGAGTGCCCGGCCGATGGGACGGGTGGGTGGATCAGACCATCGGGTTGCGGAGGGCCCCGAGACCCTCGATGGTCGTGGTGACGACGTCACCGGGCTGCAGCGCGATCCCCTGGGGCATGCCGACCCCGGCCGGGGTGCCGGTGAAGACGATGTCACCCGGATAGAGGGTGACCACCTTGGACAGGTCGGACAGGATGCGTGCCGAGGAGAAGATCATGTCCTTGGTGTTGCCGTCCTGCGCGGTCCAGGCGCCGGCACCATTCGACTGGGCGAGCCCGGTGGGCCCCTCGATCACGCAGGTGATGGACAGGTTCGCGGGATCCTCGATCTCGTTCGGGGTCACCACGGCTGGCCCGAACGGGCCGAACGCCGGGAAGGACTTGCCGAGGCTGAACTGCGGCGCCGGAGGACGGCGCTGCACGGTGCGCTCGCTGAAGTCCTGGCCGACGCTGTAGCCGGCGATGGCGGCCTGGGCCGCGTCCTCGTCCACGTCGTGGATCTGCTCGCCGACCACGACGACGAGCTCAGCCTCCCAGTCCAGGGTCTCCCCCGGCACCTTCACCTCGGCGGTGGGGCCGGCCAGGGACGACTGGTACTTGGTGAAGACGACGATGTTCTCCGGGTAGGCCATCTCGGCCTCATCGGCGTGGTCCTTGTAGTTGAGGCCGATCGCGAAGACCTGACGCGGGAAGGGGATCGGCGCGCCCAGGTCAGACTCGTCATAACCTTCCGCGTTGGCGTAGTCGACACCCGCGGCCCACTCGGTGAAGGCCGCCCAGTCTGCCCAGGGGGTCATCGGGTCGGGGCCGAATCGGCCGTCGGAGGCGCGCTCGACGTCCAGCGCCCTGCCGTCCTGCAGAAGCACCGCGCGGCCCGCCAGGTTTGCCAGTCTCATCGTTTCTCGTCTCTCTCGTAGTCAGGTTTTAGGTCTCGGTCGTGCCCGGTCAGTGGGTCGGCAGGGTGCCCTCGGCACCCTCATCGACCCCGCCAGCCAGCTCCGGCTCGGCCTCGACACGGGAGGCCCAGACGTCGGGGAACCGGACGTCAGCCTCCTGCGCCGGCGGGAACTCACGGGCGTAGGTGCGCTTTTGGATCTCGTCCACCGACATGCCCGAGCGGCGCGCCTCGACGAGCTTCTCCGGGTCGAACTGCGGGCCGATCTGGTCCGCGGCAAACTCCTGGGAGGCCCACATCCACTCCTAGGACTTCAGCCAGTCACCCCAGACGTCGACCTGGATCTCCACACCGTTGCCGTCCGGGTCCACGTAGTACATCGACATCGTCATGCCGTGGTGCAGGTTGACGTGCGGGACGATGCCCTGCTCGCGCAGCCGCACGTAGTTGTCCAGCCACTGGTCGAAGTTGTCGTACTCAAAGGCCGTGTGGTGCAGACCGGCGGTGTGCGGCTTGTCGACCGGCACCTTGGTGCCGGGCAGTCGCAGCAGGGCGATGCGGTGGTTGGCCTCGTCGTTGGTGAGCCAGGCGGCGTGCTCGGCGTAGTAGACCGGCTGCATCCCGCAGACCTGCTCGTACCACTTGACCATGGGGTCGATGTCCAGGGTCATGAAGGTGGCGTGATGCAGCTTGGGCACCGTGATGGGGCGCGGCTTGGCGTTGGTGGCGTACATCGACTTCTCGGCCATGTCGGACTCTCTCCTGTGAAAGGCGCGGACCCTCGGATCTCTCCGTTCCGCGTGCGGGGGCCAGGCCGGGCAACATCGCCGGGCCTCTGCACTGCAGACTATGGGGTAGATGATCGTCATGTCAAGAGATTTGCGAAAATCTCGCATAGGTGAGATGTTTCACAGATCTATCTGAGAGGGAGTCTCATGTCGAAACAGACCAGCAGACAGGTCGTCCTACGAGCGCGACCTGCAGCAATCCCGCAGGCGGAGCACTTCGCGATCGAGGAGGCAGATGTCCCGGCCCTGGCCGACGGACAGCTCCTCGTCCACAACAGTCACCTGTCGGTCGATCCCGCAATGCGCGGCTGGGTGAGCGCCACGGCCAACTACTCCGAGCCAGTGGCGATCGGCGAGGTCATGCGCTCCTTCGCCGTCGGCGAGATCGTCGCCTCCCAGCACCCTGACTTCCGCCCCGGGGAGATCGTGATGGGCATGTTCGGCTGGCAGGAGCTGGCCGTCGTCACTCCGGATGCCGTGTGGCGCAGGGTGCGCGAGGACGATCTGCCCCGCTCGTTGGCACTCGGGGCGCTCGGCCTCAACGGCCTGACCGCCTGGGCGGGCGTGCACCGGGTGCTCCGCCCCCGCCCGGGATCAACGGTGGTGGTGTCCAGCGCCGCCGGAGCAGTCGGCTCGGCGGTGGGTCAGCTCGCGGCCGCCGAGGGCTGCCGCACCATCGGGATCGCCGGCGGTCCGGAGAAGGCACGCTGGTGCGTCGACGAGTACGGGTTCGACGTGGGGCTCGACTACCGTTCCGAGACCTTCGTGAACGACCTGGCCCAGGCCACCCCGGACGGGGTGGACCACTACTTCGACAACACCTCCGGTCCGATCACGGATGCCGTGCTCCAGCGGCTGACCACCCACTCCTCGGTCCTGGTGTGCGGGACCGCTGCCATCTCCTCGTGGGACCCGTGGCCGACGGGCCCGCGCACGGAGCGGATCGTCTTGACCCAGCGCGCCCGCATCGAGGGCTTCCTTGCCTTCGACCACCTCGACGCCCTCCCCGAGGCGGTCGAACAGCTCGCGGAGATGGTGCGCTCTGGCGCCCTGACCTACCGGGAGCACATCCTCGACGGACTCGAGTCGGCTCCCGGCGCGATCGCGATGCTGTATGCCGGGACGAACACGGGCAAGCTCGTCGTGGAGCTCTGAGAATGCGCGTGAAGCCTCAGTCCGACGAGGGCGCGGGACGTCTCTAGTCGACGAGGACGTGCTCGAGCACGAGGTCGGTCGTGCGCTGGAAGTGCCTGGCCAGCGACGCGACCGCCTCCTTGCTCTGACGTGCGACGGTCAGCTCCATGAGCTCCCGGTGCTCTGCCGCCACGTCGCGCGACTCCTCCGCGGGAGCCTTCGCAGACATCTGTCGATAGAGCTCAGAGCTGTCCCGCAGCAGATCGGTCAGCTGGACGAGGCGACGGTTGCCACATCCAACACCCAGCGCCACATGGAAGTCGTTGTGCGCGACGGCCCACTCATCTGTGGAGCCGGGACTGTCCTTGCTCAAGAATGGAGTCCGGGCGAGGACATGGTGGGTGGACACCACTCCTGCCTCCCAGGCCATGTCGCCCTGTTCGATGGACTGCTCCAGAGCCAGCCCCTCAAGCAGGATCCGCATCTGGGTCAGGTCCACGAGGTCCTGGCGGGAGATCTCGACGACGCGGAAGCCCTGGTTGGGCGCGAGCACGAGGAGGTGCCGCTCCGCCAGGCGAATCAGCGCCTCACGCACGACGGCAGTGCTGACATCGAACTGCTTTGCCAGCGGGCTCAGTCGGAGCGGCGATCCAGGGGTGTGTCGTCCAGACAGGATGTCGGAGCGGATCCCCGCATACACCTGCTCGGTCAGCGTTCCGACACCGTTCGTATTCTTCACATTTTTGATTATCTCATAGATCTTCGCATGACTTGGATTCATTGCCGCAGCGGCGCGACCCCCAGCCACCGCTGCGGCCTCGGCGCACCGACATCCGGCGTCGCTGTCGATTCGCGACCGATCCCTACGTCATGGTGGTGAGGTCGCACCCCGCGGCCAGCACGCCGAGAGGACACCCCAGATGAGCCGCTACCTGATTCTGCTTCCCGCCCCCGAGGCTGAGTGGGCCCAGCTCCCCCCAGAGGCCCACGAGCACGGCATGCGCTCGCACGGCATCTTCCACGAGGACCTCGCCGAGGGCGGCCACGAGATCCTGGCGGTCGGTCCGCTCGAGCCGTCCGCCCAGGCCACCTCCATGAGGCCTGATGGCACGGGAGGGGCACTGGTCACCGACGGTCCGTTCACCGAGTCGGTGGAACAGATCGTCGGCTTCTACCTGATCCGCAGCGACGACGAGCCTGGCCTGCGGACGATCTGCGAGCGCTTCTCCTCGCGCGGCGAGCTCATCGAGTTCCGCAAGATGGCGGAGTAACCCCGCTTGGCGGCATACCAAACCTCGCCAAAATGCGTGGGGAGCCTGCGAAACCTCTCCAAAAATGCGTGAGGAGCCTGCGAAACCCCTCCAAAAACAGGTCAGTCGGACCCCAGCTTGAGCAGCTCGCCGCTCTTGCGGTCGGCGAGGTACTGCCGCATCTCCACCTTGATCACGGGCACCAGGATGTAGAGCGCCAGGATGTTGACGAACGCACAGATGAACAGGGCCGAGTCGGCCAGGTTGACGACCTGCTTGAGGGTCAGCACGCACCCGAGCGCGGTGAAGGTGCAGAACACGCTCTTGTAGATGATCTCGGAGACCCGCGAGCGACCAAAGAGGTGCTCCCAGGCCTTGAGCCCGTAGTAGGACCAGGTGATCAGGGTGCTGAACGCGAAGAGCGCCACGGCGATGGCCAGCAGCAGCGGAAACCAGGAGACGACCGACTCGAAGGCGTCCGAGGTCAGCAGCACACCGTTGACCTCCGGGGACTCCCCCGCGGCGACCTGCTCGCGGGTCTGCGCATAGATCGCGGTGTCGGCCACCACGATCGTCAGGGCGGTCATGGTGCAGATGATCACGGTGTCCACGAACGGCTCGAGCAGCGCGACGAAGCCCTCCGAGACCGGGCGACGGGTCTTGACCGCCGAGTGCGCGATGGCCGCTGAGCCCAGACCTGCCTCGTTGGAGAAGGCCGCGCGCTGCATGCCGATGATCATCACGCCGACCACACCACCGGCCACGCCGCTGGGGTTGAAGGCGCCCTCGAAGATCCCGGTAATCGCCGAAGGGATGTGTCCGGCGTTGACGACCAGGACCGTGAGGCAGCACACCACGTAGAGGATCGCCATGGCCGGGACCAACTTGTCCGTGACCCGCGCGATGGAGCGGATGCCGCCGATGATGACCAGGGCCACCAGCGCGGCCAGGATGAGCCCGAAGATCAGTCCCGCCCCGTCCCCGGCGAGCGGGCTGTCCGCCTTGCCGGTGACCTCGACTGCCTGCATGTAGGTCTGGTTGGCCTGGAACATATTGCCCCCGGCGACCCCGAAGAACAGGATCGCCACGGCATAGATCCCGGTGAGGGCACTGGCTGGCAGTCGTCCGAAGCGGGCGAAGGCCACCGGCAGATATTTAAAGGGACCACCCGAGACCGTCCCGTCCTCGTTGATCTGCCGATACATGACCCCCAGCGTGCACTCGGCAAACTTGGTGGCCATCCCGAGCAGGCCCGCCAGGATCATCCAGAACGTTGCTCCCGGACCGCCGATCGCGACGGCGATCGCCACACCGGCGATATTGCCCAGTCCCACCGTGCCCGAGAGCGCCGAGGCGAACGCCTGGAAGTGCGTCACCTCCCCCGGGTCATCGGGCGAACTGAACTTGCCGCGGACCACGTCAAAGGCTGTCCGCCACCCTCGGATCTGCACGAAGCCGAAGTAGATGGTGCAGAAGGCCGCTCCCACGATGAGCCACAGGATGACGAAGGGAGGACCGTCAGGCCAGCCGGGGATCGTGAAGAAGACGACATCCGTCAGGAAGTCCGCCAGCGGCTTGAAGGCACTGTTCACGGCCGTTTCGATGTCGCTGAGGACACCGCTGCTCTCGACCTCGGTGGATCGGAGCAGGATCTGGGGCACGTGAACCATGAGGCAAGGGAACTCCTGCTGAGGCCAGACAGCAACCGCTGGAGCCAGACTTTGCCAAAGGATGACCCGGTCAGGCGGGGAGAAACCCTGTGCAGACGTGCCCGTTGAGGATGGGACAATGCCACTCATGACCTCTCACGACCCACGCACCACCAACCTGACCCCGGTGACCCTGCCGGCCAAGCCGTCCGTCGACGGTCTGGAGGAGAAGTGGGCAGCCGTATGGCGCGAGCAGGACACCTACGCGTTCGACCGGGAGGCCGCCCTGGCGGCTGATCGTTCCCAGATCTTCGCGATCGACACTCCCCCGCCGACCGCGAGCGGCAGCCTGCACGTCGGTCACGTCTTCGGCTACACCCAGGCCGACTGCCTGGCGCGCTATCACCGGATGACTGGCAAGCACATCTTTTATCCCATCGGCTGGGACGACAACGGCCTGCCCACCGAGCGCCGCGTCCAGAACTATTACGGCGTGCGCGGTGACGCGACCCTGCCGCACGACCCCGACTTCACCCCTCCCCAGCAGGGTGGCGACACCAAGTCGTCCAAGGCGGCCAACCAGGTCCCGATCGGTCGGGCCAACTTCATCGAACTCTGCGAGGAGCTCACCGTCCTGGATGAGAAGACCTTCGAGGACACCTTCCGCCGTCTGGGCCTGAGCCTGGACTGGAATGTGCAGTACCGCACCATCGACGACCGTTCCCGCGCCGTCGCTCAGCAGGCCTTCCTGCGCAACCTCGCGCGCGGCGAGGCCTACCAGTCCGAGGCCCCCGGCCTGTGGGACATCACCTTCCAGACCGCTGTCGCCCAGGCCGAGCTCGAGGCCCGCGACTACCCGGGCCACTACCACCGGGTGGCCTTCCACGGGGCTGATGGGCCGACCTACATCGAGACCACCCGACCCGAGCTGATCCCGTCGGTGGTCGCGCTAATCGCCCACCCCGACGACGAGCGGTATGCCGCACTGTTCGGGACCACGGTCCGCTCGCCGCTGTTCGGGGTCGAGATCCCGGTCCTGGCCCACCCGATGGCCGAGATGGACAAGGGTGCCGGCATCGCGATGTGCTGCACCTTCGGTGACCTGACCGACGTCACCTGGTGGCGCGAACTGTCCCTGCCGACCCGCTCGGTCATCGGCCGCAATGGTCGCTTCCAGGGTGAGACCCCGCAGTGGCTGGCCGGCGGCCCCGGCGAGGAGCTGTATGCCGGCGAGCTGGCTGGCAAGACCACCTTCAGTGCTCGTGCGGCCGTCGTCGAGGCGCTGCGCGCCTCGGGCGACCTGGACGGAGAGCCGAAGGCCACCCAGCGCAAGGCCAACTTCTTTGAAAAGGGTGACAAGCCGCTGGAGATCGTCACGAGTCGGCAGTGGTATATCCGTAACGGCGGCAAGGACGTTGACCTGCGTCAGGACCTGATCGGTCGGGGTGACCAGATCGACTTCCACCCCGCGTTCATGCGCTCGCGCTACAAGAACTGGGTCGAGGGACTCAATGGGGACTGGCTGGTCAGCCGGCAGCGCTTCTTCGGTGTGCAGTTTCCGGTCTGGTATGCCGTCGACGCCGAGGGTGAGATCGACTACGACACGGTGCTGACCCCCGACGAGTCCCGCCTGCCGATCGACCCGATGTCCGACGCGCCGGAGGGCTACACGCAGGACCAGCGCGACCAGCCCGACGGCTTCACCGGCGACCCGGACGTCATGGACACCTGGGCGACGTCGTCGCTGTCCCCCCAGATCGCTGCCGGGTGGCCGGTGGGCGGTCGGGCCGATGGTGAGCTGGGCAACGACAGCGAGCTGTTCGCCAAGGTCTTCCCGTTCGACATGCGTCCCCAGGGCCACGACATCATCAGGACCTGGCTGTTCGCGACCGTCGTGCGGGCACACCTCGAGCACGACTCGGTGCCGTGGACCGACGCCTATGTCAACGGCTGGATCCTGGACCCGGACCGCAAGAAGATGTCGAAGTCGAAGGGCAACGCCACCACGCCGCTGGGCATGCTGGAGGCCAATGGCACCGATGCGGTCCGCTACTGGGCGGCAGCTGCCCGTCCTGGCGTGGACACCATTGACGACGCCGCGCAGATCAAGGTCGGTCGACGGCTGGCCATCAAGATCCTCAACGCGAGCAAGTTCGCGCTCGGCATGAGTCAGCACGAGCTGGCCGACGACGCACCCGCGCCGATGCCCGAGGAGCTCACGGTGCTGGTTGGGCGGGTCACCGAGCCACTGGACCGGGCGATGCTCGCCGGGCTGGCAGCGGTCATCGGGGCGGCCACCGAGGCCTACGAGGGCTACGACTACTCCAAGGCCCTGGATGCCACCGAGTCCTTCTTCTGGACCTTCTGCGACGACTACCTCGAACTGGTCAAGGAGCGCGCCTACGGGTCCGACGAGTCACTCGACCGCGGCCAGGTCGAGTCCGCCCGCGCCGCGCTGCAGGTCGCGCTCGACGTGCTCCTGCGCCTGCTCGCGCCGGTCATCTCCTTTGCCACGGAGGAGGTCTGGTCCTGGTGGCACACCGACTCGGTGCACACCGCCGCGTGGCCGACGGTCGACGAGGTGGCTGCCGGCGCCGAGGGCGGTGACCCGCGGATGCTGGAGGTCGTCGGTCAGGCCCTGGCCGGGGTCCGCCGTGCCAAGTCCGAGGCCAAGGTCGGCATGCGCACGGAGGTCTCGGCCACCACGATGAACGGCCCGGAGGCCGACCTCGCGCTGGTCCGCGACGCCGAGTCCGACCTGCGTTCGGCGGGCAAGGTCGTCGGTGCGGTCGACTACGCCACCGCCGAGGCGTTCTCGGTGTCCGGGACGACGCTGTTCGAGGCCGCACCGTCTGCCTGACCGCAGCGCAGCGCCTGCAGCAGCGCAGCGCCTGACCGCAGCTCAGCGCCTGCAGCAGCGCAGCGCCTGACCGCAGCTCAGCGCCTGCAGCACCGCAGCGCCTGCAGCACCGCCGGACGGTCCCGACCTGACCTCCCGGGCGCTGCGCACGATGGCGGCGGATGCGGGAGGCCCCGGCGAGGTGTTGGGTGATCAACTGTCGGCCAACATAGGGTCGGGACATGCATCGGGGCAAGGTGATCGCGGCAGCCGCTGTCGCTGCTGTCGTCCTGCTCCTGCTGCTGTGGGGCAGCAGCTCCGGCACGCCGGTCCTGTCCGCACCATCGGGCGAGGCGGGCACGCGCGAGCCGCGTCCGCCGACGACCCTGCCAGCTGGCGATCAGGTGCCCACCACCAGCGGGCCCGCCGACCTGGGGCCAGGCATCAACGCCATCGACTGGTTGATGGTCTTTTTCGCTCTCGTCGTGCTGGTCATCGCCATCCGGGTGATCCAGTGGTTGCTCAACCGTGACTGGGAGCAGTCCGACGCCCCTGCGGAGGACGAGCTCAGCGACGATCTCGATCTGCTGCTGGAGGCCACCTCCGAGGAGGCGCGCAACCGGGCGCAGACCGAGGGCGAGCCACGCAATGTCGTGGTGCGCTGCTGGGTTGCCCTGGAGGACGCCGCCGCGTCCGGCCTGGCTCGCGACCCCTCCGAGACCGCCGCCGAGTTCACCCGCAGGTTCCTCGGGTCCTGGGACGTCGACGTGGACCTGACCCAGGAGCTGGCCGAGCTCTACCGGGAGGCTCGCTTCTCGCGGCATCCGGTCAGCCGCGAGACCGGGGACCGCGCCGTCGCTGTCGTGAGCAGCATCCATGACCAGCTCCGCGCCAGCAACGCACGCCGAGCCGAGCAGGCTGAGGCTGAGGAGACCCAGGCTGAGGGAACCACGAGTGCCACGCCCCCATTGCAGCAACCGTCCCCACCCCGCTCACCCCGGCACGGAGGCGACCAGTGATCGCCAAGGACGGGGGCGTGCGCGTCACAGTCCTTCGGGCACACACCCGGTGGACCCGGATACGCCGCGCGGTCCTGGCGTTCCTGGCCACGGCGGTAGTCGGCGGGATCCTCTGGTACATCAACGTCCTGCGCTATGACCTGACGACGGCGATCGTGATCGCACTCGCGATCGGCGCGGTCATCACCCTGCTGACCTGGGTGATGAGCGAGGAGAGCCCGCGCCTGAAGGCGGCCTACTGGTTCAACCCCCTGCGCCAGGAGTCAGTGCGCCCCGCTCCCCTGGACTACCGGATGCTCCGGCTGCGCCGCGACCTGCGGGACGCCACCGAGCGCAACGACCGCACCGACGAGATCTTTCCCATCGTCCGGGCCCTGGCGGCAGAACGCCTCCAGTCCATCCACGCCATTGACCTGGACACCGACCCCGAGGCAGCCCGCCAGGTCATGCACCCCGACCTCATCAAGTATCTGTCCAAGCCGCCGAGCGGCACCGCCAAGCGCAGCAAGCGCGACATCAACCGAGCACTCGACCGAATCGAGGAACTGTGAGCACCCCGACCAAGCCCGGCCTCAGCGTCTCCCACGTCTCCGAGCAGGCCGCCGCCGTCCTGGACCAGGTCGAGACCGCCGTGGTCGGCAAGCGCCAGGCGCTGACCCTGGTCCTGTGCGGCATCCTGGCCCGCGGTCACGTGCTGCTGGAGGACTTCCCGGGGCTCGGCAAGACCCTGGCCGCCCGGTCCTTCGCCCAGAGCCTCGGACTGGAGTTCACCCGCGCCCAGTTCACGCCGGACCTGCTGCCGGCCGACCTGACCGGCGCGTTCGTCTACGACCAGAAGGCCGGGGAGTTCGAGTTCCGCAAGGGCCCGCTGTTCACCGGGCTGCTGCTGGCCGACGAGATCAACCGGACGCCGCCTAAGACCCAGTCCGCGCTGCTGGAGGCGATGCAGGAGCACCAGGTCACCGTCGAGGGCGAGACCTTCCCCCTGGCCCAGCCCTTCCACGTGCTCGCCACCGCCAACCCGGTCGAGTACGAAGGCACCTACCCCCTCCCGGAGGCCCAGCTCGACCGCTTCCTGATGCGCATCTCCTTCGGATACCCGACCGAGGAGGAGGAGTATGACGTGCTGCGCCGCCGCGTCTCCCGCCAGCAGGAGGACCAGCACCTGGGCGCGGTCACCGACGCAGCAGGCCTCCTGGCGATGCAGGTGGCCATCGAGACCGTGCCGGTCGAGGAGGACATCAGTCGCTACTGCGTGGCGCTGGCCGCCGCGACGCGCCGCCACCGGGCGGTGCAGGTCGGCGCGTCACCTCGAGGATCCTTGGCGCTGATGCTCACCGGACGGGCGCACGCCGTGGTCGCAGGACGCGACTACATCACCCCCGAGGACATCAAGGCCGTCGCCCACGCGGTGCTGGACCACCGCATCTCCATCAAGCCCGAGCTCTGGATGTCCGACCTCGGTGGTCACGGCGTCGTGGACGCGGTCCTCGCCGAGATCCCGGTCCCGTCAGCACGCCAGGCAGCCACCACGCAGAGCAGCGCCACGCAGAGCAGCGCCGCACCGCGCGACCCCGGAGGTGCACTGGGCGCATGACCCTGGAGCAGCCAGCTCACGCCTCCCACCCGGACAACCGGTGGGCGATCACGCACGCCCACGCCAGGGCCGTGCTGGTCTTTGCGCTGACCGCGCTCGCGGCCATCCTCACCCAGCGCCCCGACCTGCTGGTGATGGGCGCGCCCTTGGGGCTGATCGCGCTGTGGTCGGTGCTGACCCGCCCGGCCACGGTCCCGCAGGGACGGCTGGTGGTGCCGTCCCGCCACCTGAACGAAGGCCAGTGGGGCCGGGCGGTCGTCGGGGTCACCCGGGTCGAGCACGCCGAGCTGATCTCCACCGCCCTGTCGACCGGCCCCCATGTCACCAAGGATCCTGCGGCCGGCACCCGGACTCATCACGTCACCACCGCGGACCACGATCGTCCCGAGCTGCACGTCGTCACCCGCGTCAGGCCGATGCGCTGGGGACTGCGACGGATCGGACCAGCCCTGGTCGGTGCGACCAGCCCCTGGGGCGCGTTCCGGTGGGGTCCGGTGCCCCTCGAGCACCAGAACCTCAAGGCGCTGCCCGACCCGGCCGTCTTTGACTCCTCGGCTCCAGCACCACACCCGCAGGGGCTGGTCGGCCAGCACCGATCCCGCTACCCCGGTGACGGCAGTGAGTTCAACACGATCCGGCAGTTCCAGTGGGGTGACCGGCTCAAGCGCATCCACTGGGCACGCTCCCTGCGCACCGGGGAGCTGCACGTGACCTCCAGCTATGCCGACCAGGACACGCACGTCGCGATCATCGTGGACGCGCACTATGACCTGGGCACCTCCGACGCCGAGCAGGGGCTGGCCAGCTCGCTGGACCACACGGTGCGGGCCGCGGCGGCCCTCGGCGAGCACTTCCTGCACCAGGGCGACCGGGTCAGCCTGCAGGTGCTGTCCGCACGGACCCCGCTGAGCCTGCCCCCGGGGACCGGCCGCCGGCAGAGCCACCGGCTGCTCGAGGTCCTCTCACTGGTCCAGGCCCAGCCCCAGGATGAGGTGGACCCGCGCCGCATACGCCGTGGTCTTGGTCCCGGGACCCTGGTCGTGATGATCTCGGCACTGGTGGCCCCCGCGCCGCTGGCCCAGGCCGCCCTGCTCAACCGCAGCGGCCTGCAGGTCGTGATCATCGACGCCCTCCTCGACGACGTGCGTCCGCCGGGCGATCAGGATGACATCGCCGAGCTCGGCTGGCGGATCCGGCTCCTGGAGCGGGAGGCCGAGCTGCGCAGGGTCCGGGGCGAGGGGGTGCCGGTCGTGACCTGGCGCGGTCCGGGCAGTCTGGACCAGGTGCTGCGCAGCCTCTCCCGGCACCGGAGCGGAGCACCCCGATGAACCCGCTGAAGGAGCTTGTCACCGAGCTCGGCTCGTTGAGCCGCGAGCAGGTCGCGCTGCGGTTCATGATCGTGCTGTCGCTGCTGGGCTTCACCGTGGTGCTGCTGATCGCCGGGGAGTCCTCGGTCTATGCCATGGTCGTGCTCAGCCTGCTGAGTGCCCTCTGTGTCCTCAACCCGCACACCGCCCTGCCCGCCGCGGTGATGCTCTACTGTCTCGCCGTGTGGTGGGTGGGCGTTCCAGAGCCGTTCAACCCATGGTGCGTGCCGGCAGGGCTGTGCCTCATGGTGCTGCACACCGCGTGCGCGCTCACCAGCGCCTTCCCCGCTCCCGCCACCGTGCCCCGGGCCCTCCTCGCCCAGTATGCCGTCCGCCTGGGTCTGGTGGCCGGCGCCACCGTGCTCCTGTCCCTGGTGGCCTGGACGCACGAGGCACTCGGCTATGGCGGCGGCCTGGTGGCGGTGCTCGCCGGACTGCTCGCCCTGGGCCTGGCACTGGGCACCTACTACGCGGTGGTCACCCTCGCTCAGGGCGACGGCTCGCCCTGAGTCGGTCCGGCGTGGGCAGGGCCACGCGGATACGATGCGGCTAACAACTTTCCGGGCCCGCGCGGGGGTGCCGCCCCCGGAAACGCCCCGACGAAGGACCGACATGTTCCGCAGACGATCGTCGCAGCAGGGTCCTCCGGCAGAACCAGCCCGGGTGGAGCCTCGGGCCCAGATCACCGACTACCTGGGCGTCCCCGGGCCCATCATGGTCCAGGGCGTCCCGCACGAGCTGCGGGAGAGCGGGTTCACCCAGCTCGGTTGGCTTCCCCAGGTGGAGCGGGTGATGACGCAGACCTATCTGCCGCCCGGTCAGGAGTTCGACTCCTCCACGTGGCAGTTCTCCATCCGGATGGTCGCGCTGACACCACCGTGGGAGGTGATGATGGCTCGTGCCCGCTCTCTGGAGGCCCGCCATGAGATCGACCCCATCGTCAACTACCAGGCTGTCTGGGACGAGGGACGCGAGGACGACATCTGCCTGGACTACCTGGTGTCACACCCCAGCGGCACGGCCTTCGAGTGGACCGCCGAGCGGCTGGTCCCCTGGCGCCAGCACCTCACGGCCTGCTACCTGGTCGTCCGACGCGGCTATGGCGAGGGCGCGAGGGCCTTCCTGGAGGGTCTGTCGGTCGACCGCCCGGCGGCGATCGCGGCACTGCGTGGGATGGAGCTCCCGCAGGTCACCGACACCACGCTCGGACAGGCCTGAGGCGGACTCTGAGCGAGCACCTGGGTCAGGCAGATCGTTGCGGAGCGCCTAGGTCAGGCGGGCTCCTAGCGGAGCGCCTGGGTCAGGCGGGCTCCTTGCAGAGCGCTCAGGTCAGGCGGATTCCTTGCGCTGCGAGCGCTTGCGGCCGGCCTGCTTGCGGACGATGGTGGGATTGACGTTGTCCAGGACGACCTCCCGGGTGACCTCGACGCGGGTGATGTCCTCCTCGCTGGGCACGTCGAACATCACCGGCATCAGCACCTCCTCGAGGATCGCCCGCAGACCGCGCGCGCCGGTGGCCCGCAACAGGGCCTGCTCGGCGATCGCGGCGATCGCGTCGTCGGTGAAGTCCAGTTCCACGCCGTCGATCTCAAACATCCGCTGGTACTGCTTGACGAGCGCGTTGCGCGGCTCGGTCAGGATGTTGGTCAACGCCGCGCCGTCCAGCGGGGAGACCGTGGTGATGACCGGGAGACGACCGATGAACTCGGGGATCAGCCCGAACTTCATCAGGTCCTCGGGCAGGACATCCTCATAGCGCTCCCCCGCGTCCTTGGCCGAGTGCAGCTCGGCCCCGAAGCCGAGGCCCTGCTTGCCTGCGCGCGACTCGATGATCTTCTCCAGGCCGGCGAACGCGCCCCCGACGATGAAGAGCACGTTGGAGGTGTCGATCTGGATGAACTCCTGGTGCGGGTGCTTGCGCCCGCCCTGCGGGGGGACCGATGCTGTGGTCCCCTCCAGGATCTTCAGCAGCGCCTGCTGCACACCCTCGCCGGACACATCGCGCGTGATGGACGGGTTCTCCGACTTGCGCGAGATCTTGTCGATCTCGTCGATGTAGATGATGCCGCTCTCGGCCTTCTTGACGTCGAAGTCAGCCGACTGGATGAGCTTGAGCAGGATGTTCTCGACGTCCTCGCCGACATATCCCGCCTCGGTCAGCGCCGTGGCGTCCGCGATCGCGAACGGGACGTTGAGCATCCGCGCCAGGGTCTGGGCCAGGTAGGTCTTGCCACAGCCGGTGGGGCCGATGAGCAGGATGTTGGACTTGGAGATCTCGACGGCGTCCTCGCCCTTGCGTCCCTGCCCGGCCTGCACCCGCTTGTAGTGGTTGTAGACAGCCACCGCGAGCGCGCGCTTGGCGGTCTCCTGCCCCACGACATACTGCTCGAGGAAGTCGAAGATCTCCCGCGGCTTGGGCAGGGTGCCCAGACCGAGGTCACCGGCCTCAGCCAGCTCCTCCTCCATGATCTCGTTGCACAGGTCGATGCACTCGTCACAGATGTAGACACCCGGACCGGCGATGAGTTTGATGACCTGCTTCTGGCTCTTCCCACAGAAGGAGCACTTCAGCACGTCGCTGCTCTCTCCCATGCGAGCCACAGCAGATCCCTTCGATTGACGACCGGCACCCGGGGAGGATGCCTTGGCATGACGCTACCCCTTTGCCGCTGCCGAGCGCAGTTCATATCGGCTCCGGGGTGTTGAGTTGTGGGCACCTTCCGCTGACAGCGCAACGACCGTCCCGAGGCCATGCGACCCCGCCGTCGGTCAGAGCACCGCCTGCAGGAACTTCTGGGTGCGCTCGTTCTCGGGGTCGGAGAAGATCTTGTCCGGATGCCCCTCCTCGATGACCCGCCCGGCGTCGAACATCATGACCCGGTCCGAGACGTCCTGGGCGAACTGCATCTCGTGGGTGACGATGAGCATCGTGATGTCGGTGCTGGCTGCCACGTCCTTGAGGACGGCCAGCACATCACCCACCAGCTCGGGGTCCAGCGCCGAGGTGACCTCGTCGAGGAGCAGGATCTCCGGGTCCATCGCGAGCGCCCGCGCGATCGCGACGCGCTGCTGCTGGCCGCCCGACAGCTCGGAGGGGTGCGCTTCGGCGCGGTGGCTCAGGCCCACCCGCTCCAGCAGCGACAGCGCGGTCTGTCGTGCCTGGTCACTGGAGTGCCCGAGCACATGGATCGGGGCCTCGATGATGTTCTCCACGACCGACATGTTGGGGAACAGGTTGAACTGCTGAAAGACCATGCCGATCCGTTTGCGCACCCGGGCGACCTGTTTGGGCTTCAGCTCCACCCGCTTGCCGTCCTGGTTGGCGTGCGTGAGCGGGTCACCGTCCACCCAGATGTATCCATCGGTGAGGTGCTCCAGGGTCATCAGCAGCCGCAGGATCGTCGTCTTGCCCGACCCGGAGGGTCCGATGAGCGTCACCCGCTCACCACGCCCGACGGCAAAGTTGAGGTTGTTGAGCACCGTGGTCTCGCCGAACCTCTTGACGACGTCCTGGAACTGGATGCGGGGCACGGCCCCGGCGGCCGCGAAGTCGCCCCCGAAGGGGCTCTGGTCAGTAGGCAAGTTTCTTCTCCAGCTTTCGCATCAGGACAGCAGTGGGATAGCTAGCCAGCAGGAACAGCAGGCCGGCCACGGACATCGCCTCGACGTAGGAGAAGTTGCGGCCGCCGAACTCGCGCGCGGCGGTCACCATCTCCGGGACCATGATGAAGATGAGGAACGGGGTGTCCTTGAACATGGCGATGGCCCAGTTGCCCAGGGAGGGCATGGTGTTGCGGATCGCCTGCGGGAGTATGACGGCGCGCCAGGTCCTGTGTGCCGGGAGCGAGAGCGCGGTCGCTGCCTCCCACTGTCCCTTGCGGATCGACTCGATGCCGGCGCGGTAGGACTCGGCCATATAGGTCGAGTAGTGCACGCCGAACACGAGCACGCCCACCGTCATCGGACTCAGGAAGTTGAAGGCATAGAAGACCAGCAGCAGGTGCACCGGCAGCGGGGTCATCCGGATGAAGTCCAGCACGAAGCGCACCGGAGCGGCCAGCGGCCTGGGCAGCTCACGCAAAGCGATCGCCCAGATCAGGCCCAGTGCGGCCGCCATCAGTGAGCTGAGGACCGTGACCACCAGGGTGACCTTGATGAACTGTTCGAACAGCGTAGGGATCGCCTCGATAAAGAGCTCAACGTCGAACATCAGGCGTCACGCTCCCCTCGTCCGGGATCAGGGATCAGGGAGGCCGCGTCCGGCGTCAGGACGCCACCGGCTGCCCCTCCGGCAGTCCCGCCGGAGAGCGCATTGGCAGCATCCTTGCGCGCCTTGCGGATCTCGTAGTCACCTAGTCCGAGTCGACGCTGGGCGCGGGACTCCATGACGCGCATGATCGTCGAGACGATCAGCGCGATCACGTAGTAGATGATCAGGGCCGCGATGAAGGCCGGCCACGTGCCGACCTGGCGACGCACCTGCTCGGCCTCGAAGGTGAGGTCACTGAGCAGCACCAGCCCGACGACGGCCGTGCCCTTGATGAGCATGACCATGAGGTTGTTGAACCCTGGCAGCATCAACGCCCAGGCCTGTGGCCAGATCACCCGGCGCATCTTGGTCATCCAGGGCATGGACAGCGCGGTGGTGCTCTCCCACTGACCGGCCGGCACCGCGTTGAGGGACCCGCGCACCACCTCGGCACCGTAGGCACCGTAGTTGAGGCCCAGCGCCAGGATCGCGGTCCAGGTCGACCCCAGGTCGACGCCGGTGAAGGTCGGGATGAAGTAGAAGATGAAGAAGAGCTGCACCACCAAGGACGTGCCGCGAAAGAACTCCACGGTGACCCGGGAAATGACTTGCAGCCACTTCGGTCCCTGGTGGCCGGCCACCCCGAGCGCGACCGCCACGATGACCATCACCACGGCCCCACCGGCGAACGAGATCAGAGTGGCCTGGAGGCCATCTCCGAGTAGTCGCGGCAGGGCCGTGGCGAGGTCTGCGAAGAACTCGCCCACGGTGAGGGTGCTCAGCCGTCGGTGGAGTCAGCGGAGTCGTCGGACTCGGTGGACTCGTCGGAGTCCGAGCCACCTCCCATGTTGGCGGCCTCGTTGGCGGCCTCCAGGTCGCCGTCGCACAGCATCTGGGCGGTCAGCCCCTCCGGCGGACGCTCGGCGTCGGTGAAGCCGAACTCACCGACGAGCTCCAGAAAACGCTCCTCGTCACCGATGATCTTGGCCAGTTCCTCGTTGTAGGCCTCGAGCAGGGCGGTGTCCTCGGGCCGGAAGACCGTCGAACCGGCACTGATCTGGGCCAAGCCGTCGACCTCAGCCACAAAGCCACCGGTGGTCTCGACCCCGGCGTCCGGGTTCTCCTCCGCCATGATCGACAGGGTGATGTTGGTCAGCGAGAAGGCGTCCGCGCGGCCATTGGCGACGGCGTCCATGCCGTCCTGGGCCGAGTTGACGGTCACCGTGTTGCCGATGCCCAGGTCGTCGGCATAGCCCTGCTCGATCGCACCGGACTGCACTGCCAGGGTCAGGTCACTGCCCTCAAAGCTGCTGAAGTCGCTCAGCCCCTCAGGGTTGCCCTCGGGCACCATCAGGGTGCTGGTGTACATGATGGTCGGCTCCGCGAAGGCGCCGCGGGCGCACCGGTCCGGCAGGATGGACATGCCGGCCGAGACGGCGTCGTACTCACCCTTGGTCAGGCCGGGGATCAGCGCATCCCACTCGACGAGCTGGCCCTCGACGTTGTCGATGCCGAGCTCGGCGAAGATCGCCTCGTCAATCGCGATGGTCGCGCCGGTGAGCTCGCCACCATCGTCCTCATAGCTGTACGGGATCTCACCGGCATAGGCCACCTTGATGGTGCCTGCCTCCTGGGCGTTCTCCAGGGTGTTGCCGTCTCCGGAGTCGTCGCCGCACCCGGCGAGGACGAGCGCTCCGGCAGAGACGGCCGCAACCGCCACTGCGCTGCGGCGGGTCCGTGAACTGGTCATACATAGGTCCTTTCGGTTGGACGGGCATCAGCCGACCGACCGGGCGCACAGGGAGCACCCGGAAGAGACGTCACCCCTTGGGGACTTCTGAATCGCAACCCAACGTAGGGAAGACCTGGGACAACCTCAACTACCGACATGAGGGCCCCGCCACCCCCTGATCGGTTCGCACCGCTCACGCAAGCCCTCTGACCTGCGGAAACGACCCGCTCCCCGGGAGCCAAGAGATTGTCAACAATCGGTCAATTGTTACCACACTGCAACCCGGGCGCGACGCGTCACACCGTGAGCAGGCCGATGCCGGCACCCGTGACACCCACGGTCAGCGCGGCCGCGCCACACCAGATCAACACAGAAAAGCCATTGGGTCGGCGCGGATCGCGGCCGATCACCGAGAGGAAGAAGCCGGCCGGCATGAGGATCGCAGCGAGGAGAATCAGTCCGGTCAGGTCGACATACAGGCTGGCCACCAGGCCCAGGATCACCAGGACTCCGGCGTGGGCGTGCCCGGCCCGGAAGAAGGACTTCTGCAACTCGTTGGTCGGCACCGTGCTCTTGGGGAAGGTGGCGTCGACCAGCTCAGCATCCGTGGGTTGGCGCGCGCCACCGAGGTCAGCCACACCGCCTTTCGACACCACTTCGGCGACCGGAGAGGGCTGCTGACGGCACTGGCCGGTGATGGCTACGCCAGTCTGACCCGCCCTGCAGGCTGTGCGCAGCGGCGGGTCGCAGCCTGGCGCCAGCGGCGGGCCGGAGCCTGGCGCCAGCAGCGGGCCGGAGCCTGGCACCAGCAGCGGGCCGGAGGGATTCTTGGAGACCGGCGTCGCCTACATCGAGTGGGTGCTGGCCCACCCCGCCCACTTCCAGGTGATGTTCCGCCCAGACCTGGTCGACGAGGGTGACGCCGCTCTCCGGCTGGCCCTGGACGGACTGGCCGAGACGTTGATGCTGGGCGCGGCCGACTTCTCGGGCCAGCACCAGGTCGGCGACCCACGGACCAACCCTCTCGCCCTCGCGGCCTGGAGCCTGACGCACGGCTACGCGACCCTGGCCCTGTCCGGCAACCTGCTGGCCGGCCGCACCGCCGGGGAGCGGACGGAGTCGATCCGCTCGGTGCTGCGCCACCTCGGGGCATGACAACGGCCCCGGTGCAGGGCACCGGGGCCGTCGCGGACCTGTGTGGCTCAGAGAGCTGCTGACGCCTTGCGAGACTCCAGGACCTCATCGATCAGGCCGTACTCCTTGGCCTGCGCCGCGGTCAGGATCTTGTCACGCTCGATGTCCTTGCGGACCTCCTCCGGGCTCTTGCCCGAGTGCTTGGCCCAGGTCTCCTCGAGCCAGGAGCGCATGCGCAGCACCTCGTTGGCCTGGATCTCGATGTCCGAGGCCTGGCCGTAGTCGCCACCGGCCAGCGCCGGCTGGTGGATCAGGACCCGGGCGTTGGGCAGGGCGAACCGCTTGCCCGGGGTGCCCGCAGCCAGCAGCACCGCCGCGGCGGAGGCCGCCTGGCCGATCACGAAGGTCTGCACGTCGGGCTTGATGTACTGCATGGTGTCGTAGATCGCCGTCAGCGCGGTGAACGAGCCGCCCGGGGAGTTGATGTACATCAGGATGTCCCGGTCCGGGTCCTGACTCTCCAGCACGATCAGCTGGGCGATGATGTCACCGGCCGAGGCGTCGTCCACCTGGATGCCCAGGAAGATGATGCGGTCCTCGAACAGCTTGGTGTAGGGATCCTGGCGCTTGGTGCCGTAGGAGGTGCGCTCCTCGAACTGCGGCAGGATATAGCGGCTCGACGGGGCGCCGCCCGAAAAGGCCGTGCCTCCGGCATACGGGGTCTGAGTCATCGTGTGCTCTCTCTCGTCTCTGGTGATCCGGCTCAGGCCTTGGCACCGGCGTCGTCGGAACGCTCGTAGACGTGGTCCACGAAGCCGTACTCCTTGGCCTGCTGGGCGGTGAACCAGCGGTCGCGGTCGGAGTCGGCCTCGATCTGGTCCACGGACTGCCCGGTGTGCTCGGCGATCAGCGCCGCCATCTCGCGCTTGGTGTGCAGCATCTGCTCGGCCTGGATCTTGATGTCACTGGCCGTGCCACCGATGCCGCCGGACGGCTGGTGCATCATCACCTTTGCGTGCGGGGTGGCATAGCGCTTGCCCGGAGTGCCGGCCGAGAGCAGGAACTGCCCCATCGAGGCGGCCAGGCCCATCGCCACGGTGGCCACGTCGCACGGGACCCACTGCATGGTGTCGTAGATCGCCATGCCGGCACTCACCGATCCACCCGGGGAGTTGATGTAGAGCCAGATGTCCTTGCCCGGGTCCTCGGCGGCCAGGAGCAGCAGCTGCGCACAGATGGCGTTGGCGTTGTCGTCCCGGACATCGGAGCCGAGGAAGATGATCCGCTCCTTCAGGAGGCGGTTGTAGATCTGGTCGTCCAGTCCGGCCATCGGCCGCTCGCCGGCCGCGACGATCTCGTTGTTGGTCACCGTCTGCTCCATCTCATCGCTGGGGGTCGCGGCCATGCCGCGTCCTTCGTCAGTGACCCTAACGCCCGGATTCGCTGCGGCACTCCCCTGTATGACGGATGTTCGCCCTGAGCGCAGCAACTCACCTGCTGGAACGACAACGCGGGCCACCGGAAAGCTCCGGTGACCCGCGTCGGCGGTGTGCTGGGGCCGATCAGGCCTTGTCGGTGTCCTCGTCGGCGGTGTCCTCGTCGGCGTCCTCGTCCTCGTCGGGGCTGTCGACCGAGTCGACCGAGTCCACGCTGTCCACCGAGTCGACGCTGTCCACCGAGTCGACGGAGTCAACACTGTCGACGCTGTCCACCGAGTCAGCGCTGTCGGCCGAGCCCTCGGACTCCTCGTCCTCATCGCTCGGGTCGATCTCGTTGAGGTCGATCACGGTGCCGTCGGTGTCCTTGACGGTGACGCTCTCCAGGACGGCGGCCAGGGCCTTGCGACGGCCGACCTCGGCCACCATGCCCGGGACCTGGTTCTGGCTGTCCAGCTGCTGGGCGAACTCGTTGGGGTTCATGCCGTACTGCTGGGCGGTCATGACCAGGTACTCGACGAGTTCGTTCTGGCCGACCTCGATCTCGTCACGCTCGACGAGGGCGTCCAGCAGCAGCTGGGTGCGCACGGCCTTCTGGGTGCTCTCGGTGACCTCGGCGCGGTGTACGTCGTCCTCGAGGCGACCCTCACCTTCCAGGTGGCTGTGCACCTCGGACTCGACGACGGAGTCGGGCACAGGGATCTCGACGAGCTCGAGCATCTGCTCCAGGACCTTGTCGCGGGCCTGGACGCCCTGCTCGAACTTCGCGCCCTGCTCGGACTGCTTGCGCAGGTCCTCCATGAGCTCGTCCACGGTGTCGAACTCGGAGGCGAGCTGGGCAAACTCGTCGTCGACCTCGGGGAGCTGACGCTCCTTGACCGTCTGAAGCACGAGGGTGACCTCGGCGTCCTGCCCGGCCTTGTCGCCACCGGCCAGCGGCGCGGTGAAGGTCACGGTCTCGCCGGCGGTGTGACCGATGAGGGCCTCGTCCATCCCGGCCAGCATGGTGCCGGAGCCGATCTCGTAGGAGATGCCCTCGGCGGTGTCGATCTCCGCACCGTCGATGGTGGCCGTGATATCGACCGAGGTGAAGTCACCGTCCTGCGCGGCGCGGTCGACACCGACCAGCGTGCCAAAGCGGGCGCGGAGGTTGTCGAGACGGGTCTGCACGTCGGCCTCGTCGACGGCGATCGGGTCGACCTCGACGGTGATCGTGCTGAAGTCGGGCAGCTCGATCTCCGGGACGACGTCGACCTCCGCCTCGAACTTCAGCTCCTGGCCGTCCTCCATCGGCAGCTCGGTCATGTTGACCTCGGGCTGGCCCAGCGGCTTGACGTTGTGCTCGGCCAGCGCCTGGGCGTAGTACTCACCCATGGCGTCGTTGACGGCCTCCTGCACGACGGCACCACGACCAAAGCGCTGGTCGATGATCCGGTTCGGCACCTTGCCGCGGCGGAAGCCCGGGATGTTGACCTGCTGCGCGATGGTCTTGTAGGCCGCGTCCATCCGCGGCTGCAGCTCGGTGGAGGTGACCTCCACGCTCAGCTTCACCCGGGTCGGGCTCAGGGTCTCGACGGCACTCTTCACTGTGGCGGCACTCCAGAATCTGGTCGTTGATGATCGGGGATCCGCGGATGCTCCACCGGACCGCACCGTGGCGCCGGTGGAACCAGCACGCTGATGGCAGTCGGCACCGGCAACAGGGCAGCCGGACACCCACAGATCGCCCCATGGTAATGGGTCGGGGTAGCCGGATTCGAACCGGCGGCCTTCCGCTCCCAAAGCGGACGCGCTACCAAGCTGCGCCATACCCCGTTCACCACCCGCAACCCGGTGTCGTTTCGGACTCCGGACGGGTGGGCAGTACAGTAGTCCCTCGCTGGCCCTGGTCCACACCGGGCCGCACGCGGGTGTAGCTCAATGGTAGAGCCCCAGTCTTCCAAACTGGCTACGCGAGTTCGATTCTCGTCACCCGCTCCACTGGCCCGTATGCCGTGCCGCCAGCTCCAGCGCACCAGACCGATCCGTCTCGCGCCCGACGCCTCAGGCGACCAGCAGCAGCGACAGCGCAGCCGTGTCGGCATCACCCTGCGGGTCGACCGACGACTTGGCGGCCAACCGGGTGATCGTGCCCTCCCGGTCCGCCTCGACCCAGGCCGCGCGGTGGTCCAGCCCCAGGTCCGGCACGCCCGGCAGCAGGATGCACCCCGAGGCCGTCTCATACTCCGGGAGCGAGCTCAGCGTGCTTCCCGGAGGGTGCAGCACCGCCAGGGCAGGTGGGAGGTGCTCGGCGAACTGGCCGGGCGCGAGCGGGTGGTCACCGAGTAGCTGGCCCTCGGCCAGCACCAGACCGATCGCCTGCTCCGGCCCCTCCTCCGGGACCTCCTCGATCACTCGATAGACCGTGCTGCCGTGCGGGAGCATGCCCGGGACGGCTGCCATCTGCACCGCGAGCACCAGGAAACGGGCCCACTCCACCGCGTCCTCCGGCCACCGGTCCAGCAGCAGAAATCCCGAGAGGTAGCCGCCGTCGTGTAGGGGCGCGACCTCGACCGGCGGGAGCTGACGATGTGTCATTTGGGCCTCCTGATCGTGCCGGCAGACCCGTGACAGCGGACCTGTCCTCCTCACCCTCCCACGTCCCTGCTGCTTCATGCCTGACATTCGCACAACGATTGGGACACGTCTCCGGCCACCCCGGCATACGATCTGGCCATGACGAAGCCCACCGCCCAGCCCACGGACAGCATCGAGGTCACCGGCCACGGCCAGGCGGTCGGCTCCCCCGACCTGGTCGTGCTCGACCTGCGACTGCAGGCCGAGGAGGACAGTGCCGCGGCGGCTCTGTCCGCGGTCGCCGAGGCCACCCGTGCCGTGCTGGAACGCACCGCCGAACACCGGGACGAGGGCGTCCCCGGGCCACGCACGCAGGGACTGAGCCTGCACACCCGGCACGATCGCGAGGGGCGCACCGTGGTCGGTTACAGCGCATCGCAGCAGCTGCGTCTCACCCTGCGTGGCACCGAGCTCGCCGGTCAGGTGGTGACGACGGTGTCCGAGGCGGCCGGTGACGCGCTGGGCATCGACGGCCTGTCGATGAGCGTGTCCGATCCCGCCGACCTGCAGACCCGAGCCCGGGAGGCGGCCTTCGCGGACGCCCGCGAGCGCGCCGAGCAGTTCGCCGCGCTGGCCGGGCGCGGTCTCGGCACGGTGCGCAGCGTGGTCGACGCACCCAGCAGCCACGGACCGATGCCGAAGATGGCGCGGGCTGCGGCCTTCTCAGCCGACGCCGCGATGCCGATCGAGGGCGGGGAGCACGCGGTCTCCGCGTCGGTCACGGTCACCTGGGAGCTCAGCTGAGCCTCGGAGCGCACGAGCCTGCGGTCGACAGGTCCCCCGAGGTGTGTTTCCGTGGAGATGTCAGGCCGGGGAAGCTCGGCACGCGAACACAGGAAGGCAGGACTTCATGGGGTTCATGGACAAGGTGACCGGCGCCGCTGACGAGCACAAGGACAAGCTCGCAGACGCAGCCGAGCAGCACGGCGACAAGATCGACCAGGGCATCGAGCGGGGCGGCGACGTCGTCGATGACAAGACCGGCGGCAAGTACGCCGATCAGGTCGACCAGGGTCAGCAGCGGATCGGCGACACGGTGGACGGCCTCGGCGGCGAGAAGTCGCCCGGTGAGGCTGGCCAGGGCAAGGATGAGAATCCCGCCTGACCCGGTCAGCACCTGAGGCAAGCCCCCGGCCCCGAGGTCGGGGGTTTTGTTGTGCCCGTAATGTTCTCGATCGGCTGGGGCGCGCACATGCGCGTGCGTCGGTGGGCGGTCGGACTCGACAAAACGTCCCTCGGTGTGCGAACTTACTGATCCAACTGGTCGGTAACCGATGCCGGCATCGATGCACGGGAGGATCACACATGGGGATCATGGACAAGATCACTGGCGCGTTCGACGAGAACAAGGACAAGATCGCCGACGCTGTTGACCAGCACAGCGACAAGATCGAGCAGGGCGTGCAGCAGGCCGGGGACTTCATCGACGACAAGACCGGGGGCAAGTTCTCCGACCAGATCGGCCAGGGCCAGGAGAAGGTCAAGGAGGGGCTGGACAGCCTCGACGGCCAGCAGGACGACTTCGGCACGGCCGCCCAGCCGGACACGACGGCCCAGGACACCGCTGCTAGGGACACGGCCGCCAAGGCCGACCCGCAGACACCTGAGAAGCAGTGAGCGCACGCAACTGACCACCGCTGGCGAGGGCCCCAGGAGGTTTCCTGGGGCCCTCGCGCGGTGTGGGCGTGCTCCTCTTAGCCGGGGAGGTCGGGCAGGGTCCCGTCCACCTCGTAGGCGCTCATCATGTCGATCCGCCGCTGGTGCCGGTCGGCTCCGCTGAACTCGGTCGAGACGAAGGCACGCACCATCTCGTGCGCCTCCTCAACCGTGTTCATCCGCGCCCCGATCGACAGCACCCGCGCGTCGTTGTGCTCGCGGGAGAGCTGGGCCAGCTCGACGTTGTAGGCCAGCGCCGCCCGGATCCCCGTGACCTTGTTGGCGGCCATCTGTTCCCCGTTGCCGGAGCCGCCGAGCACGATGCCCAGCGAGTCCGGGTCGTCGGCGACGGCTTCAGCAGCCCGCAGCACGAAGACCGGGTAGTCATCCAGCTCGTCATAACCGGCGGGCCCGTGGTCGATGACCTCGTGCCCCTCCTCGCCCAGCCAGGTGACCAGGTCACGCTGCAGCTCGTAGGCCGCGTGGTCACCACCAATGTGAATGCGCACTTCTGTGCTCCTAACTGAAGTCCGGGCTGGCGTCCCGGGTCCGCTTCATCTCATAGAAACCCGGGGTCCCGGCGACCAGCACGCACCCGTCCCACAGCGTGCCGGCGGCCTCCCCCTTGGGCGCCGGGGTGACGACCGGACCGAAGAAGGAGACATCGTTGACGGAGACGACCGGGGTGCCGACGTCGTCGCTGACCAGGTCGATCGCCCGCTGGTGGCTGCTCCGCAGCTGGTCGTCGACCTCGGTGCTGCCCGCGACGTCCTTGAGCGAGGCGGGCAGGCCGACCTCCTCGAGCACCTCGGCGATGATCTCCTCGATGTGCTCGGTGCCGCGGTGCTCCAGGTGAATACGCTGCCCGAACGCGTCATACAGTTTCTTGCGCAGCACGCTGGCCTCGTCCTCGGACAGGTCCTTGGTCGCCGCGATGATGACGCGCACCGGACCCCAGCTGCGGTCGAGCAGCTCGCGATAGCCCTCGTCGAGATGGCGTCCCTCATTGAGGACAGACAGGCTCATCACAGACCAGGTGATGTCGATGGGGCGGACCTTCTCGACCTCCATCAGCCACCGGGAGGTCATCCACGCCCAGGGGCAGATGGGGTCAAACCACATCTCGGCAGAAGTCCGTGTCTCGCTCACGTCGTTGCTCATGGCACCATCGTTGCACCACCTCGCGGCGTTGAGCGCGCCGACCCTACGCACCAGCACAGGAGCACCCGCATGCCCGGCAAGAACCTCACGCGTGACGAAGCCGCAGCGCGGTCGGCGATCGTCTCCACCGACTCCTATGTCGTGGCGCTGGACCTCACGACCGGCCCGGAGACCTTCCACACGGTGACCACCGTCGAGTTCGGAGCCACCGCGGGCGCGGAGACCTTCATCGACCTGATCGCACCATCCGTGACCTCGATCGTGCTCAACGGCGAGCAGCTGGACCCCGCGGAGCACTTCGCCGACTCACGCATCCGGCTGCCCCGACTGGCGGCCCGCAACACGCTGACCGTCGACGCCACCGGTGCCTACATGAACACCGGCGAGGGTCTGCACCGCTTCGTGGACCCGGCCGACGGTGAGGTCTACCTCTACACCCAGTTCGAGGTCCCGGACTCCCGCCGCGTCTTCGCGGTCTTCGAGCAGCCCGACCTCAAGGCGACCTTCCAGTTCACGGTGACCGCCCCCGCGCACTGGCAGGTCATCTCCAACCAGCCGACCCCGGAGCCGGTCTCAGCCAGCAGCAAGCCCGGTGCGGGACAGGGCGACCCGGCCGCGACCGACGCCCCCGCCGGGGACATCGCGACCTGGACCTTCGGCGCTACACCCAGGATCTCGTCATACATCACCGCGCTGGTCGCCGGTCCGTATGCCGTGGTGCGCGACGAGGTCGCCACCCGCAACGGGACCGTGCCGCTGGGTGTCTTCTGCCGCAGGTCGATGGAGCAGTATCTCGACGCCGACAACATCATGGACGCCACCAAGCGCGGCTTCACCTTCTTTGAGGAGGAGTTCGACCAGCCCTACCCGTTCGACAAGTACGACCAGATCTTCACGCCCGAATACAACATGGGCGCGATGGAGAACGCCGGGTGCGTGACGATCGTGGAGGCCTACATCTTCCGCGGCAAGGTCACCGAGTCGATCATCGAGCGCCGCGCCCTGACGATCCTGCACGAGCTGGCGCACATGTGGTTCGGCGACCTGGTGACCATGCAGTGGTGGGACGACCTGTGGCTCAACGAGTCCTTCGCCGAGTGGGCCTCCACCACCTGCCAGGCCGAGGCGACCCAGTGGACCGACGCGTGGACCACCTTCGCGACCGCCGAGAAGGGCTGGGCCTACCGCCAGGACCAGCTCTCCTCGACCCACCCGATCGCCGCCGACATGGTCGACCTGGCCGCGGTCGAGGTCAACTTCGACGGCATCACCTATGCCAAGGGCGCCTCGGTGCTCAAGCAGCTGGTGGCCTATGTCGGACGCGAACCTTTCCGGGACGGGTTGCGGGCCTACTTCGCCAAGCACGCGTGGGGCAACACCACCCTCGCCGACCTGCTGACCGAGCTAGAGGCGACCTCCGGGCGTGACCTGACCTCGTGGAGCACGCTGTGGCTGGAGACCGCCGGCGTCAACACGCTGACCCCGGTGGTGACCGTCGAGGACGGCACGATCACCGCGGCCTCGATCACCCAGACCGCACCGCCAGAGTGGCCGACCCTGCGTCCGCACCGCCTGGCTGTCGGGTGCTACGACCTGATCGACGACGCCTTCGTGCGCACCCACCGCATCGAGCTGGACGTCGACGGTGCCTCCACCGAGGTCCCGGAGCTGGTCGGCCGTCCGATGCCGGACCTGCTGCTGGTCAACGACGACGACCTGGCCTACGCCAAGATCCGCCTCGACGGCACGTCGCTGGCGACCGCGCTGGCCAACCCGCGCGCGCTGACCGACTCCCTGCCGCGCTCCCTGGTCCTGGCTGCGGCCTGGGACATGACACGCGACGCGGAGATGTCCGCGACCGACTACGTCCGGCTGGGGTTGCAGGCCGTCTCCTTCGAGACCGAGTCGACCCTGCTGCGGGTGCTGATCCAGCAGGTGAGCACGGCCGCCCTGACCTATACGGCACCGGAGCACCGCGCAGCGCTGCTGGCCGAGGTCGAGTCCTCGCTGCTCGAGGCGACCCGGGCGGCAGAGGCGGGCTCAGACGCCCAGCTGCAGCTGGTGACCGCATGGGCCTCCTTCGCCCAGTCGGAGGAGTCCCTGGCGTTCCTGCAGGCGCTGCTGAGCGGCGCGGAGTCGCTGGAGGGCCTGACCGTCGACCAGGACATCCGCTGGACCCTGGTCACCGCGCTGGCCACCGCCGGTGCGGCCGACCAGCCCGAGATCGACGCCGAGCTGGAGCGCGACGACACCGCCACCGGCCGAGAGAAGGCCGCGCGTGCGCTGGCGTCCCGTCCGAGCGCAGAGGCCAAGGCGACCGCGTGGCGTGAGTCCGTCGAGAGCGACGAGCTGCCCAACGCGGTGCTGGCCGCGACGGCGCTCGGCTTCGGGCGGGTGCACGACACGGCGCTGCTGGCGCCCTACGTGGAGCGCTATCACGAGGCCATCGCCTCGGTCTGGGAGGCCCGCACCCACCACATCGCCGAGTCGATCGCGGTCGGCTTCTATCCCCTCGCCCTGGCCGACCAGCGCCTGCTGGATGCGACCGCGGCGTGGCTGGACGCCAACCCCGAGGCACCGTCCGGCCTGCGCCGCACCGTCGCGGAGAACCGCGACACCGTCGCCCGCGCCCTCAAGGCCCAGGAGCGCGACGGGGCCTGACCCAAAAATAGGGAGGTTTCGTAGGCCTCCCGCGCCTTTTTGGAGGGGTTTCGTAGGCCTCCCACGCCTTTTCGGAGGGGTTTCGTAGGCCCACCCGGCGAGGCAACCCCCCTCGGCATACGGCAACGGCCCCGCAACTCACGCAGAGTTGCGGGGCCGTTTCCCGTCCGCCCTCAGGCCTCGCGGGAGACCGTCCGCGCCAGCCGCCGCGCCGAGCGCCAGGTGAACAGCTCCTCGAGCATCACCGGCCGTCCCTCGGGGCCGGCGAGTGGGACCCGCCAGTTCGGGTACTCCTCGTCGGTCCCGGGCTGGTTGATGACCCGGGTGTCCTGCGCCAGGTCACTGACCGAGACACCGAGCAGCTTGGCGCGGCTGAACGACAGGAAGCGGTGCAGCGCCTCGACCTGCTCGGCGACCCCGGCACCCTCGCGCAGCAGCCCGCGTCGGCGCAGGTCGGCCAGCACCTGCTCACGATCTGCCTCATCGGCTGCCTTCTCCTCCTCCAGGGGCCGGTTCAGCAGCCCCAGGGAGTGCCGCAGGTCGATGTGCACCCCCTGCAGGTAGCCAGCGGTCGGCGGCAGGTCGTGGGTGGTCACGGTGGCCAGGCACAGCTCCCGATAGCTCTCCGGCGGCAGCAGTCCCCCATCCCCGTCGTAGTCCTTCTCGAACCACAGGATCGAGGTGCCGAGGATGCCTGCCTCGGACAGGTAGTCGCGCACCCACGGCTCGACGGTGCCGAGGTCCTCACCGACCACGACCGCGCCCGCCCGGTGCGCCTCGAGCATCAGGATGCCGACCATCGCCTCATGGTCGTAGCGCACATAGGTGCCCTCCCGCGGCAGGGTCCCCTCCGGGATCCACCAGAGCCGGAACAGCCCGATCACGTGGTCGATCCGCAGGCCTCCGGCGTCGCGCAGCGCGGCACGGATCATGTCCCGGTATGGCGCGTAGCCAAGTTCGGCGAGCTTGTCCGGTCGCCAGGGTGGCTGGGACCAGTTCTGGCCGAGTTGGTTGTACTGGTCCGCCGGGGCGCCGACGGTCACGTCACGGGCCAGCGCGTCACCCAGGGACCAGGTGTCAGCCCCGTGCGGGTGCACCCCGACGGCAAGATCGTGCATGACGCCCAGCCGCATCCCGGTCTCCCGCAGGTCGCGCTGCACCCCGGCCAGCTGGTCGGCCAGGACCCACTGCAACCAGCACTGGAACTCGACCTGCTCACTGCGGTCCTGGCGCAGCTTCTCCACCGCCTCGCTGCGCGGGTCGCGCAGTTCCTCCGGCCATTCACGCCAGTCCGGCCCGTGGATCGCGAAGATGGTCGCCCAGGTCGCATAGTCCACCAGCCCCTGGCCCTCCCGCTCGATGAAGGCGTGGAAGGCTCGCTCGCGTCGCACGGACCGGCCCTGACGAAAGACCATCAGCAGCGCGGACTGCTTGCCCGCCCAGACCGCGTCCCGCTCCAGGAAGTCCAGGTCCAGGAACCGCTGGGCGTCGTCGGCGTGCCACTCCACCAGCTGGCGCTCGGCCGCGGACAGGTAGGCGACCTCGGGCACGTCCTCGACCCTGATGTAGATCGGGTTGGCGAACCGTCGCGTGGTCGGCAGATAGGGCGAGGGCTCCATCGGCGGGTGCGGCTCGGCCGCATGCAGCGGATTGACCAGCACGAAGTCAGCGCCGAGCCCGGCGGCCCAGGCCCCCAGGTCCGCCAGGTCGGCGAGGTCTCCGGTGCCCCATGACTGCCGCGAGCGCATCGCATAGAGCTGGGTCATCACCCCCCACCCCTGGTCACCGTCACCGCGCAGGAACTCCGGCAGCTCGAGCTTTTCGGGCGCGACGACCAGTGGCATGGAGTGCGTGGGAGCGTCCCCGTTGCCCTTGCGCTCCCCGGCGCCGACGACGAGCTCCACCGCGTGCCAGCCCAACGGCAGGGAGCCGGGCAACAGCACCTCGAGCTCACTGATCTTGGCACCGTCGACCTCTCGATTGACCGCCCCGCGCGAGTGCTCCAGGTCCAGGACACCGGAGTCCTCCAGTCGGACCCGGGCACGGAAGTCGGTGCCGACCGGCAGGTGCACCGGCAGCCGGTGTGAGCGTCCGGAGCGGATGACCGTCACCGTCGGCAGCACCCGGCGCCACGGGTCCTCGCGCCGGGCGCGCAGGCTGGCTGCGACCTGATCGTCATCCTGTGCGGGGATCCCCAGGGCGCCCAGCACCGTCCGGATCGTCGACTCCTCGACCTGGCGGTGATTGCCCTGCCAGTCCCAGAACTCCGTGGCGACACCGTGCCCGGACGCCAGTTCGATCAGGGGGGCGGGAAGGGCAGATGTCACAGTGCGGCCTCTCGGGTCGGACGGGCCCGTCATCCGGGCTGCTCGGGGTTGGTCGTGCACCGGCCAGTCTGCCAGCAGCCAGGGCGTGCTGAGCGACAATGGGCCGTATGCCGTTCAGCACCTGGTCCGAATTCGGCACCTGGCTCCTGGGTGCTCCCCTGCTCATCCTCGTCACGATCCTGATCGCGTTGATCACCCGCTGGCTGGCTCACCGGGCCATCGGCACCGTCGTCGACAACGCCGTGCGGCGCGCCGAGAGCAACAAGGTCACTGGTGCGGAGAAGCTCCTCGGTTTCGACACCCGCCGACGGCAGCGGGCCCTGACGCTGGGGTCCCTGCTGCGGAGCATTGCGACCTTCGTCATCACCACGATCGCGATCCTGACGATCATGGCCCTGCTGGGTCTGCCGCTGGGCCCCCTGCTGGCCAGTGCAGGGGTCGGCGGTGTCGCCCTGGGCTTTGGCGCACAGTCCCTCGTCAAGGACTTCCTGTCCGGGATCTTCATGATCATTGAGGACCAGTACGGCGTCGGTGACGTCATCGACACCGGCGAGGCGACCGGCACCGTGGAGGAGGTCACCCTGCGGGTCACCCGGCTGCGGGACGCCAACGGCGTGGTGTGGTTCATCCGCAACGGGGAGATCGTGCGGATTGGCAACAAGAGCCATGGTTGGGCGATGTCGACGATTGACCTGCAGGTCGCGGCCACCGAGGACCCCGGACGCGTGATCGCCCTGATCGAGGAGGTCCTGCAGAGCGTCGCGGTCGATGAGCAGTGGGCTCCCAAACTGGTCGAGCCGCCGAGCGTTGCCGGCGTCGAGTCGATCACCGGCGGCACGATGACGATCCGCGTCTTCGCCAAGTGCCTCCCAGGCGAGCAGTTCGGTGTGGCCCGAGAGATCCGCGAGCGCGAGAAGGCGATGTTTGACACCGCCGGTGTCAAGCTGCCACCCCTGCCCTACGGCCCGAGTTCCTAACGACCGCCCCACCCACGCCGTATGCCGACGAGCCAGTGAGCTGACCACCTCCGGTTCCTGACGGCATACGCGGACGAAATCACCGCCCACGCTCCCGGTCGGGTGCATCCTAAAGATATCTTGCGCAAGAGTCCTTGAGGATGCACACTGAAGCCATGACCCCGTCCGATCTGCGCACCACCGACCCGGAGCGCATCCGCGCGCTGGCGCACCCCGTGCGACTGGAGCTGCTCGACTATCTCGGCACGGTCCAGGACGCGACCGCGACGCAGTGCGCGGAGCAGACCGGGGAGTCGGTGGCCAGTTGCTCCTTCCACCTGCGGATGCTCGCCAAGTACCGCTTCATCGAGCGCGCAGAGAGCCGCGGCCGCGAGAAGCCGTGGCGGGTGGTCCCCGGCGGCTACGACCTGCGCCCGGAGGCCGGCCGGCCCAGCTCAGTCACGGCTGTCGCCGAGGTAGCCGCTCTGCACGTGCTGCGAGAGACCGAGCGGGTGCGTGCCTATCTGGCCGACCTCTCCAGCGAGACCTATGAGTGGATGAATGCCGGCACGATCACCTCCGGCTCCTTCTGGGCCACCGCGGAGGAGACCGCGCGCTACAGCGAGGACCTACGCCGGCTCAACGAGCGCTTCGCCGGCCGTTCCGACGACCCTGCGCTGCGCCCCGAGGGAGCGCGTCAGGTGCGCACGTTCGCCGCCGTCAACCCGGTCCCCCAGGACCGGCCGTGAGCAGAGCGGGCACGCGGCCCCGCACGCCCGCCGCCCTGCACAATCCAGGATTCCGCCGACTGACCACCGCCTGGGTCTTCACCAACCTGGCCGACAGCGCCCTCTATCTGATGCTCGCCGTCTGGATCAAGGACCTGACCGGCTCCGACAGTGCGGCCGCCCTGACCTTCGCGATGCTCGGCGTCCCGGCCCTCCTCGCGCCCGTCCTGGGCCAGATCGCCGACCGCTACTCCCGCACGTGGCTGCTGGTGATCGCCAATATCGCCGTCGCGGCTGTCGTTGCGACCCTGCTGTTCGTCGACTCCCGGGACCAACTCGTCTGGATCTACGCCGTCGTCCTGCTCTACGCCACCGTCGCCTATCTCACCGCCTCCGCCCAGACCGGCCTGGTCCGCGACCTCCTGCCGGACGAGGAGCTCGCCTCCGGCAACGGACTGCTGTCGACCATCGACCAAGCCCTGCGCCTGATCTCGCCTCTTCTCGGCACCGCCCTGTATGCCGTGTGGGGGCCCCACGCGGTCGTCCTCCTGACCACGTGCGCCTTCCTCATCGCCGGCGGACTGCTCGCCACCATGCGGGTCGTCGAGTCCGAGCCGGAGACCGCCGAGCAGCGCGGCACCTACTGGATCGAACTCACTGCCGGCTTCCGCCACCTGGCTTCGATCCCGCTCCTCGGGCGCCTGACGATCGTCGTCGCGATCGCCTTCGGCGCCACCGGGCTGGTCAACGTCGCGGTCTTCCCCGCGATCGAGCAGGGCCTGGGGCTGCCGCCCGAGGCGTTGGGCCCGCTCATCAGCGTGCAAGGAGTCGGGGCGGTCGTGGGCGGCCTCACCGCGGCGGCAGTGATCGGTCGTTGGGGTGAGCCACGCGTCTTCGGCATCGGCGTGCTCCTGCTGGCCCTCGGACTGCTGCCGATCGCCTCCAGCAGCCTCGCCCTGGTGATCGCCGGTCTGGCCATCGGTGGCTTCGGGGTGACCTGGACCATCGTCTCGTTCATCACCCTGCGTCAGCGCCTGACCCCGCCGCGTCTGCAGGGTCGCACCGGCTCAGCCACCGCCATCGCGATCAACCTGCCCCAGACCCTGGTCACCCTCGCCGGCGCCGCCGTTCTCGGGTTCATCGACTACCGCTGGCTTGTCCTGGTCACCGGCGTCATCGTCCTGGTGTCACTCCTGCTGATGCCCCGGCGCACGAGCACCCAGGTAAGCCAGTGACTGACGCCGGCCCACGGCATACGGTGACCGAGTGAGAGTCGAGGAGCTCCAGGCGCAGGTCGATGCTCGCTGGGCCATGCTCGACCTGCCGTCCTGGCCGAGCCCGCGTCCGTTCATGGACGCCCCGGGCGAGGAGGAGTACTCCCGCGTGACCGACCCCGCCCGCTATCGCATCGTGCACGAGCGCGCCCGGGTCTGGACGCAGGTGCTGGGCGCGGTGCCGGGCGTGCAGGTGGAGCGGCTGCCACCGGGTCCCCTGGACACCGATGGTCACCTGGGCGACTTCGATCGTGGGGTCCGGATCAGCAGCGAGCGCGAGGGGACGCTGCCGCTGCTCCTGCTGGAGCGGGACGCACAGGTGACCGGCGGACCCGACCACTCACCCGGGCTGGCAGTGCTGCACCTTGCGATCGTCGAGCCGACGGTCTCGCTCGAGCTCCACCCCGACTGCGGGTGCGATGCCTGCGACACCGGGTCGCAGGATCTGCTGAGGGCGATCGACGAAGCGCTGATGGCGGTCGTCGGCGGTCCGTTCGTGACGCTGCGCGGCCGCGGGTGGCAGGCGGACTGGCACCCCGGTGGCGGGTCATCGCGGAGCACGGGACGTGGGCTCGACCACGACACGTTGATGGACCTGTGCCGTCGGCTGGCCGCCGGCGAGGACGTGCGGCTGCCGCGCGGGACGCGCTCGTTCGTGGGTCAATCATGGTTCGTGTCCACCTGAGCCCTGCTCCCCCGTGACCGGGCGGATGCCTGTCTCGGACCGGCCCCCTGAGACACTGGAGGGGTGAGCCAAGCACAGCAGGAGCAACAGGAGACCTACTACGACCGCGTCGGCGGCCACGAGACCTTCGTCAAGCTCGTGCACGAGTTCTATCTCGGTGTCGCCCAGGACGAGCCGCTGCGTGAGCTCTATCCCGAGGAGGACCTCGGCCCTGCGGAGGATCGGCTGCGGCTCTTCCTCGAGCAGTACTGGGGCGGCCCCAAGACCTACTCCGAGACGCGCGGCCACCCGCGGCTGCGGATGCGGCACGTCGACTACAAGGTGACGCCGACGCAGCGCGACCGGTGGCTCAAGCACATGTTTGCCGCGATCGACACGCTCGACCTGGACCCGATCGACGACCAGCAGATGCGCGGCTACATGTCGCACGCCGCCAACTTCATGATCAACGCGGAGGACGACTGAGATCTCGTATGCCGTGGGGCCGGCCCGCGACCGCCGCACCTGAGCCTTCGGCGGAGCGTGGGGCACGCGACGATCGTTATGAGCGGCACGTGCGCCCGCTCCCACAGCCGGTGCGCCGGGTCCGTGAGGACTGGGCCTGGCGAGACCGCGACGGTCGGGGCGAGTGGCTCCTCAATGTCGAGCACGTGGGAGCCGACGACGCTCCGGTCCGGATGCTCCTGGTGCACGGCGCCGGCGGCAACGCGGCTGCGATGTGGCCGTTTGCCGCCCACCTGAGCCTGCTCGGCGCGCGGGTCACGCTGGTCGACCTGCCCGGCTATGGCCGCAGCCGGCAGGTGTCCGGGCGGCGAGGGTCGGTGCAATATCCGGACTGGCAGCAGGTGCTCGTCGACCTGGTCGAGCGGGAGCACGACGAGCGCCCGCTCGTCCTGGTCGGCGCCAGCATGGGCGGGATGCTGGCCCTCGACGCCGCCGTCACCACCGGTCTGGCCGAGCGGGTGATCGCGACCTGCCTGCTCGACGTCACGCGCGCGGAGGTGCGCTCCGGGATCGTCCGCTGGCCGTGGCTGGCGAGCGTCGGCCTGCCACTGCTGGGCCTGGCGCGTGGCCCCCTCGCTCACCTGCCGCTGCCGATCCGCTGGCTGACGCCGATGGCCACCATCTCCAACTCACCGGGACTCTCTTCGGAGGTGCTCCGCGACCGCCGCGGCGGTCGCGGCGCCCTGCCCCTGGGCTGGTACCGCACCTTCCTGGAATCCCGACCCGCCCTGTCCCGCAAGGCACCCGACCACGCCACGGGACCGGAGAAGATCACCCAGCCTTCCGTCATACTCCTGCATCCGGACGAGGACCGGTGGACGCCTCCAGAGCTCAGCGAGGACTTCCTGGCCCGGCTCGATGGGCCGACACGGTCCGTGCGCCTGGTCGGCTGCGGCCACTTCCCGGTCGAGGAGCCCGGCTTCCAGCAACTCCTCGACGAGGTCGCCGCCGAGTTGTCCGCGATCCGGGGCACACCTGAGGCAACCTTCTGGGGAGCCACCGGGTCGTGGGGGCAGGGAGGCAACGATGAGCAGACGCAACAGGGCTGGCAGTAGGGCTGGCAACGCGCCGGCACCACCACCAGGGTTCACCGAGTTCGTGATGGGCCGCAGTGCGGCCCTGTTCCGGACCGCTGTCCTGCTGACCCGCGACGCTCACTCGGCGCAGGACCTGGTGCAGACGGCCCTGACCCGAGTGTGGCGCAACTGGGACCGCATCGAGGGTGAGCCGGAGGCCTACACCCGCAAGGTGATCCTCAACCAGTTCCTCACCGACCGGTCCCGCCGGTGGACTGGTGAGCACCCGAGCGAGGTGCTGCCAGACGGGCCGGTGCACGATCGCCTGGGCAGCACGCCGGCCGACCCCGCCCACGTGGTGACCGACCGGGAGACGCTCACCCACGCGATCGGCGCCCTGCCGCCGCGCCAGCGTGCGGTGATCGTCCTGCGTTACTACCACGACCTGAGTGAGGCCCAGATCGCCGAGGCGATGGGCACCGGCACCGGGACGGTCAAGTCCCAGCACAGCAAAGCCCTTGCGGCTCTGCGCATCAGCGAGCACCTGGATGACGCCGCGACAGCGGACGCATCGTCGACGACCACCGGGAGGGATGGGTCATGAACACGATCTCTGACCTGCGCCGGTCTCTGGAGCAGACCGCGCACCACCACGACGCACCCGACCCCGGCGAACTGCTGCGGGGCGTGCAGGACAACATCGCCGCCGAGCGCGGCGCCGGCGGGCGCACGTCGCGGCTGGTCGCTGCCGCCGCCGCGGTGGCCCTGGTCGCCGGTGGCGGCTGGGCGCTGAGCCAGGGGCTGGGCTCCGAGGAGGAGACCAGCGTCATCCAGCCGGCAGGCCCCTGGCAACTTGTCGACGGGGCGCCCCCGGAGTATGCCGAGGGGCTCGCGCTCGTGGAGACCGTCACGTTGAGCGCGGACTACGGGGTTATGTCCTTCATGGAGGCAGACGGGCAGAACTTCGCGGTGGCCTGGTGCGATGTGGCACCGGAGGTGGCGAGCGAGTTGAGGATGCCCCTGGGCAACCCAGCTGGTGAGGGACCCACACTCACCTGCGCGGGTGTGGAGCGGAACTCGCCGACCGAGCCGGTGGCGGTCCCCCCGCCGATGACTGAGGGGGGGCTCGGGGCCCACCTGATTGGACCTGACGGCGCCCAACCCAGCAACCTCGCTCGGGGCGACACTGTCGTGATCGGCCTCTACCGCGAAGCGAGCACCTCCGAGTATCCTTACCCCGGCCAGTCCGACATCCCTGAGGCGCCGAGCCACGACGTGGTCCTGGACCCGACGTCGCCGAGGACCAACCAGGCCGAGTTGGCCGAGCTGACCCAGGAGGGCGTCATGCTGCCCGCCGTCAGGGCCGAGTCGCGGGTCGGCACCACGCTGACCACCTGGGCTGGTGAGCCCGGCCGTCTGCTGGTGGCGGTCAACGGCACCGTCATCACCAACGACGGTGAGCAGCTGACGCAGCCCACCGCTGCAGGTCCCTGGCAGGACGCCGACCCCGACCTGCGGGGCGGCTACTGGCACACCTGGACTGCCGGCACCAGCACCCGGGAGTTCGACCTGAGCCCGACGGGGCTGGCGGCGCACGGCATACAGATCGCGGAGGGTGAGGCGGTCGAGATCGTGGCCTTCGGGGCCTTCCCCCGCGACGCCTGGCAGGTCGGCATCGACCTGCCCGAGGGCAGCGAGATCGCCGACGTGCGCGAGATCGGTCCGACGGAGCAGCTCCCGGAGTATGCCTACGGCCTGCGCCTGGTGTCGGCCAGCGAGGTCCCGGCGGATGGGGCGACACACCTGATCGAGCTCGATGCTGTCGACCCCTCGCAGGTGCTCTGGGTGCCGGCCTGCACGGAGCGCCTGCCCGGGATCGAGGTCACGATCGGGACCCGGGTGACGCAGTGTCACGACACGGGCGGCTGGGTGCTGGCGGTTCAGGCGCCAGAGCTCGCGTCCGATGCTCCCGTCGAGGTCAGGGTCTCCGCGGGGTCCAGTCCGATGCACCTCGGTGCCTATCTGCCCCAGGACTGGGAGGGCTACCCGTTCACCGAGTCGGGGACGCCGCTCACCGGCGACGGGGGCTTCGGTGTCGTGCTCGGTGAGCAGCCGGTCGACGGCGCCCGCCCTGCGGACCTGCTGCACTCCACCATGCCCACCGCCGTCTACCACGAGGTGGCCACCGTCAGCAGCGACGACCTGGACTCGACGGGGCGGGGCGAGGTCACGGTGCCGTCCAGCACGGACCTGAGCATCTGGGTCGCGACCTCCGGGCCGGCACGGGTCAAGCTCGAGATCGACGGCGTGCCGGTCGAGCAGGCACTCGACGGCCGACTGTGGCCGGCCTACCCGCTGCTGCGGGACGGCTGGCTCTCGGGCTGGACGACCGGCGACTTCGGCACCGAGCTGCGCTTTGACCGCGCACCGGCCGGTCACGCCGACCGTGACAACCCGACGGTGACGGTCCAGGTCGAGGCACAGGAGGGCGCCGAGGTCGACCTGACGTTCTACGAGTTCGTGATCGAGGAGTGAACCGGCAGCGGCCCGGCCCGGCTCTCGCCGGCCCGGGCCGCGCTGGTGCGGTGGTGCACGCTGGGTACAGTGCCCCGCGTGGACAGGCACCGTGAGACCCAGGGCGTGACCCTGCGCTTCCGACGAGCGGGACGTGAGGACGTCGCAGCAGCCCAGGACGCCTACCGTCAGATCATCGAGCACCTCGCGGCGACGGTGGACTACCCCCACTGGCACTCCGAGAACCGTCCCACCGCCGCCGAGGTCGAGCAGTGGGCCGAGGCCGGCGAGCTGCACCTCGCCGTCACCCCCGGTGCAGACCCGGGCACCGAGCGGGTCGCCGGCGTGGTGGTCCTCAACCACGACGCCCCCGCCGCCTACCAGGACGCCTCCTGGACGATCGAGGCCTCTGCGCAGCAGGTGCTGGTGATCCACGTCCTGGGCGTCAGTCCGCTCTTCCTGCGTCAAGGAGTTGCCGGGTTCCTGGTGAGCGGTGCACTCGAACTGGCTCGGGAGCAAGGGTGTCGAGCCGTCCGGCTGGACACCTATGTCGACAACCTCCCCGCGCGCCGCCTGTATGCCGGCCACGGGTTCCGGGACCTGGGCGTGCACACGCTGCACTACGAGGGCACCGACCTGAGCCAGTTCCATCTCTTCGAGCGCGTGCTCTGACCCACGCCGTCCCGGCTTGTCCACAGGCCCGCCGCGGACTGTCGGCGATCCGTGCCACGGTGGAGTCCGCGTCGCCGGGGTGGCGGGGTGGGCGAGGGAGGAGAGCGTATGTCGGCAACGACCGCCGGGGCGCACCGCACCGGAGACCTGGGGGCCAGGTTGGGGCAGTTGATCGAGCAGGTGTGGGACCGGGGCTGGGAGCCTGCGGACCTGCACCGCGTCGCCGTCCGGGGTGGCGAGCCGGTGGTGACGAGCCTGCTGGGTGACCTGGTGGCGGCCAACCTGGCTGGCTATTCACCCGTGACGGTGGACGCCCGGTGGCACGCCCAGCTGACGGAGATCGGCGCGGCCGTCTGGTGGCGTCCGGACGAGGACCCGGTGGCCGCCCGCGCGGCGCGCGTCAAGGACGGCTGGGGCGCGGTCGCCAGCGCTGTGGCCACCCTGGAGATGACCCTCCAGGTGCTCCCGCCCATCGAGCGGCTCAGCGCGCGACCGGGCCGCGCCACCCCTTCCGCGGCGCCCGGGGCAGACGTCGACGAACGCCTCCTGACCAAGGTCCGGATGATGCTGGCCAAGGCGGAGGCCACGACCTTTCCGGCCGAGGCCGAGACATTCACCGCGGCGGCTCAGAAACTGATGACCCGGCACAGCATCGACCGGGCCATGCTCGACCAGGACGTCGGCCGCGGCGACGGTCCTGCGGCGACCCGCCTCGGCGTGGACCGACCCTATGAGTCGGCCCGCTTCCAGCTCATCGCCACCATCGCGCTCGCCAACCGCTGCAAGGCCGTCTGGCAGAAGGGCCTGGGCTTCAGCACGGTGGTGGGCTTCCCGACCGACCTGCGGGCCGTGGAGCTGCTGTTCACCTCGCTCATGGTCCAGGCGACCTTGGCCATGACCGCCCAGGGGTCCCGGCAGAACTGGACCGGGCAGAGCCGCACCCGCTCGTTCCGCAACAGCTTCCTGACCGCCTTCGCCGTGCGGATCGGCGAGCGGCTGCAGACAGCTGCCCAGGAAGCGCAGGACGAGAGCGAGGAGGAGACCGGCCACACCGGGCACCTGGACGTCGGAGTCACGGGGGACGGGGACGCCCGCACCCGGCAGGCGCAGAGCGACCGCACGGCGCTCGTGCGGGCGCTGGCCGAGAGCGACCAGGCGGTGGACGAGGCCGTCGCCGAGCGCTTCCCCCGTCTGCAGAAGTCCCGCACCAGGGCCTCCTTCGATCAGGAGGGCTGGATGTCCGGCACGTCCGCGGCCGACCGCGCCGACCTGGGTGCGCCGGGGCGGATCGGGCGGCCCGGAGACTAGTTCCCGCTGCGGGCTGCCTGCCGGGCGTGAGACTAGTTCCCGCTGCGGGCTGCCTGCCGGGCCGCGAGCCCTTCGATCAGCAGCTCCAACCCGAACTCATACTCCGTGTCCACGCCCGACTCTTCCTCGAGCACCGGTCCACCGGCGTAGTTGCCGGCGAGAAAGAAGGGAGCTGCATAGGGCAGCCGCGCTGCCGTGATCACCTCACCGAGCTCTGCCATCGCCTCTGGGCCGAACTCCAGGTCCTCCTGGTCGGCGAGGTCGTGCTCCAGGCCTGAGAAGCTGCTGACATAGGAACTGACGACCAGGACGAGACTGATGATCTCCTGCTCACTCAGCTCCAGCGCACGCACCGCCTCCATCCCACGGTCAACGACCTCCATGGGGCCGGGGAGGAGCACCGCCACCGGCCCTCGTTGGATCTCGAGCAGCCAGGGGTGCTGGCGATACATGCTCTGCAGCTCCGCGACCCAGTGGCGCAGATTCTCCCGCCAGTCCTCCCCGCTCTCCTGGCGCGCCGGCAGGAGCCAGTCAGCGCCGCACATGAGCAGGAGCAGCTCCTCCTTGTTCGCGACATACCGATAGAGCGACATCGTGGTGAAACCCAGGGACTCGGCCACGCGCTGCATGGTCACCGCGCCCAACCCATGCTCGTCGGCGATCTCGATGGCCCGTCGCACGATCTTCTCGTGACTCAGCCCCCGGCTCGGTCCCCGCTGCGGCACCGCGTGCGCGCCCCACGCGATGGCCACCACTCGTGGCACACCACTATCCGTCTTCTCACCAGCCATCGCACCAGTCTAGTCGATTAACTGTGTATGTCACACGCTGTGTATGTCATACTCAGTTTATGTCATATGCAGAAAGAAACATCACACACAGGCCCGTGATCGAGGCGTCCGGCGTCCGCAAGTCCTATGGGACGACGGAGGTGCTGCGCGGACTTGACCTCTCGCTCGGACCAGGGGTCCACGCACTTCTCGGACCCAACGGCGCTGGCAAGACCACGCTCGTCAACATCCTGACCACGCTGGTCCCCCATGACGAGGGACGCGTCACGGTGCTGGGGATGGACACCCGGACCGACGCCCGGCAGATCCGGCACCGGATCAGCGTCACCGGACAGTTCGCCGCGGTCGACGAGGTCCTCACCGGTCGGGAGAACCTGGTGATGATGGCCCGCCTCCTGGGCCTGGGACGCCGGGACGCGCGGCGCCGCACGGACGAGCTGCTCGCCCGGTTCGACCTCGAGCAGGCCGCGGACCGTGCCGTCCGCACCTACTCCGGAGGCATGCGCCGCCGGCTCGACCTGGCCGTCAGCCTGATCTGGCCGCCCGAGGTGCTCTTCCTCGACGAGCCGACGACCGGCCTGGACACCCGCAGCCGCCTCGCCCTGTGGGAGCAGATCCGCACGCTCGCATCGGAGGGCACCAACGTCTTCCTCACCACGCAGTACCTCGAGGAGGCCGACCAGCTGGCCGACCAGATCGCCGTGCTGGACCAGGTGCGGATCGTGGCCCTGGGCAGCGCCGCGCACCTCAAGGGCCTGGTCGGCAGCGAGTGGGTCCGAGCGCTGGACGGCACCGGCACCGTGGTGCGCGAGGTGCCCACGGACGGCACCGCGGCCGACCTGGCACGGGTCAGCGGCGATCTCGCCGCGGCCGACCCGACCCTGCGCCTGGAGCTGCACCGCCCCACCCTGGACGACGCCTTCCTGCAGCTCACCGGTCAGCCGGCCACCAGGGCCACCGGCGAGGGCGAGGACACGACGCAGACCGACCAGATCCTGGAGACCACCCGATGACCACGCAGACCCTGCCCGCCCGACCCGCGCCCAGCGCAACACGCCCGCCCAGCCCGGGCTCCGGCATACTCTCCGCCTCCGCCGTCTTCGTCGGACGCGCCACCCGGCACAGCCTGCGCGACGTGGAGGCGCTCCTGATGGCGGTCGTGCTTCCGGTGATGCTCATGCTGATGTTCACCTACGTCTTCGGCGGCGCGATCGCGACCGGCGGGGACTACCTGGACTACGTCGTGCCCGGCATCGTGCTGACCTGCGCCGGTTTCGGGGCCGCCTCGACCGCCGTCGGCGTCAGCCAGGACATGACGACCGGCACGATCAACCGCCTCCGCACCATGCCCGTGCCCAGCGCCACGGTGCTCGTCGGGCACGTGGCCGCGAGCCTGGCGCGCAACCTGTTCGCCACCGGGGTCGTGCTGCTCGTCGCGGTCCTGATCGGTTTCCGACCCGAGGCCGGGCCCCTGCACTGGGTCGGCGCCGTCGCCCTGCTCTCGCTGTACATCCTGACGATCACCGCGGTCTTCGCGATGCTCGGGCTGGTCGCCCACTCCCCCGAGGCGGCCAACGGCTACGGCTTCGTGCTGCTCTTCCTGCCCTACGTCTCCAGCGCGTTCGTACCCGTCGCGACGATGCCGGGCTGGCTGCAGGGATTCGCGGCGCACCAGCCAATCACCCCGGTCATCGAGGCGACGCGAGCGCTCTTCGCCGGAGCCTCCCCCGGCACGGACGCGCTGGTCGCCATCGCCTGGTGCGTCGGGATCATCGCGGTGTCCGCGGTGCTGACGGCCTACCTGTTCCCCCGGCGCGTCGCCCGCTAAGGTCGGCGCCGGCCACGGCAGTATGCCGGGGCACCCGGACGGCGGATTTCCCCGGTGGTCATGGGTCACCCACAATGGTGTCCCGTGACCTCCCCCGCACCGCACCCTTTGCACCCTGCCGAGTCCCACGACGCCCCCTGGTGGCGTCACGCCGTGATCTACCAGATCTACCCGCGCTCCTGGGCGGACGCCAACGGGGACGGCATCGGCGACCTGCCTGGCATCACCGCCCGGCTGCCCTACCTGGCAGACCTGGGCGTGGACGCCATCTGGCTGTCGCCGTTCTACGCCTCCCCGATGAATGACGCGGGCTACGACGTGTCCGACTACCGCGACATCGACCCAATGTTCGGCACCCTCGACGACGCCGACACCCTCATCGCCGCAGCCCACGACCTGGGCCTGCGGGTGATCGTGGACCTGGTGCCCAACCACACCTCCAGCGAGCACGAGTGGTTCCAGGCCGCGCTGGCCGCTGCGCCGGGCTCCCCCGAGCGGGCGCGCTACATGTTTGCCGAGGGCAAGGGCAGCGACGGCTCCGAGCCGCCCAACAACTGGCTGTCCGTCTTCGGCGGCCCCGCCTGGACCCGGGTCATCGAGGCCGACGGAACCCCGGGCCAGTGGTATCTCCACATCTTCGACACCTCCCAGCCGGACCTGAACTGGGAGAACCCCGAGGTCAGCGAGATGTTCCTGGACGTGCTGCGGTTCTGGCTGGACCGTGGTGTCGACGGCTTCCGCGTCGACGTCGCCCACGGGCTGATCAAGGCCGAGGGGCTGCCGGACTGGTTCGAGCGCACCGGCATGCTCGGCAGCCATGAGGAGTCGGCCGACAAAGAGTCAGCTAGCGACGGAGACGAGCAGTCTGCCCGCGCCCCGATGTGGGACCAGGACGGGGTCCACGACGTCTACCGCCAGTGGCGCGCCCTGCTGGACAGCTACAACCCCGAGGGCGACCCGGCCAGGGACCGCATCCTGTGTGCCGAGGCGTGGGTCGAGCCGGTCGAGCGCGCCGCCGCCTACGTGCGCCCCGACGAGATGCACCAGGCCTTCAACTTCGCCTTCCTGGAGGCGCCCTGGCGCGCCGCCGACCTGCGCGAGATCATCACCAGCTCCATCGACGCCGCCGACCTCGTGGGGGCCCCGAGCACCTGGGTGCTCTCCAACCACGACGTGGTGCGGCACGCCAGCCGGCTGGGCCTGCCGGTCGGTGCGCCCCGCCCCAACGGCATCGGCACCGGTGACGCCCAGCCCAATGCCGTCCTCGGCTCGCGGCGTGCCCGTGCCGCCACGGCCCTGATGCTGGCCCTGCCCGGCTCGGCCTACGTCTACCAGGGCGAGGAGCTCGGTCTGCCCGACCACACCGCTCTGCCGGATCACCTGCGCCAGGACCCGACCTGGGAGCACACCGAGCACCGCGAGCGCGGCCGGGACGGGTGCCGGGTGCCGATGCCCTGGGAGGCCGGCGCCAGCACCTACGGCTTCGGCCCGGGCGAGCAGACGTGGCTGCCGCAACCGGAGATCTACGGGGCTCTCGCGGTCGACCGGCAGGTCGGCGTGGACGGGTCCTCCCTCGAGCTCTACCGGACCCTGCTGACCATCCGCCGCGACCTCGACCTGGGTGTCGGCGAGCTGGACTGGGACGAGAGCCTGGGCGCAGACGTCGTGGCCTTCCGGATCACCGACCAGGACGGTGCCGGGGTGCACGTGATCACCAACCTCGGCGCCGAGCCGGTGACCCTCCCCGAGGGCGCAGAGGTCCTGGTGGCCAGCTCGCGCCTGGCCGACCCGACGGTCCCCACCGACACCACGGTCTGGCTGCGCATCAGCTGACCCGACCCGGTCTCACTCGGCCGGCTTGCCCGGTCCGATCGAGGTGACCCGCACCCGCTCGATGCGCATGCCGTCGAGGGCGAGCACCTCGATACGCAGGCCCTCGTGCTCGACGGTGTCGCCGGTCTCGGCGAGCCGCCCGAGGCGCTCCAGGACGAGCCCGCCGACGGTGTCATAGTTCTCGCTGCTGGACTCGACGCCGGTGAGGTCCTCGAACTCCTCGATATTGAGGGAGCCGTCGACATCGAGGGACTCCCCGCGTCGCAGGGTGGCGTCCTCGGGGTCGGTCCCGGCGTCATACTCGTCGTAGATCTCCCCGACCACCTCCTCGATGAGGTCCTCCATGGTGACGATCCCGTCGGTGCCGCCGTACTCGTCGACCACCAGCGCGATCTGCTGCTTCTCGTCCCGCAGCCGACTCATCGCGGGCAGCACGTGGATGCTGCCCGGCAGCGGCACGATCGGGCGGGTCAGATCGGCGATCCGGGTGGACCACTCCTCCATCGGGATGCCCAGGATGTCGCGGATGTGCACGAAGCCCAGGATGTCGTCGACCGAGCGGCCGGTGACCGGGAAGCGGGAGTGGGCGGAGTCGACCACCGCCGAGCGCACCTCGGCGACCGTGGCGTCCCCCTCGAGGAACTGCACGTCAGGGCGCGGGCGCATCACCCGGTCCAGGTTGCGCTCGTGGGCCCGGAAGACATCCGTGAGGATCGCCCGACTGTAGGGCCGCAGCCCCTGGTGGCCCTCGATAATCTCGCGGACCTCCTCGGTGCTCATCTCCTCGCTCTTGGCGTGCGGGTCGCCACCGAGGAGCCGGACCACGAAGTTGGTGGACACCGACAGCAGCCAGATCACCGGGCGCACGATCTTGGCGAACACCCCCAGCGGCGGAGCCAGGAGCCTGGTGAAGGTGGCAGAGCGCTGCATCGCGAGCCGCTTGGGCACCAGTTCGCCGAAGACCAGGCTCAGATAGGCGATGAGCAGAGTCATCACGATCAGCGCCACGGTGTCGGCGATGCCGTCGGGCACTCCCCACCCGAGCAGGATCGGCACCAGGTCGGGGGCGATCGTCGAGCCGCCGTATGCCGAGGAGAAGAAGCCCGCGACCGTCACCCCGATCTGCACGGCAGAAAGGAACTGGTTGGGGTTGCGCACCAGCTCCCCGATACGCTCACCCCGCGCGCCGCTCGCCTCAATCTTGCGCACCTGGCTGTCCCGCAGGGTGACGATCGCCATCTCCGTGCCGGCGAAGACCCCACCGATCAGGACGAAGACCAGGACGAGCCCGAGGTTGACCAAAGTTTGCGAGTCCACGGGACGACGCTACCTGCCACACGCTGCCCCTCACAGCACCTCGGACGATCCACCAAGCACCTCGCCCGATCCCACACCGCGCCTCGCCCGATCCCACAGCCCGTGAGCGCAGACGGAAGCGTCAATCGCATGGGGTGATCAGTAGACTCGGCCCATGATGGGCGAGAACGCACCGGAGGCTCACGACGGTGACCGCGACCCCGGTCCTGTCGCGGCCGGGGCTGGTGCTGACCTGCCCGCCACGGCATCACGCTACGAGGGGCGCGTCGCCACCGACGCCGAGGCCAAGGCCCTGGCCTCCAGCCTGCGCCTGCGCATCCTGCGGCTGACACTCGACGAGGCGCTGACCAACAAGGAGATCGCGGAGGCACTGGAGCGTAACCCCGCCTCAGTCCTCCATCACGTGCGCACCCTCCTTGAGGTCGGATTCCTGCGCGCCGAACCGGTGCGCCGCGGCCCGCGTGGAGCACGTGAGATCCCCTATCGCGCCACCGGCAAGGCCTGGCATCTCGAGGCCCCCCAGGCATTGGCCGGCTCCACGATCGAGGCCTTTCTCTCCGAGATTGCCAGCGTGCCCCCGGAGCAGCGCGACCTCGCCAGGCTGCGCATCAACGGCTCGGACCTCACGGAGTTCAAGGAGCGCCTGTGGGCCCTGGTCAACGAGTTCCACGAGCGGCCACGCAACCCGGAGGCACCGCACTCGATCTTCATCGCGATGCACCCGGACACGTCGACCCCGCGTCGGAATCCCTAGGATCGAACCGCCTCAGCGCGTTCCACACCTCCCCGTACGAGGTTCGGCACCTACCAAACCCCTCTCAAAATGGGTTTTCCGCCTACCAAACCTCTCTCAAAATGGGTTAGCGGGTGAGGATGTGACCGACCGGTGTGGTGGCCCGGGTCCAGGGGCCGGCCCGGAAGATGTCGACAGTGCTGCCGGGGCGGGCAAAGCCCAGCCCGTAGGCCGCCAGGCCGACTCCCGCGCGCAGCCCACCGTCGGTGATGCTGCGCCCCCAGACCCGCTCGCGCAGGGCAGTCACGGCCAGGGCGCCGGACCCGGTGGGTGCGCCCTCACTGATCTCGGCGATCCCGTCGCGCGCCACCTCCAGCAGCTCATCGGCCGGGACAGCGCCGACCTGCTCCCACCCCGACCGGGCGGGGGTCAGTGCCGTCCACGGCTCGCTGACCTGCATCGGCGGCACCGGCAGCAGGGTCCCGATGTCGCCGGTGCTGGTACGGCGGGCCATCCGGTCACCGATGGCCGACAGCGGAACGGTCACGTCCAGACCCGGGGCGCCGTGGACCGAGGCGAGCGGCATGGTGCGCAGGCCCAGCACCACCCCCTGCCCGACCAGGCCGCGCCCGGGGAGGACACAGACCCAGGCGGCCAGGACCGAGCCGTGGGCCTGCAAGCGCATCGAGCCCTGCTCCATCAGCGTGCGCGCCCGACCGGCGAAGGTGCCCAGGTCCTGCAGGCTCTCGACGTCGGGAAATTCCAGGGTGAGACGGTCGCTGCCGCCGGTGCCCCCACCGAGGGCGTCAGTCTCAGCGGCCACGACGACGCTCCTTGTGGCTGCGCAGCGCCAGGGGCTCGCCCATGACCGACTCCATCGCCGCCTTCTCGTGCGGGGCCATGCGTCGAGGTCGGCCCGCCGTGAGGTCATAGGTGACCAAGGTTGTCTCGGCCAGCGCGAAGGTGACGTCCGTGCCGCGCTGCCCCACGACATACGCGATGTCAAAACTGGCGCCGCTGACCCGCGAGCACCAGGTGCTGACCAGCGCGGGCTGATAGTTAAAGGTCATCGGTGCCAGATAGTCGATCTCGTGCCGGACGACGAGCACGCCGTCCTCCAGCATCGAGCGCTCCTGCCCGAACCAGGCGTTGAAGGCGTGGACTCGGGCTTCCTCCAGATAGCGCAGATACTGCACGTTGTTCACATGACCATAGGCATCCATGTCGGACCATCGGCTGGTCACCTCGACGGTGGCGGCAGAGGGCGGGATGGAGATCGCGGGTTGAGCCATGGGGCCATCCTCGCAGGGCGGGTGCGCGGCGTGGACTACAGTGCCCGCGTGAGCCCGACGCCGGAAGACCAGCTAGCCAATCTCCTCGATGTCCTCGACCTGAGCTTCGAGGGCAGGACCACGGTGCGCGTCGCCTCGACCGAGGGCGTCGTGGAGGACCTGCGCGACAGCGAGGGTGAGGTGTATGTCGGGCGCAGCCAGGTGATGCCGCACGGACGTGTTTTTGGCGGTCAGGTGCTGGCCCAGTGCGTCGTCGCGGCCGGCCGCACCGTCGACCTGGACGACGGGGACGGTCCGCGCCACATCCACTCGCTGCACGGCTACTTCCTGCGCCCCGGCGACGACAAGGAGCCGATCCGCTTCCTGGTGGACCGGATGCGCGACGGCGGGTCGTTCTCGGCGCGGCGGGTCCATGCCGTGCAGGACGGACGGATCCTGATGTCGATGATCACCTCCTTCCAGGAGCTCGCGCCCGGACTGGACCACCAGATCCCCATGCCGCAGGTGCCCGCCCCGGACGAGCTGCCACCGGACGCGGAGATCCTGCGCCAGATCGACCACCCGCTGGCTCAGCACGCCGCGGCCCGGGCGGTGGAGCTGCGCCACGTCGACCCGCAGCTCCTGCCCGGCAGCGCGATCGACCCCGTGGAGCGCCAGTCGGTGTGGATGCGGCTGCCCGGCGAGGTGCCGGACAACCCGCACGTGCACGCCGCGGTGCTGGCCTACGCCTCTGACTACAGCCTGCTCGAGCCGGTGCTGCGACGCCACGGGCTCGCCTGGGGCGACCCTCGCCTGCGCGTGGCGAGCCTGGACCACGGCATGTGGTTCCACCGCCCGGCGCGGGTCGATGAGTGGGTGCTCTACACCCAGGAGGCTCCCTCCGCGCAGGGCGGTCGCGGCCTCGGCATAGGGCACATGTTCGCCGAGGACGGCACGCTGCTCGCCACGGTCGGCCAGGAGGGCATGGTCCGGGTCAAGGAGTCCTGACCGCTGGCGCTGTCCGCACAGCGACGATCACGACTCTCCGGCTGCCCTACAACGAGGCAGCCTGCTCCACCAGCTCGGCCACCAGGTCAAAGACCCCCGGCTCCGCGTCGTTGGCCATGCCCAGCAGCACGGTGTCCGTGCCGATCTCGGCGAGCGCGCCAAGCTTGTCGACGGCCTGGGTGACGCTGAGGGAGGTCTCACCGGAGCCCATCGTCTCGCCCCCGTTCCGGGTGAGCGCGATCCGGGTCAGGACGGTGTGCTCTATGTCGCGCGGGTCGCGGCCGATGTCCGCGCAGTGCCGCGCGAGCACGTCGAACTTGCCCTCCAGCACCCCCGGACCGGAGTAGTCGAACAGGTTGCAGGCGTCGGCATACTGCGCGACCAGCCGCAACGTCTTGCGCTCCCCACCGCCACCGATCAGCACCGGCGGTCGTCGCACGGGCTGCGGCGAGTTCAGCGGCCGCTCCAGGTGGTGGTGCGTGCCGGCATACGGCGTCTCGTCGCCGTCCCACATCTGCCGCACGATCTGCAGCGTCTCCTCGAGCCGCTCGAAGCGCTCCGCCACCGGCGGGAAGGGGACGCCGAGACCGCGGTGCTCCTCCTCAAACCAGCCCGCGCCGATCCCCAGCCACGCCCGTCCCCCGGAGAGCACGTCCAGGGTGGAGACGGTCTTGGCGAGTATGCCGGGGTGCCGGTAGGTCACTCCCGTCACCATCGCGCCGAGCTCGATCGAGGAGGTGACCCCGGCCGCGAATCCCAGGGTCGTGTAGGCCTCGAGCATCTCGCTCTCCGGCGGACCGATGGCGGGGATCTGGAAGAAGTGGTCCATCACCCACAGGCTGGCCAGCCCCGCCTGCTCGGCCTCCTGCGCCATGCGCGTGAAGGTCGGGCCGATCGTGGCCGGCGCCCCGGGCCAGGACCAGTAGGACACCTGCAGACCGAGTCTCATGTCCCTAGTCTGCTGGATCGGGCCCCGGGGCCGCCGCCCACCCGGACGGCGGCGCAGCGGTGGGTCAGGGCAGTTCCACCACGGTCGGGCCGGCGTCCTCGCCCTCGCGCCCGGTCATGGCCTTGAGGGTGCTGACCGCAGTCCCAAGGAGCGAGTCGCCGCCCCAGAACTCCGCCGTGTCCCCGGTGACGCGCAGCACCACGTTGTCCGGGTTTTCCGGTCCACCCTCCATGAACGCGCTCGCCCCCTTGCTCCACAACTGCTCCACCAGCGCCCGGTCCCGCACCACCGTCGCTGTCCCCGCCAGGGACACCCAGGCCTTCGCCGAGGCATAGGCCACGTTGACCTGGGGGTGGGCCTCGATGTCCCGCACCACCGGGCTGCGGCCCCGGACGAGGAAGAGCACGTCACCGTCCTCCTCCGCCCGCTGCGTTGACAACGGCCGGCTGGTGAGCCGCCCTGGGGAGGTCGCGTCGAGGGTCGTCAGCATGGCCACGTCCATGCCATCGATGAGGTCGTGGACCGTGGCGACGTCCTCGGGGGCGTCACTGATCGTCACCGGGTCGTCGGGGTGGGTGTCATGGTGCTCGGTCATGGGATCTCCTCCGTTGTGATGGGATCTGCCGCGACCTGTTGGGACGCGGCATAGGACGGTCCGCGCAGGCGCGCCCACAAGGGGTGCGTCCACGCGCCGGCAGGCGGGTGCCCGACGGGGTTGTGTCGCCGGGTGCAGTCCCCGTCGGTCCAGGTGACCGTGAGTCGCCCTCGCTCGTGCCAGGGCCGCCCGGGAGCCGAGACCAACAGCCGGTATGCCGTGGGCGGGCCGCCCGCGCCCGGCGCCTCGACCGGGTCGAGGCGCAGCAGGAGTGGTCCGCTCCGGGTGCTGAGCGGCAGGAGCGTCGTGACCGGGCCGTGGTCGCGCAGGCGTCGCAGGGTCAGGACGTGCCGACCGACCACGCCAGTGCCGGTGGAGGCGAACAGCAGGTCACCCGCGGCGGCGCCCCACACCCGCAATGCCAGCCCTTCGATGTCGTAGCCCTCGCCACGGCGGCCGGTCGCGCGCGACCAGCGGACCAGGCACGGGTGCGGACCCGGATCGTCGAGGAGCCGCACCCCGCTCTCCCCGTCCGGCGACGTCCGGAGGTCGGCCGTGCCACACACCCCAACGGGGTGCAGTGCGCGGGATCCTCGCAGCCGGGCCAGGACCCCAAAGAGTCCGGCGAGCGTCATCCCTCCGGCCCGACCGACCGCCTCTGCGACGGTCACGGGCTGAGGATGACCTTGAGGCAGCCATCGGCCTTGTCGTTGAAGGTCTGATACATCTCCGGTGCCTGCTCCAGCGGCACGCGGTGCGTGGCCAGGTCCTCGAGGTCAAAGATGTCGGCCGTGCCGCTGACCAGGTCATAGAGTTCGTCGGTCCAGCGCCTGACATTGCACTGGCCCATCCGCAGCTGGACCTGCTTGTCAAAGAGCTGCATCATCGGCATCGGGTCGGCCATGCCGCCATAGACCCCGCTGACGGAGATCGTGCCGCCGCGGCGGACCGCCTCGATGGCCGTGTGCAGTGCCGCGAGCCGGTCCACCCCAGCGGTCTCGATCGCCTTGCGCGCCAGTGGCTTAGGCAGTCGCTTGACCGCGGCGACCGCGGCTCCCAGGACCGGGCTGCCGTGCGCCTCCATGCCGACGGCGTCGACCACGCTGTCGGGCCCGCGGCCATCCGTCATCTCGTGCAGGGTCGCGGCGACGTCCTTGACCTGGGACTGGTCCACGACCTCCGCGCCGTGGCGACGGGCCAGCTCAAGTCGCTCGGGAACACGGTCCACCCCGATGACTCGCTGCACCCCCATCTGACGGGCCACACGCACGCACAGCTGGCCCACCGGCCCGAGGCCCAGGACGGCAAGGGTGCCACCCTCCTCGACGTCGGCATAGACGACCGCCTGCCACGCCGTGGGCAGGATGTCGGAGAGATAGAGGAAGCGCTCGTCGGGCAGGTCCGAGGTGATCTTCACCGGCCCGAAGTCGGCGTGCGGGACCCGCACCAGCTCGGCCTGCCCACCCGGCACCGAGCCATAGAGGCTGGTGTAGCCGAACAGGCTGGCCCCCTTGCCGGTGTCCCGGTTCTGCGTGGTCTCGCACTGGGAGTACAGCTGGCGAGTGCACATGAAGCACGAGCCGCAGCAGATCGTGAAGGGCACGACGACCCGGTCCCCGACGGACAGGTGCTCCAGCCCCGGGCCGACCTCCTCGACGATGCCCATGAACTCGTGGCCCAGGACGTCTCCTGGCTCGAGATAGGCCGCCAGCACGTTGTAGAGGTGCAGGTCCGAGCCGCAGATCGCCGTCGAGGTGACGCGCACGACAGCGTCGGTCGGCTTCTCGATCGCCGGGTCAGGAACGTCCTGGACGCTGACGTCCTGCAGGCCCTGCCAGGTGAGTGCTCTCATGCATCCCACGCTAAGTCCGCGGCTGGAGTGCCGCACGGCGGCGAGGAACCGGCCGGCCTCACGCCTCGGTTAGCCCGCAGAACTCGTTGCCGCTCGGGTCTAGTCACCTTTGTCGTCATCCTCGCTTTCGCCATCGTCGGTATCGTGCTGCTGGCGACCGGTTCGGTCCCGATCTGGTCCCAGCCCCAGTCACGCACGCAGGAAGGAACGTTGATGTCGCTCCCCACCCACGGTGTCCACTCCGAGGTCGGCAAGCTCAACAAGGTGCTGGTCTGCCGTCCCGGGCTGAGCCACGAACGGCTCACGCCGAGCACCAGTGACGACCTCCTGTTCGACGACGTGCTCTGGGTGGAGAGCGCTCGGCGCGACCACCAGGACTTCGTGGACAACCTGCGCTCCCGCGGCGTGGAGGTCGTCGAGCTGCACGAGCTGCTGATCGAGACGCTGGCCGTCCCCGGGGCGCGTGACTGGCTGATGGACCGCAAACTGACGGTCAACGACGTCGGGCTCGGTCTGATCGACGACACCCGTGCCTACCTGGACACCCTGGACGCCACGACGCTGACCGAGTTCCTCATCGGCGGGCTCGCCACCCGGGAGATGCCCCAGGAGTTCCGTTCGGCCCACCTGGCCCTGGTGCGTGACTCGGGCGGGGTGACCGAATATGTCATGCCACCGCTGCCCAACACCATCTACACCCGGGACACCACCTGCTGGATCTATGGCGGGCTGACCCTCAACCCGCTCTACTGGCCCGCCCGGCACGACGAGACGCTGCTGATGAAGGCGGTCTACGAGTTCCACCCCGGCTACACCGGCAGCACCGTGTGGTGGGGCGACCCGGAGCAGGACTGGGGACTGTCCACGATCGAGGGTGGCGACGTCATGCCGATCGGCAACGGTGCCGTGCTGATCGGGATGAGCGAACGCACCTCACGTCAGGGGATCACGCAGGTCGCCGCGAAGCTCTTCGAGGCCGAGGCCGCCACCCGGGTCGTCGTCGCCGGCATGCCGAAGCTGCGGGCTGCCATGCACCTGGACACCGTCTTCACCTTCGCCGACCGCGATGTCGTGACCTACTATCCCGACATCGTCGACGGCATCAAGACCTTCTCTCTGCGTCCCGCCGACGACGGCGGCCTGGAGGTCACCAAGGAGTCCGACTCCTTCATCGACGTTGTGGCCAACGCGCTCGGCCTGCCCTCCCTGCGGGCGGTCGAGCCCGGCGGTGGTTGGTATGCCGGGGAGCGCCAGCAGTGGGACAGCGGCAACAACGCGGTGGCCGTCGAACCCGGGGTGGTCTTCACCTACGACCGCAACACCTACACCAACGAACTGCTGCGCGCTGAGGGCATCGAGGTCATCCCGATCCGGGGTGCCGAGCTCGGCCGTGGCCGTGGCGGCGGCCACTGCATGACCTGCCCGATCTCCCGCGACCCGGTGGACTATTGACCCTTCGACCCGGCCCACCATGCACCAGCGCGCCACGCACCAGCCCGCTCCAGGCGCTGCCTCGAGACGAACCGCAGGTCCAGGCCCGTCACCGGGTCGGTGAACGCCAGCTCCGCCGCCAGCAGCTGCAGCGGCTGGCTGAAGTCGCCGGGCGCCGTGTCCAGGACCTCTGGATAGAGCGGGTCACCCACGATCGGTGCCCCGAGCCGGGAGAGGTGGACCCGCAGCTGGTGCGTGCGCCCGGTCTCCGGTCGCAGCCGGACCAGGGCCAGTCCGTCGGCCCGTTCCAGCACCTCGACGTGCGTCACGGCGTTGGGCTCACCGGACACCTCGAGCGCCTGCAGCTGCCCGCGCTGCTTCTCGATGCGAGAACGCGCCACCGCGGGCAGCGTCACGCACTCCCCGAGCCGGACGACGGCCAGATAGGTCTTGTCCACCGCTCGCGTGGCGAACAGCTCCTGGTAGGTGCCGCGCAGCGCAGGGTCCTTGGTCAGCAGCAGCACTCCCGCGGTGAGGCGGTCCAGCCGGTGCGCGGGCTGGACCTGCTCCCAGCCCGGCTGCCGACGCAGCCGCGCCAGCACGGTCTCCCGCACGTGCCGGCCGCGCGGCATGGTCGCCAGGAAGTGCGGCTTGTCGACGACCAGGATCCGCTCGTCCTCGTGCAGCACGCTGAGCTCACCGGGCACCGAGACCTCCGCCGGCGGATCACGGTGCAGATAGACCCACTGACCCGGGGCGTAGGCCGTGCCGCGAGTGACGCGGGTGCCGTCGCCCAGGCGGACCTCACCACCGTCCAGGGCCCGCACCACCTCGCCGGCCCCGCGAGTGCGCTCGAGGAGGAACTCGGTGACGGTCCCCCATGGGCCGCCGATCGGCATACTGAACCGCGCTGGCGGGACCCCGTCGCGGTGCGGAAGGGGGGCGGGACGACGAACCCGCCGGCTCCCACGCGGCGCAGCGCCGTGGGGAACCCGCGGGTCCATGGTCGGTCCGCTCAGTCGCGGGTGAGCTTGCGGTAGGTGACGCGGTGCGGGCGCGCCGCGTCGGCACCGAGGCGCTCGACCTTGTTCTCCTCGTAGGCACCGAAGTTGCCCTCGAACCAGTGCCAGGCCGACGGGTTCTCCTCCGTGCCCTCATAGGCCAGCAGGTGCGTGGCGACGCGGTCCAGGAACCACCGGTCGTGGCTGATGACCACGGCACAACCCGGGAAGTTGAGCAGCGCGTTCTCCAGGGAGCCGAGGGTCTCGACGTCCAGGTCGTTGGTGGGCTCGTCAAGGAGCAGCAGGTTGCCGCCCTCCTTGAGGGTCAGCGCCAGGTTGAGGCGGTTGCGCTCACCACCGGAGAGGATGCCGGCCTTCTTCTGCTGGTCCGGACCCTTGAAGCCGAACTGGCTGACGTAGGCGCGCGAAGGGATCTCGACCTGGCCGACCTGGATGAAGTCGTTGCCGTCGGAGACTACCTCCCACAGTGACTTCTCCGGGTCGATGCCGCCGCGCGACTGGTCGACATAGGAGATCTTGACCGTCTCGCCGACCTTGACCGTGCCCGCGTCCGGCTCCTCGAGACCCACGATGGTCTTGAACAGCGTGGTCTTGCCGACACCGTTGGGGCCGATGACACCGACGATGCCGTTGCGCGGCAGGGTGAAGGACAGGTTGTCGATGAGGACGCGGTCTCCGAAACCCTTCTTGAGGTCGTTGACCTCGATGACCTGGGCCCCCAGGCGCGGACCCGGCGGGATCTGGATCTCCTCGAAGTCCAGCTTGCGGGTCTTTTCCGCCTCAGCTGCCATCTCCTCGTAGCGGCTCAGGCGGGCCTTGCTCTTGGTCTGCCTCGCCTTGGCGTTGGAGCGGACCCACTCCAACTCCTTCTCGAGGCGCTTGGCCAGCTTGGCGTCCTTCTTGCCCTGGACGGCCAGCCGCTCGCGCTTCTTCTCCAGATAGGTGGAGTAGTTGCCCTCGTAGCCGATGAGCCGACCACGGTCGACCTCAGCGATCCACTCGGCGACGTTGTCCAGGAAGTACCGGTCGTGAGTGACGGCCAGGACGGCGCCGGGGTACTCCTTGAGGTGCTGCTCCAGCCACTGCACGGACTCGGCGTCCAGGTGGTTGGTGGGCTCATCGAGCAGCAGCAGGTCGGGCTTGCTCAGCAGCAGCTTGCACAGCGCCACCCGGCGGCGCTCACCACCGGAGAGCACGGTCACGTCGGCGTCGCCGGGCGGGCAGCGCAGCGCGTCCATCGCCTGCTCGAGCTGAGCATCCAGGTCCCAGGCGTCGGCGTGGTCGATCTCCTCCTGCAGCTGGCCCATCTCCGTCATGAGCGCGTCGAAGTCGGCGTCCGGGTTTGCCATCTCCTCGGAGATCGCGTTGTAGCGCTCGACCTTGGCCAGGATCTCACCCACGCCCTCCTGGACGTTGCCCAGGACGGTCTTCTCCTCGTTGAGCGGCGGCTCCTGCAGCAGGATGCCGACGCTGTAGCCGGGCGAGAGCCGGGCCTCACCGTTGGAGGGCTGGTCCATCCCCGCCATGATCTTCAGGATGGTGGACTTGCCAGCACCGTTGGGCCCGACCACGCCGATCTTGGCGCCGGGATAGAAGGACATCGTGACGTCGTCGAGGATCAACTTGTCGCCGACCGCCTTGCGGGCACGCGTCATGGTGTAGATGAATTCGGCCATGCCTCTCAGGCTATCCGTCGGAGGCGGTCCAGCCCGAATCGGTGGCCTGCCCTCGCCAGTGACCCGACCACTGACTCCCACTGTGTCGCGACCGGCCCGGCCCCGGATCTCAAGCGCTCAGGGGGACCTGCTCGTCAGCGGTGGACTCCTCGGCGTAGTCGTCCTCGGCATCATCTGCGAGGTCACTCTGGAGGGAGGGCGCATCATCGGCCGGCGGTCCGTCGAGGGCCGCCCGCACGTTCTCGTCGGCCAGCGGGTCAGTGCCACTGAGCTGGGGACGCCGCACGCTCGTAAAGTCGGCCTGCCCGAAATTGAGGTTGGGGCCGATCTCGGTGGCCATGATCTGCGCCTCGGTGCCCTGCTTGTCACCGTTGGTCCAGTTCACGACCCGCAGCTTGCCCTGGACGATCACCGGGGTGCCCTTCTTCAGCGACTCGAAGGCGTTGACCGCCAGGGCACGAAAGGCCGAGACCTTGTAGAAGCTGGTGCCGGTCTCCAGCCACACCTGCCGCTCCCGGTCGAAGTAGCCGTGGTTGACGGCAACCCGGAAACTACTGAACACATCGCCGCCCTTGGTGGTGCCGACCACCGGCTCGGCGGTCACGTTGCCGGCCACGGTCACGAGTGAATCTGTCATCTCAACTTCCCCTTCGGCTCAGTCCCACGGATCTGTGGGTGCCACCACCGTGCCGGGCTGCCCGGCCTACGGGGAGACGGGTCGGAGATTCTGTGGACAAGGGACTGCCCCGCGCCAGACTGTGGACAGCCGTGCGCCGATATCCCTGCCAGAGCCTGGCGGGGTGCGCGGACGATACCCCCGGTCAAGAGAGCCTGGTTCGAATTACGGAACCGCTCGGAAAAGCCGGTTTCGACCTACGAAACCGCTCGGAAAAGCCGGTTTCGACCTACGAAACCACGCGGAAAAGCCGGGTTCGACCTACGAAACCACTCTCAAAATTGGGTCAGCGTGCGGCAGCCTGGAGCTGCTGACGCGTCTGCTTGTGACGCTCAAGCACCGCCTTGACCGGCACGCTCACGTGCTCGCGGGCGACCTCCGCCACCGAGCCGGCCAGTCGCTTCTCGATCGCATCACGGCGGCGTCGGGCACCGACCCGAGCCAGGGCGCGGGAGACAAGCGCCACGAACAAGCCCAGGAGGACACCACCGCCGAGCATCAGCACCGGGATCGGCAACGGCCCCCAGGTCGGGACCTCCTGCGGCATCTGCAGGAACCCGAAGGCGCCGAGCACGACGAGCCAGGCCAGACCGCCGATCGCCAGCAGGGCCAGCAGCCACTGCAGGATGTTCACCGCCTGCCACCACAGCGGGTTGCGGGCTCGCAGCGGGGTATTCATGACGGCCTGGTCCAGGGAGTCGGCCAGCTCACCGGTGTACGGGGTCGCCGCGTGGGCGACCGCGTCAGCCCACCGCGGGGGCAGCCCGGCACCGGCAGCCTCCCCCACCTGCCGGGTGGCCAGGTCCACCCCGGAGCGCGCGGCCGGGCTGGGCGGGGGCAGCGAGGAACGGCCCAGTGCCGTCTTGACATCGGTCGCGGTGATCGCGGCCGGGTTGTCCCCCAGCCGCAACCGCTTGAGCGGGTCGGGACGCAGCGCGGACACCCACCGGGTGAACGGCCACCCGACGTGGTCTCCGGCCTGCCGCAGATAGTCACGCTGCACGGCGTCGAGCACCACCGGCACCCCGGCCGCCTGGTTCAGCGCCGTGACGAGCGCGCGGTCAGCCTGGGGATCCAGCCCGGGCTCCTCGTCCCCCACGTCCTGCAGCAGGTCACGCGCGGTGCCCTTGACGTCACCGACGAGACGTTGCTCGGCAGCGTTGCGCCGCTGGACCACCTCGCCGATCGCGGCCCGGAGGTCGTCGAGCCCGGTGCGCATCCGCGCGGAGGTGCCGATGACCTCGAAGTCACCCGCGCCGTCAGCTGCGACCAGCGTGCGCAGGTCCTCCTTGACCTCCTCGACCGCACCCTCGTCCTGGATCCGGTCGACCTGGTTGAGGACCACCAGCATCACGGTCTCGTGGTCCTGCAGTGGTGCCAGATACTCGTTGTGCAGGCGTGCGTCGGCATACTTCTGCGGGTCGGTGACCCAGACGAAAACGTCGGAGCGCTCCAGGATGCGGTCCGCCTCGACCCGGTGGGCCTGGGCCGTGGAGTCGAAGTCGGGCAGGTCCACCAGGATCAGCCCGTCGAGAGCGTCGTCCTGATCCGAGACGTGGTGGCGGGCATCGATGCCCAACCAGCTCAGCAGCTCACTGGGATCCTCCGCCCCGCCCCAGATCGCCGCCGTGGCCCTGGAGGTCGTCGGACGGCGCGCCCCGATGAGGGAGACTTCCTCTCCGACAAGGGCATTGAAGAGCGTGGACTTGCCCGAGCCGGTGGCCCCCGCGAGGGCCACGACGGTGCGTCCACCCTTGAGCTCCCACCGCTCCCGGACCTTGGAGACCAGCGCCACGGCGGCCCCGGAGCGCTGCGGGTCCAGCTCCTCCCCGCCCTGCTCCAGCGCGTCATCCAACTGATCGGTGCGCCAGAGCAACGACTCCTCGCGGCTGCCGGACCTGCGGCGGCTCATCGGCTCTCCTCCACCTGCTGGGCCGCGGCGGTCAGGTCACGCACACCTGCCGGGGCCAGCTCCACCTCGTCCAGGACAGCCTCGTAGCGGGCTCGCTCCTCGTCATACAGCTCGCTCACCCGCGCCAGCAGGCTCCGGCGCGCCTTGGCCGCGAGCTCGCGCACCGCCTGGTCGCCGAAGATGGCTTCCAGCAGTCGTTGCGCCAGGACCGCCGAACCCCCGGCGATGCCGACCTCGACCCCGGTCAGTCCGGCTGTGGAGGCGAAGACCACCAGCATCAACATCACCGCGAGGGCGTTGACGCCGAAGGCGAGATAGCGCGCCGTCGTGCGCTTCTGTCCGGCCTCGGTGCGGACCAGGTCGAGGACCTCGCCCTGCCAGTCACGGATCATCCGCTCCACGCGGGACTCGATGTCGGGACCCGCCTTGGCCAGCTCCGGATGGTCGACGACCAGGGCCGCGCCGCCACCAGAGCCCTTCCAGGTGCGGGCGGCGCTGGCCGCGGCCAGCTGGGCGTGCGAGGTGACCAGCGCGGCGGCACCGGTCTGGATCGCCTCCCCCAGGTGCTCTGTGGAGACGCTCTTGCCGGTGAAGAAGGACGTCAGCCGGTCCCGCAGTCGGCTGATGCCTGCCTCGACCTGGCGTAGGAACTCACCGGTGCCGACCAGTTCCTGCCAGCGGGCGAGCACCTCACCGCGCAGCAGGGTGCCGTCCTCCATCCCGTCCTCGACGCCCTGGGCCGCTTCCTGGTATGCCGTGTGCGCCGCCTTGCGCAGGGCCTCCCGGGCCTCGACCTGGGCCTGACCGGCCTCGGCGAGAGCATCGGCGCGGTCGCCCAGGGAGCCCAGCGCCCCCTCGAGGGTGCGCCGGATGACCACCGAACGGGCCTTGGCGTCCCCTGCCAGGGTGTGCAGCCAGCCGCGCAGCCGCTCGGTGTCTCGGGCCGGGAGCATCCCATCCGCGCCGAGGGGTGACTCGGCGATGGTGAAGATCGGGGACTTGGACAGTCCCTGCTCGCGCAGCATCTCGGCCAGGTGCAGACGGATGTCCTCCATGGCCTCCGGGGGCACCCGGTCCAGCACGATCGCCACGCTCGTGCCGCGCTCGGCCGCCTCGCGCAGCAGCTCCCAGGGGACGGCGTCGGCATACCGTGCGGCCGTGGTCACGAAGAGCCACAGGTCGGCCGCCGCCAGCAGCTGGCGGGCCAGGTCCCGGTTGGAGGTGACGACCGAGTCGATGTCGGGCGCGTCGAGCAGGCCCAGGCCCGCCGGGAGCATCGCCGAGGGGGTCAGGCGCACCGAGGCGGGGTCGTCCTCGTCGGTCACGGAGCCGGTGACCCGGGACAGGCTGGGCAGGATGCGGTCACCGCTGAACCACTTTTTGTCAGCGGGGTGGTGCACCAGCACCGAGGCCCGAGTGGTGGGACGCAGCACGCCGGCGCGGGTCACCGTCTCCCCGACCAGGCTGTTGACCAGGGTCGACTTGCCGGCACCCGTCGAGCCACCCACGACGCACAGCAGTGGCGCGTCGAGGGAACGGAGGCGGGGCAGCACATAGTCGTCGAGCTGCTTGACCAGATCGCCCTGTCCGCGCCGGGCCTCGTCCACGCCGGGCAGGTCGAAGGGCAGGCGGACCCGCTCCGCCGCACCGCGCATGTGCTCGACAGCGCGCAGCAGAGCCCCTCCGGAGTCCGTGACAGTCACGACCTAAGATTGCCGTGTGCGCGGCGTTCGGCCAAACGGAACCGCCGTGACAGCGGGAACTGGTGCGTTTCGCCGTCTGCGAGCTGCGTGGCACGGCACGCTTTCCCGGTGCGCCCCCGGCAGGACTCGAACCTGCAACCTACGGATTAGAAGGCCGTTGCTCTATCCATTGAGCTACGGGGGCAGCGGTCGCCAGCGGAGCGGACCGGTGCCCAGTCTAGATGCGCCCCACGCGGCGGTGGACGTCCTGAGGCGGGCGCCACGGCGCAGGCGGACGCGACTACTCTCAGCACATGGAGCAGCCCCACCCCTCGGCCGGCCCTGAGGCACCTCTCGCCGAGCTGCGCGACCAGATCGACGCTGTGGACAAGCAGGTCATGGACCTGTTGGCGCGACGCCTCGAGCTCGTCGCCGAGGTCGGGGAGCTCAAGGGACAGCACGGGCTGCCCATCTACGCCCCCGAGCGGGAGCGCACGATGATCGCCGCCCGCCGGACCGAGGCCGAGCGACGTGGCCTGCCACCGGACCTCATCGAGGATGTGCTGCGCCGCTGCATGCGTGAGGCCTATGCCCACGAGAAGAACCTCGGTTTCACGCGGCAGTCCCCCGACCTGGGTCCCATCGTCATCGTCGGTGGTGCGGGGCAGATGGGGCAGCTGTTCGGGCGGATGCTGCGGTTGTCCGGTTATGAGGTGCGCGAGCTGGACCGGGACGACTGGGACAACAGCCAGCAGCTCTTTGACGGTGTCGGGATGGTGCTGGTCAGCGTCCCGATCCACGACACCGTCTCGGTGATCCACCAGCTCCCACCCCTGCCCGCGGACTGCCTCCTGGTCGACCTAACCTCCACCAAGCTGGCCCCGATGGAGGCGATGCTGCAGGTGCATGAGGGTCCGGTGCTCGGGCTGCACCCGATGTTCGCCCCCGACGTGGACAACCTCGCCAAGCAGGTGATCGCCTACGTCCCCGGCCGTCACCCCGACGCCAGCACCTGGCTGCTGGAGCAGATCCGACTCTGGGGGGCGCGTCTGCACGAGGTCAGCGCGCAGGACCACGACCACGCGATGGGCCTGATCCAGGCCCAGCGGCACTTCTCGACGTTCGCCTACGGTCTGCACCTGATCCGCGAGGACCGTTCCCTCGATGAGCTGCTCGCGCTCTCCTCACCGATCTATCGCCTGGAGCTGATCATGATCGGCCGGCTGTTCGCCCAGGACCCCGAACTCTATGCCGACATCATCCTCTCCTCCCCCGACCACCTCGAGCTGCTCGACCGCTATCACGAGCGGTTCGCCGAGGCGCTGGAGATCCTGCGCGCAGGCGATCGGGAGGCGTTTATCGCCCGGTTCCGCGAGATCGGCGCCTGGTTCGGTCCCTCTGCCGAGAGGTTCATGGCGGAGAGCCGCACCCTGCTGGCCCACGCCGACGCCCAGCGCTGACCCATTTTTGGAGGGGTTGCGTCGGCGGATCGCGTCTTTTGAGAGAGGTTTCGTAGGTTCCGCGGGTCCTAGAGCTTGTGCGGCACCGGGACGATCCGGGGCTGCGCGGCATACGCCTGCATCGGACGGGGCGGCGCAAAGGTCACGCGCCGGGCCTGGACCGTCTGCAGCAGGGCCCGCTCGCGCAGCTGCCAGACCGGGTCCGAGTCGCCCCGCTCCAGGTGCTGCCGGGCGATCGCCAGCTCGCTCGCCTCGTCCTGGAAGGCCTCCATGGCCGCCTCGGCGCGGGAGCCGCCCACGCCCTTGGCCCAGGCGCGGGCACGACGCCGCTCGCGGGGCGAGACCAGCATGGCGACCTCGGCCGGGGTGAACCACCCGTTGAGGCCATAGCCAGTCAGGTGGGTGCGCAGCATCCGGGTCTCGGAGCGGCGGGAGAGGACCAGCAGCAGGACGAAGCCGATAAACAACGGCACCTGCACCAGCACGTAGGCCACCAGGAAACCGTCCATCGTGCTCACCGCCGCGAAGTTCCACAGGAAGTGCAGGAAGACCGCCACGACATAGCCGAGCACTGGCACGAAGGCGAAGCGCCACTGCCGCCGGTGGGTGATCAGGCCCAGCGCGATGCCGAAGGCGACGGTGAACATCGGGTGCGCGAAAGGACTGACCAGCACCCGCATCACGAAGATCCCCAGCAGGCCCGGGGTGCCGAGCTCGCTGTAGGCACCGCCCAGATAGATGATGTTCTCCACGAAAGCGAAGCCGACCGCGACCATCCCGGCATAGACGATTCCGTCCACCAGGCCATTGAACTCACGGCGGGCGACCAGGAAGATCACCAGCACTCCGAGGCACTTCAGGGCTTCCTCGACCAGCGGCGCAACGAGCACAGCGCCGGTGAAGAGCGGGTCGAGCTCCAGGCCGGCGAAGAAGGCCATCCCGACCTCGTTGAGGATCAGCGCCCCGGCCGTGCTGACCAGCGCGCCCCACAGGAAGGCGAACCACATGATCCGGGCGGGCTCAGCCTCAAGGCGGTCCACCCACAGCAGCACCGGCACGACGATGCCGAGGGCGATCGAGCCGGTCAGCACCCCCAGCAGCGCCGCCGTGGCCCCCGTGCTCTCGGCGACCAGGATCGCCATGAACAGACCGCACAACGCAAACAGGGTGACCGCGACGCCGGTGAGGACGACGCGGCGCAGGGTCCGCCGAGGGGTGGTGTTGGCGGGCTCCCCCACACCGGCATACGGTCCGTGCGGCGCCCATCCCGGCCCGGGTGGCGGCTGCGACGCCCCACTCGGCGCCCAGCCCGGGCCGGACGGTGGCAGCGGAGCATGAGGCGGTCCCCCGACGGCGCTGCCGGTCGATTGATACGGCTGGTGCGACATGGCGGTCACGCTACCCCGGCCGCTGGGTAGTGTGGGACCTGTGACAGAGACCATCACCAAGGCCCAGGCTGACCGGATCGTCTGGATCGACTGCGAGATGACCGGCCTTGACATCGTCCACGACGCCCTGGTTGAGGTGGCCGCGCTGGTGACAGACTTCGAGCTCAACGTGCTTGGTGAGGGCGTCGAGTTGGTGATCCGTCCGCCGGAGGCCGCCCTGACCCAGATGGGCGACTTCGTCCGGCAGATGCACACCGACTCCGGCCTGCTCGACCGGCTCGCCGAGGGCACCACCGTCGAGGACGCACAGACACAGGTGCTGGACTACGTGCGCCACTGGGTCCCCGAGTCACGCAAGGCCCCGCTCGGCGGCAACACCGTCAGCACCGACCGTGCCTTCCTGGCTCGCGACATGCCCGAGCTGGAGTCGCACCTGCACTACCGGATCATCGACGTCTCCTCCATCAAGGAGCTGTCCCGTCGCTGGTTTCCCCGCGCCTATTTCGCCGCCCCCGCCAAGACCGGTGGGCACCGTGCCCTCGGCGACATCCGCGACTCGATCACCGAGCTGCGCTACTACCGTCAGGCGGTCTTCCAGGCCCAGCCCGGGCTGGAGTCGGCCGCGCTGAAGGAGCTCGCCACCACGGTGGCCGCCGACCACGACACCTGACCGATCAGGCCCGTATGCCGGGTGCCGATCGGCCCTGCTGGCACCGGTCAGCCGGTGCCCGGGTGGGAGTCGGTGGCTCGGTTCGGAGCCACCGCCTGGAACAGGTATCATGGTCGCCGTTGCCCGAACGCCTCCCGGCGTGACGGGGTGACATGGTGGGTGTAGCTCAGCAGGTAGAGCGCCGCGTTGTGGTCGCGGATGTCGCGGGTTCAAGTCCCGTCACTCACCCCGGCAGCGCCCCGAGCCAGAATCTGGCTCGGGGCGCTTTTGTCATGGGGCGAGCCGGTCCAGGAGGTCTGGCCGGTCGAGCTGGCCTAGCCCGTCGTGGAGCCCCAGACCGATTGAGCGCCGGAGTCGCCGACCCGATAGACCTGCACACCTGCGGCGAGCGCGGCGACGACGCTCAGCACCGCGACGACCGTGACCAGCCGGCGCGACCCCGGACGGGTGGTGGCAGAGGCGGGCCAGCGTGTCAGCACCGCGAGAGCAAGGTTGAGGACCAGCAGCGGCACGGCGAACCACAGGAGCTGCTCGCCCAGGTCCTCATGGACCCCCGGTGAGCCGACCCGGTCCTCCAGGGCGTCACCACTGGCGGTCGCTACCGGGATCAGCGCCGTGGCGACAGCGGTGATGCCCAGGACGAGGGGGCCATAAGGTCTGCGCCACGCAGGTCTGACAGCGAGGGCCAGAGTGCCGATGACTGCCAACGGCAACAGCACCACGACACCGTGCACGACGAGGGGATGGACCGGCAGACCGTTGATCGTGTCGAACACGGGGACTCCCTCGGTTGTGTTGAACACACTGTGCCACCGAAACGGGCCCACAACTTGGACGCCGGGCTCCGCTCCACCAGCCCGAGCCCCCCGCCGATCGGTGTGCCCTCACCCCTGAAGGGTGACTCACAGAGCCGATGGGTGGAGCAGACGGGTTCGGGTCTGCGTCGGCCGACCCTGGCGTTCGTCGGATGGTTCGGGCCCCGCGGCCTGCCATCGGTGGTCTTCGCGCTCATCGCGAACGATGCGCTGAACGGCCAACCCGGTGCCGCCACCGTCGTCGCGACGACCGCCGCGACCGTCCTTCTGAGCGTCCTGGCGCACGGCCTCACCGCGCCACCGTTCAGCGCCGCCTACGGCGCCTGGGTCCGGCGCACCGCCCCGGGAGCTGAGACATCGTGACGAACTCGGCGAGCGCTGGCGCTTCACCCCTCGCGGGGGAAGTGGCCGGCGCGCCATGGGCGACAGGCTGTCCGCAGACGAGCCACCCGGGTCCGTCACGAAAGCCTAGGAGATGCAGCTGATGGAGGACTTCGGACTGTGGGACGTCATTGTTTCGATGTTCTGGTTCACGCTCCTGATGGCGTGGATCTGGATGATCATCGCCATTCTCGGGGACATCTTCCGCGACCGTGAGCTCAACGGCGGGGCCAAGGCGATGTGGACGATCTTCATCGTGCTGATCCCGTGGCTGGGTGCCATCTGCTACATCTTCGCCCGCGGCAACTCGATGAACGAGCGCACGCTCGTGGCCCAGCACGAGCAGCGGGAGAGCATGCGAGCCTTCGTCAAGGAGGCGGCCGGAGGGGGCGGTGCCAGCGTGTCAGACGAGCTGCGGGAGCTGGCTGACCTGCGTGCCAACGGCCTCATCACCCCGAGCGAGTACGAGCAGGCAAAGGTCAAGGTGTTGACGTGACACCGCGACCTGGCCAGGGCCCGACACGTCCGTGACCGGACAGGAGGCCCCCGTCGGACCGGACCGGCGCGGCTACCTCACCCTGCTCCTGATGGCGGGGCTGCTGGGCATCCCGCTCTCGCTGGTCGCCTTCGTTTTCCTAGTCGTGGTGCACGAGCTGGAGCACCTGGTCTGGCACGACCTGCCTAGCTCCTGGGCTACGAGGGGCCACCCGCCTGGTGGCCGATCCTGACGATCGGGGTCGCTGGGGGTGTCGTCGCCCTTGCGGTCAGACACCTGCCAGGCCGGGCCGGCCACCCGCCGGTGGAAGGGGTGGGCGCGGGGGCGACCCGTCCAGTGGAGGTGCCCGGTGTCGTGATCGCGGCGGTTGCCAGCCTGGTCGGCGGCGCCGTGGTGGGGCCCGAGGCACCACTGATCGCGATCGGCAGCGGGCTTGCCCTGCTCGCCATCCGCCGCACGCGACGGTCAACCGATCCGAGCAGTGCGACGATCCTCGCGGCGGCTGGATCGGCAGCGGCGATCTCGGCGATCTTCGGCAATCCGCTCGTGGCGGCGGTGATCTTCCTGGAGGTGCTGGGACTGGCCCGGCCCCAGTTGATGTTTGTGGTGCTGCCATGCCTGCTGTCGAGCGGCGTCGGCGGTCTGCTCTTCACGGGGCTGGGACGGTGGTCGGGCCTTGAGATCGGTGCACTGGCCATCCCCGAACTGGTCCCGGTCCGGCTCGCCCTCTGGGACGTGGTCTGGACCGTCCCGCTGGCGTGCGCGGTGGCCCTCGGGACAGCGCTGATGTATGCCGTGGGGCGGCGTGTGTCCCAGCTCGCCCCATCGCGGCTCCTGGTCACGACGGTCGGCGCCGGTCTCGTTGCCGGCCTCTCGGCCTGCATCTATGCACTGGTCAGTGACCGGTCCCCAGCGGAGGTCGCCCTGTCCGGGCAAGCGACCCTCCCGCTGATCGCGAGTGACGGCGGCGCATGGCCAGCAGGCACGCTCCTCGCCCTGGTTCTGTGCAAGGGCATCGCGTATGCCGTCTGTCTGGGCACCTTCCGAGGCGGGCCCGTCTTCCCTGCGATCGTCCTCGGAGCGGCGGGCGGCGCGCTCGCCGCATCCGTCCTGCCCGGTCTCACTCCCCTGTCGGCCCTCGCCATCGGGATGGCGGCCGGGATGGCGGTGACCGGGATGCCGGTCACCAGCGTGGTGCTGGTTGTGCTGTTGCTGGGCGATGCCGCGAGCACACAGATGCCGGTGGTGATCCTGTCCGTGGTGGTCGCGCTGGTGGTGCAGGAGACGCTGTCGGGCAGGCTGCGTCACGCTTCGTTGCCCGCGGAGTCCGCGCCGGTGACGAGCGGGGCCGCGCCGTGAGACGCGCGGCACCCGCGGTCGCACATGTTGCCCGGGAGCCAGACCCGGACCACCCAGTTGTTGCTCAACACCGCGTGCGTGGTGATTGTGGTCGCTGGCCTCAGGTCAACGAGCGCGCTCCTCGGCCTGCTGATGCTCGCCCTGATCCTCAGCATCCTCTTTCACCCCCTCCGGGCGGTCCTGGAACGACGGTTCCCGGTGTGGGCGGCGTCTGTGGCCGTGCTGGTGGCGGCCTACAGTCTGATCCTCGTGCTGACTCTGGCGCTGGTCGCGTCCGTGGGTCAGCCACAGCCCTCATCCCGACCTATGCCGCCGAGTTGGACGCGTTGGTTGCCGGCCTGGGCGACCGGCTCGTGCGTCTGGGACTTGCCGTCCCCGAGTCTGCCCATGGCGTGCCGTCACTGGACGTCAGCCGCGTCCTGGACACCGTCACCCTCTTTTTGTCCGGCCTCCTCTCGGTGCTCTCCGACCTGATCGTCGTGACGCTGCTGGTCTTCCTCGCGTTCGACTCAGCACACGCTTCCACCCTGGCGACCCAGGCGCGCGAGCACCGCCCGCACCTGGTGGACGCGTTGGGCACGTTCGCTCGGGGCACGCGCAGCTACCTCGGGGTCTCCGCCGCGTTCGGCCTGATCGTCGCGGTGTTCGACGCGGTGCTGCTCTGGGCGCTGGGCGTGCCAGGAGCCTTCGTGTGGGGCGTGCTGGCGTTCGTCACGAACTTCGTCCCCAACATCGGGTTCGTCATCGGCGTGGTGCCGCCCGCGCTGGTTGGCTTGCTGGAGGGGGGACCGGCCCTGATGCTCTGGGTCATCGTGCTTTACTCCGTCGCGAACGTCGTGATCCAGTCGATCATCCAGCCGCGTTACGTCGGCAACGCCGTGGGGCTCTCGACCACCCTGACCCTTCTGTCACTCGTGTTCTGGACGTGGGTGCTCGGTCCGCTGGGAGCGCTCCTGGCCGTGCCGATGACCCTGCTCGTCCGCGCGTTGCTCGTGGACGCTGACCCGGATGGCCGGTGGCGGCTCCCGTTGATCAGTGGTCAGCCGATCGGCCCGGCGCCGGCGACGCCTTCCGGATGAGCCCTGGGGTGCGGGCCTGGTTCCGCCCGGCCTGGGGGTTCACGGGAGTCCTCGTGGCCTACTACGCCCTCCCGCTGGACCGGGACGCCTCGGTCCTCCGGCTCGCGATCAGTTTGCTGGTGACCGGTGGCGGGCTCGGCATACTGGCCTGGATGATGGCGCTTGAGCTCCATCGGGTGCGCGCCGGCCAACCGGGCCGCGCCACGGGGGTGCTCACGATGCTGTTGGTACTGGTCATCCTGTCGTTCTCGCTCACCTTCTATCTGCTCAACGTGCTGGCCCCCGGCCAGGTGGCGGGCCTCAGCACCCGCACGGACGCGCTCTACTTCACCCTGAGCACGATGACGACGGTGGGCTACGGGGACGTGCACGCGCAGGGGCAGGTGGCCCGCGCCGTGGTGTGTGGACTGATCGTCTTCACCATCGTCGTCATCGCCTCCCTCGCGGCACACGCCAGGTTCCGGCCACCGAGTTTCTGACAGTTGGGTTTCACCCGCCACGGGTGAGTCCCTCGTGGCACCACCCGTGGACATGATGTCCAGACATCGGTGCGGTGCACCGTGCGGGCGACCTGGAGGCCAGGATGGATGTGGCACGATTCGCGGTCCTGGCAGCGATCTGCGTGGTGGCCTACCTGGCCGGCGAGCTCCTGGCCCGGCGACACGTCCCGCGTCTCCCCGTCTATCTGGCCGTCGGCGCACTCGCGGGACTGCTGATCTCGACGGCGAACGAGGCGGCGGATGTGGCCTTCCCCGCAGTGTCCTCTGTGGCACTCGGTGTGATCGGCTTCGTCGCCGGCAGCCACCTGGTCTGGCCGGCGATCCGTCCGCAGGTGCGCACGATCGGTCTGCAGGTCCTCGGCATGAGCATCATGGTGCCGGTGCTCACGTCCGGGGTCGTCGCGTTCGTGCTGCGAGACCAGAGCACGGGAGTGATGGTCTCCGCGGCCCTGCTCACCGGGACCATCATGCTCGCGCTGTCCCCACCGGAGGCCATCGCGGTCATCTCCGAGTCTCACGCGGCCGGTCCCTTCACGCGTCTCGTGCTGGGCGCCACCGTCGTGATGGACGTGGTGGTTGTCGTGGCCTTCTCCGTTGCCCTGACCGGCGCGAACGCCCTGCTCGGTGAGGGTGCATCCGTGGGCGAGCTCGTGGCTGGCGTCCTCGCGGGCCTGCTGCTCTCCGTGGTGGCCGGAGCGGTCGTGGGCGGTCTCCTGATCCTGGTCGTCCGGCAGACCGAGACCTTTCGACTGGGCGCTGTGCTCATCGTCGTCTCCTCAGTGGCCAGCGTCTGGCTCGCCGTCCTGGGCGTGAACTGGGCCGAGGATCGGCTGGGTGTGCACGCCGAGGTGGAAGCCCTCCTGGTCGCCATGATCGCTGGGGTGTTGGTGGCTAACACCTCGTCGGAGGCACGCTTTGCCACCCTGCTCGAGACCCTGGCACCGCCGGTCTATGTGGTGTTCTTCACCCTGACCGGCCTGGGGCTGCACCTCGATGCCTTGCTGGCGGCCGCGATCCCGGCAGTGCTGTTGTGGGTCGTCCGTGGCGGGGGTCTGTGGGTGGGTTCCCGCGCGGCGATGACCCTGGCTGGCGAGAGCGAGCAGGTGCGGAGGGTGGCCTGGAAGGCGTTCGTGCCCCAGGCCGGGATCGCCCTGGCTCTGGCGGCCACGGTCGCCGAAGAGTTCCCCGCATTTGGGGCAACGCTCGCCACCGTCGTGATCGGCACGGTCGTGCTCAACGAGGCCATTGGGCCGTTCTTCCTCCGGTCGGCACTCACTGACGTCGGAGAGACCGCCCGGGCCGGAGAGCTGCGCCACTAACGGTCCGATCCCGGCTGCTCGTGGCCTTGGACTCCGAGCGAGCGCCACTTCGGTCGTCAAGGCGGGGTCGCTCTCCTCCGACGGAGGGTCAGCCCTGGATCACGGCTTGTTGTCCTGGCCCGCCTCGAGGCGGATGCGCCGGTTCTCCTCCACGAGCTCGTGCTGCTTCTCGGCCTTCTTGATCAGCTGGCGGTCATCGCGCGGCGGCAGCTGTAGGTCCTCCTCGGCGGGCAGACCGGCACGCAGCTGACGCCCGCGCTCGAACTCGGCGTCGAACTCGGCACCGAACAGCAGGGCGACGTTGATCACCCACAGCAGGAGCAGCATCAGGATGGCGCCGGCCATCGCACCATAGGTCGCGGAGTAATTGCCGAAGTTGGCGACGTAGAAGCCGTAGCCGGCGACCGCGACCACCATCACCACGATCGCCACGAGCGCCCCGGGGCTGAACCAGCGGAACTTGCGCTTCAGGTTGGGGGTGCCCCAGTAGAGCAGCGCGATGATGCCGACCACGATGACGAACAGGACCGGCCACTTGGCGATCCCCCAGACCCGGATCGCCACGTCGCCCAGACCGATGACCCCGAAGACGGCCTGCGCAATGCCACCGGACAGTGCCAGGGACAGCGCGACGAGGACCACGAGCAGCAGCACCACCAGGGTGATCAGCAGCATCACCGGGCGCAGCTTCCAGACCGGCCGTCCCTCCCGCACGTCGAAGATCGTGTTCATCGCTCGAGAGAAGGCGTTGACATAGTTGGAGGCGGCCCACAGGGCTCCGGCCAGACCGATGAACAGGGCGATCCCCGCTCCGCCGCTGCCCTGCAGGGAGTTGATGTAGGCCTCGATCGGCTCGAGCTGCTCCTGGGACGCACCCAGGTCGAGTGCGACATCCAGGAGTGCCTTGGTGGTGTCCGGCCCCTGCCCGAAGACACCGAGCAGCGAGGTCAGCGCCAGGATGGCCGGGAAGATCGAGAGCACGCCGTAGTAGGTCAGCGCGGCCGCCAGGTCAGTGGCTCCGTCGTCGCTGAACTCCGCCACGGTGCGCTTGAAGACAGCCTTCAAGCTCACCCTCGAGCCCGTCTTTTCCTCGGCAGTCACGAGTCGTCCATCCCCTCCGTAGCGCGTCAGATGTCCGCCGCTAGTGTGCCAAAGGTTCGTCCCGGCTGCCCTCCGGCGCCGACCTAGGTGTGCCGAGGACCTGCGACTCAGTCCGGCCCCACCTGGGACGGGGCGCAGCGGCTCGGTGCTGGCGGACGTGCGGGACGGCATACGGAAAGTCCCCAGCCGGACAACTCCGGACTGGGGACCTCACAATGGTGCGCCCACAGGGACTCGAACCCCGAACCCGCTGATTAAGAGTCAGCTGCTCTGCCAATTGAGCTATAGGCGCGCGACGCAGAAATATAGCACCGGGACCCGCTCGGGCCGAAATCGTGTGGGCAGCAGCATCGGAGGCGGTGGCACCGCTCGGGCGGACGCGGGTGGTGCTGCAAGATGGTCCCCATGCGTGCACTCGTGAAGACCACGGCCGGTCCCGGGCTCGAGCTCGTCGACGTGCCCGAGCCAGAGCCGGGCCCCGGCGAGGTCAAGATCCGCGTGCTCCGTGCCGGCCTGTGCGGGACCGACCTGCACATCGAGTCGTGGGACGAGTGGTCCGCAAGCATGCTGCAGCCACCCTTGACGATCGGCCACGAGTTCTATGGCGAGATCGTCGAGATCGGTCCGGGCGTGGCCACGGGCGACGGCAAGTATGACCTGCGGGTCGGCATGCGGGTCTCCGCCGAGGGCCACGTCATCTGCGGGCGCTGCCGCAACTGCCGTGCTGGTCGCCAGCAGATGTGCGTGCAGACCTCCAGCCTCGGCGTCAACCGTGACGGCGCCTTCGCCGACTATGTCGTGATCCCAGCCAGCAATGTGTGGGAGCAGCCCGACGACATCGACCCGGAGCTCGGCGCCGTCTTCGACCCGCTGGGCAACGCCGTGCACACCGCGCTGAGCTTCCCGATGTCCGGGGACGACGTGCTGATCACCGGGGCCGGGCCGATCGGGGTCATGGCCACGGCGATCGCGCGACACATCGGCGCGCGCTACATCGTGGTCACCGACGTCTCCGACTATCGCCTGGAGCTGGCCACGGCTGCCGGGGCAGACCGCGTCGTCAACGTCGCGCGCGATCGGGTCCGCCCGGTGCAGGCCGAGCTGGGCATGGCCGAGGGCTTCGACGTCGGCCTGGAGATGTCCGGCTTCCCCAGCGCCCTGGCCGAGATGATCGAGAACGCGACCCACGGCGCCAAGATCGCCATGCTGGGTCTGCCCAAGGAGCCGTTCGCCATCGACTGGGGGCCGGTCATCACCCGGATGATCACGATCAAGGGCATCTATGGTCGTGAGATGTATGACACGTGGTATCGGATGACGTTCATGCTGCAGACCTCCCAGGAGCTGCGTGAGCGCATCCGCTCAGTCATCACCCACCGTTTCCCCGCCGAGCAGTGGCAGGACGCCTTTGCCGCCGCCCGGTCGGGCGAGGTGGGCAAAGTCATCATGGATTGGAGCTGACAGACGATGTATGCCGTGAAGGACGCCCTGGCAGGCGAGCTGCAGGAGATCCGGGACGCGGGACTGTTCAAGGTCGAGCGGGAGCTCACCTCACCGCAGTCCTCGCACATCACCACCAGGACGAAGGACGACCTGAGGGCCGAGGCGCTCAACTTCTGCGCCAACAACTATCTCGGGCTGGCCGACCACCCCGACGTCGTGGCCGCCGCGCACACGGCGCTGGACGAGTGGGGCTTCGGGATGGCGTCGGTGCGCTTCATCTGTGGCACCCAGTCCCAGCACACCGACCTCGAGCGCGCCATCGCCGACTTTGTGGGCACGCAGGACGCGATCTTGTTCCCGTCCTGCTTCGACGCCAACGGCGGCATCTTCGAGGTGCTGTTCGGCCCCGAGGACGCGATCATCTCCGACGAGCTCAACCACGCCTCGATCATCGACGGGGTGCGCCTGTCCAAGGCCCAGCGCTTCCGTTACAAGAACCGGGACATGGCCGACCTGCGCGCCCAGCTCGAGGCGTCAACAGACGCACGCCGCACGGTCATCGTCACCGACGGTGCCTTCTCGATGGACGGCTATCTGGCGCCACTGAAGGAGATCTGCGACCTGGCCGACGAGTTCGGCGCGATGGTCATGGTCGACGACTCCCACGCCACCGGCTTCATCGGCGAGGGCGGGCGCGGCTCCCACGAGGCCTGTGGCGTCCTGGACCGCATCGACATCGTGACCGGCACGTTGGGCAAGGCCCTCGGCGGCGGCAGCGGAGGCTTCGTCGCCGCGCACCAGGAGATCGTCGACCTGCTCAAGCAGCGGGCGCGGCCCTATCTGTTCTCCAACGCGGTGGCGCCGTCGGTGGTGGCCGGATCGGCCAAGGCACTGGAGATCGCCCGCGACTCCCACGAGCCGCGCGCCCAGTTGCGCGCCAACGCCGAGCTGTTCCGGTCGCTGATGACCGAGGCAGGCTTCGACCTGCTGCCCGGCGAGCACCCGATCGTGCCGGTGATGTTCCCCGGTGAGGACGGCGCACGCAAGGCCAGCGAGATCGCCGACGTCATGCTCGACCAGGGCGTCTATGTGATCGCCTTCTCCTATCCCGTGGTGCCCCGGGGCCAGGCGCGCATCCGCGTGCAGCTGTCCGCGGCGCACTCGGCGGACGACGTCCGCACCTGCGTGGCCGCTTTCGTGACAGCCCGGGACTAGGTCGGCTGAGCCACCCACGTCTTAGAGCCGGAACCGTATCTTGGAGCTGGTTGCAACAGGCTCCAAGATACAAACGAGGCTGTAAGACGTGCTCTCCCAGCGGAGTGAGGGGCTGGCGCAGTGCCTACGGGGAGACACGAGGAGGGCTACGCTGGCTAGGCATGACACCCACCGCCCGAACCATGACCTGCCTGGCAGCGGCCGTTGGCCTGCTACTCCCGCTCTCGGCGACCGCCACGGCAGCGCCACCGTCGTTCACCTATGACGCAATCGGCGACTCGTATGCCGCCGGGTCGGGCGCGCCGGATGGTGCGGCCTATCCGGACCTCCTGGACGGCCGGATGCGCATCAGCCTCGAGGACTTCGCCGCTGTGCCCGGTGCGACCGCCGGGCCGGGCGGCAACAGCCTGCAGTCCCAGCTCGACGCCCTGGACGAGAACACCGACCTGGTCACGCTGACCATCGGCGGCAACGACATCCCCTGGGGACAGACCGTGCTGATCTGTCTGGCCGCGGACGACCCCCTGTGCCTGCTCCAGATCACGGCGGTGGAGGCGCAGATCCGGAGCACTCTCCCCGCCACGCTGGACACGGCATACACCGACGTGCGGGCGGCAGCACCGCACGCTCACGTCGCCGTCACCGGCTATGCCCGCCTGTACTCCCCGGAGTTCGGGGACTACACGGTGCCGGGGACCCAGGCCCTGATGTCCGTCGTGGAGCAGCAGGCCGCCAACGACGCCGCCGACCTGCTCAACGCGACCATCGCCGATGTCGCCCAGCAGCACGGCTTCCAGTTCGTGGACGTGACGAAGCGGTTCGACGGCCACGGCGTCAACGCCGACGACCCGTGGCTCCACGGCGCCATCGCGCCCACAGGAGGTGCGTTCCACCCGAACGCGGACGGCTACCGCTCGGGCTATGCCCCGGCTCTGACCTCCGCGATCAACCCCAGGGACCTGCGCGGCTAACCTGGCTAGGTGACGGACTACTTCGCGGGGGACGACCGCAGCAACTACGAGCGCATGGTCGCCGGTGACCTCTATATCGCCGACGACCCGCGCATCGCCGCCGAGGGACGGCGCGGCATCGAGCTCGCGGCCGACTATGGCACGACCTATCTGGAGGACCGCGACGCCGCCCGGCCCATCCTCCAGGAGCTGATCGGCTCACTCGGCGAGGGCGTCGAGGTGCGGCCACCGCTCTATGTCGACTACGGCACCAACGTGACCATCGGCAAGGGCACCTTCATCAACTTCGGTCTGACCGCGCTCGACGTCGCACCGATCACCATCGGCCGCCACTGCCAGATCGCCACCCATGTCCAGCTGCTCACCCCGTGGCACCCGCTGGAGCCGACCCCGCGCCGTGACGGGCTCGAGTCGGCCTCTCCGATCACCATCGGCGACAACGTCTGGATCGGCGGCGGAGCCATCGTGCTGCCCGGAGTCACGATCGGCGACAACTCAGTGGTCGGTGCGGGATCGGTCGTCACCAAGGACGTGCCCGCCAACGTGGTCCTGGTGGGCAACCCGGCACGCGTCGTCAGACAGCTCGATGCGGAGTGACCCCACCGCCTGAGTCGGCCTCTCCCGGCTCGCGTGCCGTCGGCACAGGCTTCGCGCTGGTCGCGACCATCCTGATCGCTGTCAACCTACGCCCGGTCGCGTCCTCGGTCGGCCCGATCCTGGAGGAGGTCACGCAGGGCCTGGGGATGAGCACCACGGTCGCCGGTTCCGTGACGGCCCTGCCAGGGTTGGCCTTCGGTCTGGTCGGTGCCCTGGCCGTGGGCCTGGCGCGACGGGTCGGTATGACGACCGGCATCGTGCTCGGTCTGCTCACCTTGTGCATCGGCCTGCTCGCCAGGTCGATGATCGACAGCACCGTGCTCTTCCTGGTCTTCACCGGCCTGGCCCTGGGCGGTGCCGCCATCGGCAATGTGCTCGTGCCGGCCTGGATCAAGCGGCAGCCGCGTGACGTCCGGCTGATGACGCTCTACAGCGCCGGCCTCACTCTCGGCGGCGCCATGGGGGCAGCGCTGGTCGCCCCAATCAGCGCGAACTTCGACCTGGGCTGGCGCGCCGCCCTCGGGGTGTGGGGTCTGCTCGCCCTCGTGGCAGTCGCACCGTGGGCGGTCATCGCCGTCCGGGAGCGGGCGACTCCGGGAGGACGCGGGTCTGCGCGATCGGCGAGCGCGGTCGGGCAGATCTGGCGCTCTCCGACGGCGGTGGCCCTCACCGTGGTCTTCGGCATCCAGTCGATGAACGCCTACGTCCAGTTTGGCTGGCTGCCCCAGATCTATCGGGACGCGGGCCTGTCCGCGGGCTATGCGGGGGTCCTCATGTCCCTGCTCACGGCACTGACCCTGATCGGCGCACTGATGATGCCCACGGTCATCGCGCGCTCCCCCTCGCTGACGTCGTGGATGTATGCCTTCGGTGTGCTCCTCGTCATCGGCAACGGCGGACTGTTGCTGGCTCCGTCCGCAGTGCCGTGGCTCTGGGCGATCATCCTGGGGATATCCGGTTTTGCGTTCCCGACCGCGATCGCCCTGATCACCGCACGCACCCGTGACCCGCAGGTCACGGCGCGGCTCTCCGGGTTCGTGCAGCCCACCGGATACATGTTGGCGGCGCTGGGTCCGTTCCTGGTGGGTCTGATCTATGAGGCCACCGGGACCTGGACCGTGGTGCTGATCATGCTCATGCTCAGCGGCGTCGTGCTGACCCTGGCCGGCCTGCGGGTTGCACACCCGACCCGGGTGGACGACGAACTGACAGCCTGAGTTCAGCGCTCCAGCAGGTCCAGCACGCGGTCGAGCTTGCCCTCGAGCGCGTCGAGCTTGCCCTCCATCGACTCAAACCGGGCATCGTGGACGTCAAGTTTGCCCTCGAGCGCGTCGAACCTGCCGTCGATCGACTCAAACCGGGCATCGTGCCCAGAGATGCTGGTCCTGATCGCAGCGAGGTCCTCTGTGATCTCGGCAAGTCGATTGGTGTGCCGCCCCTGCGTCGTGCTGATCTTGTGGATCAACTCGTAGAGCGCGTGCACGTCGTTGTCCAGCTGGCGGACCTTCTGCTCGATACTCCCCGAAATCGTCACCCCTTGACTCTAAGGGCATCGCATGGGGTCCGCCAGACCCGTCGCTCACCCTGTGGACAAGGGTCGCCGGGCTCGCACCAGCCAGCCGCGGCCCGGCGCATACGGCAAGTCGCCCACCACGACGTCCTCGAAGCCCGCAGCCGCCAACGAGGTTTCCAGCTCCTCCCGGGAGCGGAAGCGCAGCGTCGAAGTGGAGATGACGTCCTGTCCGTCAGGGAACTCGTTGTGCGCGGTGAAACTGACCAGGAGCGGGTCCTCCCGCACGGCGGTGATCTCCATCCATTCGGTCAGCGGCCCAAGGCCCGGCACGTCGGTGGTGGCCCGGGTCGCCTCGGGGGTCCACCGCTCCCAGCCCCTGTTCTCAGGGACCCGGCTCTCGAACGCCAGGTGCCCACCCGGGCGCAGTGCCGCGTGGATCGCCGCGAGCGTCTCCGCCCAGGCCTCGTCCGTGAGGAAGACCTGCGCGACGTTCGCGGTCATCGTCGCGAGGTCAACCTGCAGCGAGCCCAGCGCAGTGGCGTCACCGTGCACCCAGGTGACCCGATCGGCATACTCCTTGCCCCGGGCCACGCCCAGGCTGGCACCTGCCGGGTCGACCCCCGTCACCTCGATCCCGCGCTGCGCCAGCAGTATGCCGAAGGTGCCGGTCCCGCACCCGACGTCCAGCACCGATCGGGCACCGACCTCCTCCGCGACAGCCAGGTAGGTGTCCAGGTCGCTGCGGTCGGGGTCGAGGACGTCGTAGAGCGGGGCGAGGCGCGGGTCATCGAACTCAGCATCAGGCATGGCGGCGACGGTATCCGCGTGATCGGCGAAGCGCGACGGGTTATCGCGGAGGGCTACTGTCCGGACGGTGGTGGGGGCGGGGGCGGAGGGCCTCCCTGGTAGCCACCCTGCTGGTAGCCACCCTGCTGGTCACCACCCTGCTGATAGCCGCCACCCTGGGGGTAACCGCCCTGCTGATAGCCACCCTGCTGATAGCCGCCACCCTGGGGGTAACCGCCGTAACCGCCGGGCGGGCCAGCGGTCAGCGCCCGCTTGCTCTCGCCCCGACCGATAAACCAGATGATCGCCCCGATGATCGCCAGGACGCCACCCAGGATCATGCCGCCGATGCCCGCCAGGACCCCGAAGATGCCGCCGATCGTGCCGGCCACATTCAGGGCCGGGCCCACGAGCGTCCTCGGCCCCTCGCAGGCCACCGTGTGCTCCCCCGCCTGCTCAGCCGTGAAGTTGCCGACGTTGACGTAGGTCGTGTCGCCGCTGGTCCCCTCGATCTCTGTGGTGCGACTGAGGTTGAGCTCCTCCCCGTCGGGTCCGGTCACCGTGCAGCGCGCGTTCTCGCTGCCCTGCTCGACCTGATAGATCGTGCGCTCGTCGCCGGCCTGCAACGAGACCGTCCTCTCGCCATCGATCGGTAGGGCCTCCTCGACGGCAGTGCTGATCGCATTGAAGGAGGCGAGACCGGTGATGATCGCGAGCGCTAGGGAGCCGAGGCCAAGGACCACCCCGATCCAGAAGGTGACCGCCCCTCCCTTGCGCTTACCGCGACCGGGCAGGGGACCAGCGACGTTGGACATGGACGCCACCGTAGCGCGGTCTCAGCACGGGCGACAGCAGGCTCACACGTCAGGCCCCGGCGTTCTCGGCGAGCGGGGCCTTAAAGCGCATCATGTTGCCGGCCGGGTCACGGAACGCGCAGTCACGCACCCCATAGAACTGGTCGGCCGGCTCCTGCAGCACCTCGGCGCCGGTGCTCTCCACCTTCGCGAAGAGCGCATCCACGTCGCGCACCTCAAAGACCAGGGCGGAGAGCACCCCCTTGGCCATCAGGTCGGCCACAGCGGACTTGTCCTCCTCGCTCATCGGCACACCAAAGGCCTGGTAGTCCTGGATGACGATCTCGATCTCAGGCTGACCCGGCGGGGTGAAGGTGAGCCAGCGAAAGTCGCCCTGGGAGACGTCCTGGCGCACCTCCAGGCCCAGGGCGTCGCGATAGAACGCCAGCGCGGCGTCGACGTCGTCGACGATCACGAAACAGCTGTTGAGGATGGGTGAGGTGAGGGTGTTTTCGCTCATGTCTGCAACGTTACGACTGCTCGGGGTCTTAGCGCTTCTCCGATCCTGATCGGCGCCGCACCGGCCGGGTGGCGTGCTTGACGAAGCACCCGGGGATACCGACCAGCTGGTCGTGACTGCGGGCCCGGTAGGCGCTCGGGCTCTCCCCCACCAACTCGGTGAACCGGGCACTGAACGAGCCGAGCGAGGTGAAGCCGACGGCCATGCAGACGTCGGTGACGCTCTGGTCACCGAACCGGAGCAGGGCCATCGCCCGCTCGACCCGGCGCGTCATCAGCCAGGAGTAGGGCGTCTCCCCGAACGCCTCCTTGAAGGAGCGCTGGAAGTGCCCCACCGACATGAGGGCCTCGCGGGCGAGGCGAGGAACGTCGAGCGGTTCGGCATACTCCCGGTCGATCAGGTCGCGCACCCGGCGCAACCTGATCAGGTCCTCCCGCTCCACCCGGACAGTATGACGGAGCGCCGGACACCCGGCCCGCTCACCGTAGGCTGGGCCCATGTCCTTGCAGTCCGAACTCTTCCCCCTGGTCTCCTCCGCGATCGAGGCAGCGCTCGGCCCGGAGCACGCCGGGGCGGATCCGGTGCTGCGCCCGAGTCAGTTCGCCGACATCCAGGTCAACGCGGCGTTGGCCCTGGCCAAGCGCGTGGGCAAGCCGCCCCGCGAGGTCGCCGCCCAGATCGTCGAGCACCTGCCCACCGACGGCGTCTTCGGGCAGGTCGAGATCAGCGGACCCGGCTTCATCAACCTCACGCTGGCCGACGGCTGGATCAACGACCGGGTCAGCGCGATGGCTGCCGACGACCGGCACGGTGTGCCCGTGCAGCCGGCCCAGCAGATCCCGATCGACTACTCCGCACCCAACGTGGCCAAGGAGATGCACGTCGGTCATCTGCGCACCACCGTGGTGGGGGACGCGCTGGCCCGCACCCTGGAGCACCTGGGACACCACGTCGTGCGGCAGAACCACATCGGCGACTGGGGCACCCCCTTCGGCATGCTGATCGAGCACCTCCTGGCGGTGGGCGAGGACAGCGACGAGGCGCGCCTGCTGGAGAGCGACCCCAACGCCTTCTACCAGGGCGCCCGGGCCCGCTTCGACTCTGACGAGGAGTTCGCCACCCGCTCCCGCACCCGGGTGGTGTCGCTCCAGGCCGGGGACGCGGACACGCTGCGCCTGTGGACCGAGCTGGTCGAGCTGTCCAAGCGCTACTTCAACCGGATCTACGGCGCGCTGGGCGTGACCCTGACCGATGCCGACCTGGCGGGTGAGTCCACCTACAACGACGAGCTCGCAGCGATCTGTGACGAGCTGGAGGCCGCCGGGATCGCCACGATGAGCGATGGCGCGCTGTGCGTCTTCCTCGACGGTTACACCGGTCGCGAGGGCAAGCCCGTGCCGCTGATCATCCGCAAGTCCGACGGTGGTTATGGCTATGGCACCACCGACCTCGCCACGGTCCGTCACCGGGTGGAGCACCTCGGCGCGGACCGCATCCTGTATGTCGTGGGCGCCCCTCAGTCGCTGCACCTCAACATGGTGTGGGCCACCGCGCGCAAGGCTGGCTGGCTGCCGGAGTCGGTCGAGGTGGTCCACGTCCAGATCGGCAACGTGCTCGGGCCGGATCGCAAGATCCTGCGCACCCGCTCGGGCGCGCCGCTGCGGCTCATGGCGCTGCTGGACGAGTCCGTCGCCACCGCGCGCGCTGTCATCGACGAGGCCCGGCCCGACCTGCCGGAGGAGACCCGCGCGGTCATCGCCCCGCAGATCGGCATCGGTGCGGTCAAGTACGCCGACCTGTCCGTCGCGCACGACAGCGAGTACGTCTTCGACCTGGGTCGGATGACCTCGCTGACCGGAAACACCGGTCCCTACCTGCAGTATGCCGCCGCGCGCGTGCGGTCGATCTTCCGCGCCGCCGACGCCGGGCCGGAGCAGAGTCGCACGAGCCAGATCGTGGTCAGCGAGGCAGCCGAACGCGCCCTCGCCCTAGAGCTCATCGAGTTCGGCGAGGTGGTCGCACAGGTCGGGGAGAGCCTCGAGCCGCACCGGCTGTGCGGATATCTCTTCCAGCTGGCGCAGTCCTTCTCGGCCTTCTATGAGCACTGCCCGGTGCTCAAGGCCGCGGACCCTGCGGTTCGGCAGTCGCGGCTGGCGCTGTGCGCGCTCACCCTGGATGTGCTGGTGACCGGTCTCGATCTGCTGGGCATCGAGTCCCCTGAGGTGATGTGAGGGCTCAGAGCCAGCCCGACCGCCGGAACGCGCGATAGAGGAAGATGCAGGCCAGGGCCATCAGCGCCACGACCAGGGGATAGCCAAAGCTCCAGTGCAGCTCGGGCATGTCCTCGAAGTTCATGCCATAGACGCCGGCGACCATCGTCGGCACCGCCGCCATTGCCACCCAGGCCGAGATCTTGCGCATGTCGTTGTTCTGCTGGATCGAGATCTGAGCCAGATGGGCGTTGAAGATGTCGCCGAGCAGCCGGTCATAGGTCTCGATGTGGTCGGTGACCCGCAGCAGGTGGTCGCCGACGTCACGGAAGCGCAGCTGCAGCTCGCCGGACTCGATCGGCCCCTCCGCGCTGGAGAGCCAGGCCACCGCAGGAGTGAGCGGGGCGGCGGCCCGACGGAACTCCAGAACCTCACGCTTGAGCCGATAGATCGCCCCGGAGTGCGCCGTGTCGTTGCTGCCGAAGACGGACTCCTCGATCTCGTCCAGGTCAGCAGCGACCTCGAGGTCGATCTCCAGATAGGTGTCAACCACCGCGTCCAGGACGGCATGCAGCACACCGTCTGGTCCCTGCTCGGCGAGCCGTTCGGGGCTGGCCTCCAGGATGCGGCGCACGGGGGTCAGGGGCGCCACGTCACCACGGCGGACGGTGACCACGAAGCCATCGCCGACAAAGATCATGATCTCGCCGGTCTCGATGTCGGAGGTCTCCTCGACATAGGCCAGCGTCTTGAGCGCGGCGAAGATCGTCGAGCCATAGCCCTCGACCTTGACCCGCTGCCGACCGGAGACCGCGTCCTCCACGGCGAGCGGGTGCAGCCCCAACTCCTGGTCGACGTCGGCGAACTCGGCATCGGTCGGGTCCTTGAGCCCGATCCAGAGGAAATCACTGCCCTCCGAGGCGCGGATGGCGGCAAGGTCGTCGCTGAGGTCGCCGCACTCGTGGCGGATGCCCTTGCGATAGACCGCCCGGTCGACGATCAGTGGGTCACCCCTTGTAGAAGACCCGGCGGGCCAGACCCAGTGCGATCGCGACACCGGCGACGATCGCCAGCCCCGTCGCGAGCCGGTCATAGCGCGGCTCACCGGTCTCGGTGAAGGCTGCCCGGTTGGCACGGAGCTTGAGCGCCTCCACCTGACGACGCTTGATTTCCTGGGGCGAGGCTCGGAAGGTCAACTGATCCACGGTGCGGGCCAGTCGCTCACGAGTCGCGGTGAGCTCCGCCTCGATCTCCTTCTGAGAGCGAGTCCGCGGCTTGCTGTCGGCCATCTGTGCACGCCTTTCCCTGGTGACTACGTCGCCTGAGACGATAACGCAGAACTCGACCCACGACCTCAGGAGACGCTATGACCCGCCTCGAGCCGGGCCAGCAGGCCCCCGCCTGGACCCTTCCCGACGCCGACGGCAAGCAGGTGTCGCTCAGCGACTATGCCGGCCGCAAGCTGATCATCTACTTCTACCCGGCCGCGATGACGCCCGGTTGCACCAAGCAGGCCTGCGACTTCCGCGACAACCTCGCGGTGCTGCAGGGCCATGGGTATGCCGTGGTCGGGATCTCCCCCGACTCCCCGGAGAAGTTGACGAAGTTCACCGACAAGGAGTCGCTCACCTTCCCCGTGCTGGCCGACGAGGACAAGGCGGTGCTCACGGCATACGGCGCCTTCGGCGAGAAGAAGCTCTATGGCAAGACCGTGACCGGTGTCATCCGCTCGACCATCGTGGTCGACGAGGAGGGCGCCGTGGAACTCGCGAAGTACAACGTCAAGGCGACCGGCCACGTCGCCATGCTGGCCAAGGCACTGGGCGTCAGCCTCTGAGCTGCGCTGCCTCGTCGCCCCGAACCGGAACTGGCTGCGTTTCGTCCTCGACGGGGCACTAGCATCGGGGCGCAAGCGCTCGTGGTGGAATTGGCAGACACGCAGGATTTAGGTTCCTGTGCCTTCGGGTGTGCGGGTTCAAGTCCCGCCGAGCGCACTCTCTCAACGCACCAGTGTCGTGGGCTCGTGGTCCACCGGGAAGTTCACCGAGCTGGCGATAAAGCACGCCTGGTTGGCCTCGTGGTGCAGGTGCGGCACCAGCGCGACGTGAGCAGGATCGGCGATCGTCACCGTCGGCCGCAGCAACACCCTCGTGAAGTGGCCGCCGATGCCGTCCTGCTCCATGGTTCCCACCGGCTGGTCCCGGTATCCGACCACCGTTACTCCGTGGGTCACCGCGATGTGCAGGAACGAGAGCAGGTGGCACTCGCTGAGAGCTGCCACGAGCAACAGCTCGGGGTTCCAGCGCGCTGGGTCTCCGCGGAAGGGCTTGTCAGCTGAGAGCTCGAGCTCAGGGCGACCCACGCTCGAGGCCAGCACGTCCCGGCCATAGTCGCGATAGCCGGAGGTGCCGCTCCCCCGGTCCCCCGTCCAGATGACCTCGATCTCATAGGTGTGCGTCGCCATACAGCAACTGTCCCACCACTGGCTCGCCCTCAACGGCATACTCGGGGGCTGGAGGACCGATGGAGACGCTGCACCCCAGTGAGTACCCGTGGGCCGAGCCCCTGCGCGCCGGGCTGCTCCGGGGCGACGCATTCGTGCCGGAGGCCTGCGTTGATGATCTCGAGGGGCGGGTCCCGGTTGTGGCAGTCGGGTCCAACGCCTCCCCCGCTGTGCTGCGACACAAGCTCGGCCCGCTGCTGAGCACCGGCGTGCCTCTCGCCGTGGTCCAGGTCGAGGGGCTGGCAGTGGGCCACTCCGCACATGTCAGCGCGCGGGGCTACATCGCAGCTGCCCCCTTCCGCAGCGAAGGGGCGCACGAAGCGGTCGTGGCGTGGTTCGACACGGCGCAGCTGGCCACCCTGGACGCCACCGAGCCCAACTATCGGCGGATCCCGCTACCCGACGACATGTCGTGCCGGCAGGGTGACGTGTCAGTCGCCGGTGCGGAGGTGTATGCGTCGGTGCACGGTGTCCTCGGCGAGGACAGCACTCCGTTGAGTCTGCGCGACCAGATCAGTGCCCTGTCCTGGCTGGCTCATCGATTGCCCGCGCCGATCGCCTCCGCCCTGAACCATGGCAGCCTCCGCGAGGCAAACACACGTGAGCGGGTGCGAGGTGCCTTGATCGAGGCCGGACTGGTCCTGCCCTCCGGTCTATGACCCCGCCGAGATGCTGAGTCCAGCGCTCCGGCCTGAGCTCAGCGGAGGCCTCTGAGCCGCAGGAGAGCGTCGGCGGACATGGCTGTGTGCCCGGCCGCGGAGGGTCGGGCGCGGGGCAGGGTGGTCACACGTGCCAGGTCACGATGGATCCGGCGACGGTGGCTATCAGGTCCTTGTCGTGTACGAGGGTGTGGTGTCGCGGACAGAGCAGGACCAGGAAGGCGATGTCGGTGCCACCACCGCGGCACCACCAGATGATGTGGTGCGCGTCGCACCAGGTCCCGGGCACATCGCAGCCGGGGTAGGTGCAGTGCCTGTCGCGGACCATCAGTGCTTTGAATTGTCCCGGCGTCGCTAGCCGCACCGTGCGTCCCAGGCTCAGGGGTTCGCCGTGCTCACCGAGCACGATCGGGGTCAGGTCCCCGATGCACGCCAACCGTCCGGCCTGCGCCGCGTCCAGCACCGCACCGGTGTTGGACAACGCCGCCCCGGCAGGTTTGCCCGTGTCCGGGTCTGCTGTGACCGTGACCATCACCGACGCACGTCCCGAGGACGGCGGGGCACCGGGGTTGGACATCCCACGGTTGAGCACCATCAGCAACGCGTCGAACTTCCGCTGCCCGGGGCTGCGCAGGTCCAAACCCCCACCCTCATCCAGGGCGGTCTTGTCCGGCACCGGTGCCGCCAACGGCCCGTTCAACACCCCATCGATCAGTGCCGCCTCCACCTCCGGGGCGTCGACGGTGAAGCGGGTCATGCCCCTGCCCAGGGCGCGGCGTGACACCGTCCGCAGGGCCTGCGCGGTGTCCTTGGTCTCCTCCCGGGGCTTTTCGTCCAGCAGGTCGATCAACAACTTCTTGCACACCACCTGAAGGTCCGCGTCGCTGATCTGCGGGTCGATCGCCGCGTCCGTAGCGATACCCGCATAGTCCTGCGCCTGCTCGGGGGTCAGGCACGGCACCAACCGGCGCATCGTGCGGGCCACCAACGCGCCCCGATCCACCCCCGTGCGCCCCTGCACGACCGCTAACGCCAAGGCGGCCCCCCAGTCGCACTCACCGGCACGGACCACGTCCAGGATATGGCAGGCCTCCTGCTTCGACAACCACTGGCAACGCACCCGCAACCAGGTCGGCAACGACATCCCCACCTGGTTGTGCAACCCCCGCTCCCAACACTCCCGGGCCAGGGCCACGACCTGCCCGATCACCTGGTTACGGACCCGCCCGGCCGCTTCCAACCCCGCCACCAGCTCGGACTCAAAGACCGCCACCAACCCCTCGGCCCCCACTGCCCGGCCCGCTGCAGGCCCCGACCCGCAACCTCCAACCCACCCACCAGATCCTGGGCAGGATCAGCCTCCTGACCCAGCCCCGCCAACGCCTCCTCGACGTCGGCGACCAACGCGGCATACTCCGCACCCTCGGTGTCCGAAACCGCCCCCAACTCGGTCCAGAACTGCCCCTCCCACACCCGGGCCACCTCCTCCAGGCCCTCCCCCGGACCAACTGCACCGGGCCCGACGTCACCAGCGCCCGACACGCAGTCCAGGTCGAAGGTGCGCCAGTCCGGCGCGCGGCGCTGACCCAGGAGAACACTCTCCCCGACCTGCGGCCCGCCGCCTCTCCCCTTCATGCGAACAAGTGTACTAATCATCACTGACGGTCGCAACCCCAACACGCCCACAACATCCCAAACGGCACACGCCTGACGGATCGGACAGTCGACCACCACCCAATCGCGCCAGACGGATCGGACAGTCGACGACCGACAATAGGGCCAGCATCAACCGTCCAGACTCTTGCGCGGCTATCCGCTGAACGCGACAGGCCAGAACTCGACCGCGAGCACGACCGCGGCGACCACCAACAGCGCGCCGGCCACGGCGAGCGCCCACCGATAGACGCGGTCCGACAGCAGGTGACGCCCCCTGGCGACCACGATGGCGATGACCACCTTCGCTCCGACGATCGCGACATAGAAGGCGGCCACGAGAGTGATGGCCTGCGCCGACGAGGAGCGCCACGTCGTCAGCGCGAGCGGCCCGAGCACCGTGGCCCAGAACACCCACGGGTGGGGGCTGAGCACGTTGACCACTGCCGCTCGCCAGAGCGCCTGCCAGGCCTCTGCCCGCTGCGCGGCGGCCCCGGTCTCGAGCACGGCGTGCCGTGAGTCGCGGATCGTGCTCCACCCGGTCCAGGCGACAAAGACGGCACCCACCAGCGCCAGCCAGCCGATGGCCTGCTCGGACAGCTGGCTCAGCACCACGAGGGTGCCCGCGACGACGACCACATCGGAGAGCAGCGGAGCGCAGGCTGCCATGACCCCCGCCAGCCATCCACCACGCAGCGCAGAGGTGACCACCAGGACGAGCAACGGCCCGGGGCTGATCCCAGCCGCTGCACCCAGCGCGAGACCGACCAGCACGACATCCACAGGGTGAGACTAGGGGCCCGATTCCTCGCCCCTGCCGCGTGGTCGCCTCACCGAGTGCCAAGACCCCGCCGTCAAGGACGCGCACAGACCTCTTCGGTGTGCCAGGGTGTTTGGAGCACGAGCGCAGTCGAGGCGGTCCGACCCGCCCGGCGGGAGGGTGTCATGTCAGACGACGGTGTCAAGGCGGGTCACGGCGAACGGTTGGATGACGACTCGGGGACGCCAGCGCGCTGGAAGATCGTCGGGCCGGGCCTGGTCGTCGCGGCCACCGGCGTGGGGGCCGCCGACATGGTGGCCACCCTGACCGCGGGGTCGCGCTACGGCTACGCCCTGCTCTGGGCGGTCATCCTCGGCGTGATCCTCAAGATCATCCTCGTGGAGGGCGCAGGGCGTTACACCCTGGCGACCGGCTACACGATCTTCGAGGGCTGGCGCACTCTGGGGCGGTGGACGACGTGGTACTTCGGCCCCTACATCATCATCTGGGGCTTCGTCTACGGCGCATCCGCGATGAGTTCGACCGCCCTGCCCCTCGCTGCGTTGTTCCCCGCCGTCGACCTCAAGATCTGGGCGGTCCTCATGGGGCTGGCCGGCTTCGTCATGGTCTGGCTCAACCACTATGCGACCTTCGAGAAGATCACCGCGGCTCTGGTGGGTCTGATGTTCGTCACCATCGTCATGCTGGCCGTGATCGCCGCACCAAACTTCCCGGAGATGATCAAGGGGCTGGTGCCGATGATCCCGGAGGGCGGGCTGATCTACACCCTGGCCCTGGCCGGCGGCGTCGGTGGCACCATCACCCTGGCCGCCTATGGCTACTGGCTGCGGGAGAAGGGCTGGTACACCCCCAAGTGGATGCGGGTCATGCGCATCGACAACACGATGGCCTACGTCCTCACCGGCATCTTCGTGCTCTCGATGCTCATCGTCGGTGTCGAGGTCGTCCAGGCCGCCGGAGTGGCCCTCAGCGCCGGTGACGAGGGGCTGGTCGAGCTCGCCGATGTGCTCAACGACCGCTACGGCACCTTCATCGGCACGGCCTTCCTCGTCGGGTTCTGGGCCGCTGCCTTCTCCTCCATCATCGGTGTCTGGAATGGCGTGTCACTGATGTTCGCCGACTTCTGGGGCAACATGCGTGGACTGGAGTCCGGGCACCCTGACACCCGCATCGGCGGCAAGTACTTCAAGTGGTATCTGGTCTGGCTGACCTTCCCGCCGATGATCATGCTCTTCCTGGAGCGGCCGATCGGGCTGATCCTCGCCTACGGCGTGCTCGGATCACTCTTCATGCCCTTCCTGGCAGTCACGCTGCTGGGCCTGCTCAACGGTCGGCGGGTCCCCAAGGAGTGGGCCAACCGGTTGCACACCAACATCGCCCTGGCCCTGACTGCGGTGATCTTCATCGTCCTGGGCGTCAACCAGCTCTGGAACACCATCGGCGACGTCATCGGGTGAGACCGAGCCGTATGCCGAGTGGTCCCCTCCGCGGCACGCTTCCGTCACCGCTGTCCCCCGGCTAGCCTCACTCCACTATGCACGAGGACCAGCGCAGCGGGACGTCCGTCACCGTCGCTCAGCTGACCCGGGATCGGCTGGGTGAGTTGAGCGCTGGCGAACGCAAGGTGGGTCGCGCCCTGTTGTCGGCCTACCCGGTCGCCGGCCTGGAGACCGCTGCGGAGCTGGCCACCCGGGCGGGGGTCAGCGCGCCCACCGTCGTGCGCTTCGTCGGCCGTCTCGGTTTCGCGGGGTATCCGCAGCTGCAGCGAGCGCTGATGAACGAGGTGCACGCCCAGATGGGCTCGCCGCTGCGGCAGTACCCCTTGCTGGATCAGATGCCGGCCGGGGAGGAGTTCATCCCGTTCGCTGCGGAGAAGCACGCCGCCCTCGTGCGCACCTCCTTTGAGGACCTGCCCGCCAGTGAGTTCGCCGCGGCCGTGGACAGGCTCTGCGACGAGTCCCTCACCGTCCACATCATCGGCGGCAGGTTCAGCCATGTGCTGGCCAGCTATCTCACCTCCCACCTCCAGCTGCTGCGCGGCAACGTGGGCACGGTGCCCCCGGACGAGTTCTCCAGGACCTCCCTGGTGGCCGACGCAGGCCGTCAGGACCTGGTGGTCGTCTTCGACTATCGCCGCTACGACCCGTCCACGGTCCGGCTGGCGCGAGCCATGTCCGCAGCCGGTGCCCGGGTCCTGCTGCTGACCGACCCCTGGCTCTCACCGGCGGCCGACGTCGCCGAGGTCGTGCTGACCAGCCGTGTGGAGTCTCCCTCCGCCTTCGACTCGCTCGTCCCCGGCCTCGCCCTCGTCGAGACCCTCATCACCGCAGTGATGGACACCCGTGCCGAGGACGGCCGTGCCAGGGTCGAGCGGATGGAGACGGTGCGCGACGACCTGAGCCCTGAGAACCCGTCTCCCCTGCCACCACCCTCTGGCTAGGCTCCCGACGAACGCGCCCGCCGCCCTGAAACAGAGATTCCAGGACCAAGTCGTTGACAGTGATCTGAATCGCCTGTTTCATGGTGCGTCATGGCGAGCACACCGCATGAGACCGGCAGTTCCGGGTCCACCACAGCGTCCGAGCAACCCTCCGGAGCAGGGCTGCACCGCAATCTGCGCGTCTGGGAGGTCACCGCCCTCTCCGTCGGCTTCATGGGTCCGGTCATGGCGATGTCGCTCAACGGCATCGGCGTCGCGGGCCTGGTCGGCAAGGCCGTCCCGTTCACCTTCATCGTCGCCTTCGCGGGCACCATGGCGGTGGCCTACGCCTTCGTCAGACTCACCCGCTACTTCACCCACGCCGGGAGTGTCTACGCCCTGGCCGGCGCCACCCTCGGCCCCCGGGCGGGCTTCTTCGGCGGCTTCGCCCTGCTGGGCACCTATCTCTTCTTCTCCGCCTGCATCGTCGGCGCCTGCGCCGTCTTCTTCGACGCGATGCTCACCGAGCTCGGTGTCAGCGTGCCGACGTGGGGGTGGTTGATCGTCGGGCTGATCGCCGCGCTGGGCGCCCTGGCGCTCAACCTGCGCGAGTCCAAGACCGTCACCCGCGTCCTGCTGGGCATCGGCATGGTCGGCATCCTCACCATGCTGGCCCTCGCCTTCGTCATCATCACCCGCGTCGGCAGCGGCAACGCTCCGGTCAGCACCGGCCTCGACTTCGGCACGCTGCTGCCCGGCGACGCCTCCTGGAACGCGATCATGACGGCAGCGGTCTTCGGCTTCCTGTCCTGGGCCGGCTTCGAGTCCGGCACCACCTTGGGCGAGGAGACCAAGGACCCCAAGCACACCATCCCCATCGCGCTGACGCTGGCGGTCGTGCTGGCCGGTGTGATCTACACCGTCGTGATGTTTGCTCAGTCGGTCGGCTTCGGCACCGACCAGGCCGGCCAGGACGCCTTCGCCAACGCCAGTTCCACCCTCACCCAGCTCAGCTCCACCTATATCGGCGCCTGGTTTGCCGTGGTGATCTCGATCATCGCCTTCTGTGTGGCCTTCGCCTCGCTGCTCAGCTGCTCCGCGGCCGCCGCCAGGCTCGTCTTCGCCATGGCCCGCGACGGTTTCGGCCCGCCCGCCCTGGCCCGCACCAACTCCACCGGCGCCCCCAGCACCGCGACCTACCTGGTCATCGGTCTGGCGATCGTCCTCATGCTCTTCCTGGCAGCCATCGGCGGTGGCCCGGTCGAGGTCTACTACTGGTTCGCCACCATCGCCACGCTGTGCATGGTCGTCGCCTACGGCATGGCCTCGATCGGCGTCATCCGGCACACCTTCCGCCCCGGCTCCCCCATCCGCGCCTGGGAGGCTGTGATTCCCGCTCTCGGGCTGACCTTCCTGGCCTACGTCTACATCGTGCAGGTCGAGGGGCAGGAGGCTCCCTACACCTACTTCCCGTGGATCGCGGGCGCCTGGTGCCTGCTCGGCCTCGGCGTCATCATTGCCTTTCCGCGGCTGGCTGAGAGGATCGGTTCACGCATCGCCCAGGAGGATCTCGGATGAGCGAGGACACGAGCTTGCGAGGCCGCAAGCTCATCACAAAGGAGGACCGATGAGCCAGCAGCCCGACCTGGAGCCGCTCACCTTTGTCGCCACGAGCGACCTGACCGGGATCACCAAGGGCCGCCTGGTGCCCAGTGCCGATATGACGGAAGGAACCTCGACCGGGTGGGTCCCGGCCAACTTCGGCATCGGTGTGGACGGTCACATCGTCGAGGGCATCCCCTTCGACTCCAGCGGCGACCTGCGCCTGCTGCCCGACCCGGACGCCGTGCACCAGATCCGTGGCGTCCCCGGCAAGCCGGATCTCACCGTCGCGATCGCCAACGTGGTCCACACCGACGGCACCCCCTGGTCGTGCTGCACCCGCACGATCCTGCGCGACACGGTCGCAGCACTCCAGGAGGAGTTCGGTCTCTCCTCCCAGGTTGCCTTCGAGCACGAGTTCGCCGACCGGGACGGCTCCACCGCGCACCACCCCTTCTCCTGGCGCAACTTCCGTTCGGCCGAGCCGATCGGCTCCCACCTGGTGACCGCGATGAAGTCCAGCGGGCTGGAGCCGGAGAACTGGCTCCCGGAGTACGGCCAGCACCAGTACGAGATCGTCATTGAGCGGTCCGCCCCGGTCGCCGCCGCTGACCGGGCCCTGCTGCTGCGCGACATGGTGCGTGATGTCTTTGCCACCTTCGGTCGGCGCGCGACCTTCACGCCGATGACCGCACCGGGCGGCACCGGCGCCGGGGTCCACATCCACTTCAGCCTCCAGTCGGCCGACGGCAGCAACCCGCTGTGGGACCCCGAGGCACCTGGTCGTCTCTCTGAGCTCGGGGGTCGCTTCGCCGCCGGCATCCTGAAGTACGCCCCCTCGCTGGCCGCGATCTATGCGCCGCTGACCATCTCCTACGACCGGCTCAAGCCCCACAACTGGTCCTCGGCCGGCGTCTTCCTCGGGGTGGAGAACCGCGAGGCGCTGCTGCGCATCTGCCCCACGGTCGAGATCGGGGGCCAGGACCCGGAGCCGCAGCTGCACTTCGAGTTCCGCGCCGGCGACATCGGTGCCAACCCGTGGCTGCTGCTGGCGGTCGTGCTGCGCGCCGGCATGGAGGGACTGCGTCAGGGGCTGGAGCCCGCCGAGGTCGTCATCGGCGACCCCGAGGCCTCCCAGATCACGCAGCTGCCGGGCGACCTGGGCGAGGCCCTGGAGGCCTTCGAGGCCGACACCGACGTCCGCGAGTGGTTGGGCGAGGACCTGGTGCAGACCTATCTCGCGGTCAAGCGGGTCGAGCTGACCGCGGTGGCGGACATGAGCGATGAGGAGAAGTGCAACTGGTATGCCGACATCTACTGAGTGGCTGACCGGCCTGGACCTGGTCGATCACCACTGTCACGGCGTGGTCGAGTCCGACCTGGACCGGGCCGAGTTCGAGGACCTGATCACCGAGTCCGACGTCCCCGCCCCACCGGGGACGACCCACTTCGACACCCAGCTGGGCCTCTCCCTCCGGGCGCACTGCCCGCCGGTGCTGGACTTGCCCGCCTTCGCTTCGCCCGAGGACTATCTGGACAGGCGCACGGAGCTCGGGGCTTACGAGGTTAACCAGAGACTGCTGCGCGCCTCGGGGATCACCGACTATGTTCTCGAGACCGGCTACCGGCCCGGCGACATCCTCAGCCCGGCCCAGATGGGCGAGCGCGGTGCCGCCCGGTCCGCGGAGGTGGTCCGCCTGGAGTTCCTCGCCGAGCAGGTGGCGGCCGAGCACGAGCCAGCTGACTTCCTCGAGGCCTTCCGCGCCCGGCTGGACCACGCGCTGACCACGGCGGTCGGCGTGAAGTCCGTGGCGGCATACCGCGGCGGTTTTGAGCTGGACCCCACGCCACCGACCGGCGAGGAGGTCACCCGCGCCGTCGAGCGTTGGCTGGCCGACTCCCCGCCGGGCAGGTCACTGCGCCTCACCGACCCAGTGGTGATCCGGGCGGGCTGGTGGGAGGCCATCAACCGGTCGGTGCCCGTGCAACTGCATGTCGGGTATGGCGACCCGCACGTCGACCTGCACCGCACCAACCCTCTGCTGCTGACCGACCTGTTCCGCAAGGCCCGTGGCAGCGGTGCGCGTTTCCTTCTGCTGCACTGCTATCCGTTCCACCGTGAGGCTGGCTATCTCGCCCACGTCTTCGAGCACATCTACTGCGACGTGGGGCTGGCCGTGAACTACACCGGCGCCCAGTCAGCGCAGGTGATCGCCGAATCGTTGGAGCTGACCCCCTTCCACAAGGCGCTGTTCTCCTCGGACGCGTTCGGTGCCTCCGAGCTGTTCCACCTGGGCGCGGTGCTCTTCCGCCGCGGCCTGGGTGAGGCACTGGACCGCTGGGCCGCGGCCGACGGGTGGCCGGTCGCGGAGCAGGAGCGCATCGCTCGGCTGGTGTGCAGCGAGAACGCCCGCCGGGTCTACGGATGAGCGACCTGACCGAGCTGCACCGCAGCTGGTTCGCCGCGCTCGACACGGAGCTGGAGGGGGCCCTGGAGGTGCGCCGCCGGCTTCACGCCGATCCTCACCTGTCCGGGCAGGAGGAGCCGACCTCCCTGCAGGTCGAGGCCGCCCTGGGCATCCCAATGCAGCGGATCGCCGAGACGGGACGGTTCGTCCGGACCGGACCCAGCGACGGACCCAGCGTGCTGCTGCGGGCCGAGCTGGACGCCCTGCCGGTCACCGAGGCTACGGGCGTCGCCTTCGCCTCGCCCACCGGGCGGATGCATGCCTGTGGTCATGACGTGCACCTGGCTGCTCTCGTCGCGGTGGTGCGTGCCGCGGCCGGACTGGACCTGCCGCTCGGGCTGCTCGCGGTGCTGCAGCCGCGAGAGGAGAGTTATCCCTCCGGTGCGCTCGACGTCATCGGGTCCGGCCTGATCACGGACGAGCAGGTGAGCGCCGCAATCGGCGCGCACGTGCACCCTGGCGTGCCTCCCGGGCAGGTCGCCACCGGGGCCGGTGTCGTCAACGCGGCTGCCGACGAGATCGAGATCGTGCTGACCGGTGACGGTGGCCACGGGGCCTATCCCGAGCACGCCGCCGACCCCGTGGCGGCGCTGGGGCACATCGTGCTGGGGCTGCCGGAGGTGGTGCGGCACACTGTCTCCCCCATGCGCCCGGCCACGGTCTCCGTCGGCCACGTGCAGGCAGGCGAGCCCAGCGCCAACGTGCTCCCCTCGCAGGCCCGGCTGCTGGCCACCATGCGCACCACCGATGCCCGGGACCGCGAGGCGCTGCCCCGTCAGGTGCGCCGGCTGGCCGAGCACCAGGCGATGGCCTATGGGGTGCACGCCGAGGTGCGGATCACCGCGGGCGAACCGGTGCTCTATAACGACCCGGACCTGGTCGACCGGGTCGATGCGTGGCTGGAGCACACCGGTGTTGAACCGACGGAGCCGATGCGCTCGCTGGGCGCCGACGACTTCTCCTTCTTCGGAGAGCTGGTGCCCTCCGTGATGTGCTTTGTCGGCGTCCGGGTCGCCGGCCATCAGGAGGACCCAACGCCGTTGCACCATCCCCGCTTCCTGCCCGTTGATGAGGCGGTCGGCGATGTCGCCCGAGCCTTGGTGGCCGGCTACCTCGCGGCCGTGGAACTGCACCACCGGCAGCCTCCGACCACGCCGTGACCCGACATACTCGATGAGGAGAGAGACCGATGGATCCGACACCGACCTGGACCGACGAGCAGTGGTATGCCGCGGACCTCGCCTCCGTGGCCGGGGTCGAACGACTCCGCTTCTTTCCCCAGGTGGTCGCCTCGGGATCAGGCAGCGTCCTGACGACTCCGGAGGGTCGCGAGGTCATCGACCTGAGCGCGTCGTGGACCGCGACCGGCATGGGTCACGCTCACCCGGCGGTGGTGGCCGCGGCGGAGCTGGCACTGCGCCGGGCCCCCGGCGGGTCGGTGCTGTCCGGCACGCACCCTGACGCCGTGCGCTTGGCCCGTGCGCTGTGTGAGCGGGTCGAGGTTGTGGCACCGGTGGCTGATCGCCGGGCCTATCTGGGTCACGCCGGCACCGACGCCAACGACGTGGCCCTGCGAGCGGCCCGGCACGCCACCGGTCGTCCCGGGATTGTGGCCTTTGAGGGCGGCTATCACGGTGGCCTTGGTGGCAGCCAGTCCGTCTCCGGCATCCACATCGCCGCGGGGACGACTGCGGACGCGGACCTGACACTGGTGCCCTATCCGGACCTCTACCGTCCGTGGCAGGGCGACGCCGACACCCTGCTGGCAAACACACTCAAGCGGGTCGAGGGGGTGCTGGCCGACGGCCAGGTCGCGGCGGTCATCGTCGAGCCAATCCAGTCCGACGGCGGGGTGCTGGTGCCACCGGAGGGCTTTCTCGCCAGGTTGCGGGAGGCCACCCAGCAGCACGGGACGTTGCTGATCGTCGACGAGGTGAAGGTCGGGCTGGGACGCACCGGCCACTTCCTGGCCCACCAGGTCGAGGATGTGGTCCCGGACCTGGTGACGCTCGGCAAGGTGCTCGGCAACGGGCTGCCGATCTCGGCGCTGGTCGGCCCCGCCCCCGCCCTGGACGAGCCGGCCGCCTCCGCACTCATGACCACCATCGGCAACCCGGTCAGCTGCGCGGCTGCCCTGGCGGTGCTCGATCTGCTGGCGGACGGCACCCTGGCCACGTCCGCTGCTGCCCAGGGCGACGTCGCTGCAACAACCCTGGAGACCTATGCTTCGAGCGACGCTGCGGGCGCTGCCTGGGTCGGACAGATCCGGGGCCGTGGTCTGTCGCTGGGGCTGGAGCTGGTGCATCCAGGCAGCCAGGAACCCGCCGACGACCTCGTGGCCAAGACCGTCCTCGCCGGCTGGCAGCGCGGCGTCGTGGCCTATCCCGTGCGCGGCAACGTCATCGAGATCACCCCGCCGCTCACCATCACCCCCGACGAGTTGCAGACGGGCCTAGAGCGGTTGGTGGCAGCACTCGACGCGGCGGTCAGCGGCGAAGTGTCCGACGCCGACGTCGCTGCCTTCACCGGCTGGTGAGGGGCCACGCGGTGCCGTGGGCGGCCCGGGAGTCGAGCATTTCGCTGACCCGACCATCGAGTCTCGGGCTACGACTCACGTCGAAGGCAGACGTCGGAGGTATCCGAGCGCGCGCTGCATTCCGCCCAGAATGGGCTACCGAACTTGGACTCGCCGCACTTGGAAGTTCACTCACGCGCGCGGGGGTCGTGACATCGCTGTACTGCCGATGAGCGGACGTTGTCCGACAGCCTGCGGACTGATGGCTGCAAGCTGACTTGATTGTCTGCATTCGTGGTCCGCCGATGGCACCGAACTCAGTACCGATGGTCTCGGGCTGGTCCTGTTGCGGGGGTTGCCAGTTGCCCCGGTCGCCTGGGACGCCATTCTCGTAGCCAGTGCTAGTCACCCGCGCGAGACCGAGTTGTGCGGCTGACGCAACCTTTGCGCGGGGTACTGCGTAGGTGTGCTGAAGGATGGGACAGGGAGGTGGAGGTCAGTGCGCAAGCGAGAGCGTGACGACGAGTTCAGCGTGTTCGTGCGGACGGCTACGCCCGAGTTGCTCCGCATCGCCTGGTTCCTCACCGGCGACGTCGAGGACGCCAAAGAGCTCGTCCAGGCCTCCTTGACCAAAACGTATGCCGCGTGGTCTCGCGTCCGTCCCGGGCTCGCCATGCCCTACACCCGCACGGTCATGGTCAACCACCGCAACGACACCTGGCGCAAGCGGCACCGGGAAGTCCTGGTGGACCCGCACTCGGGGCAAGAGCAGGACGGGGTCGATCCGGGCCGGCCACGCGCCGCCCTCGCTGACCACATCGCCGCGCAGCAGGATTTGATCGACGCGCTCGCAGCACTGCCCCCGCAGCAACGACGGGTGGTCGTCCTGCGTCATTACTGCGACCTGTCCGAGGCGACGGTCGCCCAGGAGCTGGGGATCAGCCTCGGCGCGGTCAAGAGCACGTCCGCGCGCGGGCTGGCCAACCTGAGGAAGCACTACGCACACACCAAGGAGACGGTCCGATGATCACCGACGAGGACGATCTGGCACGTTCGCTGCGTACGGTGGAGTCACCGCTGGCGCTCAGGCTGAACGCGGATGATGTGCTGAGCACGGTGCACCGGACCCACCGACGCCGCCAGATCCGCATGGGTACGCTCACCACGGTGTCAGTGGCAGCCGTCGCGGCGGCCACTCTGTGGGCTACTGGCAGCACCGCGGGGCCGATAGCCGTGCTACCGGCCGCCCCCTGGACGCAGGCCTGCGAAGGCATCATCAGCGGACCGGACGGGACCCGGATCAACCTGGACCAGGTTTCATCTACCGAGTTGCCCCTGTCGGGGTCGGCGACCGGGACCACGGCGGTGATCGCCCTCGACCCGTGCCGGGGCGAGGCGGCGCAGGTGACCTACGTGACCCGCGGCGCTGACGGCGAGCTCAGCACGATCGGTAAGAGCGTGGAAGTGGACGCCGAGACGCTCCAGGTCCTCCGCGAGGGGAGGTCCGTCAGGCCCAACACGGCGCGGACCCCGGCGGGAGAGGTGCTGTTCGGTGTCGTAGCCACTGAGGCGACGCACGTGCGGGTGCTGACGGCAGTCGGCACCGACGACGTCCAGCGACAGACCCTCCCAGATACCAAGTTGGACGCGTATGTGTCCCCCGAGTTCAGCGACCCTGGAATGGAGACCGTCGGGATGTCCTGGCGGAATGGCGACGGCGAGAACGTCGTCTGGCTCCAGGTGCTGGACACCGCAGACTTCGACGCTGCGTCAGAGGAAACCGAGCCGTTGATCGCACAGGGTCGCGACGGCATCTGGAGAATCTGGTTCGGTGACGAGCAGGCGAACATGCAGGGCGATCTCGGATCCTGGCTTTCCGTCGAGTTCGTCAAGGACGAGGACCGACAGGTCGTGGCCTACCTACCCAGCACCGATCACGACGTCGAGGTGACGACGCCAGACGGAGACCCAGTCGTCGGCGCGGAGATCCGCTATGCCGAACCGCACGAGGCCGACGGACGCTTCGCTTGGATATCCGCTCCCAGCGGGTCCGAGATCACCTGGGTCGACACGGACGGCGCGAGAGAACCAATGCCCGAGCCGTAAACGCGCGTTTCAGATCAGTCGCCGATTCTGAGGCGACCAGGCGAATGCCGAATGGTCAACAATCATCGCAACGCACTGCTGCAGTGAGCCAACTCTTCGCGATGGCACGCTCATGCCGCCGAGCGAGCACACGTGTCGGCGACGGCATCACTGAATTCGCCCCCCGGCCAGCTCAGGTAATCCTTGAAGCCCGGGGCAGAGGCAGGACAGCCCTTGTGGATCCTCGTGCGGGGCGTCATAGTGACACATGGCCCTGCAGCGCACGCCCAGCGCCGGGACGGTCTTCTCGGACCTCCGCGGAGATGGCCGTGTGCTTCGCGCGACTTGGCACCAGGAGCGGCAGGTCGTCGTTGTCTCCCTCTGGCGGGACAACGTCTGCGTCAACACTTTTCGGCTCGCAGCCGACGACGTGCCAGACCTTGTCGCCCTGCTCTGCCAGGGGCTCGACGAGGCATACGACGCTGCGCGCGGGCGGGTCGAGCGAGTCGAGAACCTGAGACGGCCCTTCCAGGCGGGCTGACCGGTCTGGCCCTCTCCACCGGCAAGGGACCCACAGAGAACTTCTGCGCTCCACGAGCCGGCCAACGGGCGCATCGCAACGCGCAAGATCCATCCGGATCTGCCGCGGGTCGTACGGACCCTGGTACACGGGAAGGGAGACTTCTCCTATGAAGAACTCCTCCCGGATGACCGCCGCCGAGGTGGTGCAGATCGTCGCCTGGCTTCACGCCAACGGGGTGGTCTATCAGGTCAACGGCGGATGGGGTGTCGATGCGTTGGTCGGACGACAGACTCGCTCCCACCAAGATCTCGACGTGTTCATCGACGAAGATCACGAGGCCGAGTTCATGGCCTGGCTCACCTCCCGCGGCTATCGGGTCACCGAGGATTGGCGACCAGTCCGCGTGCAGCTATCGAGTCACTCAGGGCAAGTAGACGTCCATGCAATGCGCTTGGACCCGGCCGGCAACGGAGTCCAGCAAGGTCTGGACGGCGAGGTGTACCTCCACCCTTCTGAGCAGAGAGTTACCGGCCTAATCGACGGCCAAGCGGTCGTCGTGGCCAGTGCCGGGCGAGCCCGCGAGCTTCGAAGGGGCTATCCCATGCGTGCCGTAGACCTCCACGACCTTGCCGTACTCGACGAGCTGTAGGCATCCTGTTCTGCCGCTGGTCGCATCCTGGCCGGGACCGGCGCGCAGGGCATACGGTGAGAGCCCGAGGAGGGACCGATGATTCCCACGATGCTGCTGTTTGGGTTGGTCTTCGGCCGCTGGTGGAAGACCTGCCTCGCGGTCGGAACGGTGGGCTGGCCCCTGCTTCTGTGGCTCGACAACATCGTCGAGTCCCCCATTGAGATCTTCGGAGCGGCTGGCCTCGCCGCCTTGAACACCGTGGTCGGAGTTGCGATCCACCAGTCGCTGCTCCATCTGTTCAGGTGGCTCCGCAAGAACCGTCGCACCCCGGACCAAGCAGCCGCCTGACGCACTCTTCTGCCGCACGGAGCGCGGGACGCACGCTGGTGGCGCGTACGTTAAGAATCCGAGCACCGGGTGTAGCCGTCGAGATAGTACTCACCTTCGGGGCCGAGCCCGACGCGGAACTCGACGACTACTCGTCCATCGTCATCCAACCGGTGCCACAGTGTCGGGGCCACTTCGACGTCTCGGCCCTCAGGGAGCCGCTCACCGGAGGCATCCCGGGCGATGGCATCCTCGGCCGTAGCGTGGCCGAAGGCCGGGTCGCTCATTACGTAATCGAACTGCGCGTCCATAGTGTTTCCGGCACACACCAGTCCTTCAACTGCCGGGCTCGAGGTGGTGGACGTGCCGGGCCCCGTCCCCTGCCCGCTCTCGCGCGACACCCCGCACGCCGTCAGCATGCAGGAGCAGGTGGCCACAATCGCAACGAATCGACATCCGGTGAGGGCTCGACCACGCATGCCCGAGTATGACACCCGGTCCCTGCGCCGGAGTCAGACGGCGAGACAAAGTATCCGCAATTGCCGCTGTGAACGCGTAGCGTCCGACCATGCCGCAGGTGGCACTATGCGTTGTCGGTCTGGCTCCGGGTTTCGAGCGTCGTGGTCAGTTCACGGATCGCTGCGACGATGGCGGGGGCGGTGTCGTGGTGAGTGGTGAGCCATGCCAGGACTGCTCGTGCGGCGTTGAGGTTGTCCGTGTAGCCGCGGATCATCTGGTGCAGCGGGAGACCTCCGGGTAGAGAGGCATTCTCGATGCGGCGGGTCGCCTCGAAGGGGTCCGGGTGGTCCAGCTCCGTGGCGGGGTCGAGCCGCACCAGCGCCAGGACGCGGTCGACGGCGTATACCTGGATGAACCGCGTGGCGGCCAGGTGCTCACCCCGCAGCTCGCGGTGCAGACCGACGTAGAGGTTGGTCAGGGCCTCGTTGAGGTGGAAGTCCACGGTGTCCATCGCGGTGGCGGCCGGCAAGGCCGCCCCGAGGGCGAGCGGGTCCACCCGTCCACGTGACCAAACCACACGCGCCCCGGTGACCGGCAGGGCGGCGAGCTGCTCCGGGGTGAAGATCGCATACTCCAGGAACAGCCCGTCGGCCAGGAGCGCCTTTCTCCCGTTCGGGTCGTTGACGAAGCTGAAGGCGACCTGGCCACCGAAACCCTGAAGCCAGCTGGTGTCCTGCAGGTACCGGTCCTTGGTGTCAATGGTGTCGGTGATGAGGAAGAAGTCGATGTCGGAGTGGTCGTCGAACCGGTGCGTCTGGACCCCGGCCGAGCCCAGGCCCAGGACCGCCTGGACATGCGGGTCGGTGGCCACGTGCACGGCGAGGTCATCCAGCCGGAGCAGGTTGGGGTGCATGCCGTTCATCCTCCGAGCGGATCGGGACCGGTGCTCAGCTGCCAGACGCCGAGGCCAGGATCGGTGTGCGGACAGCCGTCGCGGGCGACCATTCGGCCTCGTGGCGGACACCGTGGGAACCCCGCCTGCACGCGCCCGGTGAACCGCTGCTCGCCGTCGACCGTGCTGTCCCGGTGAACAACTTCGGCACGGAGGTCACCCTCCGACCCGGATCCCCAACTCGACCAGGTCGCAAAGCCCGGGACACAGGTCGGAGAGGTACAGGAAGGAACCCTAGGGATCAGCGCCCAAGAGGGAACCACAAACGAAAAGGTGGAGGAAGATCGCGACATGTCTTCGTCCTTTCGCTGAAGGTCGACGTTTCTGCCCGCACGGGTCACACCCACCGAGGTCGCGACAACGCACAGGCTAGACCAAGAGGGACGCCCGGCGCACCCCTCGGGACGCCCTCATCTGCCGCACTGCGGACGCGTAGCGTCCGACCATGCCGCATGGAGCGTGTCCGCACGCTATTGCCGCATGGGGCGTGGGGCGTGGGGCGTGGGACGCACGCTGGTTGCGGCTGGGTCCTGTCGCGGTAGGTCGCGATGTCGGAAGTGCCCGACGCGGTAGCGGCCATTGCCGGTTCTCTGGCAGTCGCACCCGGGCAGTGAGAGAATTTCTGGACCCTGCATGGGTGGAGAACGGTGGTCCGAGGATGGAAGAAAGGAACGTGACGCCGGTGATCATCACGTCCGCGGTCTGGCTATTCGTTGCGCTCGGGACACTGGCCCTGCGGGTACGAGTGGCTTCCGGGCGGTTTGCCCACAAAGCTGACACCGATGTCGGGGAGCAGGCGCAGCGGTGGATGGCGTCTCCTTTCATCCGGTGGGGCGATGTATTCCTTTCGGCGTCAAGTTGTATCGCCACCTGGTTCGTCCGAGGCCAGGGCGCCGTAGCCGTCCTGCTGCTGCTTGCGGGAGTGGCGTTCGCGGCCAGCGCGTGGCTGGGGTGGCGCACCCGCGCCCGTCTTGGCGACGAAGACGCCGCTGAACCGCACGAGGCAGGCGACGGTCCTGCCCGGCGTCGGTCTTCTGCCGTTCCCCTCGGAGTGAGCGGCATGTTACTCGCCTTGGCTTCTCAGGCGATCCGCGGCGCCGCGGGTGACGACCCGAACACCGCAACTATCGTGGCCTTGATGGTGACCATGATCGGCGGCGTGACCCTCTTGATCGCCGCCGCGTTCGCGGCGTTCAAAGCCGCGACGGAAAAGGCCCAGCGCGACTACCTCGAGAACCGATGACAGGAAATCCATAAGCTGCGGTGGGGATGCTGACTCACTGCACTCTCATGCCGCATGGAGCGTGGCCGCACGCTACTGCCGCACTGAGGACGCTAGCCTGCGGCGCGTCCGACATTGCCGCTCCGGTCGGTGTCTCGAAGGTCCAGGTTTCCGCGGCGGTTGGTGGGGTGGCCGCGTGCTGTTCTTACACCCGGGCCTTCAGTGGGCGGGCGTGGTCGTGGACCTTGTCAAGGTGGGGCAAGTGCCTGGCGCGTCCGGCCCGAACCCCGTTGGCGATGACGAGGACCTCGGCCAGCTCGTGGATGAGTACGACGGCTGCCAGGCCGAGGACGCCGAAGAGGGCCAGCGGGATCAGGACCGCGATCAGGGCCAGGGACAGCACGACGTTCTGCAGCATGATGGCCCGGGTGCGGCGGGCGTGGTCGAACGCGAACGGCAGCAGGCGCAGGTCATCACCCATGAGGGCGACGTCGGCGGTCTCGATCGCGACGTCGGTGCCCATGGCGCCCATCGCGACGCCGACGTCTGCGGTGGCCAGCGCGGGAGCGTCGTTGACGCCGTCGCCGACCATGGCGGTGGGTCCGTGGGCGCGCAGCCCGGTGACTACCGTGGACTTGTCCTCGGGGCGCAGGTCGGCGTGCACCTGCTCGATGCCGGCCTGTTCGCCCAGGGCCGCGGCGGTGACCTGGTTGTCGCCGGTGAGCATGGCCACGGTGTAGCCGTGGTCGCGGAACCGGGAGATGACCTCGGTCGCCTCCGGCCGCAGCTCGTCCCGGACGGCGATGGCGCCGACCGGGTGGCCGTCGACCTCGACCACGACCGCGGTCGCGCCGGCCTGTTGCATACCGGTCACGGCCGAGGAGAGGTGACCGGGCTCGATCCAGGTGGGCCGGCCCAACCGGACCCGCGCGCCGTCGACGGTGCCGACCAGCCCGGCGCCGACGACCGCCTCCACGTCCTGGGCGGCGGGGACCTGGTCGGTGGCGGCCAGGATGGCGGCGGCGAGCGGGTGCTCGCTGCGGGCCTCCAGCGCGGCCGCCCACGCCAGCACCTGGCCTTGGTCGTGGCCCGGTGCGGTGGCGACGTCGATCACGGCCGGCCGGTTGCGGGTCAGCGTGCCGGTCTTGTCCAGGGCGACGGTGCGCACCCTGCCTAGGGCCTCCATCGCGGCGCCGCCCTTGACCAGGATCCCGCGGCGGCTGGCCGCGCCGATCGAGGCGACCGCGGTGACCGGCACGGAGATCGCCAGGGCGCAGGGAGAGGCCGCCACGACCATGACCAGGGCGCGGTGCACCCAGACCGAGGGGTCACCCAGCAGGGCCCCGAGCAGGACCGTCAAGACTGCGGCGACCAGGATGCCGGGCACCAGCGGGCCGGCGACCCGGTCGGCCAGCCGCTGGGTGGCGCCGCGGCGGGACTGCTCGGCCTCCACCACGTGCACGATGCGGGCCAGGGAGTTGTCCTGCGCGGTGGAGGTGACCTCGACCTCGAGGGCGCCGGTGCCGTTGATCGACCCGGCGAAGACGTCCTGACCAGGTCCGGTCTCCACCGGCATGGACTCGCCGGTGATCGCCGAGGTGTCCAGGCTGCTGCGGCCGGTACGCACCCTCCCGTCGGTCGCCAGCCGCTCCCCCGGCCGGACCACCATGACGTCCCCGATCACCAGCTGTCCGGGGTCGACCAGGAGCTCGCGGCCGCCGCGCAGCACGGTCGCCTCCTTGGGCACCAGGTCCAGCAGGGCCCGCAGGCCGTGCCGGGTCCGGGCCAGGGAGTACTCCTCCAGGCCCTCGCTGAGGGAGAACAGGAACGCCAGCGCGGCGGCCTCCTCCACCTGCCCCAGCAGGGTCGCCCCGACGGCGCCGATCGTCATCAGCAGGCCGACACCCAGCTTGCCGCGCGCCAGTCGTCGCAGCGCACCCGGGACGAACGTGGACCCGCCCACCAGCAGCGCCGCGGCAGCCAGCACCAGCTCCGCGATCGCCCAACCCGCGAGCCCGGCGAGGAACCCGGCCCCCAGGAATGCACCGGAGAGCAGACCCAGCTGTACCTCGCGCACCTGCCAGAGCCGGGTGACCGGCTCCTCGACCTCACCACCGCCGGTGGGAGGCGGCGGGGCGATCTCGCACCCGCACGCGTCCACGAGGACTTCCCGCTGCGGGGTCTCCTGGCCGCTCACACCCCCTCCTCCTGCCCGGCGTGGGTTCGCAGCTGGTCCGGGGCGGGATTGCCTTCGGTCCCGACGCCGTAGTTCGGGCACAGGGCCACCGCGTACCCCGAGGAGGCGAGCAGCCGCTCCGCGGCGTCGAGGACGCCCAGCAACTCGGGCGCACTGGTCAGCGAGAACATCGAGGCGCGGCCTTCTGGCCGGGACACGACCAGGCCGCAGTCGCGCAGGCACGCCAGGTGCGCGCTCACCGTCGACTGCGCCAGCCCCAGATGCTCTGTGAGGTCCCGGACGCGGTGCTCGCCCAGGGTCAGGTGCTGCAGGATCGCCAGCCGGGAAGGGTCCGACAGGCCGTGGAACAGCGCCGCCGCCACCACCAGCCCGTCACTCCCTGCAGGCGCCGCCGGCACGCTCATGCCGTCCGATGTCATCGTCATCCGGCGATAATAGCGCACCTTGCGGGGTCGGTGCCGGCACCCCTCATTGTTCTGGCCCAGCAGACCTCGCCACATAGCAGTCACGGTTCAACTCCCGCCCGTTAGCCATACGTCGCCACCGGGCCCACCGCCGGAGCGCTTGCGGGCTGCTCGGCATGCACTCATCTGCCGCATGGTGTCAGGCGGGCTCAGGTACCCCGCGCACCGGCCGTACGAGGTAGTTCACATGGACGATCCCTTCCGGTAGGTCGTTCAAGGTGGCCAAGATTTCTTCGGTGGGGTACAGGAGACCCACGGTCAAACGCACGTCCGTGCCATCCTGGTTCAGACCCATTCCGACAGACGCCTTCTGGTGGTCGGGTAAGCCGACCAGCGCGGCTTGGGCATCTTCCAACTCCTGCCACGTGTGACGGCTCTCGTGCACCGTGACGGGAACGCCAGGGCGTTCTTGGGCGTAGACCTGAAGGAGCTCATCGAAAGGCTTCGGGTCGCTGCCGCGCTGCCTGATCACCGCACCACGAACCTGCCCGTCGTGGGCGAGGAAACGCCAGAGTAAATCTCCAGACCGGAACAGCGGATCCTCGACAGCGGCCATCCGCTCGCTGCGCTTCCGGGCAGGCCTAGCACCAGTCTCTGCTCGGTCAGAGAGCGGTGTGGGGGTACTCGGGGTCGACCTTTCCGCTGGGCTCGCTTGGTCCACTCGGATCCGTCCCTCTGCGTCCCACCGCCCTCGCACCTCGACGTTTCTGCCTCGAAGCGGGAGGAGGTCCGGCGCAGCGCTAGCCAGAAGCTGAACCGCCGGATACTCACGCGGTACACGGACGCCGTCAGGCCACGGCCACTCTCCCCCTCCCCAGAACCCCAAGCAGATCTCGTGATCATCCCGCTCGACTAAGCGTCCACGGGCCACCACCTTCTCGCCGATGGTGATCATCACTCGACTCCTTCCCCCCAAGACGGTGCGCGGTTGACTCCCCAGCGTACGTAGAGGCGGGGCTTGGGGCACTCGTCCTGTACTGCCGCAACGTGTTGTATGTAGCGGTCCGGGTGTCAACGCAATCAACGGCAGGGCCCTACACTGCAGCGGGTGCGTGCGGTGCCGTCTGCTTCGGCCGATCCGCGCCGGAGTCTGGCCCCGGTGTGGTGGACCTTGGGGTTCGTCGTCCTGACGACGACAGTTTTAGGGCTGCTCACATGGGGACTGCTCATCATGCACGCACTGACTTACGGCACCTTTGAGGTACTGCGACCACAGGCGGAAGTCGTCGCCCCGGGATTCGACAACTACGTCAGCGCCTTCCTTGTCGGGGTGACGGTCAACGTGGCGGTCGCGTTCGCCATGGTGTGCCTGGCCAACAGGACGCGAGCCCAGCGCTGGCACCCGATCACGGTAGGGGTCATGACTGCCTTGGTCGGCGCCGTCGCGGCCGGCAGCGCGCTGCTGCTCGTGCTCGACATCAACCCGGTCAGCTTCCTCCTCGCCCTGTAGTCGTCGTCGTTACCCCAGGGCGCGCGACTGATGAGCGCGCTCCTGCCTCACGGATAACGCGAGCCTGCGGCGCGTCCGACTTTGCCGCGGAGCGCGGCTGCGGGCGGACCGCTCGCCCGCCCTGCATCAGAACCCGCCGCCTCCGACCCTGCTTTCGAACTCGTCTCCGCAGTCCGAGCACCGCACGTAGTGACGCACCATGTCCCCAGCCGGCGAGGGGATGTAGCGAATTTCGTCTGCCGCACGCTCGACCGCTAAGGATCCACACCGGGGACAAGGGTCGTAACCATCAGTCACCCGATCGCGCGGTGGTTGCTTATCCCTAACGAGAAGCGCGACGGCCAGCCCAAGGCTGACGACGCAGCTGACCGCGAAATACAGACGAAAGGAACTCCACGCCAGCCCGACAAGGGACACCATGGACGTCAGCAGCAGAGCCAGCAGTGTCATCCTGCGTCCAGTCACGCCTCCATCCTTCCACGGCGTGCGCACTCTGCTGCCGCGTTCGGCACCTCCACCGACTGTGCCGTCGTCGGCGGGCGGGTCTGTCGGGCGAAGACGGCAGACTGGCGCGATGGCCAACTACTCCGTGGACTACCTCAAGAGGCTGAACGCGTGTGTGATCGACTTCGAGAGCGCGTTTGAGACTTGGATGGACACCCAAGTCGAAACAGATCACCTTTCCTCGCGCGGTCTCTTCCCGACGGTCTGGACGAAAGACGGCGAAGATGAGGCGAAGGTGCGCAAGCTGGAGTTGGCCGTCGCTGAGGCTGCTGGTCCCGCATCGAGCGCGGTCAGCGTCACTGGCTCCTACATAGCGGTCCAAGGAATCGGGGTGATCGACCCGATCGCCAACTGGTCGATGATGCGCAACCCGAAGGCGCTGCTCACCCCCAGGGAGGTGCGCACCGTTGCTGCCACCGTTCGCGGCCGTCTCGCAGCGCTCATTACCGACGCTGAGGCCGCGGCGACTACCGACGTTCCCGCCTTCTCACCCGCACTCATGCATCCCGTGGTGTGGGCCGGGGCAGCAGCGCATTGGACCTCTCACCAATACCGCGTTGCTGTCAGGGAAGCGGCAGAGGCCCTCACGGTGCATTGGAAAGAACGGCTAGGGCGCAACGACATTGATGACACTCCGTTCTGGCAGCAGACCCTGTCCAGCGGGGAAGCCGAGCCTGGCCGGCCAAAATTGCGCTGGCCGGGAGATTTGGAAGACAAGACGACGAAGAGCATGCGGGGAGGTCTAGAACCTCTCGCCAAGTCGCTGAACGGGCTGGCGACGGGGCTCAACCTGACCGTTCGGAACGTGACCACGCACACACGAGACGAGCTCAGCGAGCAAGAAGCCATGGAACGCCTGGCCGCCTACAGCTACCTCGCTCGCCTGCTCGACACCTGCGAAATCGATCGGGTGGAGTAGACCCTGGTCGACGGCTTCGGAACATCGGCTTCTGCCGCTGGGCGCGTGTCATGCCGCTTCGACAAGGGGTGTTGGTGTCGGTGCACAAGAGTCCGTGGTGAGAGTCTTACTGCATGCTCGGGGTCTATGCGCGGTCGCTGCCAACATGGGCCCTCATCGCCGGGGCTTTTGCCGCGGTCGCGGGCGCTTCTGTTGTCGCGCTCTCCCTGCGTAGCGGTAAGCGCGGCGTTGCCGGATGGACCGTGTTCCTCAGCGTTTGGTAGGCATCCTTCTGATCACCGTTACCCCGAGCGGCAGCTACGCAGACAGCGGCTCGTGTGCGCTACGTGACTGGACACCAATCCAACCGAGCCGGCTGTTCACGCTGAACCATGACGCCCTAAACGTTTGGGTTTTCTTCGCATTGGGACTTGCCACCACGGCGTTGCCCGGGCGCAGCTTCTTCATTGGTGTCGGTCTTGCGTGCCTGACTCCGCCGGTCATCGAGTTGGTCCAGTACCTGTTGCCCGCCCTTGGTCGTTCATGTCAGTCGGGTGACCTCGTGAGCAACTGGACAGGCGCCGTTGTGGCCCTACTGATCGCTGCTGGGGTACGAACCCTCCGTCGGAGATTGTGAAGCAACCATCCGACTTTGCCGCCGGTCGGGCTCTTTAGAACTGGCTTGAGGTCCTTCCGCGGGACACTGGTATCCCGCGATGTGTACGGGATCAGGGCGTGGGTGGGTCGCCGACTTCGAGGTCGGCTGGTGCCCGGTCCGCCTCAGGAACGCGCACCGGATCGTGCCTGCGCCTCAGCATCCGCTGCTGAGCCGCAGCCAGGGCAGGCTCATCGTGGGGGATGTCGTTCCCGTCCCGGCCCAGGAGCCAGACGAGTCCACGCCCATGACCTGGGTTGAGGCGCTCATGTGTGGCATCGTCGTACACCAGGGCCACGGCGTAGGTGCGTTGGTCACCCGCTTGGCGTTGGGCCCAGTCGATGGCCTGGAGGACATCGGCGTCGAGGATGTCGTACGTAGCAGTCCAGCCGTATGTCGCATCCCTCTCGCTGCCGTGCAGGTACACGCGGAAGCGCGGTGCGGGTAGCTCCCAGGAACTGTCGCGCTCGTCGACGGAGAAGACACGCATCGGCGGAGGCAACCATGAATCTTCCTCGCCGCACAAGTCTGGCCGGTCCGCGGGTAGCCTTCCGAGAGTGTCCAGCAAGTCGGAACAGCGAAAGGCCCGGGAGGACGTCGCCGCTTATCACGAGGCGGAGTTGTCCGGCCTGGTCGCGCATGTCGGGGAAGTGATTGACAAGTTCCGCGCTGGTGAAATTGACGCCTTCGACGTGGATCAGGTTCTCTTTCGGTACTCCCGAGCCGCGAAGGAACTGTGGAAGTTCTGCAACCTCGGGAACGTCGAGATCACCGCCCGCTTCGTCCGTGAGGACCCGCCCAGAGACTGGTGGCAGCGGGCCGCGCCCAAACCGCGATGACGATGACGCCCCGCCGGTACACACTCATCTGCCGCAGGTCGGACGCCTGCTTCGTGCTGAAATCCGTCGGGGGTCACTCGTCGGCTGTGGTCCAGACAGCAGCTCCCGACACCGAGGGCGCCCACCCGTCATACCTTGAGGTATGCCTGTAACTATTCGCCTGGCCCGCCTTGACGACCTCTCCGCCATCGAGCGATTCGCGCTCGACGTCGTCCCTGCTCACTACGCTCCGATCCTCGGCCATGAAGGCGCACGAGCACAACTGCAGTGGTGGACGACGGAGCGGATGAAGCCGGCCGTCGAAGCCAGTCGCGTCCATGTCGCAGTCGAGGGCGAGAAGATCATAGGAGTGGTGCAGATCGGTGTTCTGGGCGAAGACCACGTCGTATGGAAGCTGTATCTGGCGCCTGAGTTTCGCGGGCAGTCCATAGGGGCAGATCTACTGCAGCAAGCCATCGAACCCCTCCGAAGGGTGACCGACCACGTCCTTGTCGAGCACTTCGCCGGGAACACCGAGGCCGCCAAGTTCTACGAACGAGAGGGCTGGACCGTCGTGAGCGTTGAACCGTCTCGGAGCGGCGACCCCAACGCCGCGGTCGTCTGGCGCCGGACCACGTGGGCCACCTGAGGGGACTGCCGGCCCCGGACTTCGAGCGTTCGCGAGCGCACTACTCTGCCGCGTTGAACGCGCGCGGACGGACTACGTGGGAGTTAAGTTCACCGCTGCACGGTCAGGGGCCCTTCGTCGTCAGTGGGTGGCTCGAAGTGATCGAAGTACTCAGTTGCGATGCTGTGGGTGATGATGAAGTCGTCCTCGTGCGCGCGAGCTCTGGCTCGCAAGCGGTTCAGACAGGTTTGCTTATCAGTCGCCATATAGATGGTCTCCGCAATGACGCCGTACTCGGCCACGAGCCGACGCCATTCCTCGCGCATCGACCGGGACCAGAACGAGAAGTCCAGAACGACGTTTTGCCCACGGTCGAGGAGTTGGATCAGGCGCTGACGCAGGTCGGCGCTGATCTGCTCGTGGGCCTCGTCAGACAACGGCATGTCTCGTAGTCCGCGATTCCACGCCTCCTGGTCGTAAGAAAGCCGCGTCATCCCGCCGGCCTCCAAGCGACGCGCCACCGTCGACTTGCCGGAGCCGGCGGGACCACACATGAAGACGACTCGAGGCATGGTCCCGACCATAGGACCGTTCAGCAGTCGGGACGTACTGTCATGCCGCCGGTCGGTCGGTCCCGCGTGGCTCGGGGGTTTCGCGGAGCACTTCTCTGCCGCTCAGAAAATGGTGGTGTTCACCGTATCTGGCGCGCCGGTTAGCCATCACCGAATGGACACTGCCCCGTGGCGAACCCTGTCTCGTGGTCAACGAAGGGATGAGAACAACCACAGGAAGAACACCAGCTGAGCCAGGCCACCCAGCACCAGACCCAGGACGAAACCGGCGCCGGCCCGACGCAGAGTCGGAACGACCAAGACGACCACGGCCGCCACCACGATGATGAGCGCACCGGCATTCCACCCCTGATCGCCGCCGTCCAGGACGAACCCCGACCGTCCGAGTTGCCCCAGCACCTGCTGCAGCCCAAAGCCGGCGAAAAGGCCAGTGGCGAACCCCGACAAGACAGCCAGTGCCAGCAATGGTGCTCCTAACTTTTCGGCAGACGAGCAAAGCGGCGCCTCGCGGCGCTCAACAGGGTCATACTGCCAGGCCTCTGGTTGTCGCGGAGCTACGGTCGCAAGATGCGTCTGAAGAACACCGTCATGCAGGCCCGCGTCCCGCAGACCGATTGACCCGCCCGTCGAGACCACGTTCAACGACGAGCATCACAGGGGTAGGCCTCCCTCTCGGCAGGCATCCGCCTTTGCCGCATGTCGCTTGCTACTCGGCTGGTTGAACCGGCACCGGCTGGCCGTTGACGGCGTCAATGACGCGGCGCCCGTCGAGTGGCGAACCGAGCTCGACCTTGACCGAATCCTGGCAGTCGAGGCCAGAGTCGACGCCCGCCAGCGATATGGTGACGCGGATATCAGAGCCTGACTCCTCGACCTCCGCCTGCGGATCGCGATTGCAGGAATTGACTGCGAGCTCAAGCTGTCGCGAGTCGGGAGCACCGTAGGCGGCATTGATTACCGCGGTGTCGGGTGCGGACGTCAGTTGGGGCTCAGGATCGCCGGCGTCCAAACTGCAGCCCGCGAGGCCAAGCAGCACGGCCAAAGCACCAGCCCTGGCGGCAACGGCGACTCCCCAGCTGCTCGTATCGACCATCACTCATCTTGGCACGCCGACGTCCGCGGGATGGCTGGGAGACGCACTACTTTGCCGCAGGTCGCGCTTGACGGCACTATCCAAACCCCGGCGCTCCTTGCAACCGACGCGCTTCGGCTTCGCGAGGATCTGACACCTCTCGCAGGTCGACGGACAGCTGCACGCAGGGCGGCCCTGTCGGGTGGCCATCGGGCGTTCGGGCGTCGGTGTAGGCATACATCTCGATGCTGTGTCCTTCCAGTTGCCACCACCAGGTCCCTCCGCTCAGTGGTGTCGGTTCTGTGGTCTCTGTCGGTTCACCGAGGGCGTCGGCGAGATGGTCAGCCAGTTCGGTCGCCGCGTGAAGGACGCGCTCGGAGCTTTCGTCGTCCCAGAGGAACCAGAAAACGTCGGCGAACCGGTCCTGGTAAGTGCCCCAACCCGCTCTCGCCGTACCCCACGTGGGCATAGAGGCCATATGCCAGGAACGAGAGGATCGTCTCCGGGGTGTCTCCGTGGCCGTGTCGGTCTGGATTGCCATCGCGTCCAGCCATAGGAGTCCCTCATCGAGACCCTGCGGCCAGGCTGACCGGAGGATCTGAGTCACGGTTTCGGCTACCTGCCGAGGGGCTGGCTTCATGCTGCGAGCCTAGAGGCATTCGGATGGTCCCTGTGCGTCAGGATGGGGTCATGTCCCCTCGTGCTGACCGGGCTCACCATCCGTTCCCCTACTATAGCAAGATTTGCTATAGTAGGGGGCATGAGTGACCGCGGGAACGTGTTGGAGCTGGTGATGCGTGAGACGGGCACCGGCCAGAGCGAGTTGTCCAGGCTGAGCGGGGTTCATCAGCCAAGCATCAGTCAGTTCCTGTCCGGACGTGTCGATCTGAGCGACGAGCAGCTTGATCGCCTGCTGTCCTGCATGGGGCGACGGTTGGAGGTTGTCCGCAGCGTTGTCGAGCCTGAGCTCACTCGCTCGGAGCGCCGGTCGTGGCTGCTGCACCGGAGGATCTCCTCGCGTCTGACGCGCGACACCCTGGACGTGTTGGAGCCGGTTATCCAGGGCAATCTGTCGCGCTTGCGCAGGGGAGTGACCGGGGAACCGCATGAGCGGAACCTGCATCGCTGGCAGGTTCTGGTCGACACTAGGGACCTCCCCGGCCTCAAGCGCGTGTCGACGGGTCTCGATCGGGACTCCATCGAGATGCGTGAGGTCTCTCCCATGCGTGGGCTGCTGTCAGAGCAGGAGCGCTCCGAGGTGCTGGCGCAGGTGGGTTGATGCGCCGGGATCAACTCGAACACGCCATCCGGACGGCATGTCAGATCATCGGTCACCCGGACGTCATCGTCGTCGGCTCGCAAGCGATCCTGGGTTCAATCGTAGAGGGGGAACTCCCCGCGGCAGCGACCATGTCGATGGAGGTCGACATTCTGCCCATCGCCGCAGACAACGACGAGACCGCTCGCCTCGCCGATCTCATCGAGGGCGTAGCAGGAGAGTTCTCACCCTTCGAGGATCTGCACGGATTCAGCATCGACGGGGTCGACCTGCAGACATCGGTTCTCCCGCCCGGATGGCGTGACCGCTTGGTGCCCGTCACTAATGCGAACACCGCTGCCCCAGGGGGCGATCCGCAGTTCACGGGATGGTGCCTGGACAAGGAAGATCTGTGTGTGGCCAAGCTTTGCGCCCTGCGCGAGAAAGACCGCAACTTCGTTGCCGCTCTTGTCCGTGCCGACCTCGTCGACACCCGTGTCATCCTGGGCCGGCTCGCCACCCTCGACCCGGACCACGCAAAAGCCGCGTCGTCAGCTCACCGCTGGCTTACCTCCCTCCAGGGTCGTGAGTGAGCGACCTAGAGGTCAGCAGTTCCAGCCCCCTCACACGCCACGCTGGAAGCTCCGAAGGCGCGTCAATTCGCCGCGATCCGCCCACTACGGACTACCCGAGTTCGGGGATCTCGATCGTCTGCCGATGTCCGGTCGGTCCGGAACCTGCTCATTGAGAACGTAGAGGGCTTCGAGCTAGACATCGTTTCTGGCTGAGCGCCTCTACTCTGCCGCGTAGGTGTCTTGGCGGCGACGGAGGTAGGAGGCCGCCCGGCATCTGCCTATTCGTTCGGGAACACGATGGCGCCAGTCGAGCCAGTGTGTTCTGACCCTCTTTGAAACTGGGTTTTGTACGTCAGGTCGATCCCGTCGACCACTACTACCGTGCCAGCCCCCAGCGGAGTGACCTTGAGTACCACCTGGTCCCAACTGGCGTCATCTCGCTGCTGACCCGGTGGAAAGCACTGACTCTCCACGTCGTCGCCGTAAACGATGCCAATCCGAGCTGCGTTGCACAGCAGGACGTCAGCCTGCGCCTCGCCGCCAAAGACATGCACGCGAGGTTCGGCGTTGATGATTGTGACGCGCCCGAGGTCTGGCTCCTCCACCATGGCCACGTACACCGACATGAGCGCTTCCGGGCGCGCACCGAACTCGTCACCGACGTCGCCATAAACATTTGGGTGCGACCACCACCATCCGGTCCCGAGTACCACAGCTCCGAGCAGCACCCCAACGACTGCCCTCTTGGATTGCCTCCAGCGACTCAAGGACGATCGCGAGTCAGCCTGGCCCCCTGGATCAAGCACCACGCTGCTCGCTCCACCATCAGTGATAGTCATGGCACAGTATCCAGCTCGATGGAGTAGAACCACAAGCACCACAATCATGCATAAGTGGACTCACATGCCGCCCGTCGCCCGTTCCGGAGGTGCGTCCTACCGCCGCGAAGCGGGGCCCCTGAACCTGACGTCGCACAGTTCCTGAGCGTCATGGTACCGCTGCGGTACCATTCAGATATGGCGATGAACCTGAGGCTGACCGACGCTGAGAGCGAAGCCCTGCGCAAGAAGGCCGAGCAGGAAGGGCGTTCCATGCAGGAGGTCGCTCGGGCCGCGATCGCTCAGTACGTCTCAGAGCGTCCCCAGCGACTGAGGGCCGCGATCGACCGAGTCCGCAGCGAGGACAGCGAGCTGCTCGAGCGACTGAGTCGGTGAGCGCCGAGGAGCTGGACTACCTCTCGGTCGAGGACCTTCTGGAGATCGCATCCGGGGTGCTCGACGACGTCGCGGTGAGGGACCCGGGTCTGCTTGCCGCGGCTGCCGCCCGGCCGATGACCACCGTGTTCGGCGACGACGCCTACCCGGCGTTCGAGGACAAGGTCGCGGCGCTGCTGCATTCCCTGGTCCGCAATCACGCCCTGGTGGACGGCAACAAACGCCTTGCCTGGTCGGCCGCTCGAGTCTTCTGCCTCCTCAATGGCCGCGATCTGACCTACACCGTCGACGAGGCGGAGCAGATGATGCTCGGGGCGGCCGCCGGCGGACTGGACGTTCCGCAGATCGCGGACTGGCTCGAAGCGCGAATCGGAGCCGCGTCATAGCGCCGCGACCGGACGCGGTGTTGGGTCGGCGTAGGGTCGGAGGTTTCAGAGCCTCGTCGCGCTCGCTAACACCCGACGCTTCCGTGGCGCCGAAGTGGACTCGTTCTCGGACATGACCTGATCCTCCTGTGAGGGCTGGAGGACCCGTCGGATGTTGTCTGATAGACACGCCAGTCTCTATCGCGAAGTCAGACGCAAACCAGACCCGATCTGAACAAGAACGGTTCGCCGACATCCTCCAGGCGGTCCAGCGTTGCCTGGACTCAAACCTCAACTGCAGTCGGATGAGTTCGCCCCGATGGCCTATGACGCTGTCCTGCGCAATCTCGCCGTCATCGGTGAGGCGGTCCGCTCCCTGCCGAGCGAGACACGAGATCGAATGCCCGATGTCCCGTGGGCGGCGATCGCAGGCTTGCGCAACATCGTCGTTCACGAATACTTCCGCGTAAACCCTGACCTGATTCTTGACCTCCGCGATCACCAACTCGCGCCGTTGGCCGAGCGCCTACGCGACATCTGAACCCGGCGGCAGGCGACGCAGACGCCCGGATCCCCCGCGAGTCGGAGATCCCCAACACGCGCCCTTCCGGCTCCCTTCAGTGTGCGCCGGCACTTGTCGCCGTCAAGGTCGTTCGCCCGGTGGGGTGCTGCACCTTGACGGCTCCTGCGCGTTGACGAGGTGGCCGGGCCGTGGCGCAGGTAGCGCGTAGGTGCGGGTCCGGGAAGTTGGTTGATCCGAAGTGTCGGTAGAGGTTTCCCGGCGAGTCATTCGCGAGGCGCTGGGTGCCAATCCCGGGCACCAGCGCGATTGAAGGGCGTGGACCTCTGGGTCCACGCCCTTCAGAGCAGTGCTACTGCCGGCAGATGAGATCAGGCGACGGCCGGGGCCTGGGCGATCGCCGAGATGTCGAACTCGAGCTTGACCTTCTCGCCCACAAGGACGCCGCCAGTCTCGAGCGTCGCGTTGAAGTTTAGGTTCCAGTCGGTGCGGTCGATCGTCGTGGCGCCCTCGAACCCGATGCAGGTGTTGCCGTAAGGGTCCTTCGCCGATCCGGTCTCCTCGAAGTCGATTGTGACGGGCTTGGTGACACCGTTGATCGTGAGGTCCCCAGTGATGGCCCACTCGGAACCGTCGCGCTTCACGTTGGTGGAGGTGAAGCTGATCGTCGGGTGGTTCTCGATGTCGAAGAAGTCGGGGGTCTTGATGTGGCCATCGCGCTGCTGGTTGCCCGTGGTGACGGACGCCGCCTGGATAGTCACATCGACCTTGGAGTTGGCAGGGGTCGTGGTATCGACGTGGGCCGTTCCCTCGAAGTCCTCGAAGTTGCCGCGAACCTTCGTGACCATCGCGTGCCGGGCCGAGAAGCCGAGGCGGGTGTGGCTCGGGTCGAGCACGTAGTCGCCGGCGAGGTCCGAGACGAAGCTCGTGCTTGGCTCAGAGACGACGGTCGCAGCCTCGGGGGTGGTGGTCTTCGTGGAGCGGTTGAACAGGCCCATTTTGTGTCCTTGCGTCGAGTGGTTGTTCCTTCAATCAATACAATGACAGGAATTAGTTGTCATGTCAAGTATGACTTGCGTGTGACTGCTGGGAGCATCCTGCCGGGCGCCTGGACCGAGGCTGGCCGGACGCCGGCCCTACCGGAAGTGTCTAGTAGCTGCGTATGGGTGCTTATCCGTAGTGGTAGCGGCAGGCGGCGACTCGGACCTCGGCCCCAGCGATCTTGTACACGAGCCGATGCTCGTCGGTGATGCGGCGCGACCAGTAGCCGGCAAAGTCGTGTTCCAGCGCCTCAGGCTTGCCGATCCCCTCGTTGCCGTTGCGTTGGATGTCCTTCAGGAGCAGGTTGATGCGTTTGAGCACTGTGCGGTCCTGCGCCTGCCACCAAAGGCAGTCCTCCCAGGCGTTCTCGTCCCAGACCAGCAGCACTCGGTCAGTCCGTCTCGACCAGCTCGCGCGACCGCCCCCGGCCAGCCTCCAGCCGCTCCATGGCGTCCAGCAGCCGACGGGCGTTGGCGGGTGAGCGCATGAGGTAGGCCGTCTCACGTAGCGACTCGTAGTCCGCCAGAGAGACGATGACGACCGGCTCGTGGCCGGCGCGCGTGATGACGACCTCTTCACGGTCGTTGGTGACGCCGTCCAGCACTTCTGCGTAACGTGCTCGCGACTCGGTGTAACTCATAGTCTTCATGCATATCCTCTCTGTACAGAGAACTGTACGCTCTTCGGGTGGGCTGCCAAGAGGGTCATGTCCACGCCGTCACGGAGACGCACACATCACGTAGCGGGTGATGTTGTCGGGATCGCGAAGATGAGCGCCGTGCTCGAAACCGACGTGCTGCGGCGTGCTCTCGAGCACTCAGTTGTTGACCACAACCCGCGACAACCGACCCTCGACCCAGGCCCAGTCGATCCGTTCCTGTTCAAGCCGAACGCGCTCACCGAACCGGTCGGACACGAGGTCGGAGTAGAGCACCTCCTCATCAGGCGTCAACCGCTGCAGCCGCGCGGACGTCGGCGTCGGCTCAGTGCCCCATCGATCCCGGTGCTGCAGCAGGGTCTGCCGGTCCATCAGCACCGACTCCGCGTGCGGCAGCCAGGCCCGCAGCCGGCTCAGGATCGCGAAGCCGTGGGTGTCCAGATCACCCCAGTAATAGACCTCCGCCTCGCGCAACCACGGGAGGGAGCCAGCCCTGTCGACCTCGAATCCCTTGCCCCACACCACGACACCGCCAGCTGGGACGGGCACGCTCAGATAGCTGATCTCGTTCTCAACGATGATCGCGGTCCGCACCCGCACGTCGGCTGCGGCCAGCTCCTCCACCCGCAGCCCGAGCTCGGAGAAGCCATCGGCAAGACCCACTGACGGATGGACCCGCAGCCGCACCAGCTCCGGCTTGCCGCGCAGGCCGAGCGCAGTCACAAATCCGGCCGAGCTCGCCGGGACACCGAGCAGCCGCGCCAGCAGGGCGCGGTGCTGGTCGATGAACTTGGTGTCCACACCCGGCGCATCGACCTCCCGCAGATAGCGTCCGCTGTCTCGCGCAGCGCCGAGCCAACGGTAGGACCCCAGCACCCCGTCCCAGGACGGCCCCACAGCCAGCGCCTTCAGCGGGTTCGCCGCAACCCACTCCCGCAGGACCGGCTCGTCGGCCACCACCGTCAGGATCCGGTCGAGCTCCCGCACCTCACCTGACACCCCCAGCAGCGCCCACGCCGGCGCAAAGTCAGCCACGACGGCACGACTGGGCAACTCATTGCGACCGATGACCCTGCCACCAACCGTCTCCAGCACCACCGCGAAGTGCGCGCCACCCCGCGAGCCGGCGTCGATCGCGGCGACCCAGTCTCGGACCGCACCCAGGTCATCACCGATCTGCGAGGCGCGAGGACGCCGCAGGGGCACCTGCACCACCGGGAACGACTCCCCCGCCGCGTGGGCCCGCAGCAGCGTGCCGTCGTCCCACCGTCGCCGCACCACGGCCCGGATGTCGGCCACCGTGGACCACGCAGACACCGTGGATCGCGACAATCTGGCAGACCCCGACCGTGTCATCCGCCGGCCCCGGCCAGCGACCCCACCGCGTGCTGGGCGCGGACCTCCTGAAACTCCTCGATGGTCAGCGTCTGCAACCGCGAGTAGCTCCCGGTTGGGTTGTCGACGAACCCGATGGCCTTCACATAGGGCTCGATGACGTGCACCTTCTGCAGTGGCGTCACGATGAGCAGCTGCAGACCGAGCTTGGCGAACAGGTCGAGCGCATATCGGGTGGACACATCTGACCCGCGCCCGAAGGCCTCGTCGATCACGGCGAACCGGAAGTCCCGCGAGCGTTCGGCACCCCACTCCAGCCCGAACTGATAGGCCAGCGAGGCCGCCAGGATCGTGTAGGCCAGTTTCTCCTTCTGACCTCCGGACTTGCCATCGGAGTCGCGGTAGTGCTCCCACTCCTCGTCGGTCTCTCGGTCCCGCTCGGAGGCCGAGAAGGTGAACCAGTTGCGCACATCGGTCACCCGTCGCGTCCACGCCCGGTCCGAGTCGGTGTGCCCCTCGCGTCCGCGGAACCGCTCGATGAGCCGCTCCACATCGAGGAAGCGCTGCTCGGAGTACTGATCCCCATCCGCGCCGATCGTGTCGTCGGTCGCTCGACGCAGGTCGGTGCGAAACGCCTGGATCTCGGTGTTGATCGTCCGCTCGCTCTCCAACCGGATGAAGCGACCCTCGTTGTAGGGGATCGCCCCGAGCGCCTCGTTGATCCGGTCGACGCGGCCGTGGATCTCCTCAGACTGTCGACGCAGCCAACTGTTGAACTGGGCCAGCTCGCGGATCGTGTTTGTGTTGAGCTGACGCTTGAACTCGTCCTCGAACTTCGGCAGGTCATCGAGGGACACCCGCTCGTGAAAGGCCAGGTAGTCAGCGCGCGCCTCCACGCTGGCGTCCATCTCGGTCGTCGCCTCGGGCCAGCGCCGGCGCACCTCACTCATGTAGTGCAACAGGCTCTGCGTGTAGCCACCGATCTCCCGCCCGATCCGGTCGATCAGGGTCTGCAGGTCGCTGGTCAGCGCCTCCTGGGCCGGGGCGCACGAGTCGGCGTCCTGGGGCAGATCCGCTCCCAGTCGCTCCTCGAGTGCTGCGTATGCCGTGCGCGCCCGGGCGAGGACCTCGTCACCCTGGGTGCTCAGAAAGGTCTCGTCACGCGCTCGGGCGGTCTGCGCCCGGTCGATCCGGTCCTCCCGAACACTGATCCGACCGGTGAGCCCGGCCAGTTCCTCGGCGAGCGACGTGGCCTGCCGGTCGTTGTCCTCCAGCCGCCGGGTGATCTCGGCGAGCTCGGAGGACCCGGAGACGAGCCGGGCCCGTTCCCGCTCGTCGTGCTCCGCCCTCGCCTGCGCCCCGGCCCAGTCGAGCTCCTCCCAGGAGCCGTATGCCGACAACTGGCTGAGCCCACCGAGGCGGGCTGCGATGTCGCCCGCCTCCGACGTGATCCCGGTGAGCCGCTCGTCGAGTGGCTCGATCTGGTGCTGGAGGCCGATCAGCTGGTCGGTGAGTGCGGTGACCTTGCGCTCGTTGGCCCAACCGAGCACCCAGTTGCGCGGGTCGTCGACGTGGGAGCGGTCGTCCTTCTCGTGGCGGTCGCCGGAGCGCACCTGTCCCTGCAGGGTGACGGCGCGGTGCTCCTGGCGGAACTCCTCCAGCGTCTCGACGCAACGGTGGTCGCCGCGGCGGCTGAGCTGGTCCCGCAGATAGTCGTGGAAGGGTCCGTCCGCGGTCTCGATGGTGTCGGCGAGCAGCAGAATCCCTGGGGTGTCGGCGTGCTGCAGCCGGACCCGCCGTGCGGGCACCCGCTCATAGACGAGGCGGGTGCCGGCCACGCGGCCGTCGCTGCGGCGGTGGGTGAGGCGGTGGGCGTCGACCCAGGCGGTGACGGCGTCGTAGTGCTGTTGCGGCACGAGCAGCGACAGCGCGAACCCGCGCAACACCCGCTCGGCGGCACCGCGCCACCGACCAAACTCCTCGCGCACGTCGAGGAGCTCGCCGGCGAACGGCAGATCGGCCTCCTCCAGCCCGAGCCCCGCGCAGAGCTCCGCGCGCACGTCGAGCTGGCTGCTGGGCAGGTTGGTGGTGCGTCCGGCCAGGCTGATGAGCTCCGTGCGGACCCGCTCGGCGTCCCTGAGCAGGTCGGCTCTCTGGGCATGCAGGGTTGCCCGCTCGTCGTCGAGCCCCTCCCTGCGGGTGGTCAGCTCTGCGGTGAGTTCCTCGACTCGCGCCAGGGTCGCGGTGAACGCGGCGCCGTCGTGGATCGGGTCGAACTCCGCGGCACGGACCGCCGTGTCGAAGCGACCCCAGCGATCCTTGCGCGAGGTGGCCTCGGTGCGGGCGAGGGCGATGGAGCGCTCCAGCTCGGCGACCCGGTTGCCGCCTGCGCGGGCACGGGCCTCGATGAGGTCGTCCTTGGCCCGCCCGAGCACCAACTGGCGTTCCCTGACCGCCGTGGCCTGCCCGGTCAGCGTGTCGCGCTCCCGGGTGTTGGCGTCGATCTCGGCACCGAGCAGGTCGATGCGCCGCTCAGCGATGAAGAGCCGGACCGCCTCGCGGTGCGACTCGGCCTCCTCTCGCCGGGCGAGGGCCTGGTCATACCTCATGCTCGTGGCGACCAGTGGCTCGAGGGCCTCCAGTTGCTCGCGAGCGCGCTTGACCGCGTCGTGCGCCTTGGTGAGGTCCTCGAAGTGGCCGACGGTGTCGGAGACCCGCTGAGCGGCGTCGACCGGCTCGAGCATGTGGTTGCGGACGAACTCGTTGAGGTTGCCGACCGACTTCATCGACACCGTCTGGTGGAACAGCTCCATCGCCTGTGCCGACCGGATGCCGAGCAGCCGCCGGACGCGCTCGGCATATCTCGGGAAGTCGTCGTGCAGGTCCACCCCGCCGTCACGCAGCCGGCGGCGCAGGTCGTTTAGGGAACTGCCGAAGTCGACGAAGTCGGGCTCGATGCGCAGCTCGCGACCTGCGGTGACATAGAAGCGGTAGGGCTGGCCGGCGGAGTCCCGCTGCTGAAAGACCTGAGCGAGGGTGATCGTCTCGTCGTGACCGTCGTTGACGAAGACGCCGAGGATGACCGAGTAGGAGCGGTTGTCGCGCAGACCGATGGCCCGGGATGCACCGGTGGCCTCGACCCGCTCGGACTTGTAGTGGCCCTCGACATAACTGCGGAGGGTCCGCTCGCGCGCCTCGGCCCCGGCTGCCTTGTTGTAGGAGATGCGGTGGGCGGGCAGCAGCAGGGTGGTCATCGCGTCGACCAGGGTGGACTTGCCGCTGCCGATGTCGCCGGTCAGCAGTGTGGTGTCGCCGTCGGCGGTGATCCGCCAGACGCGCTTGTCGAAGGTGCCCCAGTTGAACACCTCCAGGTGGTGCAGGCGGTAGCCGGCCCGGCCGCTCGAGGCGACCTCCACCGTCGAGAACAAGGCGTCAGTCATCGTCGCCTCCCGGGTGCAGATCAGCCATCGTCGCCGCCCGGGTGCGCGCCGGCATACTCAGTCAGCTTGCCGGCGAAATCGCCCAGGGTCTGGGCATCGACATAGGCCTTGAGGATGCGCCGCACCTCCCAGTGCCCGGGCTGGCGGGGCAGCTGGCGCAGGAAGCCCAGCTCGGCGGCCTTGCGGATGGTGGTGTCCACCTGGTCGATCACCCGCGCCTCGTTGCTGGAGTCGGGCAGGAACAGACGGAGTATGTCGACGACCTGGTCCCTGGTCAACACCAGTTTGCCCTCGCCCCCGGATGCCTCGAACTCCACGAGCCGCTTGCGCAGCAGGACAAGCAGGAGGCTGACGTTGTAGGTGAGGCTGCGGCGGCGCACGAGCCGGGGCAGTGGCTCCTCGGTGTCGTCCTCGTCGGCGTTGCGCAGATAGGCGTAGCCCTCGACGTCGTCGATGACCACCTGCACTCCGATGGTGCTGAAGTGGTCCCGCACCGGGGCGGCATGGCGCTCGAGCAGGGTCCAGCCGTCCTCGTCGACCTCGCGATAGACCACGCCGCGCATCAGGCGGATGCCCGTGTGGGCGACTGCCTGCTCCTGAGGTGTCCTCACCGTCGCCTCACGCTCACTCGGGGAAGGCGAGCGCGGCGCGGACCGGTGCTGTCGGCATACTCGATGATGCTTTCCTGGCTCTCGTCCATGATCACCTCCAGGTCGTCGTCGGTCAGCGCGAGATAGCCCACGATCTCCGCGGCGCCCTGCTCGATCGGATAGAAGTTCACGATGTCGTCCAGCAACACGGTGCTCGCTGGCGGCACGATCGAGCGGATCTGCTCGGCGAGGCGTGCCTGGTCGACGAAGGTCTGGCCGAACAGGACGGAGATGTCGACGTCGGCCTCGGCGTCCGGGTCCAGCAGACTGTCGACCTCGGCGGCCGGGCGCGCGTCATAGAGCGGTCGCTCGAGCGGGAGCGCGATCTCGACACCGGGGACGTCGACATCCAGCCCGACAGGTGGAGGGCTGTCACGCAGGGCCAGGGCTGCAGCCTCCACGGCACGCACGAGATCGAGGACGCGGCGATTTTCCAGCCAGATCTGGTCGTCCAGGAAGCGGCGCAGCTGCTCGGAGATCTGCCGGACGGTGCGCTGCGTGCGCTCAGCCGCGTCGGACCAGTCGTGGTGGATGGTGCGCATCCGCCGGTCAGGGTCGAGCTCGCCGAGCGACTGGACCCGGGTCAGCAGCTCGGACAGCTCGTCCTGACGGGTCTCGGACAGCAACAGGTCATAGAAAGCCTGGAAGCTGCGGCCCTGGTCGGACGCTGTGATGTCGGCGCGATTGCCGACCAGGTCGGCGAGCAGCTCACCCTTGCTGCCCTCCCAGGACGCGATCTGCTCGCGGGCACCGCGGTCGAGGGAGCGGAAGTTCTCCTCCACCTCACGGAAGTCGGACAGTAGCTCGCGGGCGGTGCCGGCGAACTGCTGATAGCGCTCCCGCAGGGCCGTCGCGTCGAGCACCGCCACCTCCCCCGCCTCGGCGCGCTCGATCTCGGCGTCGAGCACTGCGCGGCGACGCTGCAGCTCGTCGAGCCGGGCCTGCGGGTCGCTCTCGGAGCCGCGCACGATCTGGCGCAGCAGGGCAAAGACGGTCTCCAGCCGGGAGGCGGTGCCCACGAAGGAGCGGGCTCGCAGGCCAGTCACCCAGGCATAGGCCTTCTCCAGGTCGCTGGTCGCCTCGTAGTGCACCTCGTCGGAGCCGCTCGGATAGAACCGGCGCAGCCACCCGCTCTCGGTGGCTGCCCAGTCCTGCAGGTAGTCGGCTGCGGATCGCGGGTAGCGGGGGCTGTCGGGGGCGGCCAGGTTGAGGGCGTGCAGCTGGTCATCGAGCGCTGCCGCCAGCTCGGTCGAGCTCACCGCACCGTGGTTGTCCTCGACGAAGTAGCGCCCAAGGAAAGAGAGGACGAGGGCGGCATTGCCAGCCCGCAGCAGCCGCCACGCCGGAGTGCCCTCCCGCAGCGCCTCAATCTCGTCGTGCTCCATGCCTGCCGTCCGTTGCGTGTCCGCGCTCTCGCCGTCCAGGACAGCCTACGGAGCACCGCCGACAGAACCGGCATCATCCGGTGGACCGGATGCGTCTTCACGGACTCGACGTGCACATAGTTCAATCCGCACCCTGCGATGATCCATTGTGTTGACACAAAGCCGAGGCTCCGTTACGTTTGTGGCAACACAAAGAGAAGGGCTTGATCTGATGCTCCGCGACGCGACCGTCATACTCCTCATGGGTGCCTTGGCTGTGCTGCTGCCCCTGAGCGCGACCTATCGCGCACACCTGCGCGACCGGCTCGCGGCCACGGCCGCTGCCACCGTGCCCGCCCAGCAGCAGGCAGACCTAGAGATGCGCATCACCCGTCGTGCCAGGTCAGCGGGAGTCGGCATCCTGGTCGCCGGGCTGCTCACGCTCCTGCTCGGCTGGATCTGGGACGGTGCCAACGAGGCCGCGGGCGGGTTCTTCGTCCTGTCGGTCATGTTCGTGGCTGGCGCCGCCGGACTGGCGCTGGCCGACATCCGGTGGCCGGGCGCTCCGGCTGACGGGCCGCGCACGGCCCGCGCCACCTCCCCCAGCCTCAGCGACTACGTCCCGCGCCAGGTCCTGGTCGTCGGACAGATCTTTGCCGCCATCGGCCTGCTCTCCCTGATCGTGACCCTGCTGCTCACCCGGTCCGTGTGGTTCGACGCGGCGACCATCTGGCACAGCCCGGTTCCCCTGCTCACCGCGACCCTCCCGGTGCTCCTCGTGTTCTCCTGGCTCGCTACCCGTCGCGTCCTTGACGCACCGCAGCCGGCTCGCGACGAGGTCGAGCTGTACTGGCAGGACGCAGTCCGGGCCCAGACGCTGAACTCACTCTCCGTGACCACACCCCTGGTGGCCCTCTTTGCCCTGATCGTCTGCGGCGGCATCCTCGACGACGCGGCGTCAGCGGCGGCCATCGCTGCCGGGGAGGTCGGTCCGCAGTGGAGTCTGTGGCTGCTCGTTGCCGGCTATCTCGTGCCGGTCGTGCTCCTGGTGAGCGCCGTGGCGGTCCTGATCGCCCGGCACGGCCGCTGGAACGAGATGGCTCAGTTCCAGGACCGCCTGTGGGGCGGGCAGCCGCCGCGCACCCACGCTGCGGGAGTGCACTCCTGATGCTTCGCATCGACCCCGCGTCCGCAGAGCCGCCGTTCGCCCAGCTCCACGACCAGATCCTCACCCAGGTCGCTGACGGCACACTCACGCCGGGCGACCGCCTGCCCACTGTGCGCCGCCTCGCCGGAGACCTCGGCATCGCTCCCAACACCGTCGCGCGGGCCTATCGCGAGCTCGAGGCCGACGGGGTGCTCGAGGGGCGCGGACGGGCCGGCACCTTCGTGAAGTCCACCGTCACCGCCGGCAAGACTGCCCCCGCCGTCGCCTCCGCACGCGCCGCTGCAATGCGGTATGCCGAGGCGACCCGCTCCCTCGGGCTCGCCCCGGCCGAGGCACTCGCCCTGGTGCGCCAGGCGCTAGGAACCTGATCCCGGCTCAAGGCCGCCAGACAGGCGCTGGGCCCGCAGAGTTGTTGTGGCTCGTGCGTCAGTCTGATAACCCGCGGAGGTCCTCGCCGAAGAAGAAGTTCGCTGGAGCGAAGAACTGTGAGCCGTAGGCGACCGTGAGCGGGTTGTCACTCTCAACCTCAACACCGTCGGGCAGCGTGTCCTCGTCCACCCAAACCTCGTATGGGTCCCTGGTGGGAACCCCGATCCTGACCTGCCCGCGATAGTTGGTGATGGTCTCCGCAGTGAAGCCCTCACCAGAAACAACAATGCGCACTCCGACAACCGGCTCGTTGCTCAAACGAACGTTGGCGGTGATGACGTCGGCATAAGCATCAAGGCCGACCTGTGACGTCGAGGAGTCCAGCGCATCGAGGTTGGCCGTGCTCATCGCAGACTGAAGGGACTGTGCCAGGTCCAGCGAGGCGACGGTGGAAGCGTCAAGGTTTCTGAGGTCAGCCACCCTCCACCTCGTCGCGACGCTCCAGCGCTCATGGAACGTAAGTATTCCCCGGTGGCCAGACCCGGCCTCGCAGTCATCCAGAAAGACACTCTCGGCGGCCAAACAGTCTCCGCCATTCGAGGTCTCAGCAGAGAAGTGCTCTGCAGCAGCCGCATCAGAATCATGCAGCCTGAAGGAAACCTCCGCGTACAGACTTCGTGGGTTGTCATGGTCGTCGAAAGCACAGGTGACGATGCTGCCCTCCTCGGGCGTGCGTCCACTGTCGAGGGTGAGTTGAGTGTCGCTGGGCACTGCGATGGCTTGTCGCAACACGTCGAGGTCGATGAGATCGCACAAGTCGCTCGCTGCCGTCAGAGGCCTCTCGCCTGCGGACGGCTCCTCGGCGTGGACGGCGCTGGCAGCGGGCGCGCCGTCCGAGCGACGCTGCGGCTCGTTGGGCACCGCCTGGGCACAGGACGACAGGAGGATCAGGCACCCCACGCCGATGAGCCAGCTCGTGGCACGTTGGGACATTGCAACCCCTGACCGAGTCATGGAAGAGCACCACCCGTCGTCGATACTGGCGGCGCCAACCTAGTGACGTCACGTCGCGACTACGTCGCGCGACCTCGCGAAGACCCACAAGGGCACTGCCGTGTGACCGACCTCGGTCCGTGATCCGGCACCACTCACGGCGCGCCGTGCTCAACAGACGCCGGTGACCGGTCAGGCTGGGTCCGGGAGGTGTCGATGTCCACGATGCGCCGGAGTGTGGGGACGGCACTCGCTGCTGCCCTGCTGGCCCTGACAGGCTGCACGGGTGGCACGGACGACCCCGCCGAGACCAGCACGAACCCGACGGCCACGAGCGCCGCACCGACCACCGCGTCGGCGTCGCCGACACCCGAGCCGACATCAGGCGAGCAGACCGAGACCACCGCAGCACCACCCGACGCCACCGAGACCACAGCTGCGCCTGAGGTCTCCTTCGGGGACTACGGTGTCGCGGCCGGCCATCCCAGGGCGGTCGAGGCGGGCATGGAGATCCTCAGGGACGGCGGCAACGCGGTGGACGCCGCGATCGCGGTGGCCTTCTCCTCCGCTGTCGTCGAGCCCCTGACCTCCGGCCCAGGTGGTGGCGGCGCAGCCCTGGTCGTGCCGATGCCGGGCAGCACGGCACCCGGCGCACCGGCAGAACCGCTGGCCTATGACTACCGCGAGGTCGTCCAGTCCTCCGGCGAGGTGCCGGACAGCGGGACCGGCGTGCCCGGCTTTGTTGCCGGGATGGCGCTGCTGCACGCCGAGCACGGGCAGCTGCCGTGGCGTGACCTGATCAAGCCGGCGATCGAGCAGGCCGAGGACGGGGTGCCGGTGTCCTGGTGGGTCGCCCAGGAGTTGCGCACCGAGGCCGGTCAGGCCGCGACCGCGGGGCTGCCGCACTTCCAGACTCCCAACGGCGAGCCGCTCCTGGAGGGTGACGTGCTCTTCCAGCCCGAGCTGGGCCAGACCCTGCGCGACATCGCCAAGGATCCACGCACCTTCTACGAGGGCGACCTCGCAGCCACCCTCGCCGAGGTCGACGGCATCGATGCCGAGGCGCTGGCGGACTACGCGGTCGACGTGCGCGAGCCACCGCGCGGACCGGTGGGCGACTACGAGATCCTCGCTGCCGCACCGGCTCTGTCCGGGGTGGGGCTCATTCAGCTCCTGCAGGTTGCCGAGGCGGCCGGGGCGGGCGAGGTGGAGCCGGGCTCGGCGGCATACCTCGACATCCTGGCCGACGCCTGGCTGGTGGCGGATGACTCGATCGAGACGGTGGTCGGTGACCCGAACTTCGTGGACGTCCCCGTCGAGGAACTGACCGACCCCGACCTCAACGCAGCCCTGGCAGAGTCCGAGGCCGTCGGCGTGGCCGGCCCGGCAGCGGACCTGTCACCGGGCGCACCGGCTGGTCGGCCCGCAGCCGGCAACACCACCCACCTCAGCGTGGTGGACCGCGACGGCCTGGCCGTGTCGATGACCAACACGATCACCAACTTCTGGGGCTCCGGGCAGGAGGTGGGCGGGTTCTTCCTCAACGACCACCTGATCCGGTTCGCCAGCACGGGGCGCACCGACGCCAACGACCCCGAGGCCGGCAAGCGCCCGATCAGCTATATGACCCCGGCGGTCCTGCTCGATGACCAGCAGCGCCCGGTGCTGGTCACCGGCTCCCCCGGCGGCATGCGGATCCCCGACATCCAGGCTGCGGTCATCTCCCGCTGGGCCCTGCACGACATAGACCTGCAGGCGGCCGTCGATGCTCCGCGCACCCACCTCGACGACGGGGTGCTGCGCGTTGAGGACCTGCCCTCCGCCACCACCGACGAGCTCACCGAGATGGGGTATGCCGTGGAGCCGGTCCCCCTGTCCTGGAACCTGTTTGGGTCGGTCCAGGCACTGGAGCTCGACCACGGTGCCGGCGTCCTGGTCGGGGCAGTCGACGGCCGGCGGACCGGCGCCTGGGACAGCGCCGCGATCGGGCGCGACCCCTAGAGAGACCGCCCGACGCGCACCGGTGGCTCACGACGCCGGCGCGCGTCCGGCATACGCTGATCCCATGCCGGACGACTTCGTGATCGCCCGCAACCCGGAGGAGGGCACGACGCTGCCCTATCTGCTGCGGATCCCCTGGGGGCCCGACGGCATCGTGCTCAAGGCCAAGGAGACCTGGCCGCGGACCGGCAAGGTCTACTGCCACCGTGCCGTCGGGTGGCCGCGCGACCCGGACGTCCTCGAGCAGGTGCCGGTCAGGTCCTGTGTGCGGCGCGGCGCGAGCATTGACCTGGTGCTGGACCGAGGTCGGGAGAACCGCTCACAGTTCGTGCTGACCCGGATCCGCGGCGGTCGCGAGGCGATCTTCTGGCAGACCGCGCGGACCACCAAGCAGGCCCGGCCGGCCGTGGCGATCCCGACCGCCCGCGGCTCCGGTGTTGCCGGGCTGGAGATCGTCGTGGACAGCCACGAGCGCTATGCCTGGAAGTTCGAGCACCAGCAGGCGACCACCGTGCGGCGAGCGCTGCGGGCCGGGGACTACGGCGTCATGGACGGTGAGCGGGTGCTGGCCTCGGTGGAGCGCAAGTCGCTGCAGGATCTCGTGGCCACGCTGACCAGCGGGAGGATGCGCTATGTGCTGGCCGACCTGGCGGCGCTGCCGTCGGCCGCGGTGGTGGTTGAGGACAGGTACTCCTCGGTCTTCAAGCTCGACCGGGTGCGCCCGGCCGTGGTCGCCGACTCCCTCGGCGAGTGCCACGCCCGCTTTCCCACGGTGCCGATCGTGTTCTGTGAGACGCGGGCGCTGGCGCAGGAGTGGACCTACCGCTTCCTGGCCGCCGCCCTCGTGCACCACGGTGAAGAGACCCACGTAGAGATCGAGGCCACCGAACTGCCCTCGGCCGCAGCCGCGAGCAGCGCGCAGATCCGGGAGTGGGCGCGGACCCAGGGACTCACGGTGTCCACCCGTGGCCGGATCAGTGCCGAGGTGCTGGACGCGTTCGCCCGGCGGAGCCGGTGAGTCTTCCCCGGGATAGGATGAAAGCACGCTGATCAGGCATAACGCCCGTGAGCAGCCACCCTGTCCGCCGTCTGATTCGTCCCGGGAGCGACCAATGCCGCGGCCCATTGCACCCGAAGACCTCACCTGGCTGCTCATGGACCGTCCTAACAACCTGATGCACGTGCATGCGTTCATGGTTTTCGACAAGGTGCCGGACCTGTCGGCCCTGACCGAGGTCATCATGGAGCGTGCGGTCCGCAAGTTCCGCCGTCTCTCGCAGGTGCCGGTCATCCTCGATGGCGAGTGGCACTGGGAGGACGACCAGGACTTCGACATCACCCGTCACGTGCGGCAGGTCGTCCTCGACGACATCGGTGAGGAGTCCTTCCGGACCTACCTCTCGGGTCTGTTCTCCGTCCCGTTCGACCGCCGGCGCCCGCTCTGGGAGGCCCAGCTCGTGACCGGCCCTCCGGGCGGGTCGGAGGGCTATGTGCTGGCCCGCTTCCACCACGGCCTGGCCGACGGCATCCGACTGGTCCAGCTGCTCATCAGCCTGTGCGACCCGGCGGAGGGTTCCACGCCCAGCGCCGTCGGCCGCAAGGCCGACCGCGAGCACCAGCACCCGCTGGAGCAGGTCCTGCACGTCGTCGGCAGCTCCGTGGGCGACTCCGTGGACTTCGCCGCAGGGGTCACCCAGTCCGTTGCGCGGGCCGCCATGACACTGGTCACGACCACCAACCCGCTGCGACTGGTCGGCCACATCAGTGACGCCCTCGCGCTGGTCCGTCACCCGGTCCGACTCATCGACGCGGTCACCGAGCCGACCTCCCCCGACAACGAGATCTCCAACTCGTGGCGGGAGATCGGCCGGATGCTGCTCTCCGACGGCAGTCGGGCCGGCGTCTGGTCCGGCAGGCCGGGCGTCCAGAAGTCGGTCGCGTGGGTGGAGTCCCTGCCACTCGAGGGGATCCGCCGGGCCAGCAAGGCCTACGGCTGCACCCTCAACGACGTTCTGCTGGGCGCGGTCTCCCTGGCCCTCACCGACTACCTCGCCGAGCGGCACGTCACCGACGTCACGAGCCTGTCGTGGCTGATGCCGGTCTCGATGCAGCCCCTCGACAGCGACCTGCCTCCCACGCTGGGCAACAAGTTTGTCGTGGTGATGATGCCGATGCCACTGGGCATCACCGATCACGCGGAGCTGCTTGCCGACATCCACCTCAAGACCACCCGGGTGAAGAACTCGGCCGAGCCGCTCGCCGCCCTCGGGGTCCAGCGGGTCATCGCCGAGTCGCCGCTGAGGGTGGCTCGAGGGCTGACCGACTTCTTCGCGGGCAAGGCCATCGGTCAGCTGAGCAACGTCCCCGGCCCGCGGGTGCCGATGACCCTTGCCGGGGCTCCGGTCCGCTCGATCCTCGGCTGGGTGCCGACCTCCGGTGACCAGCCTGTCGGGATCTGCCTGTTCAGCTATGCCGACAAGATCAGCGTCGGGGTCGCCACCGACGCCCGCATGATCCCCGATCCCCTCCACCTGGCCCAGCTCGTCGAGGGTCACCTCGAGCAGCTCGCCCTCTCGCACAAGGAAGCCGATGTCTGACCCCGCCGCCAAGGTCATCGTCAACGTCTCGTTCCAGGGAGAGGAGTGGGACTACGACGAGCACGTCGAGCTCGACGGCGTCCCGTTCCGCCTGATCCGCGTCGGCACCAGCGGAGACGCGAAGAAGGCCGAGGCGCAGGTCTGGAGCTGGTCGCTGACCGCTGACGCCATTGCCGTCAGCGGTGTCCGGGAGGCCAAGGCGGCCGGCCACTTCACCGGCGGCATCGAGGACTTCAGGAAGGTCAAGGGCACCACCACACGGGTGCCCGTGCAGGACGACTCGCTGCTGGGCGACGTCTTCCAGGAGTGGGCGATCCGGCAGGTCCAGACCGAGATGCCGGGCTACTTCTCCAACGCCAGGGTGGTCGTGGTCGGGACGACGACCAGGGAGCGCACGATCGCCGTGCTGCGCGAGTTCACCGACAACATCGTCTTCGAGCGACCGCGCGCGGAGCTCAAGCTGCCCGGGAGCTTCAAGACAAACCCAGTCGCCGCGACGGCCTCGGGGCTGACCGAGCTGGCGTGGAACTGGACACCGGGGCTGCTCAAGGAGGCCGTGGGCAAACCCGCCGGCTGGGGGGCCGACCGGCTCGCCCACCACGCGGCCACGAATGCCGATGTCATCGTCGGCTCTTTCTCGGAGCTGATGCGCTTCGGCCTGCCGGAGCTGAAGGGCAAGGCCGTCATCACCAGCGCGGTGTCCGAGGACCGGCTGGAGACCCTCGCCCGGCTCGGTGCGGACCTCGTGGTCGATGTGACGCCCCAGCCCTTCGACTTCGTCGTGGTCCCCGCAACCTACGAGGCGATGGTGGCGGCCACGCTGCCCGCCGGGGCGGAGGTCACCACCGACGCGCTGGCACAGTTCATCGAGAGAGCTGGCCTCCGGCCGCGGCTGCTCTGGCCGAACGGGCAGCGGCGCAAGAGCCGGTTCTCCTTCGTGATCCACCCGCTGTCGACGGAGTACTTCAAGAACGTCGAGCCGCTCGGTGCCGTCATGAAGGTGCCCGGCATGAGCCAGCTGGTCGAGAAGGCCGTCGCCTACGCCCCACCGTTCATCTACAGCCACGTCACCGGCATCGTCTCGGACACCGGCGACGAGGCCGAGGGCTGGCTCATCACGGTCGGCGGCACCCCGAGGGAGATGCTCGCGCACCCGCCGGAGTTCACCTACTCCCGCCTGCTCGAGGCGGCCGAGATGTCGCGGAAGCTGGGCGCGCAGATCATGGGACTGGGTGCCTTCACCAAGGTCGTCGGCGACGCCGGCGTGACGGTGGCCAAGCGGGCGGCGCTGCCGGTCACGACCGGCAACTCCTACTCCGCCTCCGGTGCACTGTGGGCGGCCCACGCCGCGATCCGCAGGCTCGGGATCGCCGAGGTGGACGAGGACGGCTCCATCCACGGCAAGGCGATGGTGGTCGGCGCGTCGGGTGCCATCGGCTCGGTGTGCGCAAGGCTGCTCGCCCTGGCCGCGGACGAGCTGTGGCTGGTCTCCCCCGAGACGGCCAAGCTGCTCGCCCTCAAGGCGGACATCGAGCGGGAGAACCCACGTGCGAGGGTGCGCGTCGCGACCAGCCCGGCGGCCGCGCTGCCCGAGATGGATGTGATCGTGACCGCGACGTCGGCGGCCGGGCACAAGGTGCTCGACATCATGCAGGTGAAGCCCGGCGCGGTCATCACCGACGTCGCCCGTCCCCTCGACCTGTCCGCGGAGGACGTGGCCCGGCGGCCCGACGTCCTGGTCATCGAGTCCGGCGAGGTCGAGCTCCCCGGCAGTCCCCGGATGAGGGACATCGGCCTGCCCGAGGGCGTCGCCTACGCCTGCCTTGCCGAGACCATCGTCCTGGCGCTGGAGGGTCGCTATGAGAACTTCACGGTCGGTCGGCACATCGAGTGGGAGAAGGTCAAGGAGATCTACCGGCTGGGCCTCAAGCACGGCATGCAGCTGGCGGCCATCTCCGGGGTGAACGGCCCCTACACGGACGAGGACTTTGCGCGGGTGCGGGAGGCGGCGCTCGCTGCCCGGACCGACGCACCAGCCACCCGCGGCAACCCGGCACCCACCGACCAGTCCGCACCAGCAGCCACGATCGAGGAGCAGTCATGAGGTCCGTCCGCGGCAAGAAGGTCCTGATCACCGGCGGGGCGATGGGGTTGGGCCGGCTGTTCGCCGAGCGGGCGATCGCCGAGGAGGCCGCCACGGTCGTGCTCTGGGACGTCCAGGAGGATGTGCTCAACGAGACCCTCGCGGACCTCCAGGGCGGACCGGTCGAGGTCGTCGGCTACGTCGTGGACCTGGCCGACCGTGAGGGGATCGCGGTGACCGCCGCCGCTGTCCTTGAGGAGCACGGTCCGGTCGAGATCCTGGTCAACAACGCCGGCATCGTGCGCGGCAACTCCTACTTCTGGGAGAGCGACCCCGAGCGGGACACCCGCGCCACCATCGACGTCAACACCCTCGCGCCGATGTATGTCGCGCACGCCTTCCTCCCCTCGATGCTCGGTGCCCCCGGGGAGACCAGGATGCTCAACCTCGCCTCGGCGGCCGGCTTCACGCCCAACCCCCGGATGTCGGTGTATGCCGCGTCCAAGTGGGCCGTGATCGGCTGGTCCGACTCCGTCCGTCTGGAGCTCAAGCAGGCCGGCGCCGACCACGTCAGGGTGACGACCGTCTGCCCCTACTACGTCAACACCGGCATGTTCGACGGCGCGAAGTCCGCACCCCTGCTGCCCATCCTGGACCCTGCCGAGGTCGTCGAGGAGGCCTGGAAGGGAATGCTGTCGGGCAGCCCCTTCGTGGTGCTGCCGAAGACCGTGATGCTCAGCGAGATGCTCAAGGGCGTCCTGCCGACCGGAGTGCGTGACTTCATCGCCGACCACGTCATCGGCGTCTACCGCACGATGGAGGACTTCACGGGTCGCGACGACCGCCAGACCGCTGGGCCTCCTCAGGGCCGGACCAGCTGAGACCGGCCCGCGCGCGGCCGGTTGGCCTCCCCCACCGGGTTCCCCGTCGTCCACAGGCCCTCCTCGCAGTGTCAGCACCGCGACCTACTCTTGCAGTGACCGAGGCCAGGAGAGGTGCGGATGAGCCAGAACCCGCGTGACCGCACACCCTTCGTCGCGCCCGCCTGGGTGCTGGAGCTCAGCGGTGAGGACCTGGCGGAGATCTTCGGGGCGACGACCCTGAGCCGTGGGCGCGCTTACCAGCGCCAGGGCCGGGTCCACGCGTTGCGCGTGGTGGACAACGAGCTGACCGCCCTCGTCCAGGGCACACATCCCTACCGCGCGGCGGTGGCCTGGGACCCGTTCGAGGCGGACCCCGCCATCCCCGATGACATCGCGACCGAGTGCACCTGCCCCGTGGGCGAGGCCTGCAAGCACGCAGCGGCCACCATCCTCGAGGCACAGACCGTGGCGAGCGGACCACCAGGACCACCGGCAGCCCATGGGACGGGCACGGTCGTGCCCCTGCCCACCCGTGCGGCCCCGGCACCCAGCTGGGAGGACCTCCTCGCGCCGGTCGTCGCCGAAGTCCAGCCGTCGTCGGCCACCCAGACGACGACCGCCCCGCTGGCGCTGCACCTCGAGGCGAGCCGCACCACCACCCGGTTCGGCAGTGACGAGCTGCGCCTGGCGATGCGCCCAATGATCCGGGGAGCCTCCGGCGCCTGGATCAAGACCGGCCTGTCCTGGCCCGACCTGCAGTATGCCGACCACGGCCGCCGGAACGACCCGCGGCAACGGAGCGCACTCGTCGCGCTGATGCGGGCACACCAGGCACGTGCTCCGCAGTGGCAGCGGCTCGCCGAGACCATCGGGGCCGACGCTCTCGGGCCCGCCCTGTGGCCGCTGCTCCGGGATGTCGAGCGGTCCGGCGTCGCGCTGGTCACGGGCTATCAGGGCAAGGAGCGTGTGCACCTGCGGTCCGAGCCGGTGGAGTTCGTCCTCGACGTGACCCGCGGCGCCGGCGGGCAGCTCCTGGTCCGCCCGGTCGTGGACCTGCCCGGGGCCGCCGGGCTGGAGCTGCTCGGCAATCCGGCCCACGGGCTGGTGGCCAAGGAGCGCGCCGAGCTGCACCTGGCTGCCCTGGCCCGTCCGCTCACCCCTGCCATCACCACGTTGCTCAACGCCCGTGAGCTGGCGATTCCCGAGGCGGATGCCGAGCGATTCCTCACCCACTACTACCCCGCCCTGCGTCAGCAGGCGACGCTGCGCTCCTCCGACGGCAGCGTCGAGCTCCCGGAGATCGGGCCGCCACGGCTGGGACTGGAGGTGCGCTTCCTGGACAACCACGTCACCAAGCTGTCCTGGTCCTTCAGGTATGCCGTGGGGCAGCAGGTCCACACCGTTCCCCTGCTTCGTGGCACCGAGAACGTAAGCCGTGTCGTGCGCGACGTCGGGGGCGAGGAGGAGCTGCTCGCCAGTCTCGATGTGCTCGACGAGGCGCCTGGGCTGCGTGTCCCGCTGCCGGGCAAGAGCCGGCTCGGGGTGGTGATCGACCCGGTGCTGTGGGGCTGGGCCACGGTGCAGTTCGTCCGCGACGTGCTGCCCGAGCTGCAGGAACGGGACGACATCGACGTCACGCTCATCGGCGAGCCGCTCGTCTACACCGAGGCGGACGAGGCGCCGCTGGTGGAGTTCTCGACCAGGGATCTCGACGAGGACGACCTGCTGGCGGGGGCGGACGGCATACGAGAGGTCAGTCCGGACACGCAGGACTGGTTCGACCTGGGCATCAAGGTCTCCGTGGGCGGACAGCCGGTGCCGCTGTCCGCCCTGCTGACGGCGCTGACCCGGGGCGAGGAGCAGCTCCTGCTGCCGGACGGGACGTGGTTCTGCCTCGACATGCCCGAGCTGCACACGTTGCGCCGGCTCGTGGAGGAGGCCCGCGCGCTGCAGGACGAGGACCGGGGCGAGAGCCTGCGGATCAACCGCTTCCAGGCCGGGCTGTGGGAGGAGCTGGTCAGCCTCGGGGTGGTCGCCGAGCAGAGCGAGCGGTGGCAGCGCACGGTCGGTGACCTGCTGGCGCTGGAGGAGCTGCCGCACCCCGAGCCGCCGGCCGGGCTGACCGCGTCACTGCGCGACTATCAGCGTGACGGCTACCAGTGGCTGTCGTTCCTGTGGGAGCACGAGCTCGGCGGGATCCTGGCCGACGACATGGGTCTGGGCAAGACGGTCCAGGTGCTTGCCGCGGCCCAGCGAGCCCACGAGCAGGGGCTGCTCAGTGCTGAGCGACCGATGCTCGTCGTCGCGCCGACGAGTGTGGTCGGGGCGTGGGTGCGGGAGGCCGAGCGGTTCACGCCTGGGCTGCGGGTCGTGGCGCTGACCGAGACGGTGCGGCGCTGCGAACGGCCACTGGCCGACACGATCGCCGGGGCGCACATCGTGGTCACCTCCTACGCCCTCATGCGCATCGACGAGCAGCACCTGACCCCGCTGACGTGGAGCGCGGTGGTGCTGGACGAGGCGCAGGCGGTGAAGAACCACCGGTCGCGCACCTACCAGGCGGCTCGCAGCCTGCGGGCACCGGTGAAGTTCGCGGTGACCGGCACCCCGCTGGAGAACTCCCTGATGGACCTGTGGTCGCTGCTGTCGATCTCGGCGCCGGGACTGTTCTCCTCACCGCAGCGCTTCGGCGAGATCTATCGCAAGCCGATCGAGTCCGGCAGCTCCCCTGAGCTGCTGGGCACCCTCCGGCGCCGGGTCCGGCCACTGATGCTGCGCCGCACCAAGGAGGCGGTGGCCACCGACCTGCCTCCCAAGATCGAGCAGGTGCTGCCGGTCACGCTGAACAACGCCCACCGGCGCATCTACGACACCCACCTGCAGCGCGAGCGGCAACGCATCCTCGGGCTGCTGGGCGACGTGGACCGCAACCGCATCGCGATCCTCAGCGCCCTGACCAAGCTGCGTCAGCTGAGCCTCGACGTGCACCTGGTGGTGCCAGATGCCCCGGAGTCGGCGCGGCCCAGCAAGGTCGACGTCCTCATCGAGCAACTGGTGGAGGTCGCTGCCGAAGGGCACCGGTGCCTGGTGTTCAGCCAGTTCACCCGGTTCCTCAAGATCGTCCGCGAGCGCCTGGTCGCCGAGGGGATCGGCCACGTCTACCTGGACGGCCGAACCCGGGACCGTCCGCGCCGGGTGGCGGAGTTCACCGACGGTGACGACCCGGTGTTCCTGATCAGCCTCAAAGCCGGCGGCTCGGGGCTGACGCTGGTCGAGGCCGACTACGTCTTCGTCCTCGACCCGTGGTGGAACCCGGCCGTCGAGGCCCAGGCCGTGGACCGTACCCACCGCATCGGCCAGGACCGCACGGTCATGGTCTACCGCCTCGTGGCACAGGACACGATCGAGGAGAAGGTCGTCGCACTCCAGGAGAAGAAGCGCGACCTGTTCGCCAAGGTCGTCGACGAGGGCGGGCTGATGAGCGCACCCCTGTCGGCGGACGACATCCGCGGGCTGCTTGAGGGGTGACAGTTGGCGGCTGGATGGTTGACGAGTGACTGTCCTGGCACGGGTCCTGCCGGTCAGCGGGAGACGTTGATCTGCCGCGACCGGATGCCGGCCAGCCCGACCACGGCGAAGGCCACCGCGATGACCGTGATCACCAGGAAGGCCACTGGGGCAAAGGGCTCGAGGGGGATCTCCGCCAAGTGGGTGAACGGTGAGAGACCCACGAACCAGGCGGGCAGGTTCAGCAGCTCGCCGAACAACTGCGCCACGAAGACCAGCGCGACCAGAGCCCAGCCCACCGGCGCCACGAGGCGGGGGGCCCAGCCACACAGGGCGACACAGACGCCGAGCACGAGCAGGATCCCCGGGAGGTGACCCGCGTGCGAGGCCAGGATGGCACCCACGAGGGTCCCGTCGCCGGTGACTGCGGCGGCCGCGACGCCGGTGAGGAGCCCGGTGACCAGGGAGATGATGACCGCCCCGACCGCCACGGCCACGGCGTGCGTGGCCAGACTGACAGCCCGGCTCACCGGGGTGGCAAGCACCAGGTCGAGGCGGCCCCGCCCCTCCTCGGCCAGGTAGGTCTGCATCGCGAAGACCGTGTAGGCGGCGACCATCACGGCGACGAAGATCCCGAGGAAGGCGACGTAGCCGTCGACCAGGCCCTCGGTCCCGAACACCTCCCGCAAGACCGGTGGCATGTCCTCGCCGGCATCGACCAGCGCCTGGGTGAACGCCCCGTCCACGACGCCGAGCAGGACGATCCCCACGCCCCAGCCCAGGAACCCGCCACGTTGCAGCCGGGCGGCGAGTCCGAGCGGGGTGCCCAGGGACCGGGTGGCCTCGGCCGGACCCGGACGGGTGGCCATCAGGCTGGCGCCGAAGTCGCGCCGCCCCTGCAGCACGAAGGCCGCTGCCACCGCCACTGCCGTCAGTGCGAGGGACAGCAGGAGCGGCGCCCACCGGTCGTGCACGAAGGGCGCGGTCTGCGCTGGCCAGCCCAGCGGAGACACCCAGGACAGGGCGGTCCCGCCGACCGCCGCCATGTCGCCCAGTGCCCGCAGCACGAAACTGGCGCCCAGCACCGCGCCGGCCATCCCGGCGGCCGCTCGGGAGTACTCGCTGAGCTGCACGGTCACCGCGGCGACGCCGGCGAAGGCCAGCCCGGTCAGTCCGGTGCCCAGCCCGACCAGCACCGACCCGGTGGGGGCGATGCCGACGGCTATCGCCAGTCCGGCCACCACGACGGCGGCCAGGGCGTTGGCGATCAGGGCGGCGATCAGGGCGGCGGCCAGCTCGGCATACCGTCCGGTGACATTGGCCCGGACCAGCTCGGAGCGACCGGTCTGCTCCTCCGCCCGGGTGTGTCGGGTGACCAGCATGATGCTCATCAGCGCCGCCAGGACGTAGAGGTAGGGCGCATAACCGGCCGCGAAGAAGCGGTCGTAGGTGGGCGCGTCCATCCCGAAGGCGGGGCTGGTGAACATCCGGCCCACCGGTTGGTTGAACAGCGGCACGATGGTGACCAGGTCGTCCTCGGTCGGCGCGATCTGGGGCAAGGCGCTGCCGATGTAGATCACGAACAGCCCGAGCCCACCCACCCAGGCCGGGAGCTTGATCCGGTCCCGTCGCAGGTGGAACCGGACCAGTGTGCCGGTCCCCGTCACAGGACCGATGGAGCGCGCGCCGCTCCGTCCCCGCGTGGGTGCGGCATCCAGCGCCGTCATGACACACCGGCCTTCTCTGGCGACGCCGCCTCCAGCTCGTCGCCGTAGTGTCGCATGAGGAGCTGCTCGAGGGTGGGCGGATGCGCGACCAGGGCCCGGACGCCCAGCGGTGCCATCGCCCGGACCAGCTCGCTGACGCGGTCGCCGTCGACCTGGAAGCTGACCTGACCGTCCTCGCGCACCGTCAGCTCGTGCACGCCGTCGAGGCGAGCCAGCGCGTCGGCGGGGTGGTCCGTGTCGACGACCACCGTCGTGCGGGTCATGTGCCGCAGGCCTGCCAGGGAGCCGGTCTCCACGATCTTGCCCTGGCGGATGATCGAGATCCGGTCGGCGAGCACCTCGACCTGCGCCAGGATGTGGCTGGACAGCAGCACGGTGCGCCCGGCGGCCTTGGCCTCGCGGATGGTCTGTTGGAAGACGACCTCCATGAGCGGGTCGAGACCCGCGGTGGGCTCATCGAGCAGCAGCAGGTCGACGTCAGAGGTCAGCGCGGAGATCAGTGCGACCTTCTGTCGGTTGCCCTTGGAGTAGGTGCGGGCCTTCTTGGTCGGGTCCAGGTCGAAGCGCTCACACAGCTCGTCGCGACGACCGCGGTCCGCACTGCCCCGCAACCGGGCCAGCAGGTCGATCGCCTCGCCGCCGGTCAGGTTGGGCCACAGCTCGACGTCACCGGGCACGTAGGCCAGTCGGCGGTGCAGTCGCACCGCGTCCTCCCACGGGTCGCCGTCAAAGAGCCGGACCGATCCGCCGTCACCGCGCAGCAGGCCCAGCAGGACCCGTATGGCGGTCGACTTGCCCGCGCCGTTGGGCCCGAGGAAGCCGTGCACCTCGCCCTGCTCCACCTGCAGGTCCAGTCCGTCAAGCGCTCGCGTGCTGCCGAACGTCTTGACGAGGCCCTGGATGGAGATCACCGATGTCTCGCTCACGCTGACTCACCCTTCCCTCTCTGTGCTCGTGTGCTCGGGGTTTCACTGCCTGACTGCTGCTGCTCTGGGTGCTCATGGTCTGGGGCGGACCCGTGAGCGATCGACTCGGGCACCTCGAACATCTCGGCCATCTGGTCGAAGGCCCCCTCCTGCATGAGCCCCTGCGTGAAGAGCTCCAGCAGGGGACGCAGATAGGGGCCAAGGCTCTCCGGTGGCGCGTCATCGGCCAGGAAGTCAACGCCGAGCAGGCGGCGGACGTGCTCGTGCATGGCCAGTGCACCCATCGACCAGATCACCAGCACGATGGTCCGTTCACGGGGTGTGGCACTGGGCTTGACGTAGCCGGCCTCCTCGGCGTGCCGCATGTAGTCCTGAGCGTCGGCCACGAACTCGTCCACAAGATCATGGGTGCGCTCGCCGCCCTCCGTCAGCGCCCGCGCCAGGTAGCGCAGCAGGGGCTGGCTCCGCTCGAGCTGCCGCAAGGTCTGGAACGGGTCCAGCTGCGGCCCGCCGGCCAACGTCGTCTCCTTGTTGGCCTTGGTCACCGTCGCCACGTGATGGTCGCACGCCCTGAGCAGTCCCTGCTTGGAGCCGAAGTGGTGCACCACCAGCGCCTGGGAGACCCCGGCCTGCTGCGCGATCGCACGCAGGCTGGTGCCGTGCTCGCCACCCCGGCCGAAGAGGTCGATGGCCGCCTCGATGATCCGCTCCGCACCGCTACGGCTGTCGCTTTCCGTCGGTTCGGACCGCTCGGATGAGTCCACGCCGCACCTCCTGCCAATGACTGACTGACTGTTCAGTCAGGATGCCACGCTACGACTGACCATGCGGTCAGTCAAGCTGCGGGAGGCCACTGCCACGCGGGCGAGCTCAGCGCTCGACCCTCGCTGCTGGAAGGTCAGCGCTCGACCCGCACGCCCTCGGCGGCAACGCCAGGCCGCAGCACCCGCCAGGTCCTCCCCCACGAGCGCACCTCGGTGACGACGGCGTCAGCCACCTCGGCGCGGGCGAGCACCAGCACAGCCGGACCCGCACCGGAGATCACCGCGGCGTGCCCGAGTGAGCGCAGCTCATCGACCACACCCATCGACTCCGGATAGACACCACGTCGCTGCTCCTGGTGGAGCCGATCCTCGGTGGCGTCCAGCAGCAGCGAGGGGTCGGTCGTCATGGCGTGGGTCAGCAGCGCCGCCTTGGCGGCCTGCCCGATGGCGTCGGCGCGGGAGACCACCGGTGGCAGCACCCCCCGGGCGGTGCTCGTGGAGAGCCGGGTCGAGGCGGGCAGCAGCGCGAGCGGCTCGATGCCCTCGTGCACGCAGAGCTGCGCGGTGCGGACCGTGGTGGGTGAGGGCATCCACGAGACGGTCATCCCGCCATACACCGAGGCCGAGGAGTTGTCCGGGTGTCCCTCGGCGATGCCAGCGTGGGTGTTGACCAGCAACAGGTCATCCTCCGTGAGCAGCCCACCCCGGACCAGCGCAAAGCCCAGCCCGAGCCCACCCACCAGCGCTGCCGCCGACGACCCCAGACCGGCCGACATGGGGATCGTGTTGCGGCACTCCAGCTCCAACCCCAGCCGCTGCTCGCCCAAGCCCTCAAGCCAGTCGACTCCGCAGACCTCCAGCGCCGTGCGCAGCGCCCGCGCGACCAGATGGGTCTCATCGGTGGGCAGCTCGTCGGCACCCTCCCCCTCCAGCCGGACGACCAGACCGGGAGTGGAGGTGACGCGCACGGCATACGCATCGCGCAGCTCCAGCCCCAGGCCGACGGCGTCGAAGCCTGGTCCGAGATTTGCTGAGCTCGCCGGGACGCTGACCGCGACCCGGTCTCCCGCCTCCAGCATCAGTCGTCGAGACCCAGCGCTCGGGCTGCGGTGACCGCGTCGACCGACACACGGGACGGCTCGATCTCGGAGCCGTCGAGCGTGCGCAGCGCCCACTGCGGGTCCTTCAGCCCGTGCCCGGTGACGGTGCACACGACGGTCGAGTCGAGCGGGACCAGACCGGCCTGGGCCATCTTCAGCAGTCCCGCGACCGAGGCAGCCGAGGCCGGCTCGACAAAGACGCCCTCCCGCGCGGACAGCAGCCGGTGCGCGACCAGGATCTCCTCGTCACTGACCTTGTCGATGATGCCGCCGGACTCATCGCGGGCGGCCTCGGCCTGCTCCCAGCTGGCCGGGTTGCCGATCCGGATCGCCGTCGCGATGGTCTCCGGCTCGTCGATCGGGTGGCCCAGCACGATCGGGGCGGCACCGGCGGCCTGGAAGCCCCACATCGTCGGGCGGTGGGAGGCCGAGCCGTCGGCGGCATACTCGCCATAGCCCTTCCAGTAGGCGGTGATGTTGCCGGCATTGCCCACCGGGAGGCAGTGGATGTCGGGGGCGTCGCCGAGTGCGTCCACCACCTCGAAGGCGGCCGTCTTCTGCCCCTCGATGCGCGCCGGGTTGACCGAGTTGACCAGCTCGACCGGATAGGCCTCGGCCAGCTTGCGCGCCAGGGTCAGGCAGTCGTCGAAGTTGCCGTCCACCTGCAGCAGCGTCGCACCGTGCGCGATCGCCTGCGAGAGCTTGCCCATCGCGATCTTGCCGTCGGGGACCAGCACGCCGCACGTCATACCGGCCTTGGCGGCGTAGGCCGCCGCCGACGCGCTCGTGTTGCCGGTGCTCGCGCAGATCACAGCCTTGGCGCCGCGCCCGGCCGCCTCGGAGATCGCGGCCGTCATCCCGCGGTCCTTGAACGAGCCGGTGGGATTGAGCCCCTCATACTTCAGGTGCACCTGCGCGCCCACCCGCTCCGAGAGGTGCTCGGCCGGGATCAGGGGCGTCCCGCCCTCGCGCAGCGTGACGACGGTGCCCGTGATCGACGCGGGCAGTCGGTCGGCATACTCGGCGATGACGCCGCGCCACTGGTGTGCCATGGAGGACCTTTCGGGGATATGCCGTCAGCCGGGTTGGCAGAGTCTCGCCGAGGATACCGGGGGCTGGCGAGGCGCCGGCGACGAAGGTCATGGAGAAGGTGTCGTATGCCGCCTGCTCCCGCAGGAACATTTCTGCCGGATGGGAATGGCTCGCCGACAGGCGACAGGCGGCAGGCCCCTGACGAGACGGCACCATGATGCGCACCGGCATGGGCGTCATCGAGGTCACGGCAGTGGACCCGCTCGAGCAGGTCACCGACTGGACTCCCGATCTAGGTGCGCGGTCTGACCGTGTGCGGGTAGGCCGCTTCGCGGCCCTGGAACGCGAGGATGTCGGGGTTGCGGATCACGCCGTCCTGGATCTCGATGGCCCGGTCGATCGTCGTCTCGGCTGCCCACCCCTGCGGCCCAGACAGCACGGTGCGCAGGTGCGGCAGCAGCGCCTCGCTGTTGACCCACGTTGCCGACTGCCAGAGATAGGACGGTGTGTGGTCGACGGCGTAGTAGGTGATGTTGTCGCCCACGACGAACGTCGGGTCCTCGAACGAGGTCGGCCGGGCCCAGCTGAACCCCATGCCCTCATCGCACGAGACGTCGACGATAAGGCTGCCCGGCCGGAACGCGCCGAGGTCCTGCTCGTGCAGGAACGTCCACGGCGCGGCCGTGTCCTGCAGGACACAGTTGACGACGATGTCGTTGTCGGCCAGATAGGTCGACAGCGGGATCCGGCCCTCGTTCGTCACGACCCGCGTCTGCGTCGGGTCGTCGTCATCGTGGTCGAGGTGCACGATCTGCACCGAGTGGATTGGTGACGCGACGGCGGCGACCTTGCGGGCCGTGAGCACCCGGACGTCGTCGATCCCCTGCGCGCTCAGGGCTGTCACCGCACCACGGGCCGTCGCACCAAACCCGATCACGACCGCACGCAACTTGCGACCGTAGGTGCCCGTCGTGCCCGCCAGGGCGAGAGCATGCAGCACCGAGCTATAACCGGCCAGCTCGTTGTTGAGGTGGAACACGTGGAGCAGGAAACTGCCGTCGCGAGCCCAGTGGTTCATCGCCTCGAACGCGATGAGCGTCAACCGACGGTCGATCGCCTCCTGGGTCAGCACCTGGTCCTGGACACAGTGCGGCCACCCCCAGACGATCTGCCCGTCGCGCAGCTCCGCGAGGTCCTCGGCCTGCACCTTGGGCAACAGGATCACGTCGCACTCGGCGATGAGCTCGGCGCGGGTGCGGACCCCGCCGAGAGCGCCGGCCAGCGTCTCGTCCGAGACACCGAACGGCAGGCCGTAGCCCTCCTCGACAAAGATCTGGGCCGCCAGCTCCGCGGGGATCTGGTGGACGTGCTCGGGGTGGATCGGGAGACGGTGCTCGTTCTCCTTGCGGGAGTGAGCCATCACTCCGAGGGTGAGCAGCGGGCTGGGCTCAGCGCTTTTTGCCATGCAGCGCAGTCTCGATCCCGGTCGACTCGGTTTCCTTGGCCCTCTTCTCGGCCCGCTTTTCCTTGATGGAATTGCCGGACTTCTTGGACAGCGAGTTGCGTGGTGACTTGTCGGACATGTGAAGCCCCTTTATTGGGAGACCCGAAGGGTCCCGCTACCTTGACCATACGCCCTGCCTGGCAGACGAGGGTCCACGCGTGCTCTCCTGCGGGGGGTCAGTCAAGGGCGCTCACCCGTGCGATGTGCGGTGTTGGGCAGGCGCTATCAGTGCCGCCGACACCTCCCAGCGGTGGACTAGCATGCCTTCACCAAGTCAAGGTTTCCCCTGCTCACGGCAAACCTGACCCCTTGATCGAAAGAGGTGTCCCGATGCGCGCTTCGCTCCTCGCAGTCGCCGCCACTTCCGTCCTCGTGCTCTCGGCCTGTGGGTCGCAGGCCCCGGAGGTGGTGACTCCCGACGCCCGGGCCGAGGCAGCCACCGACGGGGAGACATCGGATTCCACGGCGACGGTCGAGGTGGAGGAGGTCTCTGACGAGGAGACGACCGGTGCCGAGGCTGAGGGCGACGCCCCAGAAGACGAGCCGGAGGACGAGGAGGCTCCAGAGGAGGTCTCGGGTGAGCTGGGCCTGGGGGACACTGCGCAGGTCGGTGACTACAAGGTCGCCGTGACGGAGGTGCTGCTCGATGCCAACGATGTTGTGCAGCAGGCCAACGAGTTCAACGACGACCCGGAGGGGCAGTACGTGCTGGTCTCCATGGAGGTCACCTACACCGGTGACGATGAGGGCAATCCTTGGCTCGACCTGAACGTCGAGCTCGCCGGCTCAGACGCCCGGATCTATGACTCGAGCAGCTGCTGGGCCGTCACCCCCAACTCCCTGATGGATGTCCCCACGCTCACCACCGGCGGCACGGCCGACTTCGACGTCTGCTTCGACGTGCCGGTGGAGGCACTCGAGGACCCCCGGGTCCGGGTCGAGGAGTCCTTCTCGTTCTCCGACACCCGGGTGATCTGGGACCCGTCCCGGGAGGGCACGCAGACGGAGGACCCTGAGGACGACACACCGCCCCCGGCCGCGGGAGGCGCTGATGCCCTTCCCCTCGGCACGGAGGCAGAGGTCGGTGACTACACGGTCGCGGTGAGCGACGTGCTGCTCGACGCCAACGATGTGGTGCAGCAGGCCAATGAGTTCAACGACGACCCGGAGGGGCAGTACGTGCTGGTCTCCATGGAGGTCACCTACACCGGTGACGACGAGGGTGACCCCTGGCTCGACCTGAACGTCGAGCTCGCCGGCTCAGACGCCCGGATCTATGACTCGAGCAGCTGCTGGGGCGTCACCCCCAACTCCGTGATGGATGTCCCCACGCTCACCACCGGCGGCACGGCCGACTTCGACGTCTGCTTCGATGTGCCGGTGGAGGCACTCGATGCTCCCCGGATCCGCGTGGATGACTTCCTCTCCTTCAACAGCGACAGTCGCACCGTCTGGGAGTCGCAGAAGTAGTCCACGCCCCAGGGAGCCGAGTGGCGCCCACCGGCGTCTGACCGCCATATCCTGTGCACGGGAGGCAGACATGGGGACACGAACGAGCACCTGGTGGGCACGGGCGGCAGCAGCGGGGGTGGCGGCTGCCGCGATCACGCTGTCGGCGCCGTCGGCGATGGCCTGCGCGTGCGGGGGCATGGTCTCCCCCGACGGCGGGAACGGAACGTCGGTCGACCGCGAGGTTGTGGTGCTGCACCACGACGGTGACCGGCAGACCATCCACCTGCAGCTCGGCGCACGGGGGAACGCCACCGAGGCTGGACTGCTGCTGCCGACGCCGAACCCGGCCGAGGTCGAGCTGGGCGAGGAGGAGATGTTCGACGACCTCGCCGAGATCAGCCAGCCCCGCGTCGAGGAGCGCCGCCACCTCATCGGGGACGACCTCGACAGTGCGGCCGGCGGTGCCGAGCCCCCGGGCAGCGTCGAGGGCAGCCGGGTGCAGGTCCTCAGCGTCACCGACCTGGGCCCGCTGGAGGCCACCGTCCTCACGGCTGATGACCCCGGGGCCCTCACCGACTGGCTCGACGAGCACGGTTATGTCATGAAGGACGCCCTCGCCGAGGTGATCGAGCCCTACATCGACGAGCGCTGGGCTTTCGTTGCCGTGAAACTGACTCTGGAGGGCAAGACCCTCAACGGCGACCTGCCGCCGCTGACCGTGAGCTTCGACAGCGACGAGTTCGTCTATCCGATGCGGATGTCGTCGGCCGCCGCGTGGCCACAGGACACCAGGACCTACGTCGTGGCCGAGCACAAGGTGGAGCGGACCGACGACACGGCCGCGAACGGCACCTCGGCCCGGCTCATCTTCGCCGGCGAGCCCGACCCAACCCACGTCGACTCCCCCGCCCTGCAGGCGCTGCTGGAGCGGGCGCCCTACGTCACCGCCATCGACCAGTACTTCGGCAACCCCGAGGCCAGCATCGTCTCCGACTTCCGCTTCGCCTCGGCCGCCGACAACGAGCCTTTCCAGCGGGTCACCTACGTCGACACCTACCTGATGTCCCCGCAGCAGGCCACGCTCGGCGGCGGCGGGCTGGTCGTCCTGCTCGGCGGGCTCGTGGTGCTGATCGTCCTCCGCCGCCGGTCCGCGACCAACTGAAGACCCGCGCCGATGCCATCGGAGCCACCGCCCTCACCGGGGGCAGACGACGACCTTGCCGAGTGCGCGCCCCGCACCGACGTGGGTGAGTGCTGCGGCGATGTCGTCGAGACCGAAGGTGCGGTCGATGTGGATCTGCACCGCGCCAGCGGCACACTGCTCGGCGAGCGGCTGGAAGTGCTCTGGCCCCTCCTTCACTTCGAGCACACCGATGCTGCGTCCGGACAGGGCGCCGACCAGGGCACCGACGGTGAGCACGCGCAGCAGCGTGGGGACCGAGCCGCCCACGCAGCGATAGCGACCTCGCGGGGCCAACGCCCGCCGGTAGGCGAAGACCGAGCGGTGCGCCACGAGGTCCAGCACGTGGTCGAAGGACGGGAGCCTGCTGAAGTCCTCCTGCTCGTAGTCGACCGCCTCGTCGGCGCCGAGGGAGCGCATGAAGTCCAGTTTGCGGGCGTTGTCGACACCGGTCACGTGTGCCCCGGCCTGTTTGGCGAGTTGGATGGCGAACGACCCGCTGCCACCACCTGCGCCGTTGATGAGCACTCGCTGTCCGGACTGAACACGCGTGGTGCCCTGGGTGGCGATCGCCGCCGCCTGAGGGAGCGCGGAGGCCTGGACAAAGCTCAACGCCTCGGGCTTGTGGGCCAGGGCTGACGCCGGCGCCACGGCGAACTCGGCGAAACCGCCCTTGAGCGCCAGATTGTCGCCATAGACCTCGTCGCCCACGGCGAACCCGGTGACGCCTAGACCGACCGCCGCCACCCGTCCGGCGATGTCCGAGCCGAGCGTCCGCTGCGCTGGAGTGCGCAGCCCACCGATCCGCGCATAGAGGGGCCGACCGCGCAGGCACTCCCAGTCGGACAGGTTGATCGAGGTGGCGGCCACCTCCACGACGACCTGCCCCTCCCCCGGTTCCGGCTCGGGCAGCTCCTCGACCCGCACGACGTCCGGAAGCCCGTACTCGTCATACACAGCGGCTCTCATCGTGGCTGTCTCCATCCGGTGCTCGATCGGGGGACGCTGCAGTCAGCATCGCAGGGATTCGATACCGTTCCACGCAGATCGAGGACCGCCCACGATCTGGAGGAGTGCAGATGGCGCAGACGGCAAGGGACCGCTTGACGCGATTGCTCACCGACAGCGGGGCGGCCACGTCCGACAGTGCCACCGTGCAGATCACCGCCACCGCCCTCCAGCTCGGGGTGGACGGCGTCGGAGAGGTCCGCCTGCCGGCCCGGCCAGCCGACGTCAAGAAGCTCGTCGCCGTGGCCCGACCAGCGCACTTCGGCAAGGGTGAGCAGACCCTGCACGACCCGTCGGTGCGCGACACCTGGGAGATCACCCCCGAGCAGGTCAGCCTCGGAGGTTGACCTGGCCATGGTGCGCACGCTACTCGGGGAGGGTGATCCCAGTGGTGGCGGTTAAGCTATCGTCCAGTTCCATCAGACGTATCATTTCCGATACACTTTGCCCATGGGTTCGCTGACCCCGCTTCTGGCTCAAGTGCTCGCGTCTGCTGCGCGGCTGCAGGAGGTCGTGCCCGAGGCCGTCCTGGTTGGCGGGAGCGCGGCCGCCTTCTATGCCGGGCACCGTGACTCCTTCGACCACGACCACGTGCTCACTGATCTCGAGGAGAGATACGAGCAGGTGCTCGAGGCCGTCGAGGCGACCGAGGGGTGGGCGACCAGCACTCGTGCCAGCCGTCCGCCGTGGACGATCATGGGCTCACTCGGCGGCATCGAGGCGGGCCTGCGACAGCTGCGGCGAACTCGACCGTTGGAGGTGACCGAGGTCGAGATCCCGGACGCCGGGAGGCTGCGCGTCCCGACTCTCGAGGAGATCCTGCGCGTCAAGGCCTATCTCGTGGTCCAGCGCAACCAGGTCCGCGACTATCTCGATGTGGTGGCACTGACTGAGCGGCTCGGCCTCGAGGCTGCCGGTGCCGTTCTTCAGCAGATTGACAGCTACTACCTCGACCGGTCCGAGCAGGCTGACTCCGTCCTCACGATCCTCGTGCAGCGCCTCGCCGAGCCCGCCCCCCGGGACCACCGGGTGATCAGCCAGCTGACGGCATACAAGGGCCTGAGTCAGCGGTGGCAGGACTGGACCGAGGTCGTCAGCGCTAGCCGCGCGCTCGCCGACGAGTTGTTGCGGCTGTCCGAGGGGGACCTGTGACCGTGCGATTCCGCAACGTCGACGTGCCCGCTGAGGTGCGCGACTGGCCCTACGAGGCCATCACGACGGCGATCGAGCGAGGGACCATCGGGGACTGGGCCGTGCTGACCCGCGAGATCGGCCAAGACCCGTGGGGGCCCGTGGCGCGCCAGGTCGAGGACTATCTGGAGTATGCCGAAGAGCCGGGTGTCGTCGGCCTCTTCCGGAGGCGGATCACCGCAGCACGCGCGGCAGCAGAGGAGGCTGAGCGCGCACAGGTCGCCGAGCAGGTGCGCGAGCTGGTGCGTGCCTCCGGCCTGACACTGGAGCAGTTCGCCCGGGCGATCGGCACGTCGCGGCCGCGGCTGTCGACCTATCGCACCGGCAAGGTCACCCCGTCGGCAGCGCTGCTCGTGCGCATGGCGCGCGTGTCGGCGGGTCTATGACGGGCTCCTAGCCGACGCGGAACGGCCGCCCGACCCTCGGACTGCTGGCCCTGGTCCTCAACACCTAACGCCAGGTCCGAGCCTGATCACTAGGAGCGGCGCAGGTAGCCCTCCAGATGGTCGCGCTCGGCCTCGAGTGCGACGAGCCGGGCCTTGACCACGTCGCCGATCGAGATGATGCCCTTGAGGGCGCCGTCGTCGATGACCGGGAGATGTCGGATGCGCCGTTCCGTCATGGTGGCCGCGAGCTCGTTGAGATCGTCCCGGGTCGTCACGGAGTGCACCTCCCGGGTCATGATCTCCGACAGGCCGCTGGACTGGTCCCGCCCGGCGTGCAGATGGCGGATCACGTCACGCTCGGAGACGATCCCCACGACCGCGCCGTCATCGACCACGACGACGGCGCCGATGTGGTGGTCGTCGAGAGCCTCCAAGAGCTCAGCCACAGTGGTGCTGGAGGGCAGGGTGACGACCGAGTCGCCCTTTTTGCGGAGGATGTCAGAGACGCGCATATGTGACGTTACCGCGCCCTGTGCTGCGCCACCAGTGTCCGACTCCGCTGTCCGTCCGAGGTTCAGCGTGATTTCGGCGTTCCGCCCGGACGCAATGCGTCTGCGCCCGCTCAGCCCAGGGCGCTCACGATGTCCTGGGCGAGCGCCCGGAACGCCTCTCCACGGTGGCTGATGGCGTGCTTCTCCTCCGCAGAGTGCTCCGCGAGCGTGCGCCCGTCGGGCATCACCAGCAGGGGGTCATATCCAAAGCCGTTGGTCCCGCGCAGCTCGTGGCCGAGCACACCTCGCACCCTCCCCTCGCGCACGATCGTCTCCTGCCCACGCACCGACAGCGCTGCGGCACAGACAAACCCGGCTGCGCGGTGCTCGTCGGGCACATCCCCCAACTGGGCCAGCAGGAGCTCGTTATTGGCGCGGTCCTTGTCGGCTCCCCCCACGCCGGACCAGCGAGCAGAGAACACACCCGGGCTCCCGCCGAGCACGTCGACCGCCAGTCCGGAGTCGTCAGCCAGCGCCGGCAGGCCGGTGGCGGCAGAGACCGCCTCGGCCTTGAGGGTCGCGTTCGCGGCGAAGGTCACGCCCGACTCGACGACATCCTCCACATCCGGGAAATCGGTGACCGCCACCAACTCGCGGCCGGTCTGTGCGAGCACGTCGGCCAGGATGTCGCGCAACTCCTCGACCTTGTGCGCGTTGCGGGTGGCCAGGACGATGCGGTTGTCGGTCCGCTGGCTGGATCCCTCAGTCATGAGGCCAGAGTATGTCGACCGGTCACCACCGGTGCGCTCGGTCACCTCTGGGAGCGCAACACCGTGCGCTCGGTGCGGCTGTCGACCGCACGCTCACCGGGTCGGTGGGCCCTGGTCCTCGTCGATCCCGGCCTCGCGGGCATCGACGCCCCCGATGTCGTCCCCGCCCAGGGACGCAGCCTGACGAGCCGTGAGCTCGGCACAGCCCTCGGCTGCCTGATCCAACAGAGCCTCCAGCAGCTCGCGCTCGAAGGGCACCCCCTCGGCGGTGCCCTGCACCTCGATGAAGCGCCCGTCGCCGGTCATCACGACGTTCATGTCGGTGTCGGCGCTGGAGTCCTCCACATAGTCCAGGTCCAGCACCGGCTCCCCGTTGACGACGCCGACGCTCACGGCGGCGACCGAGCCGGTGAGGGGTTCGGCGCCCTCCTTGATCAGCCCCAGGGCACGGCCCCGCTCCACGGCGTCGACCAGGGCGACATACGCCCCGGTGATCGCGGCGGTGCGGGTGCCGCCGTCGGCCTGCAGCACGTCACAGTCGAGCTGAATGGTGTTTTCCCCCAGCTCGCCGAGGTCGATCACCGCGCGCAGGCTGCGGCCGATCAACCGGGAGATCTCGTGAGTGCGTCCGCCGATCCGGCCCTTGACCGACTCGCGGTCGCTGCGGGTGTGCGTGGCGCGCGGCAGCATTGCATACTCCGCGGTCGCCCATCCCAGCCCGCTGCCCTTGCGCCAGCGCGGCACTCCCTCACTAAATGAGGCGACGCAGAGCACCCGCGTCTTGCCGAACTCGATCAGCACACTGCCCTCGGCGTGGTCCAGCCAGCCGCGGGTGATCCGGATCTCCCGGAGCTGGTCGGGTTGGCGTCCGTCGTGGCGGGGTCCGTCCGCTGCGTTCGTCATGCTCCCAGGATAGGCGCCGGAAAGCCCACCGGACTCCCGCCCCACTGGTCGGCGCTGCTCCCCGGCACTAGCATCGGCAGGTGTCCGAAACCCTGCCCGCGACCCTGCGCACCCTGGCCGTGGTGCAGGCCGGCGGGGCGGGCAGCCGGATGGAGGTGCTCACCCAGGAGCGGGCCAAGCCGGCCATGCCGGTGGCGGGCACCTATCGACTGATCGACTTCCCGCTCTCGGTGCTCGCCGCGAGCGGCATCTCGGACGTGTGGGTCAGCGTGCAGTTCCAGTCCAGCTCCTTGGACACCTATCTGGCCGGCGGCCGCCCCTGGGACCTGGACCGCTCCCGCGGGGGCTTCCGGCGGCTGACTCCGGAGGAAGGGTCGGGTTCGCCAGACGAGGAGGGCTTCAGCCGCGGCAACGCCGACGGGCTGTATCGGGTGCGGGACGACATCAGGACCTTCGGCGCGGACGTCCTGCTCGTCCTGTCCGCCGATCACCTGTTCAACCTCGACCTACGCCCGGTCATCGCCCGGCACCTCGAGCGTGGGGCCGAGTGCACCCTGCTCACCGCCGAGGTCGGGGTGCAGGAGGCCACCCACCAGGTGGTGGTGCACGCGGCGCCCGATGGGCGGGTGCGCGGCGTGGACCCCAAGCCGTCGTCGACCAGCAGCGGCACGGTCGCCTCGGAGATCTTCCTCTATGACCCGGACGTGCTGGTGAGTGAGCTGGAGCGGCTGCACCACCAGTTGCAGACGATCGACGACAGCGACGGGGACGACACGGGGCTGGGTGACTTTGCCGAGCACCTGCTGCCCGCCCTGATCGAGCGCGGCCAGGTGTATGCCGAGCCGCTACCGGGATATTGGAAGGACCTCGGCCGGCCCGAGGCTTATCTGCAGGCGCACCGCGACCTGTTGGCCGGTCGGGTGGATGTCTTCCAGCACGCCGACCGTCCCATCCGGTCAGGGGCCACCGACGCCCCGGCGGCCTGGTTCGGGGAGGCGGCAGTGGTCCGCGACGCCATGGTCTCCCCCGGCGCCAGGGTGCGCGGCCAGGTCCACCGCTCGGTTCTCGGACCCGACGTCGAGGTCCAGGCCGGGGCCGTCATCGAGGACAGCGTGCTGTTCGGTGAGACGCTCGTCGAGGCTGGGGCCGTGGTGCGCACGGCGATCATCGACACCGGAGTGCGGATCGGGCGGGACGCGGTCGTGGGTGCCGCCCCCACCGGCACGCGGCTGACCGACGAGGCCATCACCCTCGTCGGCAAGGACTCCCAGGTCAGCCGGGGTGCGACCCTGAGCGCCGGCGCCCGGCTCGACCCCGGAGCCACGGCCGACTAGGTTGCCAGCACTCCTCAAATAATATACGATTTGGGCGTCGCCCAGGGCAAGGAGGCTCATGAGCACCTCAGCAGATCCCCGGTTCGCCGGACTCCCCACTCGGCCAGGCAAGATCATCGCGGTGCACCTGAGTTATGCCTCACGTGCCGACCAGCGCGGGCGTCGACCCGCAGCGCCCTCCTACTTCTTCAAGCCCTCCAGTTCTGTGGCTCCCTCCGGCGCCGCGATCGTCCGGCCGGTGGGCACCGAGCTTCTCGCGTTCGAGGGCGAGATCGCGCTGGTAATCGGCACCCCCGCCCGACGGGTCGGACTGGACGAGGCCTGGACCCACGTCGAGTGGGTGACCGCGTCCAACGACTTTGGCCTCTATGACCTGCGCGCCAACGACAAGGGCTCCAACGTGCGGTCCAAGGGTGGGGACGGTTACACCCCCATCGGTGCCCAGCTGATCAACGCCCGCGAGGTCGATCCCACCGACCTGCGGCTGCGCACCTGGGTCAACGGCTCGCTCGTCCAGGACGACAACACCTCCAGACTGATCTTCCCGCTGGCCCAGCTCGTGGCCGACCTGTCACAGCACTTCACCCTCGAGACCGGCGACGTGATCCTGGCCGGCACCCCAGCTGGCTCCTCCGTGGTGGCACCGGGCGACCTCGTCGAGGTCGAGGTCGATGCCCCGACGGGGCAGAGCTCTGGACGCCTGCAAACTTCGGTGGCCGCGGCACAGGGCGGCGGCTACGACGAGGCCCTGGGCTCCCTGCCCGCGGTGGACGACGACCAGCGCATCGCCGCCTGGGGTTCGGCAGAAGCAGCTGGCCTCGCGGACGACTCAGGCCAGAGCACAAGTGCTCACGCGTCCGTGCTCACCCCGGATCTGCGCGCCAAACTCGAGCAGTGCCCGGTCGCCACCATGTCCCAGCTGCTGCGCGGGCGCGGACTCAACAACGTCTCGATCGACGGCCCCAGGCCGCTGCCCGGCTCCGGCAAGATCATCGGCACAGCCAAGACCCTGCGCTTCGTGCCCAACCGCGAAGACCTGTTCACGAGTCACGGCGGTGGCTACAACGCCCAGAAGCGGGTATTCGACGCGGTCGGCGAGGGCGAAGTCATCGTCATCGAGGCCCGGGGAGAGACCGGCGCCGGGACACTCGGGGACGTCCTGGCCATCCGGGCCAGGGCCAACGGCGCGGCCGGGATCATCACCGACGGTGCCGTGCGCGACTACGACGCCGTGGCCGCGGTCGGCATCCCTGTCTACGGCGCACGCCCCCACCCGGCCGTGCTCGGCCGCCGACACGTCCCCTGGGACCACGACCTCACGATCAGCTGTGGCGGCGCCACGGTCCAGCCCGGTGACATCATCGTGGCCGACACCGACGGTGCCATCGTGATCCCGCCGACCATCGTCGAGGAGATCGTCGACGCAGCCCTGGCCAAGGAGCGGGAGGACGCCTGGGTCGCGGAGCGGATCGCCGAGGGTGAGCGCCTCGATGGTCTCTTCCCGATGAACAAGGAGTGGCGCGAGCGCTACGAGACCGAGCAGGCCAACACCGAGCAGGCCAACACCGAGCAGGCCAACACCGAGCAGGCCAACACCGAGCAGCGGGACACCAAGCAGGCCAACAACGAGAAGCCCAACACCGAACAGCCCGGCAGCCCGAGCTGAGGCCACGACGATGACGCCCGACACCGAGTCGCTCAGCAAGTCGCAGCGCGCCCTGGCCTGGATCCGCGAACGGATCCTGGCACACGAGTTCGCTCCCGGTTACCGGCTCGTGCTGGGATCGATCGCCGAGCAACTCGAGATGTCCGTGGTGCCGGTGCGGGAGGCCATCCGCCAGCTCGAGGCAGAGGGCCTGGTGACCTTCGAGCGCAATGTGGGCGCGCGCGTGGCGATGATCGAGCCGTCGGAATATGGCGACACGATGCAGACCCTCGGCCTCCTTGAGGCAGCCGCCACAGCATTGTCGGCCGGGACGACCACGCCGGAGGACCTCACCAGGGCACGCCAGATCAACGACCAGCTGACCGAGGAGCTCGCGGTCCGCGACCCGCACGAGTTCACTGCGCTCAACCGCCAGCTGCACGCCATCCTGATCCACCGGTGCCCCAACCCGCGACTGCTCGAGCTCGTCGAGGCGGAGTGGGCCAAGCTGAGCTATCTGCGGGACTCAACCTTTAGCTTTGTCCCCCAGCGGGCCACCGACTCGGCCCTGGAGCACGAGGAGATCATCCAGCTGATCGAGACCTCGGCCCCTGCCGTCCAGATCGAGGACGCCGCCCGCCGTCACCGGATGGGCACCCTGCACGCCTATCTGTCCATCGAGCACCCTGAGACCAGCCCAGAACTGTTTGACGCCCTGACGCACACTGGAGATTCCCGATGACCGACCTGAGCCCCGTGACCGAGCACCGCGCACCCGCCGACCTGCCAGAACGGATCCAGCACTACATCGACGGGCAGTTCGTCGACTCCGTCGACGGCACCACCTTCGACGTCCTCGACCCGGTCACCAACCAGACCTACGTCCAGGCCGCCGCCGGCAAGAAGGCAGACATCGACCTCGCGGTCGAGGCGGCCCAGCGCGCCTTCCGCGAGGGGCCGTGGCCCCGCATGCTGCCGCGCGAGCGCTCCCGCATCCTGCACCGGATCGCCGACCTCGTCGAGTCCCAGGACCAGCGCCTGGCACAGCTGGAGTCCTACGACTCCGGCCTGCCGATCTCCCAGGCTCTCGGGCAGGCCCGGCGCGCAGCCGAGAACTTCCGGTTCTTCGCCGACCTGATCGTCGCCCAGTCCGATGACACCTACAAGGTGCCCGGTCGGCAGATCAACTACGTCAACCGCAAACCGATCGGGGTGGCCGGGCTGATCACCCCCTGGAACACCCCCTTCATGCTCGAGTCCTGGAAGCTCGGCCCCGCCCTGGCCACCGGCAACACCGTGGTGCTCAAGCCGGCGGAGTTCACCCCGCTGTCGGCCTCGCTGTGGGCCGGCATCTTCGAGGAGGCCGGACTGCCTCAGGGCGTCTTCAACCTGGTCAACGGCTTCGGGGAGGACGCCGGCGACGCCCTGGTCAAGCACCCCGACGTGCCGCTGATCTCGTTCACCGGTGAGTCCAGCACCGGCGCGCTCATCTTCGCCAACGCGGCTCCCTTCCTCAAGGGTCTGTCGATGGAGCTGGGCGGCAAGAGCCCGGCCATCGTCTTCGCCGACGCCGACCTCGACGCGGCCGTCGACGCCACGATCTTCGGCGTCTTCTCCCTCAACGGCGAGCGTTGCACCGCTGGCTCCCGGATCCTGGTCGAGCGCTCCGTCTATGACGAATTCGTCGAGAAGTATGCCGCGCAGGCCGCCCGGGTGCGGGTCGGCTATCCCCACGAGGAGACCACCGAGGTCGGAGCCCTGGTCCACCCCGAGCACTTCGACAAGGTGATGAGCTATATCGAGATCGGCAAGACCGAGGGGCGTCTGGTCGCCGGCGGCGGCCGCCCCGAGGGTTTCGAGTCCGGCAACTTCGTCTCCCCCACGGTCTTCGCCGACGTCGCCGCCGACGCCCGCATCTTCCAGGAGGAGATCTTCGGTCCCGTGGTGGCGATCACCCCGTTCGACACCGACGAGGAGGCCCTCGAGCTCGCCAACGGCGTCAAGTACGGCCTCGCCGCCTACCTGTGGACCAACGACCTCAAGCGGGCCCACAACTTCTCCCAGGCCATCGAGGCGGGCATGGTGTGGCTCAACTCCAACAACGTGCGTGACCTGCGCACCCCGTTCGGCGGCGTCAAGGCCTCTGGCCTGGGGCACGAGGGCGGTTACCGCTCCATCGACTTCTACACCGACCAGCAGGCCGTGCACATCACGCTCGGCACAGTGCACAACCCCACCTTCGGCAAGCAGGAAGGACGCTGACATGACCACCCCCGCACAGCCGGAGCCCAGCCCCGCGCGCCCGGCCAACGCGATCCCGACCCCGACCGCACCCCCGCCGGACATCCTGCGGTGCGCCTCGATGGAGCTCGTGGTCACCGACCTCGCGGCCTCCCGGGCGTTCTACCACGACGTGCTCGGTCTGGTGATCACCGAGGAGGACGAGCAGACGGTCTATCTGCGCTCCTTCGAGGAGTTCATCCACCACAACCTGGTCCTGCGCCAGGGACCGGTGGCTGCGGTGGCCGCGTTCTCCTACCGGGTGCGCAGCCCCGAGGACCTGGACCGGGCGGTGGCCTTCTACACCGAGCTCGGCTGCCGGGTGGAGCGTCGCCCCGAGGGCTTCAGCAAGGGCTATGGGGACTCGGTGCGGGTGGAGGACCCGCTCGGCTTCCCCTACGAGTTCTTCTACGACGTCAAGCACGTGGAGCGGCTGGCCTGGCGCTACGACCTGCACATCCCAGGAGCCTTGGTCCGCCTGGACCACTTCAACCAGGTCACCCCGGACGTGCCGCGCGCGATCGGCTATGTCGAGGACCTCGGCTTCCGGGTGACCGAGGACATCCGCGACGCCGAGGGCACGGTGTATGCCGCGTGGATGCGTCGCAAGCCGACGGTCCACGACACCGCGATGACCGGCGGCGACGGGCCCCGGATGCACCACGTGGCCTTCGCCACCCACGAGAAGCACAACATCATCGCGATCTGCGACAAGCTCGGTGCGCTGCGGCTGTCCAACCACATCGAGCGCGGCCCGGGACGCCACGGCGTCTCCAACGCCTTCTACCTCTATCTGCGCGACCCGGACGGGCACCGGGTCGAGATCTACACGCAGGACTACTACACCGGTGATCCGGACAACCCGCTGGTCAGCTGGGACGTGCACGACAACCAGCGCCGCGACTGGTGGGGCAACCCGGTGGTGCCCTCGTGGTACACCGAGGCCTCCCTCGTCCTGGACCTCGACGGCAACCCCCAGCCGCTGACCTCGCGCACCGACGACTCCGAGCTGGAGGTCACGATCGGCGCCGACGGCTTCTCCTACACCCGCGAGGGTCACGAGGGCAAGGACCACGACATGCCCAGCTGGAAGCAGGGCGAGTACAAGCTCGGCCACCAGCTCTGACCAACCTGGGCACGCTTATCGGGTCAGTGCGACGGCTATTTCCGTGCCCCCACCACCAGAAGCGTGCCCAGCCGGGATCGACGCACCACCAGAAGCGTGCCCAGCCGGGATCGACGCACCACCAGAGGAGAAGGACCGCGATGTTGTCACCAGAGCAGATCGCTGCGATCGCCGACGAGCTGGCCCAGGCCGAGCGGGACTGCACCATGGTCCCGCGGCTGACGGCACGTCACCCGGAGATGACGATCGAGGACTCGTATGCCGTGCAGGCGCAGTGGCGTCGTCGTGGCGAGTCCGCGGGGCGCCGGCTCGTCGGCCGCAAGATCGGCCTGACCAGCAAGGTCATGCAGGCCGCGACCGGCATCAGCGAGCCGGACTATGGCGCGATCTTTGACGACATGGTCTTTGAGAACGGCTCGGTGATCGAGCACCAGCAGTTCTCCAACGTGCGGATCGAGGTCGAGCTGGCCTTCGTGCTCTCCGACGACCTCGCCGGGGCGGACGTGAGCGTCTTCGACGTGCTGCGCGCCACGGAGTATGTCGTGCCCGCCCTGGAGATCCTCTCCTCCCGGATCGAGATGGAGGGGCGCACCATCGTCGACACGATCAGCGACAACGCGGCGATGGGCGGGATGGTCTATGGCGGCAACCCGGTCCGCCCGCACGACGTGGACCTGCGCTGGGTCTCGGCGCTGCTCTATCGCAACGAGACGATCGAGGAGACCGGAGTGGCCGCCGCGGTGCTCAACCACCCCGCCACCGGGGTGGCCTGGCTGGCCCGCAAACTCGCCTCCCACGACGACCAGCTACACGCCGGTGACATCGTGCTGGCCGGGTCCTTCACCCGGCCGATGTGGGTCGAGCCCGGCGACTCCATCCTGGCGGACTTCAACGATCTGGGGACGATCTCATGCCGGTTCGTGTGATGACGCTGCGCGAGCACCTGCACCGCGCCACCGACCGGCCGTTGGCGGGGATGTGGGTCTGCTCCGGCTCCCCGCTCGTCGCGGAGATCTGCGCCGGGGCCGGGCTGGACTGGGTGCTGGTCGACATGGAGCACTCCCCCAACGGCCTGGAGTCGGTGCTGACCCAGCTCCAGGCGATCGCGGCCTATCCCGTGACGTCGGTGGTGCGGGTCCCGACCAACGACCCGGTGGTCATCAAGCAGGTGCTGGACCTGGGCGCGCAGACCCTGCTGGTGCCGATGGTCTCCTCCGTCGAGGAGGCCCGGGCCGCGGTCGAGGCGATGCGCTATCCGCCCCGTGGACGCCGTGGTGTCGGCTCGGCCCTGGCCCGGTCGGCACGCTGGAACCGGGTCGACGGTTATCTGCAGGACGCCGACGAGCACGTGTCCCTGGTCGTGCAGATCGAGACGATGGCGGGGGTGGAGGCCGCCGAGCAGATCGCCGGCGTCGACGGGGTGGACGCGGTGTTCGTCGGCCCGTCTGACCTGTCCGCCAGCATGGGACTGCTGGGTCAGCAGGCCCACCCGGACGTGGTCGCCGCCGTGCTGCGCACCTTCGAGGCCGTCCGTGGCGCGGGCAAGCACGTCGGGGTCAACGCCTTCGACCCGCAGGTCGCCCAGGACTATCTCGACGCCGGGGCCCGGTTCATCCTCGTGGGGGCGGACGTGGCGCTGCTGGCGCGCGGTTCAGAGGCCCTCGCCCAGCGCTGGGTGCCTGCCGGTGGACAGCTCGAGCGGGACTCCTACTAGGACTTCCCGACCGCTCAGCGCTGGGCGAGCATGTGCTGGGCGAAGAAGGCGCTGAGCTCGTCGGTGGCCGTCAGCGGCAGGACGTGCGCGACATACTGGTCCGGGCGCACCACGACGACGGCGCCGTCGCGCGAGATCCCCCGCTCCTCGAAGATGTCCGACGCGGGGAGGGCGGCAAAGACCTTCTCCCAGTCGGTCAGCCCGAGCGGTCCGGTCTGCGGACGGAACGTGCCCGGCACCCGGGCGAGCTCGACCTGCTCGAAGCCCTGCTGATAGACCACCTTGACGTCAAAGACGGCGTCCATGTCAGCACCGGCGGGGGTATGCCGCAGCACGGGTGACTGCGGCGAGGTCGCCAGCCACTGTGCCCAGTCGGTCAGGGCCGAGGCTTCTCCGGCAGCGCGCGCGTCGGCGAAGGCATAGATGCGCCAGCGACCGTCAGCGCTCGCGTGGTGACCCAGGTGCAGGGTGTTGCCGTCGCCGGCCAGCACGACCTGGGCCGACTTGAAGCGCTTGCCGATCGGGAATCCCTCGGCCAGGCCCTGGTGCTCGTCGGTGCCGACGATCATCGAGGGGGCATACTGCGTCATGAAGCCGGAGGGGAACTCGGCGGTGCCGAGGTAATAGGTCGCCAGCTCGGTGGGGTCCTCGATCTCCTCGGGCTTGCGGGCCATCAGGGACGACCACTCCCGGTCGAAGTCGATGAGTTGCTGGGCCACCGGCCGGCGCTCCGCGGTGTAGGTGCTCAGCAGCGACGCATCACTCAGCCCCGAGAGCACGGCGCCGAGCTTCCAGCCGATGTTGAAGCCGTCCTGCATGGAGACGTTCATCCCCTGGCCTGCCTTGGCGCTGTGCGTGTGGCAGGCGTCGCCGGTGAGGAAGACCCGCGGGGCGCGGTGCTCGCCGACCGGCACGTCGTCGAACCGGTCGGTGACCCGGTGCCCCACCTCATAGACGCTGTGCCAGCCCACCTCCTTGACGTCGATGGAGTAGGGGTGCAGGATCTCGTTGGCCTTGGTGACCACCGCCTCCAGCGGGGTCTGGCGCACCCGGTGGTTGTCGTCCTCGGGGACTGCGCCGAGGTCGATATACATCCGAGCCAGGTAGCCGCCCTCGCGGGGAATGTGCAGGATGTTGCCCGCCTCGGCGTTGATCGCGCACTTGATCCGCCAGTCCGGGAAGTCGGTGTTGACCAGCACGTCCATCACGCCCCAGGCGTGCTTGGCGATGTCGCCGACGTGGGCGCAGCCGATCGAGTCGCGCACCCTGCTGCGCGCACCATCGCACCCCACGACATACTTGGCGGCGATGACACGCTCCTCGCCGGTGACGGCGGCGTCGCTGCCCGCCGCGTCGTCCGCGGTCCGACGCAAGGTGACCTGGACGGGGTGCTCGCCCTCGGTGACCTGCAGGTCGACGAACTCCCAGCCGTAGTCCGGCGTGATCCGGCCGGGGGCCCGCACGGCTGCCTGGGCGAAGTAGTCCAGGACCCGGGCCTGGTTGACGATCAGATGCGGGAACTCGCCGATGTCCTGGGCATAGTCCGCGGTCCGCGCGGTGCGGATGATGTCCTGCGGGTTGTCGGGGTCCGGGCCCCAGAAGTTCATCCAGCCGATGTTGTAGGCCTCGGCGATGATCTCCTCCGCGAAGCCGAACGCCTGGAAGGTCTCCACGCTGCGCGGCTGGATGCCGTCGGCCTGCCCGTGCGTCAGCCGCCCGGAGCGGCGCTCGATCACCCGCGTGGTGAGGTGGGGGAAGTGCGACATCTGGGCCGCGAGCAACATGCCGGCCGGTCCGCTGCCCACGACGAGCACGTCGACCTCGGCGGGGAGCTCGACGGGCCGGTCGATGCCGGTGCCGGCTGCGGGCAGGACCCGCGGGTCGCCGGAGACATAGCCATGGTGGTGGAACTGCATCGTGATCGGGTCCTCCCTCGGACATCGTCGTCGAGGTCTGCGTCGGTGAACGGACGTGGTTCACCTTATCTTCGACCGGACTCGATCAAATACGATGTGGCAGCAATGCGCGAGCCCGCTGCGCGTAGGCCCGCAGCAGCAAGGGCACCACGGTCCGGGGGCCCATGCCGCTGGCGATGATGAAGTCGTCGTGCACGTGCAGACCGGGCTTGGCGGCCGACCGGGCGGCATCACGGACCGCGCGCAGTTGGTCCATGCTCATCTGCAGGGGCGGCTCGTCGGGCTGATAGGTCGCGCCCATCGGGTAGTCCCGCCTGGGGGTGCGGGACATCTCGATGTGGGCACCCATCACGTGGCTGACCGGGCGCGCCTCGGCGAACTGCACCAGGTGCTCCACGCTGGTCCCGAACCGCGCCCTGTCGGCGGCATAGAGCCGCCCCGGATAGACCGTGTCCCCGGTGAGCAGGAAGCCGGTCCAGGGGTCGAAGACCGCCACGGAGGTGGGGTGATGACCCGGGGTGCCGGTCAGCTCGAGCACCCGCCCGCCCAGGTCGAGGGTGACGACCTGGGTCGGCCACTCGGTGAAACCGAAGAACGCCTGGACCTCCTCCAGTTCCGTGCCGACCACCGTGGTGTGCGGTCGGTCGGTGAACTGCTCGTCCCCAGCGATGTGGTCCCCGTGCGAGTGGCTGTGCGCAACCATCAGTTCGTAGTCGTCCTGGGGGTGGTCGGCCAGCCAGGCGGCGATCAGCGCGTCGACGGTGTCGCGCAACGGGAAGTCGGCCGGCTCCTGCGTGGCGCCGGTGTCCAGCAGCAGAGCGCGCTCGTTGCCAAAGAGCAGGAACAGGAAGGGCGCCTCAAAGCTGACGCTCATGCTCTGTCGCAGGATGATGGTGTGCTCGTCGCAGTGGTGCACCTGCAGCGGCGGATCTGCGTTGGGCTGCTTCGACCGTGAGCCGTGGATCCACTCCACGGCCAGGTCCGGGGTGATCGGTCCCTGACTGAAGTCCGGCACGGCGTCACTCACTCTCCGGCGGTGTATGAGTCAGTATGCGGGCCGCGCAAACCGCAGCGCAAGGGACTTTCTTGCCCTCGACGCGAGCCACCGCGAGCGCGACATACGGCTGCTACTGTCCGCCGCATGATCGTGAGTGTCAGGCGTTTTCTGCTGGTGCTGGTCCTGGGCGCTGCCTCGCTGACGGCCTGCGGTGGGGGCGACCCGGACAGTTCACCGGGTCCAGAGGCCCGCCGCTCCGACCCCGTCGGGACCGCCACCGAGGCAGTGGCCGATCACGAGGCCACCACGGCGACGGCCGCGCCCGAGCCGCCCGAGGACGAGTCGGCCGCCGAGGATGAGGTCGCAGCAACCACCGAGGCGCAGCCCACCGCACAGACGGACTGGGAGAACACGACCTACCGGATGCGGGCCTACTCCGGCTCTGACCTGGAGGACCTGAGCTTCACTGATGGGGTGGCAGAGACGACCGTCATCGTGGACGTGAAAGTCGATCCCACCAACCCCCACCGGGTGGCGATGGTGTCGACGAGCTCGGACAGCGAGGGCTTCCCGCTCTTTGTCAACGCGGGCATCTTCACGCTGGACCACGGGTCAGGAGTCGCCGTGGCCGAAGCGGAAGTCTCCTCGATGACCGGCTTCGCCCTCCAGGTGCACGTGTGCACGACCGGCACAACCTGGGACGGGGGCGACGAGCTGAGCCTGGAGTTTGGGTCCTGCAATGTCGGTGAGGCGGGAAGCCTACTGTGGACCCGGGACGGTGAGACCCTGCAGCTCCACGAGGGCGAGGAGGCGGCGAGCAACGGCTCCGGTGACGCGGCCGGCTCCGGCAACGCGCTGGACGTGTCCTCCTACGACGAGGTGCACTTCACGTCCCCCAGCGGTTCTATCGACTGCACGATGAACGGCGCCAACGGAGGCTGGGCGGCGTGCTACTTCCCGCCGGAGATGGACACCAGCCAGGTGCCCGACGACCACTGCGAGCACACCTCACTCCTGGCCGTCGGCGCGGGCGCGGAGACAGGGTGGATCTGCACGGGCGGCGCCTTCGTGTTTCCCGAGGTCTCGACGTCGTACACATCCTGGTTTGAGGACACCGGGTGGGAGCCCGCCGTGTCGGAGTTGGGTGGACAGGAGCGCGCGACGGCCGCCGTTCCCTACGGGACGACGCTCGCGCTGGACGCCGTGCGCTGCCGCAGCGCGGAGGACGGCATGCACTGCAGCCGGACCGACTCGGGCGCAGGATTCTCGGTGTCCCGGGCTGGTGTGCAGTTCACGGGTCCGCGGACGGACACCTTCACCGAGCTCTGGGACTGAGCCGCGAGCACTGAGGCACAGTGGGCACGGCACTGCGGACACGAACACTAAGGAGGGCTGATGGGGGCACGGCTGCTGGTCATCGGCTCGACCAATGTCGACCTGCTCGCGACGGTGCCGCGCCACCCCTCCCCCGGCGAGACGCTGCTGGGCACCGGCGGGCAGCGCGCCGCGGGCGGCAAGGGAGCCAACCAGGCCCTGGCCGCCGCCCTGCAGGGAGCAGACGTGACCTTCGTCGGAGCGGTCGGTGAGGACGCAGACGCCGAGCTCGCCCTGGCCGGGATGCGCGCGGCCGGTGTCGATCTGGACTCTGTTGTCACCGTCCCGGAGTCCCCGACCGGGCTGGCGATCATCACCGTCTCGCAGGACGGGGAGAACACGATCGTGGTCATCCCCGGAGCCAACGCCCACGTCGGGGTCGAGGCGGCCACGACCGCCGTCGCCGGCATGGGCGAGGGCGACCTGCTGCTCATGCAGGGCGAGGTCCCGCGCGCGACCATGGAGGCCGCCGCACGCGCAGCCCGGGACGCCGACCGGCGCGTCGTGCTCAACGTCGCGCCGTGGATGGCACTCGACCACGACGTGCTGACCGCCGCCGATCCCCTGGTGCTCAACGAGCACGAGGCTCAACTGGCGCTCGCCGAGCTCGGGCTCTCCCCGGACGGTGACAGCCCGGAGGCTGCGGCCACGGCCCTGCGCGTCGCGGGGACGCCCTCTGTGGTGATCACGCTGGGTGCCGAGGGTGCCGTCGCTGCCTCGCAGGACTCGCCCACCACCCAGGTGCCGAGCCCCACGGTGACCGCTATCGACAGCACGGGCGCCGGTGACGCCTTCACCGGCGCACTGGCGGCACGCCTCCTCGAGGGTGACGACCTGACGACAGCCGTCGGCCACGCCGTCCGGGTCGGCGCCTTTGCCGTGCAGCACCAGGGTGCTCAGCCGTCCTACCCGGAGCTGGACGCTGAGCTGCCCTGACCTGGGTCAGGTGCCCAGTCGGGTCAGAAGAAGCCAAGCTGTCCGATAGCGCAGGTCCCGGAGTTCGCATACATGGAAGATATGTCCCACTGATAGGGAATGTTAGGGGCTCGCAGGGACGAGACCGACTGCTGGACTGGTCTGAGATCACGACTCTCCTGACATCGCGTGGCGTGCCAAGATGACCAGCGACGCCGACGTCCACCTGGAAGTGACCTGCCATGCCGCTGCGCGCCCGTCCCACACTGCTCGTTGTCCTCACCCTCTTGTGGGGGCTGGTCGCCTGGGGGGCCGGTGCTCCGGTCCCGTCGGCGACTGCCTCACCACCGGCCTCGGTGGCGACCACCAACGCGACTGACGGGGTCCCGACCACGGGCCTCACGTCATACGAGGACATGGTCAAGGAGCTGATCAGGCTGCGTGACCGGCACGGCGTCCAGCTGGAGCACGCCGGCACGTCCAACGAGGGTCGGAGCGTGTGGCTCGCTGGTGTCGGCCACGGACCACGGACCGTGCTGGTGATCGCGCAGCAGCACGGCAACGAGCCGCACGGCAGTGAGGCAGCGCTGGACTATCTGCACACGCTCGCCACAGGTAACAGCCCGGCACTGCGCACGATCCGTGACGAGCTGACGATCTGGGTCATGCCGCGGGTCAACCCGGACGGGGCGGCCCGCAGTTGGCGGCAGAACGTCGACCCCGAGTGCGACCCCGAGATCCGCGACTGCACGCCGGGACGAGGCATCGACCCCAACCGTTGGCACGACCCGCGCATCCCGACCCAGGACGTGCCCGCACCCGAGACGGTGGCGGTGCGTGAGGTCTTTGACCAGGTGCAGCCGGAGCTGGTGCTGGACCTGCACGGGCAGCTCAGTTATGTCGATGGCGACGAGGCTCCGATCACGGCGAGCATCGCCTGGCCGGTCATCAACTCCGAGGACCTCACCCCCGAGCGTGAGGCAGCTGTGGCCTATGCCAAGCAGGTGTCGGTGCTGATGGCCGACTCGGTCGAGGCTGACCCGCGCGGGGTGGTCTCCCAGTATCCGCTCGGCTCCGGCGACCTGCTGACCGCCCGCAATGCTTATGGCTGGCACGGCGCAGCGACCGTGCTCTTCGAGCAGCGCTCCGACGGTGGGGTGCGGGACCTGCAGCCGCGGATCAACGAGGCCTATGACGCGCTGATGACGGTGACGACCGCGGTGGCAGACGGCTCGGTGCACGACGTCGACCCGGTGCTGGCCGACGCCATCCCCGAGCAGGGACTCCAGGTCGGGCCCGAGCAGCCCAAGCTGCCCCGGTCCTGCCCTGCCAGCCACGGTGTCCGCGGCACCGGCGAGGTGCTGGACGTCGACGAGAGCGTCTATGACCTGGTGACGACCCACGCGACCCGGGTGGTCGCCACCGGGAGCGATGCCTACGACAGGCCGACAACCGAGCAGGCGTGCGACCTGGGCAACGCGTTCGACCTGCTGGACAAGGGCAAGGTTGTCGACGCAGCAGACCTGGTCGCGCCCTACGACTACAGCGTGCTGCGCGTGACGGACCCGGGAACCGGGCGGGAGCACCTCGCTCTGGCCGAGGACCCCGACGGCACCGGGCGGTATGCGCGTGGGTGGGGTTTCTTCGTCCACTCCCCTGACGCCTCGTCCGCGACCACGGTGATCGCGGCCTATCCGGTGTCAGCAACCTTCTCCGAGCGGCTCGCCGCACAGTTCTTCGCTGCTGACGACGCCCAGAACCTGCTGGTCGCGGGGGCGCACCGGACCGCCAACCGCGCAGACGCCGACACCTATGAGCCCGCCAACCCGACGACCGCCTCGGAGAGCGCGCTGCGTCGGGTCGCGATGCAGGCCGTCGACAAGGGCGAGACCTCCCTGCAGGTGCTCGGCGCCACTCGCGACGGCAACGAGGTCCCCCTCACCTCCGGCACCGTGCCGCCGACCGACTTGGCCGAGACCCTCGACTCCGCTCTCACCTCGGCCGGCTATCCCACCTGCCTGTATGCCGATGGCACCTGTGAGGACCTCGGCTCCACCGGCAACCTGCTCGTGCAGGACGCCCGAGCCACCAAGGCCGAGCCGCTGGTGATCTATCCGTCCTATGGCATCCGCGGGACGTTGGCAGCCCGGGAGAAGTTGGCAGGCGTGCTCGCTGGGATTCTCTAATCGTGGCGACAGCAGTTCATTACACACGCACCCAGTGGGCTGGGGGCCAGGGATTCTTCCACTCTGGCGACGTCCAGGTCGGTGATCGGCGAGTGCTCTATGTCTACGACTGTGGGGCGTTGGCCCCCGGGCAGTTGACCGGCAGGATCCCTGACTCACTCACGCGCGAGATCGCGGTTTTCCGAGAGCGACACGGGGATGAGATCGACCTGCTCTTTGTCTCGCACTACCACGCCGACCACATCAACGGACTCCCCTCTCTGCTCCAGGGGGCCCATCTCGAGACGGCTGTGATCCCCCTCGTGCCCATCGCCGAGCGTCTCCTGGTCTTCGCCCAAGCCCTAGCAACAGCGCTGGAGATCACCGACTGGTATCGAGACGTCATCGCCGATCCCGCCTCCGCGATCCGCGACATCGCGGACGGCGTCGAGATCATTGGGGTCGAGCCATCCCTTGCGGACCCGGACGAGGATCCGACCGAGGGACAGTTCGACCCGCCGGTGCCTGAAGACCCCCCGCCCGGCACTGCGTCAGAAGACCTCTCCAACGATGTGGAACTCCGACCGGGCACACGCTCGGTCCTGGAGGGCTCCGATGGGCACACCACAGTCCCGCTCTGGGAGTGGGACACCATGGCCACGACGTTTGCCCTGCGCAAGAAGGACGCCTTCCTGGACGCGCTTGCCAAGGAGCTGGGCATCAGCCGTGCCGCCCTCGACACCCAACTCGACGACCCAACGGGCGTCCGTGATCTCGTGACACAACACGAGCAGGAGTTGGAGGCGGCCTACAGCAAGACCTATCCGGACGTGAACCTCACGAGCCTTCTGGTCTACAGCGGCCCGGCGACCGAGGTGCGCTCACGCGGCCGCACTCACCGAACCCGGCCCGTGGTCGAGCGCGGCGAACTCTGCGCGTGGGGCATCCACCCAGGCTGGCTCGGCACGGGCGACCAGTCCATGGGAGTGACACGCTGCCAAGAAGCCGTGAAGCACTTCGGTGCGCGTCTCGCCCGCGTCGGCAGTCTCGCGCTGCCCCACCACGGCTCAGACAGTGACTGCCACCCCAGCCTGCTGGCCGCTTTCGGTGATCATCGGCCGGTGTGTTCGGCGAGCGTCGGCACCTACAACACCTATGGGCACCCGGGCCGCAAGGTCCTCATGGAGGTGTCCTCGAACGGCAACCATGTGGTCGTCGTGACGGAGCGTGAGGCCTCACGCTGGACAGAAGCCGGTGTCAGTTACCTCTAGCGTTCTCAGACCCCTAGAAGCCGCCACGGAGTCGAGTCTGGCGGCACGGAACTGAACCCCCAGATGCCACCTGATCCCTCTATCTCAAGCAGGACCGCCGCCCTGCCTCAACCACTCGTGCGGTCCAGCTCCTGTAACAAGTCGTGTGCGGCCAGCTCAACCTCCTTGTGACGCCACTGGGCGGCCCGGAAGACACAGGCGATCAACGCGGAGCGGTGCACCCGCCGGAAGTCGCCGTACCCGAAGGCATAGCGTGCCTTCGTCTCCTCTCCCGCGCCCTCGGTGAGACCAAGGTGCCAGCCGGCATACTCCTGCCAGGTGTGCCGCTCGAGGTAGGCGTTCTGTGCCTCCGCGTCGGGCTGCACCTCGTTCCATTCACTGTCCAGGACGTACTGCCGCGCCGCGATCAGCTCACGGCACCGCGCGACCCCTGCCTTGTTGACGCCATAGGTGGCCATGCCCTCCAGCGTGCCGTGCCGGAGCCGACCACGCACACCGAGCGGGGAGTCAGTATGCCGACACGCAGGCCTGCTCCTCGAAGATCTGCCAATCCGGAGCTCGGCCAAGAGGGTTCACCTCAGGTTCTTGTTGATCCAGGTTCTGCACTGTTGCAAGTTAGACTTGTCTGCGACGGGTGCGGCCCTCTCCTTAAGCTCTTGGAGGACGGCTGCCTTCGTCTTCCCTCCGAAATTAATCCGGGTTTCACCCATAGATCCGTACTTCACGTGTTCACCGTAGTGGATGTGCCACGTGGCGCCCGTGCCAGCGTCAAATTCCGCCCTTTCCTTTTGGGCTTTCTTGGAGCCAATTCCCTTGAGGGCCCTAACGTTCAGTGCACCACCGCTTCCGCTATAGATGGACTGGCTCTCCTCCGCGTCTTGCCTCACACCCAGCGATTTCTCCGCCGCCCGCTTGAGTTCGTCCACGGTGGTGAACTTCCGACCTCCCACCTTGCCCCACGCCATACGCCACTGGCGCCGCATCTCCTTCGCCACATCTGCTGGAATGTCGCCGAACGCGATAGCTTGCAGTTGTGGGACGCTGTCTCCGGCGGCCTGAAACATCTCGAGCGTCGGCCCCTTCGGCTTTTCGGGCTCACGTACCGCTTTCCGAGGAGTGACCCGCGCTGGCTCAATATCAGATTCGAGTCCGGCGAGCGCCGCAAAGGGATTGACGGTTGGGTCGACCTCCTCTTCGTCTCGTTCCGCTTCCCAGTCCGCGTTTGCTCTGTCCATCTCGGCCAGCTCGTCGTCCTCGGCCTTCCTGCGTCGCTTTCGCCGGCCAGGAAGAACCTCTCGCTGCATGATCAGCCCACTGACCGCCCGGTTCCCCACCGCGTGTTGCAGGTGAGACACGTCCTGCCTCGTCACCCAGGATGGCAGCCGGTCACCCGAATCTGCGAGTGCCTCTGATGCGGTCGCCGTTCGGCGCTCTGGAGTGGCGTTGTTCACGCGCCGCGGGAGTCGATCACTCACTGCGTGGATCGGTTCCTCGAAGGACACGGAAGACTCCTCGTCGCGGCTTCATGGCCGTGGCGCCCGGCACTGCACCGAACCCAGGGTCTGAGTGTCCACTCAGTATCTGTCTGCTCCCTCAGCAACGACAAGGCTTCTGCCCACACGCGCACCAACACGTGCCTGATCGCTTGGCCTGCTCCGTGGCGCCCCACCCCCGAGGCCACCGCGGAGCGCTCACCCCGCGACGCCTAGGCTCGTCCCCATGCAGGAACCACTCAGCATGGACGACTACATGACGCTGGACCTTGACCACGCCGGGTCCTCCCGTCAGGCCCAGCGGGAGCTGGCCGAGCAGTTGCGCACCTGGGCCGAGAGTCCCCACCCCGACAGCGAGCTGACGACCGGTCACTTGCTGACCCTGGCTGGCGAGCGCTTCGCGATGCTCAAGGACGACGAGGCGGCCGAGGAGTGCCTCAACCGTGCTCTTGCCACCCACGAGTCTGGCGGCGCGGAACTGGACCCTAGGTGCCACCTGATCTCCCTCTATCTCAAGCAGGACCGCAACGACGAGGCGCTGGCGCTCGACGGCGACCTGCGGCGCAGCCGACCCCACAGCCCGAGCACCTATGCGTTCATGGGCGACCTGTGGCGCGACCACGACGAGCTACTACGGGCGCTGGGCTGGGTCAACCGCGGGCTCGCCTTCGATGACCAAACTGGCTCCTTCAGCGAGGGCGGGCTCGAGTTGCTGTGCGAGACACGATGGCTGATCCGGCAGAGCCAGGGGCACGCTCCCGACGAGTATGACGAGCTGGCCCTCGCCGCTCAGGCCTATCGGCGGGAGTACCTGGCCCAGGAGTGAGCCTCTCGCCGCAGGCACTCACGTCCCCCACGTCGGCGCCGGGTCGTGCGTTGGGACTCAGCCCGTGACAGCGATCCGCACGTAGGGGTCGGTGCAGGGACGGCCGAGGCAGAGGTCAAGGTGACGGCCCACAGGGTCATAGATCGTCGTGGCGATCGTCTCGGACTTCAGATCCGGGCCGTGCTGACACACCGAGCCAGGGGCGTTCCCCGTGCCGTCGTCACCGACGTGGGAGGCGACGAGCTCCTTCACGGCGGCCAGGTCCGTGGTGGCGCCAGGGCAGGTCAGGAACGTCTCGACGACGTCGCGCCTGGCCCGTGAATTGGCCGCTGGTGTGCCCTCTGGCGGCTCCAGCAGGCAGCCGGCGAGCACCGGCGTGATGTGGTGGTTGGTGGCCAGCACACCACCCGCCGGGGACTCATCCGGACCACCGGTCGGGGACTCGTCCGGACCACCGGTCGCCATGGCCACCACGGTGCTGTTGTAGCCACACTCCACCACTGCAGCCGCCCCCTGGGCGTCCAGCAAGGTGAGGTTGCCCAGGCCCATCTGGGGCGTGGCGAGCAGATAGTCGACAGCCTCGCCAGTCGTCGAGCACTGCTCGAGCAGGTGCATCATCGAGGAGAACCGTGGCACGCCGGGTCCGACATCGCTGGAGGGGACGTGGGTGTCCACCACGCACAGGCCGACATCGTTCATCCCGGACGAGTGGACCCCAGGTGCTCCGGCAGTGGACAGCGCCAACCACGGGTGTCCCTGAGGTGGCCGGACGCGCAGCACGGTCTGCAGATGGAGATAAGCGCCATCGTTGTCCCGGTTCTTGACCAGCAGCGGCGACTCACCCGTGGTGGCGAAGGTGGTGCACCCCTCTGCCGGTCCGTGCGCCCGATCTCGGCTGCGAAGGTAGGTGCCGAGCACAGCCACGAGCAGGTCATCGACGGACAGGTCATAGACCTCGGCCATGCCGGCGACCTGGTCCAGCGTTGCCGGCGTGAGCTGCTCCCAGGAACGGACGACCTCATCCAACCGACCTCGCACCGTCGCACTACTCAGCGGGTGGGCCTCAACAGCGGACCCGACCCACGCGGCGACCTCCTCGCGCAGGCCGATCGCGCCCTGGGCGTGCTGTCGTCCGACCTCCCGACCGGCGCCCTCGATGTCGATGATCAACGGCTTCATCCTGGACCTCTCCCTCTGCTCGTGAACTCGTGGCGGCGGCGACCCGATCAGGCGGGAATCTCCTCGGAGCGGATCTTCTCGTGACGCGGGTCGAGCGCGTCACGGAGTGCGTCGCCCAGCACGTTGACCGCCAGGACGATGACAAAGATGGCGAGGCCGGGCAGGGTGGCCAACCACCAGGCGCGCGTGAGATAGGCGCGTCCGTCGGCCAGCATGCCGCCCCAGCTCGGCTCCGAGGCCGAGGCACCCAGGCCCAGGAAGGACAACGACGCCTCGGTCACGATGACCACGCCGACCTCCAGGGTCGCGACCACCATGATGGGCGCCAGGCAGTTGGGCAGGATGTGCTTCATCATGATCGCCATGGGGCTGGCCCCCAGCCCGCGCGCAGAGAGCACAAACTCCCGCTCACGCAGCGACAGGGTCTCCCCCCGGACCAGGCGGGCATAGAGCACCCAGCCGGTGATGACCAGGGCGATGACGATGTTGTCGATGCCGCGTCCGAGGACCGCGACGATGGCGATCGCCAGCAGCAGGAACGGGAAGGCCAGCCACGCGTCGACGATGCGCATGAGCAGACTGTCCACCCAGCCACCCACATAGCCGCTGACGAGTCCGACGATGACTCCAAAGACGGCGGACAGCAGCACGGCGCTGAAGCCGACGATCAGCGAGATCCGGCTGCCGTGGATCAGGCGTGAGAGCACGTCCCTGCCCAGGCCGTCGGTGCCCAGCAGGTGGCCCTCGGACAGCGGCGGCTGCAACCTGTTGGCCAGGTTCTGGGCGTTGGGGTCGTACGGGGATATCCACGGGGCGAGCACCCCGACGATCACGAAGGTGACGAGCACCGCCAACGCCACCATGGTGAACGTGGAGCTGCCGAAGAACCGATACAGCTTCTGGATGCCGTTCATCGTGAACCACCTCCCGTCAGTTTGATGCGCGGATCAAGCCAGGCCTGCACGATGTCCGTGATGAGGTTGACCAGCACGAAGAGCACGGCGAGCACCAGGACCGCGCCCTGGACCAGGGGGAAGTCGCGGTTCTGGATCGCGTCAACAACGAGGCGGCCCAGGCCGGGCCAGCCGAAGACGACCTCGACGACGATGGCGCCGCCCAGGAGGGATCCGATGCGCACGCCCATGACGATGACTGTCGCCGGCAGCGCGTTGCGCAGCATGTGGCGCAGGACGGTGGCGAAGCGCAGTCCGCGGGCCCGCAGCGCGTCCACATAGTCCTGCCCCTTCACCTCGAGCAGACCGGACCGCAGGACCCGCGACAGGGTTGCCGTGATCGCGGTGCCCAGGGTGATGGCTGGCAGAGCAAGGTGCAGCAGACCCGACTTGATGCCCTCCCAGTTGCCCTGGAGCACCGCGTCCACCAGGACGAACCCCGTGATCTGCGACATCCCGCTCCCGGCCGCGATCCGTCCGCTGGCCGGGAACCAATGGAACCCGACCGAGAAGATCAGGATCAGCATGATGCCCAGCCAGAAGCTCGGCATCGAGATCCCGAACAATGCCAAGACACTGCCGCCCCGGTCCCAGAGGCTGCCCTGGCGGAGGGCAGACACGACTGCGACCGGGACGGCGATGACGATGGCCACCACTAGCGCCGCGAACGTCAGCTCGACGGTCGCCGGCACGGTGGAGGCGATGATGCCCGCCACCGGGGTGCCCCGGCGGACCGAGGTGCCAAGGTCGCCCTGCACCGCACCAGCCATGTAGTTGAAGTACTGCTGAATCAACGGCTGGTCGAGCCCCAACTGCTGACGGTAGACCTCGCGCTGGTCGGCGCTGACGTTCTCACCGGCAAACATCACGTCCACGGCATCACCAGGGGTGAGGTGGATCAGCGAGAAGGTGATGATCGAGACGCCAAAGAGGACGAGGACGGTCTGCCAGAGTCGTCGCACGATGAAGGCAAGCATGGAGCTCCCTCGGTGTCGGGCCAGCCCAGCCGGGGCTGGTCTGGTGCTGGACTGCTACAGGGTCAGCGCGAGCCCAACGTCACGTCAGCGACGTTGAACCGGCCGATGGGTGACGGCTCCCAACCCTGCACCTGGGTCGAGACGCCATAGATCTCCTCCGGGTTCAGCAGCGGGACCCACGGCACGTCGTCCATGACGATCTGCATGGCCTGCGCATAGAGGTCCTCGCGCTCTGCCTGGTCGACGGTGGAGCGCGCGTCGCTGATCAGCACGTCCAGCTCGTCGTTGGTGTAGCCGGTGTAGAAGGCATCCTCACGCGAGGGGCTCCAGAAGTGACGGGCCATGATGACGTCCGCGTCACCCTCGGCCACACCCCAGGAGGAGAGGTATGCCGTGCTGGCACCTGACTCGACCTGGTCCGTGAACGCCTGGTCCTCCAGGACGTTCACCTCGGCGTTGAGGCCAGCAGCCTGCAACTGGCCGGCCACCGCCTCGGCGAGGGTGCGGGTGGCTTCGGTGGAGTCGATCTGCACGGTCTCGGTGGTCGAGCCCAGGACCTGGGCCGCGGCCTCGGCATCGAAGTCAATGCCCTGGACGTCGTCGGAGTAGCCGATCATCTCCGGGAACGCCGGCTGGTTGAGCACTCGGGCACGTCCCTCATAGAGAGCGTCAACGAGGGTCTGCTTGTCGACCGCCTGGTTGGCGGCGACCCGCACGTCCTTCTGGTCGAACGGGGCCTTGGTCACGTTCATCGCCAGGAAGAAGACCCGGGTGCCGGGCACGCTGACCGCCTCCGTGCCCCCACCGAGCTCCCCGGTGAGGTCCGGCGGGATCTCCGCAGCGATCTGCACGTCGCCGGACTGCAGGGCCGCCATCCGGGAGGAGACCTCGGGGATGGGTCGGAAGATCAAGGTGCCGACCCCGGGTGCACCGTCCCAGTAGTCCTCGTTGGCGCTGAGGTTCACGGCCTCGTTCGGTGACCAGCTGTCGAAGGTGAACGGGCCGGTGCCGACCGGGGCTGCGGCGAACTCCTCGTCGCCGACCTCGGCCGTGTACTCCGAGGGGACGATCTCGTTGACGGCCAGCCCGGACAGCAGCGTGGGCGCCGGGTCCGTGGTCGTGATGAGGACGGTGTGCTCGTCCTCGACCTCGACGCTGTCGATGACCGCGAGCATGGAGGCCCTGGGGGACGCCTGCTCCGGGTCCAGGATCCGCTCGATGCTGAACTTCACGTCCTCGGCGTCGAAGGCTTCCCCGTTGTGGAAGGTGACGCCCTCTCGGAGGTGGAAGCGCCACGTCAGGTCGTCCACCTGCTCCCACTCCGTCGCGAGCTCGGGGACCGGCTTGAGGTCGGTGTCTTGGTTGACGAGTGACTCAAAGACCGTGTGGATGACGTTCTGGGTGGGCCGGTTGCGGTGCATGTGCGGGTCCATCGTCAAGATGTCCGAGCTCTGCGCGATCACCAGCTGGCTGGAGGAGGCGGCCGGGGCGGTGCTGTCGCCTCCATCCGCTGCGCCGTCGCCGTCCCCGTCGCCGTAGGTGTCGCCGCCGCCAGAGCAGGCGGTGAGTACCAGACCGGCGAGGGGCACCAGTGCCAGCCATCGCATCTGTGAGTGCCGTGAGTTCTTCATCGTGCGGTCACCTCCGAGGTGAGTTGTTGTCCCGGCGCCGGGGGTCGGGGATGGGAATAGCGCCCAAAAGAGTCTTCGTGTAGTGGTGCTGGGGGTCGCGATACAGCTCGACCGGGTTGCCCTGCTCGACGATCCGCCCGTTCTGCATGACCGCCACGTCGTCGCAGAAGCGTTCGACGATGGCGAGGTCGTGGGCGATGAAGAGAAAGGTCAGTCCCAGCTCGGACTGCAGCCGCGTGAGCAGGGTGAGGATCTGTGCCTGGATGGACACGTCGAGCGCTGACACCGGCTCGTCCAGGATCAGCACGTCCGGCTCGACCGCGAGCGCCCGGGCGATGCCGATGCGCTGTCGCTGGCCACCGGAGAACTCGTGCGGGAACCGGGTTGCCGCGCTCGCGGGCAGCCCGCACATCTCGAGCAGCTCCTGCACCCGGGCACGGTGCGCCTCTCGGCTCATGCGGTGATGGATCCGCAGGCCCTCGCCGACCAGGTTGCCGACCTTCCACCGGGGGTTGAGGGAGGCAAATGGGTCCTGAAAGACCATCTGCACCGTGCGTCGGACCGCCAGGAGGTCTCTCCTGCCCAGGCTGAGCATCTCGCGCCCATCCAGTTGGACGCTTCCCGCGTCCGCGTCGAGCAGGGAGGCGACGATCCGGGCGGTGGTCGACTTGCCGGAGCCGGACTCGCCCACGATCCCGAACGAGGAGCCCGTCGTGACGTCGAAGGAGATCCCGTCGACCGCCACGGACCGCTCGGCGGTGCCGAGCAGCGCCCTGCCGGACGTGAACGTCTTGACCAGGTCCTGCACCCGCAGCTTGGGTGTCATAGCTCTCCCCTTCCCGCGACGACACACCGGTGCCGGTGGGTGCCCTCCCAGAACTCAGGGGGGACACCTGCGGTGCACACCGGCTGGGCGTGCTCGCACCGAGGCGCGAAGGGGCAGGCGGTGAGGCTGATGTAGATCTGGGCCGGCGAGCCGGGGATGGCCTCGAACGGGGAGTCCTCCCCGAGCCGCGGCACCGAGCGCAGCAGGGCGCGGGTGTAGGGGTGGCGCGGGTTGTCGAAGAGGGTGAAGACGTCAGCCTCCTCGACGAGGAGTCCGCCATAGAAGGTGGCCACCCGGTCACAGGTCTGCGCGACCACACCCAGGTCGTGGGTGACCAGCATGACGGCAGCCTCGCGTCGCTGGCAGACCTCGGCCAGCAGGTCCAGGACCTGCTTCTGCACTGTGACGTCCAGGGCGGTCGTCGGCTCGTCGGCGATGATCAGGTCGGGCTCGGCGATCAGCGCGGCGGCGATGATGATGCGCTGCCGCTGCCCACCGGACAGCTGGTGCGGATAGGAGTCCAGTCGCTCGACCGGCTTGGGGATGCCCACCTCACCCAGCAGGTCCGCGGCCCGCTTGCGAGCGACCTTTTTGGACACGTCGTTGTGGGCCCGGAGCGCCTCGACCAGCTGGTCCCCGATCGTGTAGACCGGGTCCAGCGCGGCGAGAGCGTCCTGGAAGACCAACCCGATCCGGTCACCGCGGATCCGGCGCATGGTCTCGCTCGAGGCACCGAGCAGCTCCTCGCCCTCGAGCCGCACGCTGCCGGAGATCTCCGCGCTCTTGGGAAGCAGGCCCAGGATGGCCTTGGCTGTCACGCTCTTGCCTGACCCGGACTCCCCCACGATCCCGAGGAACTCACCGCGGTGGACGTCGAAGGACAGGCCGCTGACGGCAGCGACCGGTCCCAGCCGCACGGTGAGATCACGCACCTGCAGCAGCGGAGTCGAAGCGCCCTCCGCCCTGCCTGGGATCACTTGGTCCACGAATCCTCCTCGATGGAGTGGGCCGCCCGGTATCATTCTGGGTATAACCGGGTGGCGCTAAAGTAGCAAAGCTCTCCCGCCGTTACAAGGGTTTCTCCCAGATCCGCCCCTCAGGACCAGCCCTCCCCTATGCTGTGGACCTCACCAGCGCCCGTGTGACGCCGACCACACAACGCGGGGCGACCATCGACACTGAGGACGGGGCCATGGCGACTCCCACAAACACGAGTCCGCTCTATCACCAGGTGCTCGCCGAGATCCGGCGCCGCATCAAAGACGGCGAGTGGGCCCGCGGCCAGCAGGTCCCCTCCGAGCGGCAGCTGGCCGACCTGTTGGGCGTCAGCCGCATCACGGTGCGGCACGCGGTCCGTCTCGCAGCGGCCGAGGGACTGGTCGAGCAGCGGCGTGGAGTCGGCACCTTCGTGGGCTCGCACGAGCGCGTGGAGCAGGACCTGTCGGCAGTGCGCAGCTTCGAGCACACCCTCGCCGCACAGGACTACGTGGCCAGCACCGAGATTCTCGGCTCAGGCACCCTGATCAGCGACTTAACCCTGGCCGGGACCCTTCGGACCGACCCGGCAACACCGGTGCACTACCTGCGCCTGCTGGGTCGCGGCGACTCCACCCCGGTCGTCTACTACGACAGTTACTTCGCCCCAACCCTGGGCCGGGAGATGACGCGACTGGCCCACGAGATGAAGGCCGAGGGCCGCGCCTTCTCCACGCTCGACCTCTATGGGCACGCATCGGTCGACCGCGTTCCGACGATGCTGAGCCAGACGATCGACGCGGTGCTGGCCACGCCCGATCTGGTCAAGCGCCTGGAGGTGCCGGACGGCGTCGCGATCCTGGCGATCGAGTCGGTCGCGTCCGACGACCAGGGACCGCTGGAGTTCCGCCGGGCCTACTACCGCGCAGACCGCTACAAGTTTGCGGTGAAGCGCCGCCTCTCGGTCTCGAACGGGCTCGGCTCTTGACCCGGCGACGGAATTGTTGGTATATCTGGTTATAACCACCAGACCACGCTTCCGTCAGGAGTCGTTCCGTGAAGGAACAGCTACGCATCGTCAGCCCCAACGGGCACCTCGGTTTCGCTCCCACCAAGGAGGAGAGCTTTCGCCTCGCCGTCGAAACACGTCCGGACTACTACTGCGCCGACTCCGGCAGTGACGACATCGGGGCCACGGCCCTCGGGGCCGACCGCTCCGTCAGCATGGAGCGCTGGCAGCGCCACGACCTCGAGCTGATGCTGCTCGCCGCCCGCGAGCAGGACGTGCCGATGCTCATCGGCTCCGCCGGCGACTGCGGCAGCAACAGCCGGGTCGACCTCTTCGTCCGGATGATCAAGGAGCTGGCGGCCGAGCACCAGCTGCCGCCCTTCAAGATCGCCTACTTCTACTCCGAGGTGGAGACCTCCACCCTGCGAGACCTCCACAACTCCGGCGTGACCATCGCGGGTCTGGACGACCGGGACGCGCTGACGCTGGAGGACATCGACGCCACCACCCGCTCCGTCGCGGTGGCTGGGGTCCATCCCTTCATCAAGGCCCTCGAGCTGGGTGCCGATGTGATCATCGGTGGACGTGCGAGCGACTGTGCAGTCTTCGCCGCCCCGGCGATCTTCGAGGGCTTCCCCGAGAACCACGCCTACTACGCCGGCAAGGTCCTGGAGTGCGCCTCCTTCTGTGCGGAGCCCTACGGCGCCAAGGAGTCGGTGATCGCCACGATCACCCACGACGACGTCAAGGTCACCGCGATGGCCCCCTGGCAGCGCTGCACCGTCGCCAGCGTCGCGGGCCACGCCATGTATGAGCGGTCCACCCCCTACTTCGAGTACTTCGCGGGCGGCATGCTGGACATGACCGACTGTGTCTATGAGCAGTTCGACGAGCGGACCACCCGGGTGACGGGCCAACGTGTGGTGCCTGTCGAGGGCAAGGTGACGGTCAAGATCGAGGGTTCTGGCTGGGTCGGTGAGAAGTACCTGGGCTTCGCCGGCATCCGCGACCCCTACACGATCGCCAACATCGACAAGGTGATCGAGCTGTCGAAGGGGCAGGTCGCCGACGAGTTCAACGACGTCGACTACCACCTGTCCTTCACCGTCTATGGCAAGAATGGCGTGATGGGTGACCTCGAGCCGGTCAAGGAGATCACCAGCCACGAGCTCGGCATCGCCATCGAGGGTGTCGCCGAGACCGCTGAGCTGGCCGAGGCTGTCACCCTCTATGCCACGCGCCAGTTGTTCTACGCCCGCCTCCCCGAGGTGAAGGGCACCGCCGGCACCGCGGCCTTCCTCACCGACGAGGTCCTGCCGGCCAGCGCGTCCTATCGCTGGACGATGAACCACATCGTCCCCGTGGACGACCCAATGTCGCTGTTCGACCTGCACGTCGTTGACGTCAGCGCCACTGTCCTGCAGCCTCAGGCCTGAGACCACTTCCAAGGAGATCACCATGACCGAACACACGACGCTCGGCGAGCTGGCCAAGACCGTCCGCAGCAAGAACGCCGGCACGGACCGCATCACGTTCGACATCATCTTTGCCGACCAGGACACCTACGACCACGTCCGCCAGAGCCAGGCGGTGACGCGACAGACCGTCGGGGAGCTCTTCGGCATCAGTGACGACCGGATCACCGACTTCGTCGAGTTTGACCCCGCGTTCGCGATCAAGTTCACCCTGAAGCGCCTGGCCTCCAGCGGCGGCCCGGGCGAGCGCGACGTCTTCGGGTGCCAGCAGTACCCGCCGCTGCTCTCGGTCCCGGTCCCGGTCCCGACCAGCGGTCCGCAGTCAGCGTGACCGAGGACCCCCACGACCCGTATGCCGGCGCGCTCGCCGGCATACGGGTCGCCGATTTCTCCCGCGTCCTGGCCGGTCCCTACGCGACCATGCTCATGGCCGACCTGGGGGCGGACGTCATCAAGATCGAGCCACCGGCCGGCGACGACACCCGGCGCTGGTCGCCTCCCGTTGACGACTCCGGTCGACCGACCTACTTCGCCGCGGCGAACCGCAACAAGCGCTCGGTCGTGCTGGACCTGACCGACCCGGAGGACCTGGCCCGCGCCCGGCACCTGGCCACGACTGCTGACGTCGTCGTGGACAACTTCCGCCCCGGGGTGATGGAGCGTTTCGGGCTGGACCACGAGTCCCTGGCGGCGGCGAACCCGCGGGTCATCACCTGCGCCATCACCGGCTTCGGCAGTGGGCTCGGAGCCGCCATGCCGGGCTATGACCTGCTCGTCCAGGCCATGGGTGGCCTGATGAGCGTCACCGGACCGGTCGAGGGTCCGGCCAGCAAGGTCGGCGTGGCACTCGTGGACGTGGTGACCGGTCTGCACGCGCTCGCCGGCATGCAGGCCGCCCTGCTGGAGCGGACCCGGTCCGGCCGGGGGCAGCGCGTCGAGGTCAACCTGTTCTCCTCGATCCTGTCCGGCCTGGTCAACCAGTCCTCGGCCGCAGCGGCCACCGGGGTCTCACCGCAGCGCACGGGCAACGCCCATCCCTCGATCGCGCCCTATGAGACCTTCGCGACCGGGGAGGGCGAGATCGTCCTGGCCGTCGGCAACGACCGCCAGTTTCACCGCCTCGCAGACACCCTCGGGGCTCCGCACCTCATCGAGGACGAACGCTTCCGCAGCAACAGCGAACGGGTGGCGCACCGGGAGGAGCTGCGCGGCACGCTCGAGTCGCTCCTGTCCACCCGATCCGCCGCGGACTGGAGTGAGGCCCTGCGGGCAGCGGGGGTGCCGGCCGGTCCGGTCCAGACCATCGGGGAGGCACTGGGGCTGGCCGAGGAGCTGGGCCTGCGTCCCGTGGTGCCGGTGGGGGGCCAGGGACGGGAGAGCCGTCAGGTCGCCAACCCGATCTCCCTGTCGCGCTCCCCTGCGCGTTATGTCGCCCCGCCGCCTGACCTGGGTGAGCACCAGGACGCGCACTGGCTGGACGAGTAGTCCACGCAGACCACGAACAGACGAAGACCGGCGCCCAGGATCCCCTGGGCGCCGGTCTCGTGTGCGGCAGGTCAGCGGAAGGCAGCCTGACCGGTGAGCACCTGACCGATGACGAGCTGGTGGACCTCGGAGGTTCCCTCGTAGGTCAGCACCGACTCCAGGTTGTTGGCGTGGCGCAGGACCGGATACTCCAGGGTGATGCCGGCGGCACCGAGGATGGTGCGCGTCTCGCGGATCGCGCGGTCCTCCTCAGAGGTGAAGTCGGTGCCAATAGGGCGAGCGGGTGGGTGGGCAACTTGGACTGAGCCATGGCGGGTTCTCCATCGAAGCGGGGACCCCGAAGCCGAGCATGGCCAGACCCTCGACTCCCCTGCTGAGCCGGGAGCCGATCCGCGGCGCCGTGGTCAACCTGGTCATCGCCGACGTGGGCACCAGTGGCTTCGACCAATGCGGGACGCTTCGCGCACCTGGACCAGGCACGCAGGGAGAGCGCAGAGCCGACCGTATCGAACACGACACGTTCGAGCTGGGTATCTGACCTTGTCCGCGGGCTGCGTTCTTGGCCCTAGCGTCGCGGTGCCCCGTCGGACCACCGCCTCGAGCGCCGACGATAGTTGCAGCGGGGACGGCGCTCGAGGACGGCGTTGGGGAACTTACTTACCCACGGTGTTGGTCGCCCACACAGCCTTATTAGCGGCGGTGTAGAGCACGACGTTCCCGTCGTTCTGCACAACCAGGCGGTTCGCCTTCTTCCCGTTGGTATTGCTCGCCCACACAGCCTTGTTGCTGGCGTTGTACTGCACAAGGTTGCCATCGGTCTGCATCCGGGTAGTCATGCCAGATGCGAACTTGTTCGTGGCCCAGATCGGCTTCTTACTCGACAGGTTTGTGAGCACCAGGTTGCCGTCGGTCTGCTGACGCAGGCGGTAGTTGCCGTTGCTGGAGTAGAGCGCCTGGTTACTCGTCAGTCTCTTCCCCGTCTTGAGCGTGCTCCCGAGCGGTGAGGCGATGACCGCGGTCGCAGCGGATGTCTTGGCGACACTCTTGTGCCCCAACTTGGAGCCAGTCACCGTCACGGTCAGTCGCTTCCCGATGTCTGCTTCCACGAGTTTGTAGGTCTTGGCTGTCGCGCCGCTGATCGTGGATCCACCGCGCTTCCACTGGTACTTCAGGGACACCCCGACCGCCCAAGCGCCTGGCTGCGCCGTCAGAGTGCTGCCGTGCTTTGCACTGCCAGAGATCGTTGGAACCGGGTGCGGACCAGGAAGGGTAGCCGCGGTAACAACCTTGGCTGCGGACGTCTTCGTGGTGGTCTTGTAGCCACTTCGGCTGCCGGTGACCGACACAGAGACCTTCTTGCCTATGTCCGACTGCGCAAGCTTGTAGTTCTGCTTGGTCGCCCCGCTGATATTCGCGCCGTCACGCTTCCACTGATACTTCAAGGTTGCGGTTGGCTTCCATGTCCCAGGAACAGCGGTGATCGTCGAGTCGACGACGAATGACCCGCTCACAGAAGGTGTGGGTGCTGACTCAAAGTTCTTCAGCGTCACCTCGTCCTTGACGTGAAGATAGCTCGACGCACGGACGACCCGGTCTTTGCGGTATGTGCCAGCAAAACCGTAGTTGTATTCCTCGACGAGGGCGCTCCCGTCCCCATTCACTTTTGTGACGATTGCAACGTGACCGTAGGCGCCCACCTCGGCTCCCCACCACGCCACCGCTCCCACAGCAGGTGTGCTGTCGACCTTCCAGCCACCCTTCTGTGCCGCTGCCTTCCACTCGATGGCATTGCCAAAGTGGACCGACTTTCCGTTGGGACCCACCATGTTATTAAGGAAGGACCACGGCGCCTTGGTGCGACCCCCCTGCTGGTTGAGGCGCCACGCGGCGAAGGATGTGCAGTTCCTGTTGTAGAAGGCCCACGGATCGATCACCGTGTTCATCGGCTTATTCTTGAGGTCTGCTGGGTAGTCATCCCCTGTACCAGCCCCCCAGGTAGCGGTCGCGAGGGCCAACATCGGCGCAGCAAGCGCCCCACCGAGAACCGCACGTCTGGTCACTGTCGGATTTGTTCTTCTTGCCACTGGGTTTCCCTCTCGTCTGCTTGGTCTGGAGAAAAGCATGACAAGGGCTCGGCACGCGCAGCCAGCATGACCAGGTCTAAAGTCATTTCAGAGAAGCACGGGTGGCGTCAAGTCGGTGTCACGCGCAAGGTTAGAGCAGCGTTGTCGCCCTTACGTCGCGCACGAACGACCCACAGTGGATCAACACGAGAGGAACGTGAAGATGCATGCGCCTACGTTGTGGCGCTCACCGGTGTGACCACGGCCTGTCTCGATCAACCTCACGACAAACCGATCGTCCTCACGGGTACCGCGCACCTGGTCGGTCAGGTCAGCGCGAGCCACCCTGAGGCCGCACCGGTATAGACCGCACCCACAAGTACAATCATCGCCAGCCCGCGCCATCCGTGACGCCGGCGACCGGCCAGCAGATCACCGACAGCCCACAGCAGACCGAGGTAGGCCAGGCTGAACACGTCGTCCTCCTGCGGGCCTCGAAGACTCCGCCGGCCGCCCTCAGGAGAAGAACTCCGGTCACGGTGAGCGCGGCGCGGAGCCAGCCCAGCAGACCAGTCCTTTGCACCGGACGCGCCGCCAGGACGAGCGCGACGACGGTGATCGCCAAGAAGATCAGCCCGGCGGTGCCGTCGGCGAGTCGGTCCAGCTCGGGGGTGCGGTCCCAGCCGTGGTCGGTCTCGTCCGCGAAGGTGACTCCAGCCGCGAGGACCGCCTGCCAGACACCGAGCCCGCGGTCGCCGTGACCACGGGCTCGGTGGCACCGCCAGTGCACCACGGGCAGAACTCCCCTGATCCCGCCGCCACGGCGCGCACCAGGACGCGCACTGGCTGGACGAGTAGTCCACGCAGGCTCAGCAACGAAGACCGGCGCCCAGGATCACCTGGGCGCCGGTCTCGTGTGCGGTCGGTCAGCGGAAGGCGGCCTGGCCGGTGAGCGCCTGACCGATGACGAGCTGGTGGACCTCCGAGGTCCCCTCGTAGGTCAGCACCGACTCCAGGTTGTTGGCGTGGCGCAGGACGGGATACTCCAGCGTGATGCCGGCGGCACCGAGGATGGAGCGCGTCTCGCGGGCGATGGCGATGGCCTCGCGGACGTTGTTGAGCTTGCCCAGGCTCACCTGGTCGGAGGACAGCTTGCCCTCGTCCTTGAGTCGTCCCAGGTGCAGTGCCAGGAGCATGCCCTTGCCGAGCTCGAGGGTCATGTCGGCCAGCTTGGCCTGGGTGAGCTGGTAGGCCGACAGGGGCTTGTCGAAGATCTCGCGCTCCCCGGCATACTGGATCGCGGTCTCCAGGCAGTCACGGGCGGCGCCCAGCGAGCCGAAGATGATGCCGAAGCGGGCCTCGTTGAGGCAGGACAGCGGACCGGAGAGGCCCTTGGCCCCGGGCAGCATCGCCGAGGCGGGCAGCCGGACGTTGTCCAGGACGAGCTCGCTGGTGATCGAGGCGCGCAGCGAGAGCTTCTTGGTGATCTCGGGGGCGGAGAAGCCGGGTGTGTCGGTAGGGACGACGAAGCCGCGGACGCCGTCCTCGGTCTGGGCCCACACCACGGCCACGTCGGCGACCGAGCCGTTGGTGATCCACATCTTGTTGCCGGTCAGGACCCAGTCGTCGCCCGAGCGGGTGGCGCGGGTGCGCATCCCCGCCGGGTTGGACCCGAAGTCGGGCTCGGTGAGACCGAAGCATCCGATGGCCTCGCCGGCCGCCATCCGCGGCAGCCACTCCTGCTTCTGCTCCTCGGAGCCGTGCTGCCAGATCGCAAACATTGCCAGGGAGCCCTGCACGCTGACCAGGGACCGCAGACCGGAGTCGCCCGCCTCCAGCTCCAGGCACGCCAGGCCGTATGCCGTGGCGCTGGTGCCGGCGCAGCCGTAGCCCTCCAGGTGCATCCCCAGCACTCCGAGCCTGCCGAGCTCGGGGGCGAGCTCACGCACCGGCACGGTCCCGGCCTCATACCAGTCGGCGATCTCGGGCCGGATGCGGTCCTCGACGAAGCGGCGCACGGTGTCGCGGATCGCGCGGTCCTCCTCGGAGATGAGCAGGTCGGTGCCGAACAGGGCGAGCGGGTGGGTGGCGGGCTTGGGCTGGGCCATGGCGGGTTCTCCATCGAGGCTTGACGAGTCTAACAGTGTTAGGTAGCAGCCTAACACTGTAAGGTGCTGTCTGCCAGGGGCCGAGCGGCCCGCCCGCCCCGTCAGGAGCCGACCATGGCCAGACCCGCCACCCCTCTGCTGAGCCGGCAGCGGATCCGCGATGCCGCGCTGGCGCTGATCGACACCGACGGACTGGAGAGGTTCTCGATGCGCCGCCTGGCCGGCTCACTCGGGGTGAGTGCCCCGTCGCTGTACTCGCACTACGCCACGCGCGAGCAGGTCCTGGACGACGTCGTCGACCTGGTCATCGCCGACGTGGACACGAGCGGCTTCGACCAGGGTTGGGAGGAGGGACTGCTCCGCTGGGCCCGGTCCTACCGAGCCGCCCTGGCCGCCCACCCGGCCGTGGCGCCACTGGTCGCGTCCGGCGCCCAGCACCGGGAACAGTTCCTGGCGATGGCCGACCGCGTCCATGCCGGGCTCGTCAGCACCGGCTGGCGACCGCGGCGGGCCACCGAGATCTCTGGCGCGGTGAAGTTCGTGGTCATCGGTGCGGCCGTCACACCGTTCGCGGCGGGGTTCTCCGACGACCCTGCTCTGTATGACGGACGCTTCCCTCACCTTGACCAGGCGCACCGCCTGCGCGCCGAGGCTGCCCGCATCGACCATGACGCGTTCGAGCTCTGCATCACCTCGCTGGTCCAGGGCCTGCGTCCCGGGCCCTAGTTGGACGGTGCGGCGACCTAGACGGAGGGTGGTCGAGTAGGCCGTCTGCGCCGAGGAGTCCGGGTGGGACGGCGTCTTCCCGTGGGACGTGCTCATCGCGCGCGACCTGGCCACGCTGGACCAGCTGTCCCACGGCCGCGTGATCCTCGGTGTCGGGCTGGGCCGGCGCGCGGAGTATGACCTGTTCGGTGAGGAGTGGGACGCCCGGCGGGTGAGCCGTCGCTACGACGAGGCACTGGAGCTGATCTCGCGCTTCTGGAGCGGTGAGCGGGTCACCTTCCACGGGGAGTTCTACGACGTCGACGACGTCGCCCTGCTGCCCACCCCCGCGCAGCGCCCGCATATCCCCATCCTCGTGGCCGGGTTCTGGCCCAACCGCAAACCGGTGCGACGTGGCGCCAGGTGGGACGGCCTGATGCCGGTCGTCGACCCGGACCCGGAGGGACAGGACCTCCACGATCTGGTCACCTACTACCGAGAGCTCGCGGACGAGCCCGACGACATCTTCCTCCACGTGGACGGCACCGCCACCACGGCCGAGCGCGTCGACCGCTACCGCGAGCTCGGCATCACCTGGCTGGCCACCGGCGTGATCTCAGCGCAGCAGTCTGTTGAGGAGAACCTCACCGCGATCCGGCGCGGTCCACCACCCTGGTGATGATCCGCAACGACTGCAGCGGCGACCAGTCCGTGGCCGACCTCAACGCCTCGCTGAGCGACCAGACCGCGCGGCCGCCCGGCCGCGCCGGACGTCCCGCAGGGTCGAGACCACCTCGCCCACCCCGTTGGCGACCGGCAGCCGCCATATGGCCTGCAGCGGGATGAACAGAGGCGGGTCCAGCGGCGCATAGGACAGCGTCGCGGAGGCCTCGCGGGCGAAGTCAAACGGGACCAGGGAGAAGGCCGTGCCGTTGCGCAGTTGGTAGGACTGTGCCCCCGACACCGCGCCGGCGGACTCGATGATCTCCGGGTCGAGGCCCCGCTCGCGGCAGGCCTGCACCAGGTGGTCGAAGTAGTCGTCGTGCTGGCGCCGCGGCCAGATCAGCAACCGACGGTCGGCCAGGGCGGACAGGTCGACCGGCTCCGTCGGGTCGAGGTCGCCGTGGGCGGTGAGCACGCACACCTCGTCCCGCGCGATGCGCGCCTGGCGGGTGTGCCCGGAGTGCTCCACGAAGTGCCCCACCCCGAGGTCCGCCTCCCCCGCGGCCAGGGTCCGCTCTACCTCACCGGTGGCCACCTCGACGACCTCCACCTGCACCCGCGCCGGCCGGTCGTCCAGCTCCTGCAGCAGGGCGGGCACGAGGTGGTTGATCAGGCTGGGCGTGGCCGCCAGGCGCACCGTGTGGGAGTTCTGGCCGAGTCTCTCGGCCTGCTCGGCGAACTCCCCTGCGTCGGTCAGGATCCGCTCCGCCAGCGGCAGCAGCGCCGCCCCCTCGTCGGTGAGCGCAGTGCCCGCCCGGGAGCGCACGAAGAGCTGGAGCCGCAGCGCGCGCTCCAGGGATCGTATGTCGGCACTCACCGTGGGCTGCGACAGGTCCAGCAGCTCGGCCGCGCGCCCGAAGTGCTCGGTCAGCGCGAGGGCGCGGAAAACCCGCAGCTGCCGCAGCGAGAAGTCCACCGGAACCCTCATAGATAGACTCTATGACACGATCTGGAAGTGGGTCTGGTTCCACCCTCCTGCCACTCCTACCGTGGAAGAAAGAGCAACACCCACGTCAAGGAGGACACATGAGCACCGGCTTCATCACCGTCGCACCCGAGGTCATCGAGGCCGTCAACGACGGTCGCCCGGTGGTCGCCCTGGAGTCGACCATCTTCACCCACGGCCTGCCCCGGCCGCGCAACATCGAGGTGGCGGAGGAGGCCGAGCAGATCGTCCGCGACGCCGGTGCCGTGCCCGCCACGATCGGTGTGGTCGGCGGCGTCCCTACTGTCGGGCTGACCAAGGACCAGGTCGTCGAGCTGAGCAACGACGACGACGTGATCAAGTCGAGCATCCGTGAGCTGGCCATCGGCGCGGTGAACCGCAAGAATGCCGGCACCACCATCGCGGCCACCTCCTTCCTGGCCCACCGCTCCGGCATCAAGGTCTTCGCCACCGGCGGCCTGGGCGGCGTGCACCACGGCGCCGAGACCAACTTCGATGAGTCAGCCGACCTGCTCGCGCTGGCCCAGAACCCGATCGTCCTGGTCAGCTCCGGCGCCAAGGCAGTCCTCAACATCCACGCCACGCTCGAGCGCTTCGAGAGCCTCAGCGTGCCGATCGTCGGCTACCAGACCAATGCCTACCCCGGCTTCTACGTCGCCGAGTCCGGCTTCACCGTCTCGCACCGCATCGAGTCCGCCGCGGACGCCGCGACCATCTACCACGCCCAGCGGCAGATGGAGCTGGCCACCGCACTGCTGGTCGGCAACCCGGTCCCCGTTGACGAGCAGCTCGACCCTAGCCTGCTGGACGGCGTGGTCGAGCAGGCCTGGGCCGCCTTGGAGGAGCAGGGCGTCAAGGGCCAGCAGGTCACCCCGTTCCTGCTGGAGTTCATCCGCCAGGCCACCGGTGACGCCAGCCTCAACGCCAACGTCGCCCTCTACCGCAATAACGCCCGCGTGGCTGCTGAGATCGCCGTCGCGCTGGAAGCCAGCAACGGGAGCAAGTGACATGCTCGGCGTCATAGGCGACGTCGTCCAGGACGTTGTGGTGTGGACCGAGGAAGAGGTCCGACCGGCCACGGACACCAAGTCGCAGATCAGTATGACGAGGGGCGGCTCTGCCGCCAACGTCGCGGCCTTCGCCGCTCACCGCTACCCCACCCGCTTCATCGGGTGCGTCGGTGACGACCTCGGCGGTCACGTCGTCGAGCGCGAGCTCGCCGGCCACGGCGTCGACGTGCAACTGCAGCGGCGCGGGGACACCGGCATGATCGTCGTCCTCATCGACGAGGGCGGGGAGCGCAACATGTTCCCCTCCCGCGGCGCCTCGGGGATGCTCGAGCCGGTCGACCCCGCGTGGCTGGAGGATCTGCGGATCCTGCACATCACCGGCTACTCCCTGCAGAACGAGCCCACCGCCTCCAGCGTCATCGAGGCCGCCCGGACCGTCAAGGCTGCCGGCGGCCAGCTCTCCTTCGACGTGTCCTCGACGGGCATGATCGACCTCTACGGCCAGGACGCCTTCGTGGACCTGATGGTCGAGCTCGAGCCGGACTACATCTCGGCCAACCAGGACGAGACCGCGATGCTCGGCCTGGCCACCGAGGACGGCCCCGGCCCGCTGCTCGAGCGCCTCGACGGCTTGCTGCTGGCCCGAGCCGGCAAGGACTCAACCCGCGTGATGCGCGGCTGCGACGTCCTGGCCACCGTCCCGGTCGTGCCGGCCGAGGTCGTGCGCGACCTCACCGGCGCAGGTGACGCCTTCAACGCAGGGTTCCTCACCGCCATACTGCACGACCCCGGCCCCGAGCCGGACCTGGTCGCCGCCGTCGAGGCAGCCCACGCGCTCGCCCGTCGCGTGCTGGCGCACGCCGGCGCGTCCGAGGGGGACGAAGCCCCCTCCCTGCTCGACCCGGCCTGATCCCACCCGACAGCCGGAGCCCGCGCGGCTCCGGCCCTGTCGGCGACCCTGAAATCCGCGCCTCAGGAGAACCGCATGTCCACTGTGTCATCGTCGCCACGCAGGACGACCGGGAGCATCCCCGCCCTCGTCGCCGCCTTGCTCGCGGCCATCTTTGCCTTCCAGCTCAACGCCTCGATGCTCTCCCCGGTGCTGGCCACCATGGAGCGCGAGCTCAACACCACCTCCGCGCAGATCGGCCTGTCCCAGACCGCCTTCTTCGCCTCCGCCGCCCTGTTCTCCCTCTTCCTGCCACGCTGGGGTGACCTCATCGGTCGCAAGCGACTCATGATCGGCATGCTGCTGCTCACGGCCCTGGGCAGCGTCATCGCCGCCCTCGCGCCCAACGTCGGCGTGCTCGGTCTGGGGCGGGTCGTCCAAGGCATCTCCGGCCCGATCGTGCCCATGGCACTGATCATGCTGCGCGTGCAGGTGCCCGACCCCCGTCGCTACGCCAAGCTCATGGCCATCCTCACCGCCGTCAACGGCGGCATCGCCGGCGTCGACGCCCTGCTCGGCGGCTGGCTCGCCGAGAACTTCGGCTTCCGCTCGGTCTTCTGGGTGATGGCCCTGATCGCCGTCCTGGCCGTCTTCGCGATCGCCGCGGGCACCATCGAGTCACGCAGCTCGCAGGGCACCAAGATGGACTGGAAGGGCGTGGGCGCCCTGGTCGTCGTGCTCGGCTCGCTCTACTTCGCCCTCGACGAGGCCGGCAAGCTGGCCGACGCCAACTGGCTCCTGGTGCTGGGCCTGTTCGTGCTGGCGGCCGTCTCGTTCGTGGTCTTCTGGCAGATCGAGACCCGGGTCCCGGACCCGCTGGTGACCACCACCTACCTAAAGGAGCGCCGCACCTGGGCGCTGCTGTCCACGACCCTGCTGACGATGACCGGTGTCTTCGCCGTGATGAACGGCCTGATCCCCAACCTCGCGCAGGACCCGGCCCTGGGCAACATCTCCGCCGGAGAGGTGTCCTGGTGGACGCTGACCCCCTATGCCCTCGCCGGCCTGATCATGGGCCCGATCGCAGGGCAGCTGGCGGCGCGCTTCGGCTACAAGTGGGTGCTGCAGGGCGGCCTGGTGCTGACCACCGTCGGCCTCGTCGCCGCGGCCTTCCTCACCACCAACCCGACCCCGCTGGTGCTGCTGACCGTCTCGGTCTTCATCGGTGTCACCTACGCCGGAGTCTGCAACATCATGCTCAACGGCCTGGGCATCGTGCTTAGCCCCAAGGACAACCAGGGCTACCTGCCGGGCATGAACTCCGGTGCCTTCAACCTGGGCGCCGGGCTGAGCTTCGCCCTCCTCTTCGCCATCAACACCTATTTCACCAACCAGCTGGACGCGGCCGCGGGCTATCGCTTCGGCATACTCGCCGGTGCTGTGCTCCTGCTGCTGGCCCTCGGGATGTCCACCCTCATCCCGCACCCCCAGGACGACGACGTGGTGACCGGCCACGCCCCGGAGTCCGACCCCCTCACCACCAGTCAGGAGCAGGACCATGTCTGAACCACGCCAGATCATCCTCGATTGCGACCCCGGCCACGACGATGCCGTCGCCATGATGCTCGCGCTGGCCAACCCGGCCATCGAGCTGCTCGGCATCACCACGGTCGGCGGCAACCAGACGCTGGAGAAGATCACCCGCAACGCCCAGAGCGTGCTCGTGGCCTGCGGCCGCGACGACGTGCCGGTGTATGCCGGCGCGGCCCGCCCGCTGGTCCGTCGCGTGGAGATCGCCCCGGACATCCACGGCGACTCGGGCCTGGACGGCGTCGAGCTGCCCGAGCCGACGCGGCCGGTGGAGGACCTGCACGGGGTGCGCTTCATCGTCGACACGGTGATGGCGGCCGAGCCCGGCACGGTCACCCTGGTGGCCACCGGGCCGCTGACCAACGTGGCGCTGGCCGCCCGGCTCGAGCCGCGCATTGTGGAGCGGGCGCGCGAGGTGGTCGTGATGGGCGGTGGCTACCACGAGGGCACTGGACGGCGGTCGCCGAGTTCAACATCTGGGTCGACCCCGAGGCGGCGCACATCGTCTTCGACGAGGCGTGGCCGCTCACCATGGTCGGGCTCGACCTGACCCACCAGGCACTGGCCACCCCGGAGGTGGAGGAGCAGGTGCGGGCCATCGACTCGCCGCTGGGCGAGTTCTTCCTCGGGCTGATGGCCTTCTTCCGCAAGGCCTACCGGGAGCACCAGGGCTTCATCGACCCGCCGGTCCACGACGCCTGCACGATCGCCTACCTCATCGACCCGGCTATCGTGGCGACCCAGAAGGTGCCGCTCACCGTGGAGCTGCGTGGTGAGCACACCGTCGGTATGACGGTCGCGGACTTCCGCAGCCCCGCCGCCGAGGACTGTCGGCACCAGGTCGCGACCACCTTGGACCACGCCGCCTTCTGGGCGCTGGTGGTCGAGGCGATCAGGGTGCTGAGTGAGCAGGACGCACCGGAGAAGCAGGGCACGTGAGGCACGAGGAGGACCGATGGGTGCGCGACTGCTGGTCATCGGCTCGGCCAATGTCGACCTCTTCGCCACGGTCCCGCGCCACCCCTCCCCGGGCGAGACGCTGATCGGTCGGGGCGGGCAGCGCTCGGCGGGCGGCAAGGGCGCTAACCAGGCCCTGGCCGCCGCGCTGCAGGGCGCCGACGTCACCTTCGTCGGCGCCGTGGGCGAGGACCCCGACGCGCAGCTCGCGCTCGCCGGCCTGCGTGAGGCGGGGGTCGACCTCGGCTCCGTGGTCACGGCGCCGGACTCCCCGACCGGGCTGGCCATCATCACCGTCTCCGAGGCCGGGGAGAACACCATCGTGGTCGTCCCGGGAGCCAACGCCCAGGTCAGCGTCGAGCAGGCGACCGCCGCGGTCGGCCAGATGGGCGCGGGCGACCTGCTGCTGATGCAGGGCGAGGTGCCGCGGGAGACCACGGAGGCCGCCGTCCGGGCAGCCCGGGAGGCCGGCCGCCGCGTGGTGCTCAACGTCGCGCCGTGGATGGCGCTGGACCACGACGTGCTGACCGCTGCCGACCCGCTGGTGCTCAACGAGCACGAGGCCGAGCTGGCCGCGGACGAGCTCGGGCTGACGTCGCAGGGCGACGATCCCGCGGCGACGGCCCAGGCCCTCTGCGGGGCCGGGACAGCGTCGGTGGTGATCACCCTCGGCGCCGAGGGTGCGGTCGTGGCGGCGGGTCCCGACGAGGTGACCCGTGTGCCGAGCCCCCGCGTCAGTGCCGTGGACAGCACCGGCGCCGGTGACGCCTTCACCGGCGCGCTCGCCGCCCGGCTGATCGAGGGTGACGACCTGGTGGCGGCCGTCCGGCATGCGGTGCGCGTCGGGGCCTATGCCGTGCAGCACCCGGGTGCGCAGCCGTCATACCCGCAGGCGGACGCCGAGCTGCCGTAAGTCGCTCTCGGCATCCCCGGCCACCCATGCGTGCCATGAGTCTCTCGCTGGCTCACGTGCTCCGGCGACACCCCCGCCTACGAGGTCACCAGGTCGGTGCGCTCGGCCGCGAGGTGCACCGCACCGACCAGGCCGGCCCGGCCACCCAGCTCACTGGCCACGATCGGCGTCTCGGCGACGGAGTCGAGGGCGTGCCGGCGCAGCCCGGAACGGGTCGGTTCGAGCAGCAGGTCACCGGCCTGGGCGGCCGCCCCGCCGAGGATGACGACGCCCGGGTTGAGCAGGTTGAGGACGGTCGCCAGGGCCCAACCAAGGCGCAGCCCGGCATCCTCGATCACCCGCCGTGCGGCGAGGTTGCCCTCCCCCGCGGCCACGACAACCTCGCGGAACGTGGCCCCGGGCAGCTGGGAGCCCAGCAGGCGTAGCAGGTGCTCGCTGGAGGTGTAGGTCTCCAGGCACCCGCGGCTGCCGCAGCGACACATCGGCCCCTGCTCGTCCACCGTGAGGTGGCCGATCTCTCCGGCCGTGCCGTCGACCCCGTGGAACAGCTCGTTGTTGATGATGATCCCGGCGCCGACGCCACTGGCGATCTTGACGAACACCGCCGCGCTGTGCCCGCGGGCCTGACCCTCCCGGTGCTCGGCCAGGGCGCCCAGGTTGGCATCGTTCTCGACCTGGGCGGGGGCATCGAAGACCTCCGCAGTCGCCTCGGCGGCGTCCACGCCCTCCCAGCCCGGGAAGATCGCTGCAGACCTGACGACGTTGTTGACCACGGGCGCGGGCAGGCCAAGGCCGACGTGGCGCAGCGGCCCGACGCCGGGGTTGATCCGTTCCCAGATCGAGGACGCCAGGGCCAGGTCCGAGGCGTAGCCGTCCGGCTCGCACGCCACCCGCTCCTCGGCCAGCACCCTGCCGGTGAGGTCACCGGCCGCGACGGCGACGTGCCGGTCTGCACCTTGCTCCCGCACCGCGCCGTCGCCGTCTATCCCTGCTCTCGCGTGTCGTCCTCGACCATCAGGGCAATGTGCCCACTCAGGCCCATGAATTTCAGCACCTCGCCTATTGTCCCGCCAACCAGGCCGCCGTACGTTTCGTAGGTCAACCCCTCCGGAAGGAACGCCACGATGGCTCATGCAGACGACTTCGCCCTGTCCAGGGTCGCCCCAGCGGCACAGCGTCACTGGTTCGGGATCGCCGTGCAGCGGTTCGGGCAGGTCAGTGCCCTCTCCCAGTTCCTGCTCGGGGCCACCCTCGGCTACGGGATGACCTTTGGCAACGCGGTCCTCGCGTTCCTGTTCGGGTCCCTCATCCTCGAGGTAATCATGTGCATCGTCGGCATCGTGGGTCAGAGGGAGGGCCTCAACACTGCACTGCTGGCCCGCTGGACGGGCTTCGGTGAGGTCGGCGCGTCGCTGGTCGGGCTCGCGATCGGCATCAGCCTGATCGGTTGGTTCGGCATCCAGTCGGCCATCTCCGCGGAGTCCCTCGACTCGCTCCTGCCCGGGGTCATGCCGATCTGGGCCTGGTGCCTGCTGTTCGGGCTCGCCGTGACGGCCATCGTCGCGTTCGGGTTCGGCGGCATGCAGTGGCTGGCCAATGTCACCGTCCCGCTCTTCCTGGTGCTGGTCGGCTGGTCGATCATCACCGAACTCAGCCGCCACAGCATCGGCGACCTCCTGACCTCACCGCCGCCCGGTGAACCCCTCTCCCTATCTGCCGGCACCGCCATCGTCGCCGGTGGGCTCATCGTCGGGGCCATCATCACGGCCGACATGACCCGCTTCAACCGCTCCGCCAAGGACGTCGTCAAGCAGACGGTCGTCGGTGTCACCCTCGGCGAGTTCGTCATCGGCCTGGCAGGCGTGCTGCTGGCCCACGCAGCGGGGACCGGCAACATCGTGGCCATCATCACCTCCTCGGTCGGGCTAGTGGGTCTGCTGATCGTCGTTACCGGCACCCTCAAGATCAACGACTGGAACCTCTACTCCTCCGCCCTGGGCCTGGTGAACTTCATCTCTACGGCCTTCGGTCGCGACCTGCACCGGGTGACCACCACTATCGTGCTCGGCGTCGTCGGCTCGGTCCTGGCCGCGGTGGGGATCCTGGGGCACTTCACGGAGTTCCTCATCGTGCTGGGGGCGGCCTTCCCGCCCATCGCGGGCATCATGATCGCGGAGTACTTCGTCGTGAAGACCTGGCGGGGCGAGCTGGACGCCACCCGGGCCACCGTGACCCTGCCCGAGACCGCGCCCCGCGTCGTCCCGGCCACCCTGGTGATCTGGCTGGTCTCCTCACTGGTCGGCTACTTCCTCGACTGGGGGATCCCGAGCATCACCTCGCTGGTCCTGTCGTTCGTGCTGTATGTCGTGGCGGGGCGCCTTGGTCTGGTCCGTGGAGTGGGCGTGGCCCGGACCCGGTCACCACAGACCTCCGACCTCGCACCCCAGCCGAACTGACCCTGACCACAGACCCGAGGAGACAGACCATGCACATCGGAATCGATGTCGGAGGCACCAACACGGACGCGGTGCTGATGGAGGGCACCCAGGTGCTGGCCACCGTCAAGCAGGCCACCAGCGACGATGTCACCAGCGGCATCATCAGCGCGATCGAGCGGCTGCGCGAGCAACGCCAGTTCGAGGGGTCGACCGTCAAGGCGGTCATGATCGGCACGACGCACTTCATCAACGGCCTGGTCGAGGCCCGCAGGCTCGCCCCCACGGCAGCTCTTCGACTCGGCCTCCCCGCCACCCGGGCGCTTCCGCCCCTGGTGGACTGGCCGGAGCGGCTGAGCGCGGCCATCCAGGGCCGGGCCTACCTGGCCCACGGCGGCTACGAGTTCGACGGGCGGCCCATCTCCCCCATCGACCACGACGAGCTGCGCCGGCACGCCGCAGACATGGCGAGCCACGGCATACGGTCGGTCGCGATCTCCTCGGTCTTCAGCCCCGTCAACCACGATCTGGAGGTCGAGGCCGCCGGGATCATCAGTGCGGAGCTGGGCCCGGACGTGGCGATCTCGCTCTCGCACGAGATCGGCCGGATCGGCCTGCTGGAGCGTGAGAACGCCACCATCATCAACGCCGCGCTGCGCGAGATGGCCACCAACATCGTCGACGGGCTCCACGCCGCCGTGCGCGCCCACGGGATCGACGCCCCGATCTTCCTCAGCCAGAACGACGGCACGCTGATGGACGAGGAGTACGTCCGCCGGTACCCGGTCGCCACCTTCGCCTCGGGGCCGACGAACTCCATGCGCGGCGCCGCAGCGACCAGCGGCCTGGAGTCGTGCGCGGTCATCGACATCGGCGGCACCACCAGCGACATCGGTCTGCTGGTCAACGGCTTCCCCCGAGAGAACACCACCGAGGTGCGGGTCGCGGGCATCCGCACCAACTTCCGCATGCCCGACGTCCTGTCCATCGGCATCGGCGGTGGCAGCCACGTGGCCAGCGACACCGCCGTGGTCGGCCCCGAGTCGGTGGGCTACCAGCTGACCTCACAGGCCCGGGTGTTCGGCGGGTCACAGCTGACCGCGACCGACCTCGCGGTGGCCGCGGGCCGCGCCGACATCGGCGACCGCTCGCTTGTTGCCGATGTCGACCCGGCTCTGGTGGACCGCGCCCTCAGCGGCCTCGCGAGACGTATCGCCGAGGCGGTCGACCGGATGCGCACGTCCGCCGAGCCGATCCCCGTCGTGGCCGTCGGCGGCGGTTCGATCCTGCTGCCCGACGAGATCCCCATTTTCGGCGCCATCCACCGCCCCGAGAACTACGCCGTGGCCAACGCGATCGGTGCCTCTATCGCGCAGGTCGGCGGCGAGATCGACAAGGTCTTCGCGGTGGAGCCCTCGCGCCGCGACGCGATCCTCGACGAGGCCCGTCAGGAGGCCGTGGACAAGGCCATCGCGGCCGGGGCGAGCCCCTCGAGCGTGCAGATCGTCGACTTCGACGAGGTGCCGATTCCCTACCTGCCCGGCAACGCCACGCGCATCCGGGTCAAGGCAGTCGGAGACCTGGACATGGGGGCCTGAGATGTCGTGGACCCTTACCGCTGACGACGTCCGCGACCTCGCGCGGGGTGCCGCCGTGCTCGGCACGGGTGGAGGCGGCGACCCGCATGTGGGTGCCCTGCTCGCCGAGCAGGCGATCATCGCCCACGGCCCGGTTGACGTCGTGCCCCTGAACAAGCTCCCCGATAACGCGATGGTCGTCATGGTGGCGATGATGGGCGCACCAACCGTGATGGTCGAGAAGCTGCCCAGCCTGGACGAGGTCAGAGCGGCCGTGCGTGCCGTCGAGACGGCCCTGCCCGACGGGCCGATCACCCACATCGTCTGTGCTGAGATCGGAGGCGTCAACTCCACCCTCCCGGTGGCCGCAGCGGCGGCCCTCGGGCTGCCACTGGTGGATGCCGACGCCATGGGACGGGCCTTCCCGGAGCTGCAGATGGTGCTGCCCACCCTCTCCGGCATCGCTGCCTCGCCGGTATCGTTCGCCGACGAGAAGGGCAACGTCGGGGTGCTCCAGACCGTCGACAACAGCTGGGCCGAGCGCATCGCCCGGGTCGCCTGCGTCGAGATGGGGTGCACGATCATGATCGCGCTGTTCCCACAGCGCGGCGCGCAGGCGCGCACCACCATGGTGGAGGACTCCGTGACCCGGGCGGTGCAGGTCGGGCGGGCCATCACGGAGTCGCGGGGAGCCAACCAGGACCCGGTCGCCTCGGTGGTCGACGTGCTCGGCGGCCGCGAGCTGTTCGCGGGCAAGGTCGTCGACGTCCAGCGCTCCACGACCGCCGGCTTCGCCCGTGGGCGGTCCCGGATCGAGGGCACGAACGAGACCCTCGAGCTCTCCTTCCAGAACGAGCACCTGGTGGCCCAGAGCGGCGCCACGGTGCTGGCCACGACACCGGACCTGATCATGGTCCTCGAGCACGACTCCGGCGAACCGATCACCACCGAGGGTCTGCACTACGGGCAACGGGTCCGGATCATCGCGGCACCCTCGGACCCGCGGTGGCACACCGCGCAGGCCCTGCAGATGGTCGGGCCGGCCTACTTCGGGTATGCCGTGCCAGGTCACCGGTTCGACGGCTCACCCGATCACCCGACAGAGGAGGATGTGACATGACCTGGCAGATCACCCGGGAGGACCTGGCCGACCTCGCGCGGGGCGCGACACTGCTCGGCACCGGCGGCGGGGGCGACCCCTACATCGGCAAGATGCTCGTAGAGCGGGTGCTGGGCGACGGCTCGATCACTGTCCTGGACCCCGACGAACTGGCCGACGATCTCTTCGTCATCCCCACGGCACAGATGGGTGCTCCCACAGTCATGGTGGAGAAGATCCCGGCCGGCACCGAGCCCACCCTAGCCCTGCGCATACTGGAGGAGCACCTGGACCGTCGGGCCGACGCGACGATGCCGATCGAGTGCGGCGGCATCAACTCGATGATCCCGCTGATCGTGGCCGCGGAGACCGGCCTGCCGGTCGTGGACGCCGACGGCATGGGCCGCGCCTTCCCCGAGCTGTCCATGGAGACCTTCGCCGTCTACGGCGTGCACGGCTCCCCTCTCGCCCTGGCCGGCGAGCGCGGCGAGCGCGTCATCATCGACACCGGCGACGACGACCGGCAGATGGAGTGGCTGGCCCGCGCCGTCACCATCCGCCTCGGCGGCGTCGGCCACATAGCGGAGTACGCCATGACCGGCGCCGACGTCCGGCGCACCGCGGTGCCCCGGACCCTGTCGATGGCGCTGGCCCTGGGCCGGGCCATCCGAGAGGCGCGCGAGGAGCACCGGTCCCCGTTCGAGGCGATCCAGGACACGCTGGCCAGCACGCTCTACTGCCACGTGCGCACGCTCTTCGAGGGCAAGGTCGTCGACGTCGACCGACGCACGACCGAGGGCTTCGCCAAGGGCGTCGCCCGCATCGCCCCCGTCGGCGGCGGCGATGAGCAGCTGGAGATCCGGTTCCAGAACGAGAACCTGATCGCCCTGCGCAACGGCGAGCTGGTGGCCATCGTCCCGGACCTGATCTGTGTCACCGAGAGCGAGTCGGCCGAGCCGATCACCACCGAGGGCCTGCGCTACGGCCAGCGGGTGCGGGTGCTGGGCATCTCCACCCCCGACCTGATGCGCACCCCCGACGCGCTGGCAGCCTTCGGCCCGACCGCCTTCGGACTGACCGAGGAGTTCGTGCCCGTGGAGGACCTCGTGCCGGCACCGGAGATCGCGACCAACGCGAACTAGTCTGGCGGGGTGCCCCTGCTCCTGGACCGAGCCGACCTGCCCGCCCTGGCGCTGGGCGGAGCCGTGCTCGGATCCGGAGGAGGCGGCTCTCCCCACGTGGGACTGATCATGGCGCAGCGAGGCACGTCCTGGCCGGTGACCGTCCACGACGTGACGGAGCTGGACCCGGCGACCCCGTGCATCGCGGTCAGCTATGTCGGCTCGACCCTGCTGCTGGAGGAACGGCTGCCCGACGAGGCGTCGTTCGCCGAGGCGATCGCCGCCGTGGGGCGCTGGTTGGGCTCGCCAGCCACCGCGGTGTGCACCCTGGAGGCGGCCGGCCTCAACGCCCTCACCGCGCTGCACCTGGCCGACACCCACCAGGTGGTCGACGCCGACTGCATGGGCCGCGCCCTGCCCGGCCTGGACCAGCTGTCGCTGCTCATCGACCAGGTGCCGGGCCTCGTGGCGTGCGTCCCGACCGGCTCCGGCGGCGTGGCTCTCCTGCACGGCGCCCGCCCTTCGGACGTCGAGCGGGTGCTGCGCTCCGCCCTGGAGTCGCACGGCGGCTGGGCCGGCCTGGTCATCGGCGGCTTCACCGTGGGCGACCTGGCCACCCACGCCATCAGGGGCAGCACGGCCCGCGCGCTGACGCTGGGGCGCTCTCTCACCGCAGCCGTCGACCGGGGCCCGGCCGCGCTGGCTGCAGAGTTGGGGGGCCGGCTGCTGGGAGTGGGTCGCGTGATGGAGGTGCGGCAGGAGCCGCGCCGGGCCGACGTGACCTCAGCGCAGCTGCGCACGTCTGACGGCGACGTGCTGCGCCTGGTGTCCCGGTCGGAGCACATCGCTGCCCTGCTCAACGGCGAGGTGGTCGCCACTTCTCCGACGCTGGTGGTCACCCTCGACGCGACGACCCGCGCACCGCTGCAGGTGCACGAGTGCACCCTGGCGCGGGACCTCATTGTGCTGACCTTGCCCGCGTCGCCCTGGTGGTGGCAGGACGCGCGGCGGGCTGCCGTCGCCGGTCCCGCCCACTGGGGTCTGGAGGGCCTGTCCGCATGGCGCCTATGAGCCAGCCAGGGCTGAGCCTCACCAGCCTCCAAGAGCACCCTGGCACGGGCGGCCTGGTCGTGCTGGCAGGAGGAGAGCGCAGTTGGTCCACCACCGTGGTCGAGAGCCGCGAGGGGGACCTCCCCGCTCAGGTCGACCAGGCCCTGGCGATCCTGCTCTCCCCGATGCCGACCGCGTCCTGGCAGGTCGATGCCCTGTTGCGGCGCGTGCGGGACCGGGGCTTCACCGGTCTGATCGTGTCCGGCGCCCTCACCACCTCGATCGAGCCCTTGGCCCGCACCCTTGACCTCGTGGTGCTGCTGGCCCAGCAGCCCATCCGCACTGCCCGAGCCGCCTGGGAGCTGGTCGAGGCACCCAACGTGCTGGCACTGTCGGTGGTGCGCAGGGTCGCCCAGTCCATCGAGTACCAGGCCGTCGGCATGGAGGACCTCCTGCACAACGTGGCGGCCAACGTGGGTCACGGCATCGCACTCGTGGGCACTGACGGGGTGCTGAGCACGGCCGGGGAGCCGCTCCCAGAGTCGCTGCTGACCAGCATGACGTTCAGCGCTTGGCTCGACGTGGCCGTCACCGGGGACGGGTTCGCGGCGTCCGTGCCGGTGCAGAGCCGCAGCCGCACGGACCTGCGGATCGTGCTGCACAGCCGGGACACCGGTAGGGCCCAGCGCACCGCGCTGTCCACCGCCGTGGAGATGGTCATGCCGATGGTCGCGGCACGCCTGCTGGTGGACGAGGTCGAGGCCGTCAGCGAGGTGTCCCGTTCCTCGGGCCTGCTCGGTGACTTCCTCGAGGCAGGAGGTGCCGCAGACGCCGAGACCGAGCGCCGGATGCGCGCCCGGGGTTGGCGGACCAGCGGCCACCACATCGGGTTCCGCGTGCTCGGCCGAGGCCGTCTCGACCCGTTCGAACTCCTGCAGGTGGTCAACGCCCACCTGGCCACCATTCCACTGGACTCCCGCGCGACCACCCGCGGCGGCGGCGTCACCGGCTGGGTCAGCTTCACCGACGCGCCCACACCCCACCAGGTCTCCCGAGTCGCCCAGGACCTGCTCGAGTTGCACCAGGCGGCCCTGGCCAGCTTCCGCGTCGCCACCGGTGTCGGGTCGGTCCAGCAGGGGCCGCTCGGGCTGACCGTCACCCTCGGCGAAGCGCGAGATGCCGCCCGGCTGGCCAGTGACCGTGAACGGGCCGGCTGGTTCGTGCACGTTGATCGTCTCGGCCTCGGCCAGCTGCTCCTGGCCGGAACCACCGGTGACACCCTCGCTCGGGCGGCCAGCTCGCTGCTGTCACCGCTGAGTGAGCACGAGCGCGAGACGCTGGCCGTCTATCTGGACGAGGAGTCCTCCATCGTCGCGACGGGCCACCGGCTCGGTCTGCACCGCAACACCGTGACCACGCGGATGCGCCGGATCCAGACCCTGCTCGGAGCCGACCTGAAAGACCCCGAGACCCGCCTGGCATTGCAGCTCGCCACCCGAGCCGTGGAGCGACATGGTGTGGACTGACCGGCTCTGTTGACAACCTGCTGACACCCATGACCGAGGCCGAAAATGACCCCATCGCAGGACGGTGACCCAAAGGTGGACCACACCGCAAAGGACCGCTTGGCGCAACTGCTCGCCGGCAGCGCGGCGACCACATCCGACAGTGCCACGGTGCAGATCCCGGCTTTGGTGCTCGACCTCCGGGTGGATGGCGTCGGCGAGTTCCACCTACCGGTCCGCCCGGTAGACATCAAGAAGCTCGTGGCCATGGCTCGACCCGCGCGCTTCGGCAAGGGCGAGCAGACCCTGCACGACCCATCGGTGTGCGACACCTGAGAGATCACACCCGAGCAGGTCACCCTCGGAGGCGACCGCTGCGAGCCAACCTCGAAGGTGCTTTGGCGCACCTGGGTGCCGCGATCGGCATACAGCATCCGACGCGCCTGCGGGTCGAGCTGCACTCGATGCTGGTCTATGGCAAGGGCCAGTTCTTCGCCGCGCACCAGGACTCGGAGAGGCACGACGACATGGTGGCCACGCTGGTGCTTGCGCTCCCCTCCAAGCACACCGGCGGCGAGCTCGTCGTCCACGGTCGGGATGGAGCCCAGGAGTATGCCGCGTCCCGCGAGGAGCTGTCTCTCGTGGTGTTCTATCCAGACCGCCACCACGAGGTGTTGCCGGTGCGCACCGGTCACCGGATCACGCTGACCTTCAACGTCCTGCAAGAGGGCGTCTCGGACGTCACGCTCGACGGTCCGGTGGAGCAGGCAACGGCGCTGCTGCGGGCACACTTCAGCACCGCCATCACCTCGCCATACTCCGACAAGAGCGAGACACCCACCGCTTGGCCTTCCTGCTCGACCACGAATACAGCCGCCGCGGACTGAGCGCCGGCAAGCTCAAGGGCGAGGATGCGCGGCGGGCGGGGTTGCTGATCGCCGCGGCCAAGGCCGCCGACTGTGAGGCCATCCTGGCCCAGACCGAGATCCAGGAGACGTGGGAGGCCGGGTTCGACTCCTATGAGAGCTGGGCTGGGGGTTATGACGACGAGGACGAGGACGACTACGACGAGCCTGACCAGGACGTCCACGACGTGACCTCGCTCCTTGACAACAGCGTCGCGTTGACCTGGTGGGCCGACCCGGGCAACACTGGCGAAGTCACCCTGCCGCTCGGCGGGGACGAGGTCGTCGCGGTCACCCCGTCCAACGACCTCACGCCCTATGCCTCCGAGTTCGAGGGGTACATGGGCAACTACGGCAACACCGTGGACCGGTGGTATCGCCGGGCCGCCCTGGTCATCTGGCCGTCGCATCAGGGCTTCGCTGTTCGCGCCGAGGCCAGCCCGGGGTGGGCGCTGGAGGCAATCCTGGCCTCGCTGGCCAAGGGTGAGCAGGAGCGGGCACGCCGCGAGGCGGACGGGCTCGCGTCGGCTTGGGGACGCACCGCGCCGGCGGCTCTGCTCACCCCCGCCCTCCTGGTGGCGGCGGGAATCGAGGACGGCGAGCGGGCGCTGGCGGTGCTGTCGCCCTTCGACGTGCACATGCTGGATGTCGAGCACGCCGCGCAGCTCGCTGAGTTGGCCATGATCTATCCCAGCCAGTGGTGGACCGCCCTGCGCGCACAGTTGGACGGGGGTTTCCGGCTGATCCGCGAAGATCGCCGCACCTGGGTCGAGACCCACCTGCGAGCGGTATGCCGTGAGCTCGCGTCCGTCGATGGCCGCCAGGTGGTCAGCTGGCTTGGTTTGTGGATGTCCGAGTGGGCCGTGGCTGCGGTCGACTCTGCTCTGCAGGACAGGCGGGTGGCTCAGCGAGACAAGGATCTCGATCTTCTCGGCCCAGCGGTGGCGGCAGTCCTCGCTGTCGTCGACCAACAGAGGGGCACGGCAGTCGTCGGGCACCTGAAGGCGGCGGGCGACCGCGTCCTGCCGCTGCTGGTGTCGGCCGTCCGCTCGCACGAGCCTCCGTCGAACACGGCGATGCGCGCGCTCTTCACGCACCTGCACGACTTGCTCACCGAGGTCCTCGCCCGCCCCCAGCGGGAGTCGGATGACTGGTCGATCCCTTGGACCAGCACCGGTGGGGAGGACGCGGACAAACTCGCCAGATTCCTCGCCTCGGCAACACAGCGCACTCTGGAGTGGCCGTTGGCGGCACCGCGTCGCCAGTCGGTGCACCACTGGATCGACGAGGCCACCCTGCCGGTGCGACACCTCACGCGTCGCAGGGGACGGCCCTACACACTCGTCCTGACGAAGACCGACGAACTCTTCTCCCGCGAGCAGGCCGCGCGACACCGCGCCGGGAAGAGCCGCCATAGTTCGCCGGCTTATCGAGAAAGGTGCCCACCAGGCGTGAGCATGCACCGCTCCAGAGTGAGCGTTACCGCTGGTGGGCGATGTCACGCAGGTGTCCCAGAATGACATCGGCGAACTTGGGGCAGTGAGCACGCTGCAACATTTCGACCAAGTCAACGTCTTCCCGCTTGCGGCTCCAATACTGGATCTGCTTCTCCACACAACTCGCGATCAAGCTCGGTGATGACTCGTTGACGAGCACGAAGAAGTCATCCGGCGTCCACACTTCATACGGAAGTTCATCGGAACTGACGAAGTCATCCACATCGAACGTCAGCAACATGTCGGCACCGCAGGCAATTGCCGCAGCAGCAACGTGTGCGTCACCGGGATCCCGCACACTTTCGTTCGTTCCTGCGTAGTCGCGAACGCGCCCGGCTTCGAACGTGCCACAGATCTGGTCCCGAACGGCGACGATCCGACCACCATTCCACCCAGGGTGGTTCTTGCGCAGGTGATACAAGAGTTCCGCCATGATGTCCTCGGTCCAGCACACGAGGAACGGCTCGACCTCGGGCGTGGTGTACATGAGGCCGAGCCAATCCCGCACAGTTCTCGAATAGAACACGTTGGCGTCGACCAGGACGCGCATTACCGGTAGCCCTCCCATGCCGGGAGACTAACCGAGACGTCAGACGTCGCTGTCATCCATTTCCCTCAGTGCCTCAAACGCTGCCCGCTCCCGCTCACGACGGGCTTTGCGGAAAGCAAACACATCGGAAGACTTGAGCCGGTGGTGTGATCCCACCTTGTGAGCAGGAAGGTCACCGTCTCGGATGAGCGCCATCAGAGTCGGACGAGACATGTGCAGGATCGAGGCAGCCGTTGTCGTGGTGAGCTCCTCTGGGATCGCCGAGATCGTCACAGTTCCTCCCGTGGACATGACATCGAGCACATGCTGGAGAATCCGTCCCAGCTCAGGAGGAAGCGGCTCGCGCTTCCCATCGCCACACTCGATGCTCAACGAACCCGACGGCCCCCGCAACGCAGCGACGGCGTCTTCAGCGAGAGCAGCCTCGTGCCCACTGGTCAGCACACGGTCGCCATTCAGCATGGTCGAGCTCATGACTCGTTCACCTCCACAGGTTGCTTCAGATGCAAGTGTAGAACGTCTTCACTTATATCTGCAAGTAGCTCTGTCCAGTGGGCCACCAACCTCAGCGGTTCGCAGCGCGGCGTCCGGTGGGTGGGCTGGTGCGCGCGGGTCAGACGGTGCGCTCGCTGCCGCCGTCGACGGCGACCTGCGCGCCGGTCGTGCGCGCGAAGGTCTCGTCCACCAGGGCGCGCACGCCGCGGGCGACGTCGGCGCTGGTCACCTCGGTGCGCAGCAGGTTGCGGCGCTTGTAGTCCTCGACGGACATCCCGTAGTGCTCGGCCCGGCTGGCCAGCAGCTCCGGGGTCCACAGCCCGGTGTCGAAGACGGCGTCGGGGTGCACCAGGTTGACCCGGATCCCGTCCGGGGCCCACTCCAGCGCCGCCACCCGGCAGAGCTGGGTCAGGGCGGCCTTCGACGTCGAGTAGGCAGCGGCGCCCTTGCCGGGAGCGGGCACGTTCTTGGAGGCCACGACCGCCACGCGACCACCGGACGGCGCGAGCCGCAGCAGTGGGTGCACGGCGGTGAACAGCGTCGCCACGGCGTCCACGTTGACCGCCATCGTCTTGCGCCACTGGTCCGCGGTCAGGTCGGCGATGTCCTGGCTCTGCGGGAAGATCCCGGCGGACACCACGACGATGTCCACGCCACCGAACCGCTCGACCGTGCCGGCGAGCGCCGTGCGGACCTGCTCCTCGTCGGTCACGTCCACCGTCAGTCCCAGCCAGGCTGGGTCGGTGAAGGTGTCCGCGGTCCCGTCCGCGAGGTCCCAGCCGGCGACCGCCGCGCCGGCGGCCATCAGCTCCTGAGCGCACGCCCGCCCGATGCCCGAGGCGGCGCCGGTCACCACGGCGACCTGGCCTTCCAGCGGCCGCGGCTTCCCGGCGCGCTGCAGTTTCAGCTGCTCCATCACCCAGTACTCCAGGTCGAAGATGTCACCGGCCGGCAGCGCCACATAGCCGCCCTGCCCCTGCGCCAGCTCGATCGTGTCCAGCGTGTGCGAGTAGATGTCCTCGGCGATGCCCGCCTCCTTGGCGGTCCGCCCGAACGAGAGCATGCCCAGCTCGTCGTCCAGCACGATCCGCGGCGCCGGGTCCAGCATGGTGAGCTCGACACCGCGCCGGTCCTTGTGGGCAGCGAAATAGTCCCGGTATGCCGAGGCGAACCCCGCAACGTCCCTGCCCCGCAGTGGAGTGCGCTTGGTGTAGAGCACGTGGTCGGGCGTCATCGGTCCCTGCTGCGTCGACTCGCGCAGCACCGGGTCGGTGAGGAAGGCGCTGACCTGGGCGTCGGCGCGGTGCCGCGCCACCAGAGGCTTGCCGGCGGCTGCGCTGATCCGGGCGCGCAGCTCCGCGAGCGCCACGACGTCCACCGCGTCCTGCATCGCGTGGGCCGTGCGCTCCGGCACCTCGCCGAGCAGCTCGCGGGCCTCGGCGATCATCTCCTCGTGCCGGGCCAGCGCCTCGCTGGGCGTGTCACCCACCGCGAACAGCCCGTGGTTCAGCACCACGATGCCCTCGGTCCCCTCGTGGGCCTGCTCGGCCCAGGCGGCGAAGCACGCCTCGCCCAGGTCGGGGCCGGGCATGACGTAGTCGACGATGACGACCTTGTCGCCGTAGAGCGCTTCGGTCCTGGCCTTGCCGCCCTCGGTGTTGGTGACGGCCAGGATGGCGTCGGCGTGCGAGTGCAGCACCGCCGCGTGCGGCACCAGCGCGTGCACCAGCGTCTCGACGGACGGGTTCGGCGCGGAGGCATCGAAGGAGGCTGCACGCAACTCGTTGCCGAGCTCCACGTCGCCCATCTTCACCGGCGGCAGCAACTGGCGGAGGCGCTCGAGGCGCAGCGGAGCGAAGCCGTCACGCCCGATGGTGGCCAGGTCATGGCCGCTGCCCTTGATGAACAGCACCTCGAGCTCGTCACCGGTGACGTCGCGCCAGGTTGCCTTCACCGACGTGTTGCCGCCGCCGTGCAGCACGAGCGAGGGGTCGGCACCCAGGGCGCGGGAGGACTCCACCAGGTCGTCGAGCAGCTCCAGCGCGTGGGGACTCAGCCGGTTTTCCATCGGACAGCACTCCTACACAGGTCGTCACAGTGAGCCAGTTGTCTGACAACCTAGCATCGAGAACCTCCACCTGACCCCTTCCGGAGCACGACCATCACCACGTAGGCTGCGTCCGGAGTTGTCAGACATCCCGGCCGGCCGCGCACGCGAGCGCCCGCACGTCAAGGAGTGAGTGCAATGGAGCCAGACCTCGATCGGATGGCGCAGATCGCCCACGGCATCCGCCGCAGGGTGCTTGAGCACAGCATCAGGAACAACGGGGGCTACATGAGCCAGGCGTGCTCGGCCGCCGAGCTCCTCGCTGCCTGCTACGGCGGCGCGATCAGGCTGGCGCAGGTCGATGCGCCCTACGAGCCCCCGGCCTTCACTCAGGTCCCAGCCCCCGGCATACAGTCCGTGACCGGTGCGGTCGTGCACGGCCCGCCCTCCCCCGAGGCGGACCGGTTCATCGTCTCCCCGGCGCACTACGCGCTCGTGGTCTATGCCGCCCTCATCGAGACCGGCCGCCTGGCCGAGCACGCCCTGGAGCAGTTCAACGCCGACGGCAGCACGGTCGAGATGATCGGCGCCGAGCACTCCCCCGGCTTCGAGACCACCACGGGGTCCCTGTCCCAGGCGCTGTCGCAGGCCGGCGGGATCGCGCTGGCCCGCAAACTCAAGGGCCACACCGGCCGCACCTGGGTCTTCCTGTCCGACGGCGAGTTCCAAGAGGGGCAGACCTGGGAGGCCGTGCAGGCCCTGGCCCACCACCAGGTGACCGGGGTGCGGGTGATCGTCGACGTCAACCAGGCCCAGTGCGACGGCCCGATGGAGGACGTGATGCGCATCGAGCCGCTCGCAGACCGGTTGCGGGCCTTCGGCGCGAGCGTCGATGTGGTCGACGGCCATGACCTCACGGCGCTGACCGGGGCGATGGACAGCGCGAGCGACAAGCCGCACTTCGTTCTCGCCTACACCGACCCGACACGGGGTCTGCCGCTGCTGGAGCAGCGCCGCCCGGTCCTGCACTACCTGCGATTCACCAGCGAGGACGAGCGCGCGAAATATGCCGACGCCTACGCCGAGCTGGCCGGAAGGAGCCTGTGATGACTCAGCAGAACCCCGCGACCGAGGAGGGGCCCACCCCTGTCGAATTGGTCCGCCGCCCGCACCTGCAGAACTTCATCGACTGGAGCGCCGACAAGCCCGAGGTGCTCGTGCTCACCGCCGACCTCACCAACTCCTGCGAGGTCGGGCCGTGGCGCGACACCTACCCGGAGCGCTACTTCTCCATGGGCATGGCCGAGCAGAACATGATGGGCTTCGCCGCCGGCCTGGCCCGGGAGGGCTTCGAGCCGTGGCTGCACACCTTCGCGGTCTTCCTCTATCGCCGGCCGCTGGACCAGCTGCTCATGTCGGTGGCCTACCCGTCCCTGCCGGTGCGGCTCATCGGGTTCCTGCCCGGTGTCACCACCCCTGGTGGCGTCACCCACCAGGCGATCGACGACCTGGCGGTGCTGCGCGCGGTGCCCAACCTGACGATCCTGAGCACCGGCGACGCCACCGAGGTGGAGAGCGTGCTGGACGTGATCCACGCCCAGCCCGGCCCCGTCTACGTCCGGATGCTGCGCGGCGAGATGCCCCGCCTGTTCCCGCAGTCCGAGCCGTTCGCGCTCGGCCGCGCCCGCGAGCTGGGACCCGACCACTCGGCATACGGCCCGGATCATGTCCTGGTCCTCACCGAGGGGATCTGCACCGAGGAGGCCATGCGGGCCCTGCCCGCCGTGCGCGAGCGGGGCGTGCAGGTCCGCCACCTGCACATCTCGACGCTCAAGCCGTTCGATGACGCCACGGTGCTGGACGCCCTCGCCGCGGCGGGCGGTGGCGTGGTCACCATGGAGAACCACCTGCGCACCGGTGGCCTGGGGTCAGCGGTCGCCGAGGTCATGGCCGACGCCGGCATCGGCACCCGGCTGGTGCGGCTCGGGCTGGACGACACCTACGCCCACGGCGCCTCGCAGGGGCACCTGCTGGCGGAGTACGGGCTGGATGCCGCCGCCCTGGTCCGCGCTGTCGAGGGCCTCACCGGCGAGCCGCTCGGCATCACCGCCGAGGATCTGACCGAGCTGCGGGTCGCGGACGTGCACAGCACCGCCAAGGCGGAGGCCCTGTGAGCGCGCCGACCGTGCTGGGGCGGGATCCCTCGCGGCTCTATGTGCGCTATGCGATCGCCGGTGACGTGGACGCGGTCGCCGAGGCGATCCGGGTCGAGCAGACCATCGAGTTCCCCGCCGACCTGGCGCCCGACTGGATCCAGCAGGAGGTGGTCGGGCAGGTCGAGGACCGCGACGAGGGCTCGGTGGTCATCTCCTACGCCGCGGGGGTGTATGCCGGTGGGCTGGGTCAGGTGCTCAACGTCCTGTGGGGCAACGTGTCCCTGTTCGAGGGCGTGCGCGTGGTCGACGTGCAGCTGCCTGCTCCGGAGCACCTGGGTCTGCGCGGCCCACGGTTCGGCGTGTCAGGGATGCGGTCGCTGTTGGGTGTGGCGTCGCGGCCGCTGCTGGCCACCGCCCTGAAGCCGATGGGCTCCTCCTCCGAGGAGCTCGCGGCCACGGCCGGCGTGCTCGCCGAGGCGGGGATCGACCTGATCAAGGACGACCACTCCCTGGGGGACCAGCCGTGGTCGCCGTGGCGCGAGCGGGTGGCGCGGTGCGCGGAGGCTGTCCTGGACGCCAACGAGATGGCCGGGACGAGCGCGCGCTATCTGCCCTCGCTCAACGTCCCGGCAGACGAGGTGCTGCAGCGGGCGGACGAGGCCAAGGAGCTCGGCGCCGAAGGGCTGCTCGTGCTGCCCGGAATCACCGGCTTCGACGCCATGCGGGCCCTGGCCGACGACGATGACCTGGCCCTGCCGATCATGAGCCATCCCTCGATGCTGGGCTCCCACGTCGTCAACCCCGGCCAGGGCCTGGACCACGGCATCCTGCTGGGGCTGATCAACCGGCTGGCCGGGGCGGACATGGTGGTCTTCCCCAACTACGGCGGCAGATTCGGCTTCTCGGTCGAGCAGTGCGCCCAGATCCGGGACGAGTGCGCCGTCGCACGCCCGGGCGTGCGCTCAGCGCTGCCCACCCCGGGGGGCGGCATGACGCTGGAGCGGGTGCCCGAGATCCTCGACCTGTTCGGCCAGGACGTCGTCCTGCTGATCGGTGGCGCGCTGCACCGCGGCGACCTGCGCACCAACGCGACTGCGCTGCGCGAGAGCCTCTGACATCCGATTCGAGGTGGCGGGAGTTCGTTTATTCGGGTCCCATGAGCGCAGCGATGGCATCCTCGAGTTGAGCGATCATTCGAGGGAGATCTTCGCTGGCCGTCCCGACCAGCGTCTCGACATCGATGTTCCAGTAGCCGTGAACGATGCGGTTCCGCAGCCGGGTCGCTGCGCGCCAGGCGATGTCCGGGTGTGCGTTTTTGGTCCCCTGCCTGACCTGACTTGCGGCCTCTCCGAGGACCGTGAAGTGCCACAAGAGCGCCGAGCGTCGCATGGCGTCCAACTCCACCTGCTCGGCGTCTCGATCACCGACCAGCTCCCGGATTGCCACTGCTGCGTCGCGCATCTCGCGCAGCAGCAGAAGTTCACGCCGCATAGACAGGTTGCGCGTCGGCGAGGACCTGCTCGCGGATGTACTTGTTGATCGATCTGCGCGCGACAAGGTCGACCGGGCGGCCGAAGAGCACAGCGAGCTCGTCCTCGAGGTCGAAGAGCCGGAAGCCGAGGCGAGTGCCCGGTTTCAGGACATAGAGGAGGTCAACATCGCTGTCGATCCGGTCCTCGCCACGAGCGACAGAGCCGAACACCTCCAAGGACGCAACGCCGTAGCGCTCGCACACATCGCGTAAGCGTTCCGGGTCGACATCCACGGGCAGCACACCCAAAGACTAACGGAGAGACAACCGCGGGCGTGGTCCGAACCTCCCAAAAATGAGTTAGACGGTGCGGACGAGCGAGAACGAGTAGCGGCCCTCGATGAAGTAGGTGCGGGAGTAGAGGATCAGCTCGCCCGTGGCGTCGTGGTGCAACTGGTTGAGCAGCAGGAACAGCTTGTGCGTGGCTGCCTCGCTCCCCCAGCCGACGTGGTTGGACTCCACAGCGTGGACCTCCGCGAAGGCGGTGACCGGGACCCGGTTGAGGCGCTGTTTCATGAAGTCAAACAGAGAGCCGGTGAGTTCCTCGGGGTCGAAGCCCTTGGGCAGCAGGTGGGCCGGCATCAGGTCGTAGGAGTAGGCCATCACCTCGCCGTCGGCCAGGATCGTGCGGCGGATCTCCAGGACCTGGGTGTCGCCGGGCACCTCCATCCGCGCGGCTTCCTCGGGCATCACCGCCCGCAGGATGCGGCTGGCATAGACCATGTCGGGCACGTGGCCGTCGGCGCGGATGGACTCGGTGATGGAGTCGAGGCGTTCCAGGCCGGTGCGGACAGCAGGTTGTTCGACAACAAAGGTGCCCACACCGTGTGAGGTCCTGACAAGTCCGAGCGCCTCCAGCTCACGCAGGGCCGCGCGCACCGTGGGCCTGGAGACGCCGAACTGGGAGCCCAGCTCGGTCTCAGGCGGGAGCTTGGAACCCGCTGGGTACTGGCCTGCTGCCAGTGCGCTGCGCAGGTCCTCCGCCACGCGGGAAACGAGGGTGCCGCTGCGGGCCATGCGTCCTCCCAGGAATTCCGGTGCCCGGCTCCCCGGGCTGCTGCCGAAGACACTGTACGCGTCATGGAACGCGATGTGACCAGAATCTATTGACAACCTGTTGCCAGCCGCTTACCTTCAGTTCACAAGTTGTATGACAACGTCGTCCTCCTGAGGAGAAGCATGGTCCTGGCAGTCGAATGGGTCGAGTCCCCGCAACCGAGGATCCGATTGCTCGACCAGACCGTGCTGCCCGCCCAGGAGACCCACCTGGACATCACCACGGTGGACGGCCTGGTCGCCGCCATCCAGAGCCTGGCCGTGCGAGGGGCTCCCGCCCTCGGCGCAGCCGGTGCGCTCGGGGTCGTCGTCGCGATGAACCAGGCCAGCCGCGACGGCTGGGACGAAAGCCGGCTGCAGGCCGAGGTCGACCGCATCCGCCTGGCCCGCCCCACCGCCGTCAACCTCGCCTGGGGCGTGGACCAGGTCCGCGGCGCGATGACCCAGGGCGCCGACCAGGTGCTCATCCTCGCCCGTGGAGTCGTGACCGACGACGAGGCCGCCAACCGCGAGCTCTCCCGCCTCGGCGCGGACTGGATCCTGGAGCGCACCGGCCTGGAGCGGGTGCGCGTGGTGACCCACTGCAACACCGGGGCGCTGGCCACCAGTGCCTGGGGCACGGCATACGGGATCATCCACGAGCTGCACGACCGGGACCGACTCGGCCTGGTCTATGCCGACGAGACCCGCCCCCTCCTGCAGGGGTCCCGGCTGACCAGCTGGGAGCTCACCCAGGACGGCATCGAGCACGTCGTCCAGGTCGACGGAGCCGCACCCAGCACGATCCTGCGCGGGCTGGTCGACGTCGCGATCATCGGCGCCGACCGGATCGTCGCCAACGGCGACACCGCCAACAAGGTCGGATCGGTCTCCCTCGCGCTGGCGTGCGCCCGCGCGGGCATCCCGTTCGTCGTGGCCGCTCCCTCCTCCACCGTCGACCTGGCGACCGCCACCGGCGACGACATCGACATCGAGCAGCGCGACCCCGAGGAGGTCGTCAACTTCGGTGGCCGTCGCACCGCGCCCGAGGGTGCGGTCGGCTTCAACCCTGCCTTCGACGTCACCCCGCACGACCTGATCAGCGCCGTCGTCACCGAGCGCGGCGTGGTCGAACCAGCCAACACCCCCCACCCCACCCTGCTCGCGAGGATCGCGGGCTGAGCAGATCGCAGCCACCGCTGCAAGGAGAGGACAATCATGAGGAACAGCAAGGTTCTTCTGGCAGGACTGCTTGGCGCATCCGTCTTCGCGATGTCCGCGTGCAGCCAGGGCGACGCCGAGGGCGACGCGCCGACTGAGGAGGGCACCACCGCCGAGGCCGCTGATAGCACCGCCGAGGAGGGTGGCAACGCCGACGAGGCGGAGACCTCCGAGGCCGCGGCCGAGGCGCCCGCTCCGTTCGACGGCGACGGTGTCAACATCGCCATCGTCCAGCAGAGCGGTCAGGGCGACTACTTCCAGCAATACCTCAACGGCACCCGCCAGCAGGTCGAGGCGTTGGGTGGTGAGCTCGCCGTCTTTGACGCTCAGGGCGACAACGCGACGCAGGCCTCCCAGCTCGACCAGGCCATCGCCGCCTCCCCCGACGGCATCATCGTGCGCCATGGCTTCCCGGACACGCTGTGCCCGGGCGTCAACAAGGCCATCGAGGCCGGCATCCCGGTCATCATCTATGACGTCGAGATCCAGGAGTGCGCCCCCGACGCCATCCAGACCCAGCAGTCCGACATCGAGATGGCCTCCCTGGTGCTCGACAAGATGGTTGAGGACGTCGGCAGTGACGTCAACGTCGGCTACGTCAACGTCAAGGGCATCGCGCCGCTGGACCGACGCGACGGCGTCTGGGAGGACTACAAGGCAGAGAACAACTGGACCGAGCTGTTCTTCACCGGCACCTACACCAACTCCACCGCCACGGACACTGCGCCGATGGTCAGCAACGCCCTGAAGGCCAACCCGGACGTGGCGGCGATCTATGCCCCCTACGACGAGCTGACCAAGGGCACCCTGTCGGCCCTGGAGCAGAACCCGGACCTGGAGGGCGAGGTCCTGGTCTATGGCGCCGACATCTCCACCGCCGACATCGAGCTGATGAAGGCCGAGGGCAGCCCGTGGGTCGCCACCGGAGCCACCGACCCCAACGCCATCGGCGCTGTGGTCGTGCGCACCCTGGCGCTGCACATGGCCGGTGAGCTGACCGAGACCAAGGTGGAGTTCCCGCCGATCCTGGTCACCGCGGACTTCCTGCGGGAGAACGACGTCAACAACATGGAGGACCTGCGCGCCGTCGAGCCGGCACTCAACATTTCCGACGTCTCCTCCGCCGACTGGATCCCGAGCGTCACCTTCTGATCCGACCACGGGTGGGCGGCGGCCACAGACCGGCCGCCGCCCTCCCGCGCTCGGCAACCACACGGCATACGAGAGAGGCAGGACCACGTGCAGGACGAACCGACGAGCGGCGACACCGGCTCCGGCGACGTGGCCCTGCGCCTGACCGACATCACCAAGGACTTCGGCCCCAACCGAGTCCTCAAGGGCGTCACCATGGACCTGCTGGCCGGGCGGGTCACCGCCCTGCTGGGCGCGAACGGCGCCGGCAAGTCCACCCTCATCAAGATCCTCAGCGGCATCTATGCCAAGAACGGCGGCGAGGTCGAGGTCGCCGGTGAGCAGGTGGAGATCTCCACCCCGATGACCGCCGCGCAGCACGGCATCCAGACCGTGCACCAGCGGGTCGACGACAGCATCATCCCCGACCTCACGGTCGCCGAGAACCTCGTCTTCGAGGAGATGGTGCGCGCCTCGCTGCCCCCGGTGCGGAGCCTGCGCAGCCTGCTGCCCCGCGCCCGCGAGATCGCCGCCACCCTCGACCTGGGCTGGTCGGACTCCTTCCTGCTCAAGGACGCCTTCGAGATCGGCATCGCCGACGGTCAGCTGCTGCTGCTGGCCCGGGCGCTCAACCAGCGCCCCAAGGTGCTCATCCTCGACGAGCCCACCTCGACCCTGTCCGCCGCCGAGGCAGACCGGCTGTTCGCGCTGGTCCGCCGGCTGCGGGACGAGGGCGTGGCCGTCATGTATGTGACCCACCGGCTCAGCGAGGTCCGCTCCCTGGCCGACGACCTGGTCGTGCTGCGCGACGGCCGGCTGCAGCAGGAGCAGACCCAGCCCTTCGACATGCCCGCCGCCGTCGAGGCGATGCTGGGCAAGGCGCTCCAGGTGGAGGTCAACAACCTCACCGAGCAGCGCGGCGACCAGGTCGCCCTCGAGCTGCGCGGCCTGCAACTGCTCCCCCGGTCCGCGCCGCTGGACCTGGACCTGCGCTATGGCGAGGTCACCGGCGTCATCGGCCTGATCGGCGCCGGCAAGACCGAGCTGGCCCAGGCTGTCTACGGGGTGGAGCGCCTGCGCGCCGGCTCGATGCGCCTGGACGGCGCCGACTTCGCCCCCCGCTCCACCAGCCAGGCCGTGCGGCGCGGGATCTATCTGGCCCCGGAGGACCGCGCCGCCCAGTCGATGCTGCCGGGCTGGACCCTGGCGACCACCGGCAGCCTGCCCTTCCTGTCCTCCATCAGCCCGGGGTCGGTGATCAACCGGCGCGCCGAGCGCAGGATGGCCGCGGACATCATCAACTCCTACGGCGTGGTGGCCACCGGCCCCGACCAGGAGATGGACTCCCTGTCCGGCGGCAACCAGCAGAAGGTCGTCGTGGCCCGCTGGCTGCGCCAGTCGCCGCGCATCATGCTCATGGACGAGCCGTTCCGCGGGGTCGACCTGGGCGCCCGGCGCGACCTGGCGCACAAGGCCCGGGAGCAGGCCGCCGCCGGCGCCTGCGTGGTCGTCCTCGTCAGCGACGTCGAGGAACTGCGCGAGGTCGCCGACCGGGTGGTGGTCCTCGCCGAGGGCCAGATCTATCTGGACGCCTATGCGTCCGAGATCGACAACAGCACCATCATCGCGAGCATGTCGGAGGTTGCCTGACCCATGGCCGGAACCACAGCGGACACCACGGCCCTGGACCGTGCCCGGGACGTGATCGTCAAGTATGGCTTCATCGCCGTGACGATCGTGCTGTTCATCTATTTCGCCCTGACCGAGCCGGCGTTTGCCACGTCCTCCTCGATCTTCTCGATGCTCAAGTTCGTCTCCGTGACGGCGATCCTGGGTCTGGGCATCATGTTCACGATGGTCGTCGGCGGTCTGGACCTCTCGATCGGGTCGGTCGCCGGCCTGGCCGTGCAGATGGCCGCGCTGACGATGGTCTTCTACAACATGACCGGCATGACCGCGGTCGGGGTGGTGATGCTGGCCGGCGTGCTGGTCGGGCTGATCAACGCCTTCCTCATCGTGGTGTGCAAGATCCCGGACCTGCTGGCCACGCTGGGCATGATGTTCGTCATCCAGGGCGCCAAGCTCATCCCGGTCTCCGGCCAGTCGGTCACCAGCGGCATGGTGCTGCGGGACGGGTCGGAGGCGCCGGGGCGGTTCACCGAGGGCTTCCTGCAGATCGACCGGGGCTTCGTCGGCCCCATCCCGCTGCCGGTGGTGATCATGCTGGTGCTGGTCATCGCCTCCTGGTTCTTCCTGAGCCGCACCAAGTGGGGCCGGGTCATGTATGCCATCGGCGCCAATCCCGAGGCCGCCCGCCTCGCAGGTGTGCGCGTCGGCTTCTATCGCGGCCTGGCCTACGTCATCTCCGGGCTGCTGGCCTCGGTCGGCGGCATGATCCTGGTCTCGCGCATCGGGCAGGGTGACGTCAACGCCGGTGCCTCCAGCCTGCTCGAGGCGGTCGCGGTGGCCCTGGTCGGTCGCTCCGTGCTCGGCGCCGGCAAGCCCAACGCCTGGGGCACCCTGCTCGGTGCCGTGCTGATCGCAATCGTGCTGACCGGCCTGACGATGAAGGGCTTCCAGTACTACCACCAGGACACCGCCAAGGGAGCGGTCCTGATCCTCGCGCTGATCTTCTCCTACACCCTGTCCCGCAAACAGATCCGCTACACCTCGGCCACCTAGGCCCGCACCCACGAAGGACGCGTTCATCCCCATGGCTCACGACTACGAGTTCCTCACGGTCGACACGGTTGCCGACCACATCCGCAGCGTCCCCTCGCTGGCCGAGCAGATCGACGCCGACAACCTGGTGTCCGTGGACGAGATCGGTGACGGCAACCTCAACCTGGTCTTCGTCGCCAAGGACGCCCAAGGCCGCGGGCTGTGCCTGAAGCAGTCGCTGCCCTATGTGCGGATGACCGGCCCGGACTGGCCGATGACGCCCGAACGCTCCCGCCTGGAGGCCGACTCGCTGCGCCACCACGGGCCGCTCGCGCCGGGCCTGGTGACCGAGGTCCTGCACTTTGACCACGACCGGTTCATCATCGCCCTGGAGGACCTGAGCGACCACACGGTCTGGCGGACCGCGCTCAACGAGGGCCAGATCCACGACGGCGCGGCGGCAGCCGCCGGGCGCTATGTCGCCGGCGTCGCCGCCGGGACCTCTGCCCTCGGGCTGGAGCGGGAGGAACTGGCCGCCCGCCTCGCCGACTCGGTCAATCCGCAGCTGTGCCAGATCACCGAGGACCTGGTCTTCACCGAGCCGTCCGTCGACGCGGGCCGCAACAGCGTGCTCCCGGCCAACGAGGTGGACGCGGCCGAGCTGGCAGCGGATGAGGAGTTCGTGGCCGCGATGGGCCGCGCTAAGTGGCTGTTCATGACCAAGGCCGAGGCCCTCATCCACGGCGACCTGCACACCGGCTCGATCATGGTGCGCAAGCCCGAGGACAGCACCGAGTGCGACAGCATCAAGGTCTTCGACTCCGAGTTCGCCTTCTATGGCCCCGTCGCGTTCGACCTTGGCGCGCTGTGGGCGAACTACACCATTGCTGCCGCCCGTGCCTATGCGCTGGGCGAGGACGAGCGCGCGCAGTGGGCGCTGGGCCTGATCACGCAGACCTGGGACGCCTTTGAGACCGAGTTCCGTCGCCGCTGGCCAGACCGCCTCGACAAGCGGGTCTGGGGGGAGCCGTTCCTGGAGGAGTTGCTCGCCACCTGGCAGCAGGAGGCCTGGCTGTTTGCTGCGGCCAAGATGTCGCGGCGCATCGTGGGGGCTGCGAAGACGACCGACATCGAGACGCTGCCAGAGGAGCTGCGTGAGGGTGCCGCCCGTGGTGTGCTGCAGGTCGCCCGGCAGGCGGTGCGGGACTATGCGAGCGACAGCGCTCCCGCAGCGTTCGCGGCGTTGGCAGGCACGATGCTGGTCGGCGCCAGGACGGTGGCCGAAGCCCGCGGGTGAGCACCACGGCGGGTGACGTTTCCGGCCCGACCTCGGTGGCGCCGACGTAGGCTCGGTCGCACTGCAACACCTGACGACGGGAGGGGCCATGGCATCGCACGACGTCGTCATCGTGGGGGTGGCAACGCCGGCATCTCACTCGCCGCGCGGCTGCGCCGCATCGGGTGCCGGGACGTGGCCGTCATCGCCCCCGACCCGGTGCACCGCTACCGCCCGCTGCTCAACTACGTCGGTGGCGGGCAGGCGTCGATGTCGCGCCTCACCCGATCGATGGCGGCGGTGATCCCGAGCGGCTGCACCTGGCTGCCGCACCGCGCGGTCGCGGTCCACGCCGACGAGCGGGAGGTCGAGCTCGACACCGGTGAGCGGGTCGGCTACGGCGACCTCGTCGTGGCCCCCGGCCTCGAGCCGGACCTCGCGGCCACCCCCGGCCTGGCCGAGGCGATGGAGGCGGGATGGTCAGCCACCGCGCACCTCAGCTCCCGCGCCGAGGACACCTGGACGGCGATCAAACGTATGACGCGTGGCCGGGTGGTCTTCACCATCCCGCCGGAGCCGGCACCGTGCTGCGGCACCGCGCTCAAGCCGCTCTTCCTGACGTGCGACCACTGGCGCCGCGAAGGGGTCCTGGAGGAGATCGACGTCCGGCTCGTCACGCCATACTCCTCCCTGCTGGGCCTGGGCTTCGCCGACCGGCAGGTCGAGCCCCACCTGCAGCGGTTCGGGATCACCGTCCACCACGACGCGACCGTGGGTGCGCTGGACCACCAGGCCCGGACCGTCACGCTGAGCACGCCGGACGGCGAGCAGGTGCTGGACGGGGTGGACCAGGCCTTCGTCGTGCCGCACTACCGCCCCCCGGACTGGCTCGCCCCGCTGGCCAGCGACGACACCGGCGGCCTAGTCGACATCGACCCAGGCACGCTGGCCCACCACAGCCTCCCCCGCGTGTGGAGCCTGGGCGACGTGGCGCACGTCCGGACGCGCCCGTCGGGTGGGGCGCTGCGCAGCCAGGTCGAGGTGCTCGCCGACAACATCCGGCGCGGACGGACCGGTGAAAGTCTGCGGCACTACGACGGCTACACGATCATCCCCATCACCGTGGATCGGCGACGTCTGCTGCTCGCCGAGTTCGACCGGACGGGCACTCCCCAGCCGACGACCAGTCTGATCGACCTCACCGTCCCGCGCCGGCTGCTGTGGGCCTTCGACCGCTATGTCGAACCCGTCGTCTACTTCCGGGCCCTGCTCAAGGGGCGCGTCTGACCCGCGCTGACGCCGCGGTAGACGGGACGCGCCCGCCCCACAGAGTGGGACGGGCGCGGCATACCGGAAGCCGGTTGGCGGCTGCTCAGTCGCGCGGGACGTCACCGCGCCAGGCACCGGTCTCGGTGCCGCGGGACTCGATGAACTCCTTGAAGCGCTTGGCGTCGCCCTTGACCCGCCGGTCGTCCACCCCCACGGCCGCCCCCGCCTTCTCCACCAACCCCTCCGGGTCCCAGTCCATCTGGATGGTGACCCGCGTCGTGTTCTCATCCAGTTTGTGGAAGGTCACGACACCGGCCTGCTTGACGTCGCCGCCCACCGTGGTCCACGCGATCCGCTCCTCCGGGCTCTGCTCGCTGATCTCGGTGTCGAACTCGCGGGTCTGTCCGCCCACCTCCACCGTCCAGTGGTTGCGCGTGTCGCTGATCTGCGTCACGGACTCCACGCCCTCCATGAACTGCGGGAAGGTCTCGAACTGGGTCCACTGGTCGTAGGCCGTCCGGATCGGGACGTTGACGTCGACGGACTCGGTGACCTGGCTCATGGCAAACCTCCATGTGTCGGGGAAGTGGTCCCTTCCAGGGAACCCCGGTGGGCCGGACGGTGCCACCCGGCAGGACACCTCGCTCTGGTGCTGCTCCCCGGCATGCGATCGTCGGCGGACGCGGTTGCCCTATCCGACAGTTCGCTCCAGTACGCCTAACATCATGAAGAGTTGACGTTCTGCGCACCAGCGACCAGCAGCGCCAGAACAACGACGGCCAGCTGCAGGGGGCTTGGCCGCCCTCGGTCGGGTGACAATCGCTGTGCGCGATCCTCAGTCGTTACTAATCGATTATCGATCACAATCAGCCGTGCCGTAGTGCATCAACTCTCAGCGACGAGCCCCAGCAGCAACTTCTTCTTCTCTCGGTTGGCCACCTTTGGGTCGACAGCCTGGATGAACTCAACAGCGACGAAACCGTCCCCTTGGCGCCGGTTCTGTGGTGGTTCAAGCCCCTCGATCAACAGCGCCTCCATCGTCGCGATCAGCGTCTCGACGCCGATCCCCGAGTTTGGCAGCGCTCCGAGTGCGCCGTCCGCGCCGACACTTCGCACACCGAACCAGGAGAAACGGTTCCACCGCGCACTCAGCCGGTCCTTGGTGTGATCGCGCAGTCGGTTGCCGAGACGGGGCTTCTGCGAACGGCCCACATAGACAACCCGATTCTGGTCATACAGGAGGTATACGCCCGCCTGCGCACCGAAGTCGACGTGATCGCTGCCGGCCTGCTGAACACCCAGCAGCTTGACGGCGGTCGGCGACCAGTCCACCTCGTCCCGTCGCCAGAACATGCCGAAGGCATTGATCAGGCCCATCTCCTCATGAACCTGATCGACCTCCGACACCTCTACGTCTCCGGGCGAAGGCGCTCCGACCAGTCACAGCCAGCCTCGGCGCCATCGCCTCCATCTGATCCATCACCTGCTTGACCGCCGCGGCCGACTGGTCCGGCGGATAACCGTGCTTGAGCAACAGCCGTTTGATCGTGGTCCGCATCTTCGCTCGCACATCCTCGCGCACGGTCCAGTCGGTCCTAATGTCGCGCCGCATCGCGGCCACCAGGTCGCGCGCAATCTCGGCGAGCTTCCCCTCCCCGAGCACGTCCAGCGCAGACTCGTTGAGACTGACGGCGTCATAGAACGTGAGCTCGTCGACCTGCAGCGGCGGGTCGAAGCGCTTTCCCCGGTCGTGTTCGGCCACCGTCTCCTGCGCCAGGGCGATGAGCTCGGCGATGACCTCAGCGGAGGTGAGCTGCTGGTTGGTGTACTTGCGCATCAGCTCCTGGATCCGCTCGGAGAACGCCCGCTGCCGGATCGAGTTGGTGCCGGTGGCCTTGACGGACTCCCGCGCGACGAGGTCACGCAGGGCCTCAATGGCCAGGTGCGGGTTCTCCGCCTGCTGGGCCTGGGTGACGAACTCCGGACCCAGGTCCATCAGACTCGGCCGCGGCATGCCGGCCGCCTCATAGATGTCGAGCACCTCCCCGATCTCGGTGCTCTGCGCGATGAGCGAGCCGAGCAGCCGCTCGACATCTGCCGGGATGGGTTCGCCGCTGGCCTGCCGCTCCTCGGCGTCCAGCTTGGCCATCCAGACGCGCACCTCCTCATAGAAGCGCACCGTGGGACGGATCTCCTCCAACTGCCCCGAGGCCGAGCACAGCGCCCAGGCGCGTGCGAGGGCGGTGGAGGTCTGACGGTATGCCGTCGCGAGGCCCATGCCCGCCTCTTCGCCAGATCCTTCGGTCGCCTGGTTGCCCGGCGTGGCCGGGTTTCGCAGGTGGTTCACCATCGCCGTCACGACGTGGAACCACGCCCTGGCGTCGCCACGACTCGCGCGATCGGAGTAGGCCTGACGCCAGGCAAAGCCAGCGGTGAGCGCATCGAGTTGGTCCACCAGCTCGTGCGTCAGCGTCACGGCGCCGCTGAAGTCACGGCCCAGGGGCTTGGTCTCCTGGTCCGTGGGGGTGTACTCCGCGAGTGCCGCCTGCAGGTTCTCAGCCAGCGGCGCATAGGCCACCAGCAGACCGTCCTGCTTGCCCCGGAAGGTGCGGTTGACCCTGGCCAGGGTCTGCATCAGGAGGGCACCCTTGAGCGGCCGGTCGAGATAGAGCGTGTGCAGCGGTGGCGAGTCATAGCCGGTGAGCATCATGTCCTTGACGATCACCAGCTCCAGCTCGTCGTCCTCGTCCTTGAGGCGCGCCTTGATCGCCTTGTTCTCCGACTCCCGCCGCACGTGATCAGACACAGGCGGCTGGTCGGTCCGGTCACCGGTGTACACGACCTTGATGCGGCCCTTCTCCAGTTCGTCGGAGTGCCAGTCAGGCCGCAACGCGACGATCGCGTCATACAACCGCGCACAGATCTCGCGCGTGCCGCCCACAATCAGGCCCTTGCCCGGCCCCTGGATGAACTCGTCCATCACGGCCCGGCGCTGCTCCCAGTGCCCCACCAGGTCCTCGGCCAGCTTCTCGATGCGCGCTGGCGCACCATAGACGGCGTTGACCACCGCGACGCTGCGCTCGACCTTGTCGCGCTCCACGTCATCCAGGCCCACGGTGACCTCGTCGGCCGCAGCGTCCAACTGGTCCTCGGTAACCCCGTCGACCAGGCCGACCTTGATGAGACGCGGCTCGAAGTGGACCGGCACGGTGGCACCGTCGTTCACGGCCCGGGTCAGGTCATAGACATCGATGTAGTCGCCGAACACCTGCTGCGTGTTGCGGTCCGTGAAGGAGATCGGGGTGCCGGTGAAGGCGATCAGCGTCGCGTTGGGCAGGGCGTCCTTGAGGTGGCGCGCATAGCCGTCGAGGTCGTCGTAGTGGCTGCGGTGCGCCTCATCGACCACCACGATGATGTTGCGTCGGTCGGACAGCAGGGGGTGGTTCTCGCCCGCCTCCCGCTCACTCCTGGAGAGGCCAAACTTCTGCAACGTGGTGAAGATGATCCCGCCGCTCAGCCGGTCACTGAGGATCGTGCGCAGCTGGGCACGCTTGGTCACCTGCACCGGGTCCTCCGGCAGCAGCAGACTCCTCTTGAACCCGCCGTAGAGCTGGCCGTCCAACTCGGTGCGGTCGGTAACCAGGATGACCGTCGGGTTCTCCAGGGCAGGATGCCGTTGGACGTAGTGGGTGTAGAGCTCCATCTCCATAGACTTGCCAGAACCCTGGGTGTGCCAGACGACTCCCGCCTTGCCGTGCGATCCGACGGCCTTGATGGTCTCCCCCACCGCACGGTTGACCGCGAAGTACTGATGCGGCTTGGCGATCCGCTTCAGCAGTCCGTCGTCGCCGGTGCTGTCGTATGCCGTGAAGTTGCGCAGGAGTTGCAGGAACCGGTCCTGGTGGAAGACACCGGCGATGAGTTGCTCAAGTCCCGTGCCGGGACCCGCATGCTCGGATGCGTCGGCGTAGCCGATGGGCTGACCGTCCTCGTCGACGTTCCACGGTGAGAAGTGGTTGAGCGGCGTGAAGGGCGTGCCGTATTTCGCGAGCACTCCGTCGCTGGCGACGGTCATGACGGCGAAGCGGAATATCATCGGGAGTTCGCGGACGTAGGTGCGCAGCTGGGCGTGCGCCGCGGCGACGTCTGCCTTCTGCGCACCGGCCTTCTTGAGCTCGAGGATCGAGACCGGGAGGCCGTTGCAATAGAGGACGATGTCAAGCCGGCGCTCGACCTCCAGGTCACGCACGGTGACCTGGTTGACCGCCAGCCAGTCGTTGTCAGATGGTTCCGTTGAGACAAGTCGGATCGTCGGGTTGTGCTCGACGCCCTCGTGATCGATCCAGCTGATCCCGCGGTATCCCTCGGTCAGGTAGACGTGAGTCCGCCGGTTCTCGGTGATCGCGTCGTTGGAGCTTGGACGGAGGATCTCATCGGCCGCCTGTTTGAGGTATTGCACCGGCACGGTCGTGTTGAGCCGCTGCAGCGCGTCCAGGAAGCGGGTCGGCAAGACGATGTCCGACCAGGTCTCGCGCTCACCCGAGCCAGGGGCAATCGCCTTGCCGTGCCTGGGCTCCCAGCCCTGCTCGGCCAGGTCGTCAAGCGCAGCCTGCTCCCACTCAGCCTCACTGAGGCCCGCGAAGTCGATGGACATCTCAGACCACTTCCTCGACGACGCTCTCGGCGTCCTTGACGCGGATCTTCCCCGACATCAACCCTGGCAGCAGCGCGTCGCGAGTCGCGGCCAGACTCTTGCTCTCGTGCCTTGCGTTGAACACGCGGAGCCCGAGCATCCGGAGACTCGCCCGTGCGGAGCTAGGCAACTCTCTCACGTCCTTCACTGACAAGGTCATTACCTCGGCCGGACGCACGCGCTGATGGCTTCCTGAGGTGCCTGCAACCTTCCCCTGGAGTGTCATCCACACCTCGGGCTGGGCGACCGCTGCCCATAGCTCTGACACGTCGAGGCCTTGCGGAGCTAGCACCACGAACTCTGTCGACGCCAGCGCCATTTCGGGGGGGACGACCGGAACGTTCCAGGCACGCGGGATGCGGGGATTGAGCTTCGACACCAACACGGTCGGCTCGGAGAGGTGGAACTTGTTGCTCTTGATGGAGCCGCCCGCAGTCACCTCCGGCGACGCGGACTCGTCGAACGCCGGCAGACTGAAGTGTGCGACTCTGTCAGAAAACTCGTGGGGCTGGAGTTGGGCGGTCGTCTGCACTCCCAGTTGCGCCAGTGGCGCGCGATCTGGCGCTGAACCCGCCAGCGCCTTCATGAGCGCCTCTGCAGCGGTCACCAACGCCGCGTTGGCGGCGATCTTGTCGTCGAGCGCCCCCAACACCTCCGCAATCGCCCGCTGCGCGGCGATCGGTGTCGTCGGCAGGACTAGAGAACGGATGTCTGCAAGGTTGATGTAGGCAGCCATGTCCGTGTTGTTCGCACGATGTGAGGCCTGCTCGATAAAGCTCGGTGAACGGAACCAGTAACTCAGCCATCGCCGGTCGAGCACCTCGTGCCGATTCACCCGGAAGTAGCAGAGTTGCGGGCTGTAGACGAGGCGTTGTTCAAGTTCGGGCATGATCGCAACCCGACCGACCGTTCCCTTGGTGGTGACCAGCACATCACCCTCCTGGGACAACTTCTGGCCGACCTGGCCGACCCACTGCTCCGCAACGAAGTCCTGGCCGTCCAGCGAGATTGTACCCTCCGTCACGTCCGCCACGCGGAGGATCCGGAAACCTGGCTGCCCATGCTCGGAGCGCTTGGTTCTGTACCCGTCGCCGAAATTTAGTACTCCGGCCTCGGCGAGCTTTCCGATGGTCGTCGTCATACCAACCGCTCCAATTGAGATCGAACCTTCGCTTCAAGCCGGGTCGACTCATCAAACTGTGCGAACAGCTCCTTCGTGAGCCGCTCGATCTTCTCCTCGATCGGCTCGCCATCGTCCTCGACGTCGGCCGCGCCGACGTACCGGCCCGGGGTCAGCGCATATCCGGAGTCCTTGATCTCCTGCAAGGTGACAGATCGACAGAAGCCGGGGACGTCGACATACCCCAGACTCTTCTCCACTGCGGACGGGCTGCCGCGCCAGGCGTGGAAGGTGTCTGCAATCTTGGCGATGTCCTCGTCGGAGAACGCGCGCTCGGCGCGATCCACCATGAAGCCCAGGTCGCGACCGTCGATGAACAGCACCTGACCGGTGCGGTCCGTCGCTCCCTTTGGCCCAGCCGTCTTGTCCTTGGCGAAGAACCAGACACACACCGGGATGCCGGTGCTCCGGAACAACTGCGTCGGCAGGGCCACCATGCACGAGACGAGGTCCGCCTCAACGATCTGAGCGCGGATCTCACCCTCTCCCCCAGAGTTGGTCGACATCGACCCGTTAGCCATCACCACACCACCGGACCCACCGGGGGCCAGCTTGCTCAGGATGTGCTGGATCCATGCGTAGTTGGCGTTCCGCGCTGGCGGAACGCCGAACCGCCAGCGTGGATCGTCGTCGGTGCGGTGCCAGTCCTTAATGTTGAACGGCGGGTTGGACATCACATAGTCCGCCTGCATCTGCGGGTGCAGGTCGCGAGCGAATGTGTCGCCCCACACCGGCCCGAGGTTGCCGTTGAGCCCGTGGATCGCCAAGTTCATCCGGGCCAGCTTCCAGGTGCGCTCGTTGAGCTCCTGGCCATAGATCGACAGGGCGCTCTTGTCCTTGTTGTGCGCCTCGAGGAACTTCTCTGCCTGGACGAACATGCCGCCGGAACCGCAGGCGGGGTCATAGATCCGCCCCGAGGTGGGCTCCAGCACCTCGACGAGGGTGCGCACCACCGACGGCGGGGTGAAGAACTCGCCTCCGCGTTTGCCCTCGGCGCGGGCGAACTTCTCCAAGAAATACTCGTAGACCTCGCCCAGCAGGTCGCGTGCTTTCACTGCCCCCTCGCCGGTGAAGCGCGCGGAGTTGAGGATGTCCAGCAGCTCGCCGAGGCGTCGCTGGTCGACCGCCTCACGGTTGAAGCCCCGTGGCAGTGCTCCCTTGAGCGACGGGTTCGTCCCGACGATCAGGTCGAACGCCTCATCGATGAGCTGTCCGACGGTCTTGCCCGGTTGCCCTTCCTGCGCGGGCAGCCCCTTGGCGTGCGCCACAAGGAAGGACCACCGTGCTGACGGCGGCAGGTAGAAGACGTTGTGCGCCGTGTACTCGTCGATGTCGTTGAGCTGGGCCTCGAGCTGGTCGGCGTCGCTGTAGAACTCCGCAAGCTCGCCCCGCAGCTCCTCGCGGCGGGCATCGAAGGCGTCGGAGACATACTTCAGGAACACCAGGCCGAGGACAATGTCCTTGTACTGCGAGGCGTCCATCGAGCCGCGCAGCTTGTCGGCCGCCTTCCAGAGCGTGTCCTTCAGTTCCTTCATCGTCGACGGCGCGGTGGGCGCTGCCTTCTTCCTCGGTGGCATCAGCGGCCTTCCTGTCGTGGGGCGGTGGCGTGGTCCATGGCACGGATGGCCTGGTGGTCAAGCTGGGCGAGTCGGTCGTGCAGTTCGCGACGCTCGGCATCAATGCCCGCGAGCTCCACATGCAGTGAGTCCTGGCGCTTCGGGGACACCAGCCGGATCTGCCAGCGGCGCCAGTCGCGCCCTCTGGTCCCGTTGATGTCGGCGACGATGACGTCGGGCACCAGGTCGGGCACTCCCTTGTCGGAGTCGGGGGTGACCCGCAGTGTCCGTGCGGGGGCAAGCACGACCGTGCCACCGTCGCGGTCCACCATCGCGGCCGGACGCGGCGAGGTGCAGAAGATGACGTCACCCGGCTCGGTGTCCCGGGAGGTGGGGTATGCCGCGGGGAAGGTCAGCGGATCCACGGCCCGTGAGCCGGGGGGCAGTGACCCGGTGAGCTCCTCGGGACCGATCACGGCCCGCCCGTTCGGCTGCAGATGCGCTGGGTCGACCCTGTTGCCAGGGATCAGTCGGCACTCCCGTCGCGAGATGAGATCGTCGAGCGTGCGGGTCCCCCGCCCATGTGAGACGACCGGACTGCGGGTGTCGACAAGAGGGACACGACCAGGGATGAGGGTGGACGTCACCACGCGGTGGACGAAGCGATAGGCATGGTGTCCCACCAACCGTGGGTCCACCAGTGAGGCAAGCACGTCGGTCACCAGGTCGTCGGTCGTGATGGCGTCAAGTGCGGCGTCCGTGAGGTCCCCGACAACTGTCCAGCGATCTGCGACCGGCACCTCCGGATGTGCTGGGCCGAGCACCCACAGGGCGAGGTGCTGACGTGGTGCGTGAACCAGGAGGCCAGCAGGCAGCCGGATCGCCGCACGGAGGCGGCCACTGCGCAGCACTGCGTCGCGAGCCCGATCTGCGTCGGCGCTGGTGGGGCGGTCGGTGAGCGCGGATGCTGGCCCGACCACCACGACCCGCGAGTCCTGCGCCAGCTGCACGACCACGTCCGCGACGGTCTCCAGGACCCGGGCGTCGCCGGCGGCTTCCTGCGCCACCGGCACCTGCATGACGTGCACCGAGCCATCGAAGGTGCCCGACGGGACCACAAAGTCACCGGACTCGGTGCGCTGCAGGGTCACCTGGTGCAGGTCGTGCACCCGCATCCGACGCCGGCGCAACCTCCCCACCGGACTGTCGTCGGGGGCGACGGCGACACTGGGAGCCAGCCCGCCGGCATACTGCTCCGCTGCCTGGAGCAACAGGTCGCCGACGCCAGGGACCGGCCCCACAAAGAGTGGTGCCTCCCACCCAGCGTCGGCCGCGAGCTCGGCGGCCAGCCGGCCCACCAGTGCGCTCGCCTCGGACCGGAGCGCGAGGGCGGACAGGTCCCCCATGCCGCGGGCGAGCTGCTGCTCCAGCAGCAGCTCGAAGGCGGCGCGGGCCGAGTAGGAGGCGTCCGCCAGCGCGTCGGCGTGTGCGGCGAGCTCGACAGCGTGCGACCCGAGGGCCGCGACCTCGCGTCGGAGCATCTCGTCCTGGGGATCAGCCTCCCCGGCCAGCGCGAGCAGGTGGGAGTCGTCGAGGGCGGCCAGGGGCTCGCCCAGCTCGGCGCCTAGCACGAGCAGTGCGGTGAGCCCGGACAAGACGACATCCTCATCGAGACCGCCCACCTGGGCCAGCCGGGCGTGGGCGGCGACATCGGCCCGCTCGACCGTGGTGTTGCCGCGGCCCGTGGCGGCCAGGTAGTCGGCGACCTCGAAGGCGTCGAAGCGGTCGTGCCCGGCGACGCGAGCGACCGGGCGGGGGAACGGGTGACCCGGTGCGTGGCGGCTGCGCCAGACGGAGGCGACCGGACGGGCGACCCCGGCCAGGCGCGCGACATCGGCCAGGGACATCTGCAGGGTGGACTGCGGCGTGTGTGTCGCCATGCGCTCCTCCTTCCCGGGCAGATGTGCTGTTCGGAGTCCAACCTAGAGCCAGGCACGACCCAGGACAAGGAAAGGAGTGATAACCCTCCTTATCAGACCTGTGGTTCGCAGGATCCTGCCGTATGACGGAACTCTGGAGGCATCGGCAGCCACCCGGCAGCCCGCCCACAGGAGGACAGACAGATGGCGACATCCACGACCGGCCGCCCCGCGGCATACTGCGACCCGGCGCAGCCGGCTCTCATCATCCACGACCTCACCGTCACCGACGCCGAGGTGGTCGGCGAGGCCCGGCGCTGGTCCACCGGCCGTCGCGGTGCCACCGTGCCTCTGGAGGAACTCGCCGACGCGAACCTGAGCTCCTTCGTCAGCCAGTCGCTCGCCGTCGGAGCGCGGGCCATCGCGGGAGCCGGCAGCGCCCAGGACACGTATGAGCTCGAGCAGCTCATCTCCGAGGTGGGCGCTCGCACGACCACCTCCAGCACGCAGGCAGCCGATGCCACGGCGAAGGCCGCCGCGGCCGCCGCCGAGGCGATGACCAAGGCGGCTCAGGAAACCCGCAAGGCGCTGCAGGAGTCGGAGAGCAGCACACGCGCCAAGTTCTCGGAAACGGTGGAGGTGTCCACCAAGGCGCTGCGCAAGGAGGTCGAGCGTCTCGTCGGTGGTGACAACCCGGAGCTGCTGGCCAGGTTGGCCCCCATCCTCGACGCTGCCGGCCAGCGCATCAAGGAGCAGGCCGTAGAGCAGACCGACAAGCTTCTCGACAAGGTCAGCCGCCAGTTCGACCCGGCCGACCCGACGTCCCCATTCGCCAAGCAGGCCTCGAAGTTGGCCGAGCAGCAGGCGGCGCTGACGGCCGCCATGGACAAGAACCACCTGACGCTCGCCACGAAGGTGGACGAGCTCGCCAAGGCGGTTGAGGTCCAAAAGGCCGCAGCCGCAGCGGCCGCCAGGACTGCGAGCGTCACCCCGCTCAAGGGCGGCGGTTTCGAGGCCGAGGTGGACTCCGTGCTGGAGCAGGTTGCCGCTGGCCTCGGGGACGAGTACGCCAGCACCGGCAGCTTCGGCGGTGCACTCGGCCGTTCCAAGAAGGGCGACGGTGTCCTGACCGTCGACGGTGGTCAGGCACGGGTCGTCGTCGAGATGCACGACTCCACCGACCGTCGGGTGTGGAACGACTACCTGGACGAGGCAGAGCGCAACCGCGAGGCAGCCGCCTCCATCGGCATCGTCCGTGACGCAAGCCAGAACCAGGGCCAGGTCATCCGCGTCCTCGGCGCCCGTCGGCTCGTCATCGCGTTCGACCCCACCGTCGATGAGGTCGACCTTCTGCGCACCGTCGTCCAGCTGATGCGGACCGCAGCCCTTGCCGCGACCGCCCGCCGGGACACCGAGGGGCTGGACACGGCGGAGGAGAACATCACGGCCGCTCTCGACCTGCTGGACGGCATCAACAAGGTGAAGAAGGCTGTCGTGAGCATCCGGAATGGCGCGACCACCATCGACACCCAGGCAGAGTCCCTGCAGACCGGCATCACCCGGCACCTCAGCGCAGCGCTCGACGCGTTGCATGGGGTCGCCATCGAGGTCACGGACCTAGAGGCGGAGGCGGCCATGGTCGACTCCGACGTGGCATGACCGTCCCCCCGTCTTGGGCAGCGAGTCTCATGGCGTGCGGCCTCCTGCTGACAGGTTGCGCAGGTAGTTCACCCACGACGCAGAGCGCCTCAGAGGTTCCCCACATCGGCACCCCGCTCCAGTCCGCCGCCAACACCTGTGATGCAGGCGTCGTCGCCGACGCCGGAGAGACGCTCCTCCTCGACACCGAAGGCGACGAGGACCTCTCAGGCGACTCCATGGAGGACCTCGTGTGCATCCTCGTCGCCTTGGAGACGCCCACAGCGGTGAGCGACCACATGAGTTCGACGCGTGCCCTAGACGGCATGCAGACCAACAGCTGGGGCGATTTCGAGGCCCGGTGGAACTACCACCCCAACTCAGGCATGGGCCTGACCATCACCATCCGCGACTGACCAAGAGGAGAATCATCATGAATAAGAAGCACATCGTTGGCTATGGCGTGACTGCCGTCGCCTGCCTGGGCATCGGCCTTGCCGGGAACGGTGGCGCACCTGCCACCACTACCCCGTCGGCCGAGACGGTCACCGTGAACAGCACGGCGGCAGCACCGACGCCTGCCGAGGCCACGGTCACTGTCACTGCTCCCGGTGCGACCGAAACCCACACAGTGACCGAGACAGCTGAGGCGGAGACCGTCTCAGAGACGGTCACGGAGACGGTGACCGCGGACCCACCCGCGCCTGAGGCCTCCATCCCCGGTGACGGGACCTTCGAGGTCGGCGTCGATGTGGAGCCTGGCACGTATGTGTCCGAGGCCTCCGGCAGTTGCTATTGGGCCCGCCTGAGCGGCAGCGATGGATTCGACTCCATCATCGACAACAACTTCGGGTCGGGGCAGATGATCGTCACGATCAACGAGAGCGACCGCTTCTTCGAGACGAGCGGGTGTGAGCCGTGGTCCCTGCGCGAGTGACGTGACCACGTGCAGCGCCACCGGGGATGGCGAGCATCGACCCAAGCGGGCAGACGAGGTGAGGGCTCAACCGCCATCGCCTAGGTCGAAGCGCTCCGCAAGCCGCTCGAGCGTGAACTCTTGCCGAAGTTTGCAGGCACTGTTCTGGTTCGCGAACATGCCCTTCTCCCAGTAGGCATCGGAGGCTGGCTTCGCCACCTCCCACTGGACGGGCACGACATACTCCTCGAGCTCTGCATCGGCGGAGCCATCTGGTCCGTGGTGGTAGGTGCCGGCCAGAGGGTGGTCTGTGAGGCGGACCCACTGGCCGTCGACACTGACCTCCGCGTCGGCGAACCGCTGTGCCTCGCGGAGTGTGGTGCCAACTGCGACGTATCCCCGGCCGGGGATGTGGACGTTCACCCGAGCGCCTTCCGGCAGCGCCCTCAACGAGCGGGAGTACCACGCGCCACCGCCCGCTGACACAAACCCAAGGGTCCGAGCGTCTTCCCATGAGCGACCGCTGCCGTCGTCGCCGAACGAGACGAACCAGTCCTGTCCGTTCCACTCGGCACGCTTTCCCTTCCGAGTCCGGCCGGGCGAGGCGCCACTTCCGCCTTCGTCCTCGCTGGCCAACCAGGAGCGAGCCAGGTAGCGACGGTCCTGATCCTCCAGATAGCTGAAGAATACCGCGTTGATCGGGACTCCAAACTCGCGAAGGTAGGTCACGATGCGCTCGGAACTGCTATCGAGCTCGGTTGCAACGATGGTGAGTTGGAGAGCCCCGTTCAACTCATCTGGGGGCGAGTTTCCGAAGGCCTCCTCGAATGCCCCTTCAAACGGGACAGTCAGGTGCCGGTTGGCGAGGTCTATCACGGTGTCCCTGTCCAGGGTCGAGACCCATGAGCCGTAGTCGAGGGACTGAGCGACGACATCGCGCGGAGTGCGGTCCCTCTTCAACTCGAGGACGTGCAGGTTGCCCTCGGAGTCCATTGCCAGCAGGTCGATGTATTTGCCATGGGGAGTCCTCACCTGGCGCCCAATCACCAGGAGCCGCTCGCCCAGCAGTGAAGGGTCTTGCTCCAGGAAGCTCTCGAGCGTCGCCTCCGACGGCAGCGCGGACGTCCAAGCCGGCGCGGTGCGCCACCGTCAATTCGCCACATCCCGATCTCGACTGGCATGGGCTCACCATGCCAGAGTGCCTCGGCTACGGCGGCGGGAGGGCTCAACGTCGCGCGCTCGGTGCAGAGGATCGGCGCGACCTAGACACTCAGGCCCCGTTGCCGAACGGGTCAACTTCGTAACCGCGCACGGGTGGCCACGCCCGCTGCTTGCAGTACCCCATGTGCGGCTGTTAGACACTGGACGCAGGGCCGGTGTCTGGCCAGACTCGACCCTAGGTGCTCGACGGGACGCTCTCTTCGCGGCTGCCCACCAGCGTGATCGGGTGTGGCTCTCTTTCGGTCTGCAGCCCGTCGGGCATCGCTGACGAGGCGTGGCTCAAGAAGGGACTGCCCTGCTCGTAATAGCACTGCCCACCTCGCCGACCATCAGTTGGTACGAGCGTCAGGTTGGGAAGAAGAATCATGGGACAGGTCATCATCGGGGTTGATCCCCACAAACTGTCGGCAACCATCGAGGTCGTCGACCAGCAGGAGAAGTTGCTTGGTGCGGGGCGGTTCAGCACCGACCAAGCCGGGTACGCGGCGATGCGTGGTACGTGAGGTCGTGGCCCGATCATCTTTGGGCGGTGGAGGGCGCCAACGGTGCGGGCCGTCCTTTGGCGCAACGGTTGCTGGAGGCCGGTGAGCACGTCGTGGATGTGCCTGCCAAGCTCGCTGCCCGGGTCCGGCTCTTTGACACCGGGCACAACCGGAAGACGGACGCCTTGGATGCGCATTCGATCGCGATGGTCGCGGTCCGCGCCCACGGGTTGCGGGTTCTGAAGGTCGACGGCGAACTCGAGGCGTTACGGATGTTGGCCGACCGGCGGGAGGCGCTGACCCGGCGACGGGTCGCCGTGGTGAACCGGCTGCAGGCGCTGCTGGCCGAGTTGCTGCCCGGACAGGCGAAGAAGGACATCACCACAGGTCAGGCCAAGGCACTGCTCGCCTCGGTGCGTCCACGTGACGTCGCCGGGAAGACCCGTCGGCGGATCGCGGCCGAGGAACTGGCCGAGCTGGTCGCCGTGGAGGCCAAGATGAGGAAGGCCACCGCCGAGCTGAAGGCCATGGTCATGGAGCGCGGCTCAACGTTGATGGACCTGCATGGTGTCGGGCCTGTGGTCGCCGCGCGGATCCTGGCCGATGTCGGTGACATCACCCGGTTCGTCAACCGGAACCGGTTCGCGTCCTGGACCGGCACCGCGCCCCTGGACGCGTCCTCCGGAGAGCAGAACCGGCACCGTATCTCCCGGGCCGGGAACCGGCGGATGAACCACATGATCCACATCGCCGCCATCACCCAACTACGCCTGGACACCGAGGGCCGGGCCTACTACCGGCGCAAGAGAGCCGAGGGCAAGAAGCCGATGGAAGCACTGCGCTGCCTCAAACGCCGGATCTCTGATGCCATCTACCGGCAGCTGGTCACCGACGCTCAACGCGTGACCGAGGCACGGCTCGAGGCGGGTCCGGGAGGGCACTGCGGGGCGTCTTTGCTATCCAGCGCGGCCGGCTCGCACCCGCACACCGGCACTTCGGATCAGCCACTTCCCGGACCCGCACCCACGACGCTACCGCTCAACCGAGACCACTGGAAAGCCCCCGCCCGGGACCGGCTCCTCAGCACCCGCGCCGACGTGCCGGAGCCGTCAAGGTGCAGCGCCCCACCGGACGAACGACCTTGACGGCGACAAGCGTCGACGCACACTCAAAAGAGCCGATCCCCACCCCTTGACAACAGAAGGGAGCCGAAAGGACGCACGTCGGGTGTCGCGGTGAGCAGTAGAGGACGGGTCGTCAACGCACAAGGCGTCCGAGGCCGCCGAGACCATGCAGTGGTCCGGTTCGGCCGCTGCTGCGGTGATCGTCTTGTGAGGGGCCGGTCGGCATGTGGAGCGCCGCCGGCCCGGAGTGGCACCCGGCAAGGCAGGTTCATTACGCGATTGGCGCAAACAGGCTGGGCGAGCGACCCGGGGGGGCTTCCTTGCGAGTGGTGCTGGCCCTGGGCCGGGCGAGGGCGAGGACACCCCGCCCTCGGGCGGCCGGAGTCTGCAGTCCCGCATCAAGTATCCTGAAGCGCCGACGAGCCGGGACATGCCGTCGATGGTCACGACCCAACCGCGCGATCATGTCGACTGCCAGAGGAGGCACGGCCAAATGCTAGGGCACGGCCCGAAACCAACCGCTCCAAGCGGCATCGAACGTCAGAACCCCAGCCGACCCGTGGCACCTCAAACCGCGCACGAGCGGGAGGATTCTGGCCGGCTTCTCACCACGCCCGTTCATAGTCCTGCCCAAAATCTCGAAGAGCACTATCGGCGTCTTCAAGCGAACTGGAAACTATATGAGGACGAGAAGTACGCGAGTTTGGTGGTTCCTACCGGCAACTCGGACGCTGCCGTCCACCGTTGGTTCCATCTAAAGGAGGCCTATAGCCACGCGCTACTGGGACGTATTCTCGCAGACACCAACCACGCACTTGGCGACGGGCTCTCCCTAGTGGACCCGTTCAGCGGCGGGGGCACAACTCTGGTTGCCGCGCTCAACCTTGCGCTTCCGCGGCAGATTCCGTTACGGGGTCGAGGACTGGAGGTGAACCCGTTCCTCCAGGCACTATCTGAGGCAAAAGTGAGTGCAATCCTTGAACCCCAGCACGATCTCTTAGAGCGACTTTCCGGGGTTGTACCAGAGGCTCGCAAACGGAGGATCCGTAGGTCAGATTGGCCAAGCCTTTCCACCTTCCAGAATGAAGCCTACTTCCCCCCTGCGAATGTGTCGGCGTTGGTAGCGCTACGCCGTACCATCGAACAAATGGAACTGCCGCACATTCTTCGGAAACTGGCCCGAGTCGCTCTAGCCGTGACCGTTGGACCCGCAAGCAGTCTCCGCCGCGACGGTCGCGCTCTAAGGCTCGATAGCCGAGTGCCCCAGTCGCCGTACGACATGTTCGAGCAAGCCATCAGGCGCATCGCAATAGACATTGACCAATATCGCCGAATCCCACCCTGGGAGGCTGACGTCCAGGTGGCGTTGGGTAGTGCGACACACTCAGAATGGCTAGGAGTTAACCCAAGCTCTACCGACCTAGTGCTATTCAGTCCTCCGTACCCAAACAACATTGACTACACCGAGGTATACAAGATCGAGCTTTGGGCACTCGGCTTCATAGAAAGTGCGGAGAGCTTTCGCGGCCAACGTCACGCCACCTTAAGAAGTCATCCGAGCGTCAAGTTTACCCGAGATCTCGCCTTCGTTGCGGACGCGCGACATGCGGACGTATTAGAACTCATCAACCCCATGCTCGAGGCAATTCCACCCCAATCCCGATATGCCAACCAACTTGAACGGTTAGTTACCGGCTATGTGGATGACATGCTTCGAACCTTCGACGCGGCAAGCAGGTCCCTGCGTCCCGGTGGATCCTGTGTCTATGTCGTGGGCAACAGCGTGCATGGGCGCTCCGAACATCCGACCGTCATCGCCTCTGACGTGGTGCTAGCGCGGTTGGCCGAGCTTGCGGGATTTGAAGTCGAATGCATTCGAGTAGCGCGATGGCTGCCACGACGTAAAGTTGAGAGCCAATTCGTCAGAGAGAGCGTAGTCTTTATGCGTAAGCCCGCGTGACGATTCTCTACTAGCAGATAGGTTCTAGGAACACGCGAAACGGGCGACCCATGTCCGGCCTGTCGAGAACTTCCTGCGGATAACGGGGATCCAAGTCTTCAAAATGGATCCCACGTTCTCGAGAAACATGCATCTCGAGCGGGCGAAGGTCCTTCCGGCGGGCATCGAAGATGAATAGGTACCCGGTCACAGGAATCTCCGGGTTAGTACCGTCTCTGCGATCGAGATAGTCAGCCAGCTGGTTAAGCCCATCGATGGCACGCTTCTCCTTGTAAGGCGTCGACCAACGCTCGCCCAGGGGACCGGACTTGCCCAACCACTTTACCTCGATGATTGCCACTCGACCCGGGTTCCACCATGTGACCTCGATGTCCACCGGCTTACTCTCGTCTTGATTCTGCTCTTGCTCGACGTGAGCGCCCGAGAGGGAGTGTCGCAGTGCTTGGAACAATGACCGACGCATGTGTTTTTCTGGCTTTGGTAGAAAGGCTAGGCGATTCTGGTCTCGCCAGGCTTGGGCGATATGGGCGCAATAGTCTGGCCGGCGGTTGAGGGAGACGTATCGGTCGAGGGCCTCTTCCAGTGAAGTGAAGATCGGTACTGCCATCGCACAGGGCCACCCCGTGTCGCCAACGGACCAGGTCTCCCCATCAATAGTGATTTCCTCTGACACTTCATGGATGTAAGCGTACGTAATGGCTGACTCGCCAGCAGTTAGGCCATGCCCTACGTGATTAACTACTTCGAAACTATGAGGATCCGTCTTTACAATTGTCAACCCACTGACTGGCCGACCCGCGAGGGCCTCGAACCCCGTAATAGTCCTACCGCCGCCCGCAATGCGAACACCAGAGTTAAAGGAAATTGGCAGTGTCAAGGTGAGCCCGTCCGTCATCCATTCGTGGGGAACATGGCGAAATAGCGCCTTTGCGTCGTCGATTAGTTCGACTAAACGCTCGACGCCCGCATCTCCAAATCGCTCTTGCGCAGCAGCCTCGAAGCTGTTCTGAACGACACGGGTGACAAGGTCGAGCAGCTTCGCGTTCCGGCCAGCCTCGGTAGTCAAGAGTTCACGCCCCTTGGGTCTGGTGGCGCGTCATCGCTGCCGGTCGGAGCGTCTCCCTCGGCTTCGAGGCGCGTCTGCTCTTCCAAGACCCTGAGGTAAACAGAAGCTGGGACGACGAGGTTGGAGTGCTCGCCACCCAGAACGGACTCTATAAGCAAGAACTGCTCGTAAAGCGGTTTGGAACTTATCTCTCGCAGGAGCATTTGTACTGTCTGAGATTTGCTTGCCTGGGCGAGTCCAGGTTCGTTTGTCAGCGCGTTGGCAACAGCGGGTACTGATCGAAGACGCGCGGTCGCGGTGGCGGCTCGCAGGTAGCGTAGCCGTGGCTCGAAGGCACTTAGGCTCGCGAAGAACTCCCACTCGTCACGCCCTTCATCCGTAACAAAGAGCCGCCGGTCGCCGCCATTGAGCGAGTCCGCCTTGTGAATCCGCTCGACGAGCCCCCGTTGCAACAGCTCATCGGCAGCCCCCTGGACGGCTGGACTGAAGGGCAAGGTGGGGGGAACGGCGCTAAACGCGTAGCCCCAGTCCGACGCTGGACGCCCATCGTAAATCGACATGAGGCACCCCAGATAGCAGAAGGCATGAATGTCAGCGTTGGTCGGAGCATCCAGTTCTCCGAGCAGCGTCATCACTGTTAGGGCGTCGAAGGTGGCCACCGACGCAAGTTCCCTAAAGCCCAGCCACGACTCATGCGGATCGCTTGAATCGACGTATTCACCCTCCCCCGCAGGAAACAATGCCCCCTCGGGCTCGTTGTTCGGCAAGAGGCCCCATCCCGTGTTGGGGCCGCTCCATTGCCCCCCCGTTTCAGCCATTCTCTGACCCCGACGCCATGTCATCCCCTGCTAACGCTCGTTCGATCAGTTCGTAAGCGTCCGTGAACAGTTGCTCCTCGGAACTCTGAACGTCTGACAGGGTGGTCCACTCCGTCATCCTGACTAGTTGCATGAACCGGTGCCCGCATCGCTGTGCCATCCGCCGAAGCAGTTGTGACGTATTCACATTAGCGGTCATCACGACTTGGTCGCCGTCTGCTACAAACTTGCTGAACATGTCGCCTGCGCGCGCTTCGTAAGCGATGTCCAGTGCCCCTTCCGGTGTGTCCACGTAGATGCAGCAAGCTCCGTCGCCAGTCATGTGCTGCGCCAAGCTCATCCGTAGCGCGATGTCTAAGAAGAACCGCTGGCTCTCCGACAACTGTTCCGAGTTTCGGCGGTGTGTGGTGTTCACACTCAATGCCAGGTGAGCAATTCCGAAGGCTCCTGGACCCAGATCGAGCTGGACCTGCAGAGGGAGGCCGATGAATGATTCAGCAAGCCTTCTAAACCGGGGCACGAACTCTACCTCCGCAGCTCGCCACGCTGACAGCAGTTCTGTTTGGATCGGTTCGAGAGAGTCAATGGCCTGAGCGCGAAGCTGCAGTTGCTCCGACTTTCGCATCATCGCGACATCTACGGCAGACTCCAAATCCTTTACTCGGCGCTGCAGCTCGGCGTGTACATCGCCCTTGAGAAAGGCCGTGCTCAACTCGTTCTCTGCTTCGAACAAGGCAATCTCTGACTCAACAGTGGTCAACGTACCTTCGATGTCAGAGGCTTCGCGCTCTAGTCGCCCAACCGTTAGTGCGGCCGAGCTGGCTCGGCTTGTAGCATCATGCAACTGCGCGTCGAGTTCCTGTAACAGTCGACGCGACTCAGACTTAGGCGGCTGCTGAGGCAGTTGCGTCGCGCACAGCGGGCACTCACTCGTACGAAGCGCCGAGGTTATGCTTGCGGGGCCGTCCTCATGTTGTGTCCCGCAGACTCGGCATTGATTATCGCTGAGGGTTAGACCAATCACGGGATGTAGCCTCGATAGCGAAGGATCGCCCATACGCCCCTGGAATGCCGACTCGTATTGATTGCGAATTGTCAATTGCCGTGCACTGGCTTCGGCGAACTCCAACCGGGCATCACGCAGGGCTTGGGACAACCGATGCCGCTCCGTGAGCAAACCTTCGTGTTGCCCTTGCGCCTCGGTATACCTGTCAAGAACAGCTGGCTGCACGTTCGCTTGCGTCTTCAGTTGCGCAGTCACGCTACGCAGTTCTCGCCTAGAGGTCGTTGCCTGGTACTGGAAATTCCTAGCGAGAGAACCAGCTCCCGTCGCCGCCTTGCGCAACTCATCCGCCCTTTTGGCAAGGTCTGGATTGAGCCCCAGCGCAAGGTAGAGAACGAGCTCCGTAGCCCTCTCGTTCCAAAATAGGAGGTGTCGCCATTCATCGAATGACAGGACAAAGTGCTGCAAGAACACGAACTGGTCAAATGTTTCCAGGCCGGTCGCCTGGACTATCAGCTCTTCATAAGCGTCCTGCCTAGCTTCAGAATCAAGGCGCGAGTCATGTTCTACGATCCGTTCGCCATGAGCAGTGCTTACGGCGAGGTATCGAAGGCTATCTGGCTCGAAAAAGTTCCGGGTTAGGTGGAACGCCAAGTCGCCGATCTCGAATTTCAGGGACACTTCGGCTGTCGCACGGTCCAGCTCATCAATCCGCCCAGTGAAGTATTTCTCGCTGTAGCGACTGGCGTCTCGGCGATATTTCGGCAGATGTTGGATGCTAACGGTCGGAGGGGCAACCCCCCCGGTGAGACCAAAGTTGAGTGCGGCGATGAAGCTCGACTTGCCCAAACCGTTTGCACCTGCCAGGCAGAACACACCCGGATTTATATCGACCGTCAGTTCCGGCGACAACTTGTACAGACTGAAGTTCGCTAGACCCACGGATCTCAATAGAGGCAGCCTGACGGTACGCCGGGGGTGAATCACTACGGCTCCTCATGTTGTCCCACCAACGGTGGGCGCGTGTGGGGTGGGGGCTGCAGGTTCGGCTGCTGCCCGGACACCAAACTATGGCCCCTGGGGTCGGTGCCGCCATGGAACCTTGGGTTCCTCGAATACTACAACCTGACTCGTGCCACTTTATGGGTGACAGTCGGTGCTGACAGTAAGGGTGCTGGTCAAGGCTTCGGCAGTGACCGGGATGATACGCCCCAGGGTCGGTAGTGTCGGGCTCGTGGTGTTCGTTGCGGAAGTCCCCGGGTCGGCCGGGCAGCACCAGGGTTCAGATCGCGGAGTGGCGCCCCGACACCGCGATCTCGATCCGCTCGTCCTGCGACAGGTAGCGGGTGCTGATCTGCCGCGCGGCCAACCGCTCCAGCGGTGGCATGAAGCCGACGATCTCACCGCGGCGGTAGACCTTGGTCCCCCGAGCCAGTTATTGCTGACACTGCGGAGGCCCCGACCTCGCGGGCCGCGGCCGAGATGCTCCACCCCCTTTCCCGACACTGCACGAATCGAGCACGCTTGGCCGACAGCGGGCGCCGCCCCGGCCCCTTCTTCACACGACGTGACAACGACCTCGCACTCCCGGACTCTAGGGAGGCGTTGCGACATGCCAGGAAACCACCGCGCCGAACCTGCCCAACTTCAAGCGCCGCCGACACCAATGTTTGTGCCCGGCTGCTCTTCGGTGAGAAGTTCAGGGGGCTGCGAGTCGCAAGCGTCATTGTGGGCGCAACGACGCGGGTGCTGGCTGAACATGAACGACCGGTTCGACGGGTTCGTGCTGGCCACCATCCCGCGCACCGACCGACCCCGGCGCTGCAGCACGGATCGGCTGCGGCGCACTTCGTGCCGCTCGAACGCCTGCCCGCGGCGTCAGGTCAGGCCGAGTCGTAGGCGGCACGCAGCCAGCCGACGAGCTCGGCATCGAACTCGTCCACGCTCGTCACATCGACCCGGTGCGTGCACATGCCGCCGGCCAGGCGCAGCCGCTCGGTGGGCTCGGCGCCGCGCAGGTTCAGGCCCACCTGCACGCGCTTCGCACTTGCCGCCTCGACCACCGCGAACTGCTTGCTGCGCCTCAGCGACACGCTCGTCTTCTTCGGCGCGACCTCCACGTCGTCGCCGAAGCCGCGCACCTCGTCGAGGATACGGTCGAGGATCGGCCGCAGGCCCGCCTTCGCGCCGGCATACTGCGCGTCGACCAGGTCGTCCTGCGTCACCGGCCCCGCGTCGCGATCGCTGTGCAGCCGCACGACTAGGTTGGCGAAGCCGTGCGACATGCCGTGCTCCGACTTCAGCAGAGCCATCGCCTGTCCGTGCTTCTCGAGCCCCGCTGCGTCCAGCACCGAGAACCACTCCTCGAGCGGCTTGCCCGTCTTTGCTAGCACGTTATCGATCATCGTCTGCGTCGCAGCATCCACGTCCATGGACCTGACGGTAGCGGTCCGCGGGCTCTTCTAGACAGACTTGACCCGCAACTGCCGCGGGCGCTTCCGGCATACCAGCGGACCTGTGGCAACTTCCTCACTCCGCGGCACTGGGGGCGGGTCCTGTAGAGAGTGGTAGATCGCTCGCTGCCTAGGGTAGGCGTCCACCATGAGCCTTAACATCAAGAACGCCACGACGCACCAGTTGGTTCGTGAGCTGGCGGAGGCCACGGGACTCACGCAGACGGCAGCCGTAGAGGATGCAGTGCGCCGACGACTGAGCGAGGTGCGCAACGAGCGTGGGCTGTCCCCTGCCCAGCTGAAGAGGCTCGACCACTCGCGTCAACTTGCGGCGGACTTCCGGCGAGATCTCACTGACGAGGACCGCGAGCGCATCCGGACTGCAGACGACTGGCTCTATGACGATCGAGGCCCGCACGAGTGATCCTGGACACCTGCGCGAGTCTTTCCTCCCGCTCGGCGAGGTCGAGCAGCCGCTCGAGGTGCGCCGCCAGTGTCTCGCCGTACTGGGCGGCGTGCGCCTTCAGCCTGTCGCGTGTCGAGGCAGGCACCTTGATGGTGGTTGCAGTCATATTTTGAGTATGCCGATGGCGTCGACGGCCGGCTGAGGCACTCCGGCGTGGTGGTGGGTCGCCGACGAGCAACCCTGCTTCACTTGGGCGCGCCCGCTCAACCCAGGCCCCTACAGGAGGAACTCGTGGTCCCTGAGATCAACTACGTGGCCGTGCTGTTGGCCGTCGTGTCCAGCATGGTCGTCGGGATGCTCTACTAAACCCCTGCGGTGATGGGCCGCCAGTGGATGGCGGCTGCCGGGCACACCGACGAGTCTGTCCGGGGCGGGCCGCCGTGGCTCTATCCCGTGGTGATCCTCGCCTCGTTCGTGACAGCGTGGGTGCTGGCCGGATCGACCTATCTGGCGCACGAGTTCTATGGCGGCGGCTATCTGGTGAACGCTCTGGTCACCGGGGCCATCCTCTGGTTGGGTTTCACGGCCGCGCGGCTTCTGGTGCACGACCTGTTTGACACCCGGACGCTGCGGTTGACGGCCATCAACGCGCTGCACGAGCTCATCACGATCCTGGTCATGGCGCTCATCCTCGGAGTCTGGCCTCCGGCCGGACTCTGATTGGTTCGGGAGACCGAGATGGACGGATCCTGGCGCCGATGCTGGTCGGCGGGTTCACGTCTGTCTCCCTGGCCTCGGTGCTGATCGCCTTCACCCTGGTCGGCATGCTGTAGCGGCTCAGTCAACCCGCGTATGCCGTGTCAGTGTGTGGCGGCAACATGCCAGGATGACGGGCAGGAAAGGAGCACCATGACCGCAGCAGAGGGTGCACCGGGGGCACAGACCGGGCCGGAGGACTGGGGACAGCTGACGGTGATGGTGGTCCGGGACCGCTCCCCCGTCGGGTGGCACCTGCTGCGCGAGAAGGAGCTGACCGACCAGCTGCGCGAGCAGCAGCTCGTCGCTGCCTTCCGCGAGTCCAGCGGCCGGCCGGACCTGGCACCCCTGCGGTTGGCCGTGCGGCAGGACGGAGCAGTCGCCGTCGCCGACGCGGACGGGCAGGTGCAGCCCGGGCCACAGGTTCCCGAGGTGATCTCGGCCCTGGCCAAGGCGTGGAACACCATCATCCTGGTCGACGACAGAGTGGCGATCGGCCCCGCAGGGTGAGCCGATCGAGGAGGTCCCCGCGAGCGTGCTGCGTGAGGCACCCAACACCCGCCACGTCTACGCCTGGCCCGACAAGGACCTGACCGTGGTCAGGACGGTCGCAGCCAAGCTCGGCGCGGCCTACACGACATACGAGCACGGGCGTGACGGCTGGCTGGTCCTGGCCTCGGACTTCGCCCCCGAGAAGTTCCTCTCCCACCCGATGGACAAGATCGGCGCCCGGCACCCGTTCGTGCGCATGGCACGGTCCGGCGAGGAGCGGACGGTCACCTATGTCGCCGCCAAGGGCGCTGAGGCAGTCCATCTGCACCTGGACTGGGCACCTGCCCTGACCAAGGTGGTGCCGGACCGCACCCGCGGGGACGCCGAGGTCGCCGGGCTCGCCCGCTGGCTGACGTCGTCACGGGCGGGCGCACCCGAGCTCCAGCCGCACCCGGGGATGCCGGAGGACCAGCGGCGCCAGCTGCAGTCGGCGCTGGACTCCACCGACGGCGCGACATTCCTGTCGGCGGTCGCCCGCGCCCTGGACTGCCCACCCGAGGTGGCTACCCTGGCGGAGGCGCCGCCGGAGAGTCCCGACCCGCTGCCGGTGGGCGAGCGCATCGAGCCGGCCACCCGTCTCGGCGTGGTCGGCCAGACGCTGGGAGACCTCGGCAAGGAGGAGCCCACCGGCAAGGGACCGGGGGCGATCTATGAGCGCTGGGTGAGGCGTCACCCTGGCCCAGGGCTGGCCCTGGGCGCCGTCGCGCTCGCCGTCGCGGTCGCCCTGCTGGTCAGCCTCTTCCTCGACGTCATCGACGGCGTCCCATGGTGGGTCCGGGTGCCGATCGCCCTGGGTCTGCTCTACGTGGGTTTCGGGACCTTCATGATGGCCGTTGCAGCCCGGTTCGCCGCAGCCGGGGCGGAGGCACGCGAGAGTGCTGAGTGAGCGGACGAGGGGACGCAACCCTCTGCCGGCCCTGGTCGCAGGACTTCAGGCACACGCAGGGGATTCCGCAGTCGGTCAGAACAGGTCGCGGTGCCGCGCCGGAGGTTTCGTGCTGGTCAGGGCCCTGCGCAACCCTTGACCCCGACTCGCGATGGTCTGGCATGGCCCACCCCGTGACCGATGCTGCCCGGTGCGCGAGGTCAAGGGCCAGCACCATCTCGGGCGGCCAGACGTATTCGTCGTCGCACCGGTAGCCACGCAGCCAGGGCACCCCGTCGACGACGCGAAGATAGAACCCCTTCGGGAATGCGGGGTCGTCAGTGACCGGGGCCGACGCCACGTGGAGAGACCCGGAGGGCACCCGACCCGCGGACATGATCGAGTCCGGGGCATCCGCCTGGTCGCGAAGAGCCAGCCGCAGGTCGGGTCCAGCCACCAGGGGGCACAGGGTGAGGCCCTGGTCGAGCGCTGCGGTGAAGACCGCCGACTGGCTGCCACCCTCCGGCAGACCGAGCTCTCCGACCGTGCGCGTGACAATCCGCAGGGTCTGCACGTCCGGTAGGTCGAAATCGGGTTGCTCCAGGAGCGTCTCGGCGAACGCGTTGAGCTGCACCCCGGCGGCGCTCAGTGCGGCCAGGAGGTCCACCCGTGGGCGTCCTCCGACCTGGATCGTGAAGGGTTCGGTGTCGCCTCGGACAGCATCCATCGTCGCTAGCCCCACGCCAGGTAGGCGGTGACAGCGAGCACCAGCACCCCGGCAAGCAGCAGCAGGACGGCGAGCGGGAGTCCCGCGAGACGCGCCGCCATGGGCGGCAGCTGCAACTGCGGGTCGGGCGGGTCCGCCACGCCGGGGACCGGCTCGAGCAACGGCGAGGCGACATCGCGCCCTGGCTCGGGTCCGTCCTCGGTCCATCCTGCTGGCAGGTCGGGCACCTGGTCGAACACCTCAACCTCCCCGAGCACCTCCTCGGGGCCACCGGTCAGCAGGCCGGTGGCAGCCAGGTCGGCCCGGGCTTGCCCGGCCGTCGCGGTGCGCCGGGCCGGGTCGAACTCGGTCAGGCGCCGGATCACCTCGCCCAGCGCCTCAGGGACCTCCGTGCCCTCCGGCAGCGGGGGCACAGCCGACCCGCCCCGGCCAGCCGACCCGCCCCGGCCAGCCGAACCACCCAGGCCCACCGAACCACCCTCGTGGGGACGCGCCCCGGTGAGCATCTCTACGGCACACCTGCCCACGGCATACAGATCGGCACGCGGGTCCGGGTCCCACCCGGGCTGGCGGCATTCCGGAGCGAGATAGCCCTCCGTCCCCAGCGTCACCGGCCCGTGCGTGAGGCGCGGCTCGTCGACCGCGGCGGCGATCCCGAAGTCGCTGAGGCGCAGGTGGGGCCGGCCGCGTCCGGTGGCATCGAGCAGCAGGTTGGCCGGCTTGACATCCCGGTGCACGACGCCCTGGGCGTGGATCTGCTCGAGGGCGGCGAGCGCCTGGTCCAGCAGCACTGCGGTCAGCCGCGGGGGCAGCGGGCCGAAGTCTCCGACAAGGGTGGCCACCGACCCGCCGCGCACGATCGGCATCGTGAACAGGACCTTGTCGTCCTCACCCGTCCAGCTCAGCGGCGTCAGCACGCGGGGGTGTTCGATGCGCAGGCCCTGCTCGCGAATGAAACGCAGCAGGGAGCCTGCGTCGACCTGGCGCAGCACCTTCGCGGCAACGAAGTGCTTCTCCCGACTGTCCCAGGCACGCCAGACCACGCCGGAACCGCCCTCTCCCAGAGGGTCGACCAGCTCGTAGCGCCCTGCGAACATCTCTCCCACGAGCGACCACCTACGGACGGGCCATCCCATCCCCCACCCCGACCGCCCTCTCGAAGATCGTCTGCCAGCGGGGTGCACGATGGCACGGGAGATTGGAGCCACGGCCTGGGCTTCCAGGATGACCTGTTCCCGGAGATCGGGCCGCCGGATCCTGGGGTAGGGCGAGGTCGTCCACAGGTTCAACTCTCGAGAGCTCGAGCAGCTCGCCGCGTGCCACACTGAGTCCATGGCTGTCACCCTCTTGGATCGTGCGATCTACTCCTATGCAGACGTGGACCGCTTGGTCAACGTGCACTCCGGGACAGCCCGACGCTGGCTAGAGGGTTACACCCGACAAGGCAAGTTCTACGAGCCGGTCCTGCGCGAGAAGCGCACCGGGTCTGACGCAGTCACCTGGGGCGAGATGGTCGAGTCCAGACTGCTGGCTGAGTTCCGCAGACGAGGTGCCACAGTCCAGCACATGCGACCGGCGATCGCTCTGCTGCGCAAGGAGTTTGGTCGCTATCCGCTGGCTCACGCCCGTCCCTTTCTCGACGTCGACGGGAGGGAGTTGGTGCGTCAGGTGCAAGTTCAGGTCGGTCTGGAGCGCGAGTTGCAGTTTGTGGTCATTCGAAGCGGGCAACTCATCCTGGCGGCGCCGACGGAGCGCTTCTTCTCATCCGTGGTCTACACAGACGACGTGGCTAGCTCCATCCGCGCCCACTCCGAGGCGCCGGGTGTCCTCATGGATCCAAATCACGCCTTCGGTCAGCCTGCGGTGCGCAACGTCCGCACTGACTCCCTGGCTGAGGAGTTCCGGGCCGGGAGCAGTTACGAAGACCTGGTCGATCTCTACAACCTGACCCCAGCGCAGGTCCAGGCAGCGATCCGGTTCGAGATGATCGCGAGCCACGAGATCGCGGCCTGATGGTGCGGGGTGCGCCGGTCTACTTCACCGACGAAAACACCCTGGGAGTGGGCAAGCTCCTTCGGCGCCAAGGCCGCAACGACGTCCTCTACCCCGGTCATGAGGGGTCTGCCCGAGGTGCCGCTCGGTGCGCGAGACGTTGACTGGTTGCCCCTCGTCGGCGAGCGACAGTTCATCGTCATCACTCGCGACTAGCGCATCCGCACCAGACCAGCAGAACTCGCTCTCTACCACCAGCACGGCGTCCGCTCGGTCTGGTTGGGCGCGAAGAAGGACCTGACCTCACAGGGTCGGATGGAGTTGTTCCTCCGACACGAGGACCGTCTGCGGCGAGAAGTCGTCAAGCTTGGCAAAGGCCCGTGGGCCCTTTCCCTGACAACGCGAGGTCTGCGGCCCCTGCAACTACGTCCCCATCCAGAGGAGGCGCTTCGCACATAGCCTCGACCCCGCTGCGGCATCACACGAACGCTGGACCGGAGCGGCGGAGCATCCCGGACCGGCCGGAGCAGGGTCAGAGCACTCGGGCAAGTTCGACGCCTCTGTCGGACTCCGTGCTGGTCGTGGCCCTCACGTCGCGAGTTGGCTTGCCCCCAGCACCCATTCATCTCTGATGCCTGGCCAAGGGCACGCAGCAGGAGGACACTCCGGACATGGACGGATACTCCCGAGCACTGGACGTCGCGCACGACCACGCCGTGGGTTGGCTGGACTCCCTTGACCAGCGACCGGCGCCTCCGCAGGCGTCTATCGTCGAGGTGATGGCTGCGCTGGGCACCGACTTGCCCGACAGTGGCTGTCCGCCGGAGGAGGCCGTGGCACTGCTGGCGCGTGCCTGCGACCCGGGGCTGACCGCGATGGCGTCGGGCCGCTTCTTCGGGTTCGTCATCGGGGGCACCCACCCGGCGGCTCTCGCTGCGGACTGGTTGGTCAGCGCCTGGGACCAGAACAGTGGGTTGCGCACGCTCACTCCGGCTCACAGCGCGGTCGAGGACATCGCCAGCGCGTGGCTGCTGGACCTGCTGGGCCTGCCCAGCCAAAGCGCGGTCGGCTTCACGACCGGGGCGACGATGGCCAACTTCACCGGTCTAGCCGCCGGTCGCGACGCCGTGCTGCGACGAGCGGGGTGGGATGTCGCTCGTCGGGGACTCACCGGTGGACCTGCGGTCCGGGTGCTGGTGGGGGCCGAACGGCACGACACGGTGGACGTGGCGCTGCGCTACCTCGGTCTGGGCGCTCCTGAGGTCGTCGGTGTCGACGAGCAAGGACGGATCCTGCCCGACGCACTCGACGCGGCGCTCGGCCGGGGCGACGCCGGACCGGTGCTCGTCGTGCTGCAGGCTGGCAATATCCACTCCGGGGCATGCGACCCGTTCGTCGAGACGGTGCAGACAGCTCACCAGCACGGCGCATGGGTGCACGTCGACGGGGCGTTTGGGCTGTGGGCTGCAGCATCACCCGATCACCGGCATCTCGTGGAGGGCTACGAGTCGGCGGACTCCTGGGCCACCGATGCGCACAAGACCCTCAACGTGCCCTACGACAGCGGCCTGTGCATCGTGCGTGATGCCGGGGCGCTCCAGTCGGCGATGGGCACGCACGGCGCCTATCTGGTGCGGGACGAGGCCTGCCAGCCGCTGGACAAGGTCCCTGAGCTCTCGCGTCGCGGCAGGGCGATCCCGGTGTGGGCCGTGCTGCGCTGCCTCGGCCGGGACGGGGTCGCCGAGCTGGTCGAGCGACTCTGCCGGCACGTGACCGCCTTCGCGGACGCACTGCAAACCCTCCCGGGCGTCACCGTCCTCAACGACGTGGTGTTCACCCAGGTCTGCGCCACCTTCGGTTCCGACGAGCGCACCGACGAGGTGGTCAAGGCGCTGCTCGCCGACGGCACGACGTGGATGACCGGGTCGACCTGGCACGGGCAGCGAGTCCTGCGGATCTCGGTGAGCAACTGGTCGACCACCGAGGCAGATGTGGAGCGGTGCATGCAGGCTGTGCGGCGGGTCGCGCTCGCGGGATGATGTCGTATCCGGGCCAGGCCGTTCGTGGAGTGGGTAGACGGTGGCCGTCCGGCTGCCGCGGGCGAACGGTCAGGACGCAGCACCCCCTGGCCGGAAAGGAGAACACATGACGCAGTATCTGATCAGCTTCAACGACGAGTGGGTGGGTGAGCACACGCCGGAGCAGCTGCGCGCCAAGTCCGCCTCGGTCGGAGTAGTCATCAAGGAGATGGAGACGGCCGGCGTCTTCGTGTTCGGCGACGGAGGCCTGGACGCCTCCACCACGCTGTGCAGCGTCACGGCGGTCGCCGGGGAGCCTGTCTTCACCGACGGCCCGTTTGTCGAGAGCAAGGAACACCTCGGCGGCTTCACCGTGATCGAGGTCCCCGATGACGCCGCCGCCCGCGACTGGGCCGGACGGCTCGCGGTCGCCCTCGACTGGCCGCAGGAAGTGCACCGCTTCCCGCCGCCCATCGTGCCGGCGGAGAGCACCACCAACGACATGGCAAGGAGTGAGTGAGATGCCCAGGTATTTGTTGTCGGTCTTCGGGCCGACGGAGCGCCCCGATCTCGGTGGGTACGAGTCCAAGGAGGCGATGCTGGAGTCGTTCGCCGACACCGGCGCCTTCAACGACAAGCTGGAGCGCGAGGGCCACTTCGTCTTCGCCGACGGCCTGGAGGCGGCGACCACCGCCACCACGGTCGACGGCCAGGGTGAGACGCCGGTCTTCACCGACGGCCCCTACCTGGAGTCGAAGGAGCAGTTGGGTGGCTTCTGGGTCATCGAGGCCGCCGACCTCGACGAGGCTCTGTCGCTGGCCGCCGAGGGGTCAAAGGCCTGCCGCGGCACGATCGAGGTCCGCCCGTTCCAGACCGAGGAGTCGTTCAAGTCGCTGCTCGACTCGTGACAGACCCGCAGGTCGCTGAGGCGGTCGCCCGTGCCCACCAGCAGGAGTGGGCGCGGGTGGTCGCCGGCCTGGCACGCCGCTTCGGCGACCTGGACCTCGCCGAGGACTCCGCGGCCGAGGCGTTCGCCACCGCCGTGGAGCGGTGGCCCCAGAACGGCATACCCCCCAACCCCGGCGGGTGGCTCGCCACCACGGCCCGGCGCAAGGCGATCGACCGGCTGCGCCGCGAGTCCCACCGCGAGGACAAGCACCAGGCGGCCCACATGCTGTTGGACGACACACCGCACGAGCCGACCGGCCCGGTCGAGGACGACCGGCTGCGGCTGCTGTTCACCTGCTGCCACCCCGCCCTCTCCATGGAGGCCCGGGTGGCGCTCACCCTGCGCCTGCTCGGCGGCCTCACCGTCGCCGAGATCGCCCACGCGTTCCTCGTGCCGGAGACCACCATGGCGCAGCGGATCACCCGCGCCAAGGCCAAGATCAAGGCGGCGCACATCCCCTATCGGGTGCCCTTGGCGGGCGACATCCGGGAGCGGTGGGTGGGGGTGCTCGCCGTGGTCTATCTCGTCTTCAACGAGGGCTATCTGGCCAGCGGGGGCCAAGACCCGCTGCGCGTGGACCTGACGGATGAGGCCATCCGCCTCGGCCGGCTGCTGCGCGAGCTCCGGCCCGACGACGGGGAGGTGGCCGGGCTGCTGGCCCTGATGATCCTCACCGATGCACGACGCCCGGCGCGTGTCTCCCGGACGGGCGAGGTGGTGACGCTGGAGGAGCAGGACCGCGGCGCGTGGGACCACGCCTTGATCGCCGAGGGGCATGCGCTCGTCCGCGAGCGGCTCGCCGCCGTCGCGGCAGAGGGAGAGCCGCCCGGGCGCTATCAGGTGCTGGCGGCGATCAACGCGGTGCACACGTCGGTCGCGTCGGCGCGGGACACCGACTGGTCCCAGGTCGTCGCGCTCTACAACCGCCTGCTGACCATCGACCCCTCGCCCATCGTGCGGCTCAACCGGGCCATCGCGGTTGCCGAGCTGGACGGACCCGACGTGGGGCTGGCCGAGGTCGACCGGCTCAGTGACGCGTTGGACAGCTACCACGCCTTCCACGCCACCCGCGCCGACCTGCTCCGACGGCTCGGCCGCAGCGGTGACGCGCGCGCGGCCTATGACCGGGCGATCACGCTGGCCGGCAACCCCGCGGAGCGGGCCTATCTGGCCCGGCGCCGCGACCAGCTCGCCGGCTGAGGTTCAGGCGTGGAGGGGTGACCGGGAGAACGCGGTCTCTGACACGCCGGGCCCTACCCTGGTGCCGTGCCCGAAGACTTCCTCATCGCCCGCAACCCGGAGGAGGGCACGACGCTGCCCTATCTCCTGCGCATCCCGCTGGGTCCGGACGGCATCGTGCTGAAGTCCAAGGAGACGTGGGTGGATGCCGCTCTTTGTCGTCCTGGCCGACCCCGAGGGTGAGTTGGACGATGACCTGCGGGATGTCATACGCACAGCGATCCGGACGCAGGCCTCCCCCCTGCACGTGCCCGACGAGATCCACCAGGTGCGCGCCCTGCCGCACACCCGCACCGGCAAGCGCCTCGAGGTGCCGCTCAAGCGGATGATGCAGGGGGCTGACCCCGACACCGTCGTGCAGCGCACCGCCCTGGACGACCCGAGCCTGCTGGAGCCGTTCTTGGCGCTCGCGCGCGAGCGCCGGACCCGCTGACGACGTGCGCTCACGGTGGCTCATGGAGCCACTGGTCGCCCAACGATCGAATACACATGCAGGTGTATTATGGTGTCATGGCACGGACCAACATCGACCTTGACGACGAGCTGGTCACGTCAGTGATGGCGCGCTATCGGCTTGAGTCCAAGCGCGCCGCAGTCGACTTCGCCCTCCGGCAGCTGATTCGCGAGCCTCTGACCCTGGACGAGATCCTTGCCATGAGGGGCAGCGGGTTCGAGGTCGACAACGAGGAGATCGAGGGAGACTGGGCGGTCTCCACGTGATCGTCGACACCTCGGTGTGGATCGAGTTCCTGCGACCCGGTCCCTCCAAGGCTGGTGACCATCTTGAGTCCCTGATCCGGCAGCAGGAACGGCTCGTGGTCCCCGAGACCGTGCTGATGGAGTTGCTGAGTGGCACGGCTGATGAGGTCGCTGCTGATCGTCGCCTCCGGATGCTCGAGTCCTTCGAGGTGACACCCACCGAACCCGTTGTTGACTCACTGGCTGCGGCGCGCCTCCAGCGTGCGTGCCGCCGCGAAGGCGAGTCCGTCCGCAACCTCGGCGACTGCCTCATTGCCAGCGTTTCCCTGCGCCTGGATGTGCCTGTGCTTCACCGGGACCGGGACTTCGAGGTGCTCCGCCGACACTGCGGCATTCAGACCGTGTCCCTCCTCGAGCTCTGACCAGCAGGCAATGAGGCCCGTGGCTCAGTTCGAAAGTGCCAGCGAAACTACCAGTTCCAGTGCGATCGTCGGTGTGCCGCTTCACGGGACGCTGAGCGTGTGCGGCGCCGGTGCAGGGAGCTGGCGGGCCCGCGCTAAGTGCACCGCAAGGCCGGTCGAGCCCGCTGCCAGGACACAGCTGGCGAGAGCCAGGCCGGGTCCGGTGGCGAAGGCGACCAGTCCGACAAGACCGACGAGCAGCGTCACAGGCACCCAGCGCGGGACGGCACGGGTGAGCAAGAGACCCACCACGATCAGCAGCTGACCGCCGAGCCAGCCGACGATATGGACCAGCTCGAAGGTCAGGACCAGGGGTGACGCGTCGAGCGTCTCGACAACGCCCACCCGATCGGACATGGATGCTCCGCTCTGTGCCAGGGCAGGAAGATAGGCCATGGTGGCTTCGATCAGCCCCAGCGTGACACCTCCGGCCGCCACACCGACGGCGCCCAGCGCGACGGTGCGTGATCGTGATCCCAGTCGCCGGAGCAGGCCGAGGGCGGCGACCGTCCACGCCACCCCCGCGCACAGGAAGACGAGATTCGCCCACATCCACCGTCCAGGGCTCGCTGCAACCAGGGTCAGCAACTCGGTCGTGTCGTCGGCGAGCGGCGTGAGATCAAGAAGCATCGCCGCTCCCATCAGGATCGGCGCGCAGCAGAGCGCCACGAGGTCTGCTTGCGTGAGGGTGGGTCGAGGCATGAGGTTCTCCTGAGTCGTGCGGTTGGGATCACCAGGCTGACGGTTCCGCGCCTCCTGTCACGTCCCCCTGCGGGCCGTGGTCGGTGGACCGCAGCAGGACCTTCCGTCCTCCCCCAGGAGGACGATCTCCCCCACTGCCGTCGCCTAGGTTGGCGTTGTGACGTGGTGGCGAAGTGCGGGCCCTCCCGCGGTGCTGTGCGCGGCCGGCCTGGTCGAGACCTGGCTCGCCTACGGAGCGGATCCCGGTCGCCTGATGCTGGTCGTTGTCCTCACCGCTCCCCTGGTATGGCGGCGGTCACAGCCAGCGCTTGGCATGCTGGTCATCAGTGCCGGATTCCTTGTCCAGGTTGTGGCGGAGTCGGTGCGCGTGGTGGACGGGACGTTCACCTGCTACTTCGCGCTGCTCTGGGCCACCTACTCCTGCGCCCGCCACGCCGGCTCGCCCGTGATGTCCGCTGCCTCGATGGCGGGGCCGTTGGCCGGAGGACTGACCATCGGTCTCATCGACCAGAGCCTGGTGTCCGCAATCCTGGCCGCCACGATCGTCACCGGATCGATCGGGGTGGGGCACGCCGTCCGGGTTCGTGTCACGACCCGGCAGACGTTGGAGCGACAGGCGCTGGAGATCGCCACCGCCACAGCCGTGGCCGCGTCGTGGCACGCCCGCCAGTCACGAGAGCAGATCGCCGCAGAGGTCCAGGTCACCCTGACCCAGCGCGTGCGGCAGATGATCGAGCTGGCGGGACGTGCCGCTCTCGAGCGTCGCACCGATCCGCAGGCCGCCGCCCAGCGCCTGTGCATCGTGGAGGCCGAGGGTCGATCGGCCCTGCAGGACATGCGCATCACCCTGGGGATGTTGCGTGGGGCGGACGCCAGCGATCCCGGCCCAGGGTGTCAAGCCGAGGAGGTCGCTCACGCCGGGCCGGCCGCAGCTAGCAGCCACCGGCCCTGGACGTTCATCCTCGGGCTGGGACTCGCGGCCACCGCAGTCGTGCTCTTCAACCTCGCCGCTGGCTTCACGGCCGTGGCGGACTACGCCTTCCCGCTGGCACTGGTGGCGCTCGCGGCTCTCGGGGTCCGTGCGATGCAGCGCCAAGGCGAGATCCTGGCGAGGGTCCGACACCAGACCGTCCAGCTGCAAGCACTGCGTGAGGACGCCGCCAGGGCGGCGGTGGTCGAGGAGAAGACGCGCCTGGCCCGAGAGCTCCACGACGTGGTAGCCCACCATCTCGTGGTCATGGTGGTGCAGGCGGGCGCGGCGCGACGCGCCTTGGAGAAAGGGCGTCCCGGTTCGGCCGAGTCGCTCACCGCCGTCGCCAGCACGGGCGCCGAGGTGCTAAACGAGCTGCAGTCCCTCCTGGACCTCGTTGACCCCGGTGCCGCGGCCGGGCCGGCCCACGGCATGTCCGAGCTCGAACTGCTGGTCGACCGGGCCAGGGCCGGCGGGCTGGACGTCGAGTTGAGCGTCCTGGGGCATCGTCGCAGCCTGCCGGGCGGGGTGGATCTGGTTGCGCACCGGATCGTCCAGGAGTCGCTGACCAACGTGATCCGGCACGCTGAGGCCACCTGCGTGCAGGTGGTCATCACGTACGACCCGGACCGGGTGACGATCGAGGTCAAGGACGACGGTCGCGGGCTGCGGGAGGGGACCGCACTGGGCCTGGGGACGCGCGGCATGGAGGAACGAGCGCAGATGTATGGCGGTTCCTGTGAGCTGAGCGAGCTCCCGGCCGGCGGAGCCCGTGTGCTGGCGACTCTGCCCCTGGGGCCGGAAGCAGCCCTAGGGTGAGCGGCCTGCGCATTCTCATCGCAGACGATCAGGACCTGGTCCGTCGCGGGTTCAGGCTGATCCTCGAGGCCGAGGAGGACATCGAGGTCGTCGCGGACGCCAAGGACGGCGCCCAGGCTGTCGCCCTTGCCGCCGAGATGCGGCCCGACGTCGTGCTCCTGGACATCCGGATGCCGGTTCTCGACGGGCTCGAGGCTGCACGCCGAATCCTGCAGCAACCGGGTCAGCACGCACGGGTGCTCATGCTCACCACCTTCGACCTCGACGAGTATGTGTATGAGGCTCTGCGCGTCGGCGCCAGTGGGTTCCTGCTCAAGGACTCGTCGCCGGAGCAACTGGCAGCGGCAGTCAGAGCCGTGGCACAGGGCGAGTCGATCCTTGCTCCGACCGTGATCTCACGGATGATCGCGCGGTTCACCCGGCAACCCCCGGCGCGGAACGCCCAGAGACTGCTGGCCAGGCTCACGCCCCGCGAGCAGGAGGTCTTCGTCCTGCTGGCGCGAGGTCGGTCGAACCAGGAGATCGCGGGGGAACTGTTCCTCGGGGAGACCACCGTGAAGACCCACGTGGCCCGCGTCCTGGGCAAACTCGGTCTGCGAGACCGGGTGCAGGCAGTCGTGCTCGCCTACGAGAACGGCGTCGTGAGCCCGGCCGACTGAGAAGCCCGCACAGTGGTCCACCAGCGACACGAGCGCTCCCCCGTGCCCGGACCGACCACCTGACCGGGTCACCTCTGCCCCTAGAACCGTCAAGGCGAGAGCGGCGCCTGACCCTTTTTCGATGCTGGTGATGATGCACTGGTCGGGCTCGATGCGGATGAGGTCCTTGCGGCGATGTCCCGGGCCGCAGGGATCGAGCCGGTCGACTGGCCCGAGGCACTAGAGCCGCTGCGCGCGCTGGCGTCGCCGGCGGTGGCGACCGAGCTGTCTCGGCTGTGCGTGCGAGCGCAGTCCGAGCAGGAGGCCGACCTCACCGCAGAGGACATCGCGCTGATCGCGCGGCCGTTCCGCTACATGGTGGACCTGGCCGGCGACGACGCGCTGACCAGCGCCGGGTGGATGAAGCCGACCTACGTCCAGCAGATCTACACCGACCTGGGCTTCGACGAAGACTGGTATGGCAAGGGCAACCGGGAGGACCAAGTTGGCGCAGTCACTGAACTCTGACCAGGACTACCTGGCGGCGATCGCCGCGCGCCTGCTGCAGGACAAGCATCCCTATCAGCGGGCCACTGTGGCTCTCTTTGCCCTCTTCACGGCCGCGACCGGACAGGCGGTCTCCGACCACGTCGAGCCGACCGCCGCCCTGCTCACGGCCTGCGGGCTGGGGACCGGCCCCTCCGGAGTGGAGAGCTGGCACGTGATAGAGAACGTCAGGCCCGTGTGGATGGCGTTGCGTGCCACGACAGAGCGCACGTCTCGCGGCCAGGACGCGGTGGCACATCCCGGGGACCACCGGGCGGTCGCCCTGGCGCGGGCTGCGCTTTGGCCGGAGGGCTGATCGGCCTGAACCCAGCTTCCGACTCAGGTCGGCTCGTCGACGAAGCGGATCAGGAACCGGTGCACGGCCTCACGGTCGGCAGCCTGCCGCCGGTAGCGGTGATCTGCGGTTAGTTTGTTGACGAAGGGCCTGAGCCGCCGGCGGTCGTGCGGGGTGACGCGGGAAAGCGTGGCCCGAGGATCCTGGAGCGCGATCTCGGTCAGGGCCACGATGTCCTGAGCGTGCCGCTCGACGTCTCGGCTGTCAATGACATAGGCAGCTGCCTTGAGCACGATTGCGCCCAGCAGGTCCGGACGTCGGATGTGCCCGTCAACCCCAGCGATGGTGACGGGCACGCGCTCGGCTCTGCTGAGCGCCTGGTTCATACCCTCAACGCTTACGCCGGGTCGTCCTGAGATTGTTGTCGGATGGGAGTCCTGCCGATCAATTCCCTCGGGGAGCAGCACATCAATCAGGGTCTTCTCCTCCCGCCGGAAGCGATAGCCATAACCGTCACTGGTCTTGTCCTCCGTGAAGCCGCGATCGTGAAGGAACCGACTCGTGCGTCGCAGCGCATCGCGACGGACCCAGACATTCAGCGCGATGTCCCCGTCATCAGTCGTCCGGGGCGGCACGATCCCGTTCTCGAGGCAGTGAAGCATCGTCATCTGCCCGCCGACGAGCACCCACGGCAGGTCAGTCTGCTCCAGGTCGAGCAGTATCCGCCACATCGCCGTCTGGTGGGCCGGCAAAGGTGGGAACGCCACCTGGTCTCGGTCCAGGGTCGGCACCACTTCTGTCACGTGCCGCAAAGCAAAACTCAAAGCATGTAGGTCCCTGTGGGTCAGGTCCTCGATTTCGCCAATGGACAGGGCAAGCACATCACGGTGGGTGATCGCCTCTTCGGCAGTGACCCTTGGCGCCAGACCAAGTCGAGTGCTGATCTGGTCTATGAACCGGTCGACTGCCGTTGAACCTGCTCTCGCCACTTTCGGCACCTCCGCTTGGGCCGACTCGAAGACGCTTGCCACCACCGATGGCTGCTGTCCAGTGATCGCCGCGATGGCAGCCAGGAAAACCTGGACCGCCCGGTTTGGATCATCGGTCATGACTCGGCTGCCCTGAACTCGGTGAGCACGGCCTCCAATAGGCTGCGCCCGAGGCTGCGCGTCCGGGCATCCGTGTCAGCTGCCAGATCGACAGCGACCATCACGCGCGGGGCAACGACTTGGGCGTCCACGCACCGGCCTGTGCGCAGGTGCAGGTCGTGGTCAACAACTCGCAGGGTCAAGTTGCCAGTCCTGCTCTCGATCAGGAAGAAGTCCCGGGTGAGACGCTCCTCGAAGTCCTTGGTGACGTAGGCATCGGCACTGGCTCCACCACCGAGTCCCAGCCCGTAGGCAGAGGCAGCGCTGACCCCGGTCCGGACCACACCTTGCTCTGCCAGGAGCGCCTCGATGTCACTCACTCCGATGCGGCACCGAGTGACGCGGGTCGAACGGGACCTCAGCCATTTCTGCACTACTTCAACCTTGGTCACGCCCTTGACACGCTTACGCAGACGGGAGCGCTCCGCGGCGGACAGCCACTGAGCACCTCCCCCATCCACAAGATCTCCAACGGCCCACGCGACGCGGGGGGCCATGCCACGGCCCCTTGCCTGCGCCGAAGTCAGCGCTGCCTGCTGCTCCACACTGTCGATGTCGATCAGCCACTGTGTCCCCACCCGTCGAGCGCGCAGCGTGTCAGCTGCGATGAGCGCGCGAACTCTCGCCGGCGTCACGGCCAGCAGCTCGCCCGCCTCCCGTGTGGTGATTTCCATAGACACAACTATAGCGCCTACGTCATAGTTGTGTTAACAGTCAAACAGAGCTTCCCAAGCGCACGCAGTCGTCCACGCGGCTGACACATGATCACTTCATGTTAGATTCATGACATGAGCATGCTCCAGATTCGCAACCTCCCGGACGAGCTTCACTCCGCGCTCGCCGAGCGTGCACGGGAGCAGAGCGTGAGCATGTCCGAATACGTCGTGCGTCTGCTACGCCGCGATCTCGCCCGGCCCACGATCGATGAGTGGGTCGCCGAGCAGCGGGCTGACCGCACGCCCAGTCGTCACATCGACGTCGTGCAGACCCTTGACGAGGTCCGCATGGACTATGACCCGGACGAGCGCACCCAGTCGGAGGCGCCCGAGAACCGATCGACGCGTCCGTGAGGCTAGTCCTCGACGCCAGCGCCGCCGTCAACGCCGTCCTCCCCGGACCCCTGCGCGAGCTGGCCCTCGGTCGGCTGGAAGGCGCAGAACTCCTCGCTCCGGACCTCATCGACACCGAGGTGCTCTCCGCGCTGGCACGGCTCTCTCGTGCCGACGTGATCACGGCCGACGAGGCGGACCGCGCGCTCGCCTCGTGGCAACGGCTCCCCTGCACACGCGTCTCCGTCGAGCCCTTGCTGGACGACATCTGGGACCTGCGCCAGTCGCTGCGGGTCACCGACGCGCACTACGTGGTGCTGTGCCGTGTCTTCCAGGCAACCCTGCTGACCGCCGACCAGCGACTGGTCCGGGCAGCACCTCCCGGAGTCTCCATCCTGACGATTTCGTAGGTTCTTTCCCTGGGGGTGTCTGAGTCACCGGGTGACTGAGACACCCCTCTCTCGTCAGCGGGCGATCGGCGGAGGTCAGCGCAGGGCGTCAGGCATCGCCGACCGGACGATCTCGCGCATCGGCACCGTCGCCTCCAGCTGCGAGAGCACGGCCAGCCCACCGAGCCAGACCCGCTGCACCAGCACATACTGCGGCGGCAGGTTGAGCGTCAGGCTCACCCGGAAACCCTCGGCGCGGGGGTCCTGCAGGTCGGCGAAGGTCTCGCGCATCCACTCGCGGCTGAAGGTGAACTCCTCCGCCTGCAACGGTCCCAGGAACCGGTTCACGAACCCGCGGACCGCCTCGGCGTCCACCGCCACGGACCGTCGCACGAAGCCCTCGTCACGCAGCACCTCGACGAGCTCCTCGGCGTCACCGTGGGCTGCAGCGCCGAGCACCCGGCTCAGCCCGTCAGGCAGACCCTCAGGGAGCCGGTTGACCGCTCCATAGTCGAGCACCCCGAGGCGCCCGTCCGGCAGCAGCAGGAAGTTGCCCGGGTGCGGGTCGGCGTGCAGGAGGCCCGCACGTTGCGGGGCCTCCAGCAACAGCCGCAGGTATGCCGTGCCCGCACGGTCGCGGTCGGCCTGCGGTGCGCGGTCGATCAGGCTGGACAGGGGCACGCCGTCCAGCCACTCGGTGACCAGGACCCGCTGGGTCACGTCGACCACTCCTGGGACGGCATAGGTCGGGTCGCCGGCATAGAACTGACCAAACTGCTGCTGTGCGTCGCCCTCCAGCCGGTAGTCGACCTCCTCGTGGAGCCGGCGACGCAGCTCGTCCAGGATCGGCTCCATCTCCAGACCGGGCAGGAAACTGCCACTGACCCGGGCGACCCTGCTGAGCGCGGTGACGTCGGCCATCAGCGCCTGCTCGGCCCCCGGATACTGCACCTTGACCGCCACCGGGCGACCATCGCGCCATACGGCCCGGTGCACCTGGCCGATGGAGGCGGACGCGGCCGCGGTCTCCTCGAAGGAGTTGAAGAGGGAGCGCCAGTCCTCCCCCAGCTCCTCCTCCAGGACCCGGCCCACCGCCTCGAAGGACATTGCCGGCGCTGCGGACTGCAACCGGGTCAGGCTCTCCCGATAGGCCTCCATCTGCTCATCGGGCAGGGTCGACTCCATGAGGGAGAGGAACTGGCCCACCTTCATCGCCCCGCCCTTGAGGCCACCGAGCACCTCAAAAAGCTGGCGTGCGGACTCCGCCTGGCGCTGCGCGAGGACGTCCTCGGCTGACTGACCGGACAGCCGCCGGCCCACCCCGCGGACGGCACGGGCAGCGGCACCGAGCGGCAGGGTGGAGAGCTTGGCGGCGCGCGCCAGACCGGCCTGGGGCGGCTCAGTCATGGTGCTGTCCTCTCCGTTGACGCAGGTCCCCATCATGCATGGCCTGTGTCGTCCGAACAGCGTCCGCGGTTTCGCCGACGTGTCGCTGGCGGAGTCCTGGGAGGAGCACGGAGCCCCCCGCGCGCGGCAGGCGAGCCGGGCAGCGAAGACTGCCCGATCGGCTGCACCACTCGCCCGTGATGGATGCAGCAGATTCAGTATGTTCGACACCAGGGGGGATCGTCGGATGGAGGCAGCATGCGTCGGCACAACCCGAGCCTCGAGGATCAGCAAAATCTGCGCCATCGTCCGCCGCTGACGGACGAGCCCGTCACGCCCCACCCCAGGGTCGCCCCGACCTCTGGCCTGACCCCCGGTGCCCTGATGGCCCTCCAACGGACGGCTGGCAACGCCGCCGCGGTCGGGGTGCTAGCGCGCCAGCAAGCGGTAGTACAACGATCCAAGGTCAAGAGTGGCAAGGATCCGCTGAAGGACCTCGATCGAGCTGATGCGCGCGGCCTCCTCTACGGGACATCCACCGCTCGCAAGGAAACGTCGAAGCGCCTTGCTGTCCAGGACCAAGGGAGGAATCACGCTCGCCGCACCATCGACGCATACAACGCGGACGCTGGGATCAACCAGGCAATGAACCCTGCGGCGACCGGCATCTTTCACGTCCGCGAAGCCCTGGAGGTTGACGACATAGCTGACTGGTCGTCCAAGTTCACCCAAGCGGATCCCGGGCTGCAGCATGATGACGACCTCAAGGCCTGGATTGCCTACCTGAAAGGAAGGAAGGACTGGATCGGCCTGTACGACCTGGGTGGCGAAGGCCCGGACGCGATGGACCGGATGAGAGGCACCCGTTTCGGGAAGAACCTGAAGGACGCCGAGCACGCCAAATCGACCCCCCTGACTCCGTCGAGGATTAGTGGGTGGCTGCGTGGGAAAAGGAAGGCCGCCACTGCCGACGCCGACCTCAAGACGATGTTCACCACGGAGCAAATCCCGGACCTCAACAAGTGGATTTACTCAGCGTTCTTCCGGAGGACGAGCAAGCTCGGCATCGACTTCACGGCGTCACGAGGGCATACCATCCACTTCAACGTCTCAGGGGCTCCGAAGTGGGATCCCTCCAAGCCCTTGAGCGAAATGAAGATGAAGAAGGGCGGACTCAAAAACATCTACTCCGACTATGGCCGGTTGATCACGTCAAGCGAGTATCGCCACATCAAGAAGAGGATCAAATCAGGGGACATCTCAAAGAAGAGCGTGAACTTCTATGACGAGTTCGCGTGATTCACGAGGTGACTCAAGGGCCTGTCGGACCGGGCCGAGAACCGCCAGGGGCAGGGACGCACCTAGCGCCGCTGCATCTCGTAGGCCGCCGTGATCGCCTCGCGGACGGCATCGTCGTTGCCTTGGTCGAGCACGGCCTGCATCTTCATGTGCCGCTCCAGCTGCGGCGGCACACCGCACTGTCCCTCACCTCGGCACCCGGGGCGATCGCACGGCATACGGCGAGGACGCGCACGTCTATCGTGGGGACGTGACCCTCCTCTTCACTGACGTGGCAGTCTTCGACGGCGAGTCCGACTCCTTGCAGGACGGCCCGGTCCTGGTCCGCGACGGACGGATTGTCGCGGTCGGCCCCGGCGCCGAGGACCAGGCCAGTGGCCCGGTCGAGACGATCGAGGGCCGTGGTCGCACGCTGCTGCCCGGGCTGATCGACGCCCACTTCCACGCCTATGCCGTGTCTCTCGACATGACCATCAACGAGGGCCGACCGCTGAGTTATGTCGCGCACGTCGCCGCTCGCCGGCTGGGCCGGGCACTGGGCCGCGGGTTCACGACGGTCCGCGACGTCGCCGGCGGGGACGCCGGGCTGGCGGCGGCCATCCACGAGGGACTGTTCGCCTCGCCGCGTTACCTCTACACCGGTGCGGCGCTGAGCCAGACCGGTGGTCACGGCGACCCACGCTCCCCCGACCTGGACGTCTGCCTGTGCGATGGGCACTCGGTCGAGGTCGTCGACGGGGTTGACGACCTGCGCCGGGCCGTGCGCGAGCGCTTCCGCACCGGCGCCCACGCGATCAAGGTGATGACCTCCGGCGGGGTCATCTCACTGGCCGACCCGCTACGCATCCCGCAGTACTCCGCCGAGGAACTCGCGGTCGTCTCGGAGGAGGCCGCCCGCCGCGGCAGCTATGTCGCGGCCCACGCCTACTCCCCCGAGGCCATCGTGCACTCGGTGCACAACGGCATCCGCAGCATCGAGCACGGCAACCTCCTTGACGAGGAGACCGCGACCCTGATGGCGCAGCACGACGCCTTCCTGGTGCCCACCCTGGCCACCTACGCCGCGATGGACCGGCACGGCGAAGACCTCGGTATGCCGGAAGTCTCCCGGGCCAAGAACGCCGAGGTCCTCGACGCGGGCCAGCGCGCCGTGCAGATCGCCCTCAACGCGGGCGTGCGCGTCGGCTTCGGCACCGACCTCATGGGCGCCCTGGAGACCGAGCAGCTCACCGGGTTGCGGCTGCAGGCCGACGCCGTCGGCACGTTCGAGACGCTGCGCTCGGCCACGTCGGTCAACGCCGACCTCATCGGCCGCGCTGACCTGGGGCGCATCACCACGGGCGCAGTCGCCGACCTTGTGCTCGTCGACGGCGACCCGCTCACCGACATCGAGGTCCTCGCCTCCCCGGAGGCACCGCGCGAGGTGTGGCAGGCAGGAAACCCGTTGCGCCGCTGAGCGACCCGCTCCACGATGATCAGGTGCGCGACAGGGATTGACGTGCAGCACGTCGTTGCTGTCCAGTCGTCAAGGGTGCGAGCGGCGGCCCGACTGACTCGTACGCCTTGGCGAGGGCGCTCACCGCGTGTCGACGAGCACCTGCACCTGCGCACCCACCGCTTCGTAGGTGGGCCTGGCCCGGGCGTCTCGGGTGACGAGAACCGCGTCGTGTGCCCGGGCGGTCAGGGCGACCAGTCCGTCGTAGGTCGCTCCGCCCGACACCCCGCAACGCGCCAACTCTCGATGAGCATCTCCCGCCACTTCGGAGTCGAGCACCAGTCGGTACTGGAAGTTGTCATCAATCAGCCGCACCGCGTCGGCGGGACTCACCCGAGAGTCGCCGGGCAGCCGGGTCAGGACCGCATAGGTCTCGGCAAGAGCATGACCGCTGAGACCGAGCACTCGCCCGACCGCCCAGGAGGAGACCATGGCGTGCGCCTCGTGCGACGACACAAGCAACGGCACGGCCGCGCTCGTGTCGAGCACCACCTGCGGCTCGCTGCTCACCGCCGGCCCGAGTCGATCAACCCGAACATCACGTCGTCGGTGACGACAGTCTCAGACGTTGCCACCAAGCGACCGTCCTCGGTCCGCTCCAACCGAGCCGTGCGACCCCCCGGTGTGATCTGGACTCCACTGCCGTAACGCGACACATCCACCGTCGAACCGGGGCCGAGGCCCAATGCGTCCCGCAGGCTCTTCGGCAGCAGGAGCCGTCCGCCCGAGTCAATCGTCGCCTTCATGGGAATACGCTACCATGCGAATCCCATCGGCAACGAGAGCGCTGTGGCATGGAACCAAGGCAGAGCAGGTGCTGATGGACGCGAGCCTGGCGCACCCGGCCTACATCCCGAGCTGTATGCCGATCACGTCACCAGGCGTGATCGGGTGTCCAGAGCGTGGGCAAAACTACCCATTGAGGCGCCCGCGAACGGGGAGGAGCATGAAGTGAGTGAGGTGCGGCTGAGACTGCTGCACTCCTGACTCACTCAAGGGAGCGGACATGCCCTGCTGCAGGTCAGCCTGCCGCGGGTCGCCGAGGCACTGACCCTGGTCGGCGCGATCGGCATCACCTGGGAGGGCACCGGCGAGGACCGTCACGTCCGCCACCCGCGGATCAACTGGTCGCGACTGGGGCAGGTCACCTGCCGGAAACCCGTTGCCCCGCTGAGCGACCGCTCCACGATGATCAGGTGAGCGACACGGCATACCCCCTGCACACCGACCGGCTGACCCTGCGCATGCTGCGGGAGGACGACATCGATGCCCTCACTGCCTATCGCAACGACCCGCAGGTCTCCGCGCTCCAGGACTGGGACCTGCCCTATCCACGGGAGCGCGCCGAACGGCTGGTGGCGGCGCACGCCGACCGCGACGACGTGCAGCCGGGCACGGGGACCCAGCTGGCGATCGAGCTGGACGGGGCGCTGATCGGCGACCTCTATGTCGGGCTGGACGAGCACTGCGGCATCGCCGAGATCGGGTTCTCCCTGGCGGCGGGACACCAGGGCAACGGGTATGCCGGCGAGGCGGCGTCGGCGGTCGTCGACGACCTGGTCGACCGGCTGGGGGTGCATCGGATCGTCGGTGAGCTGTCCCCGGACAATCACGCTTCTGCCCGGCTGCTGGAGCGGCTCGGGATGAGTTTTGAGTCCTTCGCGGAGAAGTCGTTCTGGTGGCGGGGCGCCTGGGACGACAACCTGCACTACTCGATGACCGCCGAGCAGCGGCGCGACTGGCGGGACCGGCCGCTCACGCCACCGGAGGAGGTGCGGCTGGTCGAGCTGAGCCACGACAACGTCTCGAGCTATCGCCGGCTGCGCACGCACCGCTCGCAGGAGACCTTCGTCGCACCGATGGACATGTCCTTCGTCGACGCGCTCTTCCCGGAGCCCGAGGACGGACACCCGGTCGTGGCAGTGCTGCGCGGCATCGAGGGGGACGGCGAGCCGGTCGGCTTCCTGATGTGGGCCGACGCCATCAACGAGGGCACCCCGGACCCCTATCTGTGGCGGTATCTCATCGACCGCCGTCACCAGGGTCGCGGCATCGGCGCCCGCGCGCTGGCGATGTGGACTGACCAGCTGCGGGCTGCGGGGCACACGGCGGTGGAGACCAGCTGGGTGCAGGAAAAGGGCGGTCCCGAGCCGTTCTATCTCAAGGCCGGTTTTCGTGCTGACGGGCGAGATGGACGACGGCGAGGCGGTCGCGCGCCTCAGTCTCTGATGATGATACGTGCAGGTCATCCTGCATGTGTTATCACTTATAGCAATTAGCGATTACATCAGTGCGTGGTGGAACAGGCGTGGCCGGCGGTCACTCACGAGACGCGTCCGTGGACAGCGGTCCACAACGCAGTCGGTCACACACGACGTGAGCGACTGGCCGCCTCGAAGTCTTCCTACGAGTCGGCCGTGGTCCCCCAGATCGCCAGGATCACACCGGCCCTGCCCGCGATCATCACGGCCGAAGCCGAGGATGCCGTCGCCGAGATCGCGAGGTTCGACGAGCGGATGGGCCGGGACGTCGTTCCCCACTCGGCCGTGCTGCTGCGGGGTGAGTCAATCGCATCATCCGACATCGAGCACATCACCTCTTCGGCGCGCAATATCGCCCTGGCCGAGGCGACCCACGACGAGGGCACAAGCAACGCGAGCCTCGTTGCCGCGAATGCACGGACTCTGCGCCGAGCCATCGATGTCGCAACCGCGCCGGACGTGGCCGGGGTCTTGGCGTTGCACGAAGAGTTGATGCGCACTGATCCTCGCCACCAGGCTGGGATCTTCCGCGCCGAACAGGTGTGGATCGGCGGGCATGCCTCCACTCCCGTGGGGGCGCACTTCATCCCGCCCCACCACGAGCAGATCGCTGCCGCCATGAGCGACCTCGCGCTCTTCGCCCAACGGACCGACCTGCCGCGGATGAGTCAACTGGCCCTCACCCATGCCCAGTTCGCGACCATTCACCCGTTCACCGACGGCAACGGTCGCACTGGCCGAGCGCTGATGCATGTCATGCTCCGCCAGAGCGGGCTCGTGCAGCACGGCGTGGTTCCAGTCTCCGCTGGTTTGCTGACCGACACCCGCGGCTACCACGAGGCGCTGGACAGCTATCGCGACGGAGATCCGGAGTCGATCGTGCGGCTCTTCACGGCGAGCTCGCTGAAAGCGGTGACCAACGCCACCGCTCTGGTGACCGAGGTCCGAGACATCCGCGCATCCTGGGATGACCGCATCCGCTCACGCCGGGGTTCGACGGCCTGGCAGGTCGCCGACCTACTCTTGCGCTTCCCCCTCATCACGGCCAGAACGCTGCACGACCAGCTCGGCGCGTCACCGACCAACGCCCCGCGCATCATGGCTCCGCTGCTCGAGTCCGGAGTGGTCAGCAGCGGCACCCACTACGCATCCCGAGCCACCTACTGGTGGAGCCCTGAGATCACCGACGCAGTGGATGACTTCGCAGTGCGTGCCGGTCGCCGACGGTTGTAGCGGCCTACGCTGGTCCTGTGCCTGAGGACTTCGTCATCGCCCGTAGCCCGGAGGAGGGCACGACCCTGCCCTACCTTCTGCGGATCCCGCTGGGACCGGACGGGATCGTGCTGAAGGCCAAGGAGACCTCGCGCACCGGCACGGTCTATTGCCATCGGGCCGTCGGCTGGCCGGCCGAGCCCGAGATCGTCGAGCAGGTCCCCGTCCGTTCTTGCGTGAGTCGCGGCGCGAGCATCGACCTGGTCCTCGACCGCGGGCGGGAGAACCGCTCGCAGTTCTCGCGCGATCTGCCGCTGGAGACCACGGTGGAGCTGGTGGCACCCGCGATCAGTGGGCCGCTCACGATGCACTCGACCATCGGTGAGTGGCTGGAACAGCCCGAGGCCGGCGCCGCTCTCACCGACGCGCTCGGCGACTTCGGCACGCTGTTCGGGCCGGACAGCGAGGACCCGGCCATGGCGGCCTTCATGACCTCGATGCCAGTCATCAAGGTGCCCATGATGGGGATGAGCGACGAATTGTCCCTCGAGGACCTCGAGGCACTGGTCGACCGCTACGGCGCCTGACCACCCCGGCCGGGCCGCCATCGGTGGCGGCCCGGCCGGCGCACCCTTGAACGACGGGTCCACCGACGGGCTAGCACGCCCCTTGACCAGGGTCTTTACGGAGCGTGCGTCCAGCGGTATGGTCCAATCACTCGGGACCTGCTGGCACAAGGAAGTGCACCATGGCAACTGGACTCCGCTCCCGTCTTGTCTCTCTCCTCGGGGCCACCTCCCTGGGGTTCACCATGCTGGCCGGAGCCCCGGTCGCAGTCGGTGACGTGCCGCAGCTGGCGGCCGATCCGCCGGTGCAGTACCCCTTTGCGTGCACGGCCCAGGACCACGGGCTGGACCTTGTCGTGGACAACCAGGACGGCATCGGCACACCCGTGCTCGACGCGGACGGGGACGTGATCGGCTTCAGCAAGGACTGCTTCGCCGAGACCAAGACCTGGTACTACGCGGTGGACACCACCGGCCTACCGCACGTCGTGCGGGGCGACGGGGCCGACCCGGTCGCCGACATCGCAGCAGCCATGCCGGCCGGGACCACGCTGGCGACGACCACCCTGATGGACGGCACCGAGGTGCCCTACCTCGTCCGGCACGAGCGCGGAGTCCTCAACCGGTTCATCTATTCGATCTCGATGCTGGCCACCGAGGACGAGGTGACCAGCGGCGACCCGCAGGACGGCGACGACAGCCTGTGGAACGGGCGCCTGCTCTTCCAGTTCCAGGGCGGCGTCGGCATCGGGCACACCCAGGGTCGGTATGACGATCGTGGCACCCGTGCGCGGGCGGTCAAGGGCGACCCGGACCGGCTGGGGATGGGCTACGCCGTCATGTATTCGACCGGCACCATCACCGCGGACCACTACAACCTGCTCGTCGGTGGCCGCACCGCGGTCATGGTCAAGGACCACTTCGTGGCCACCCACGGGGAGCCGGACTACACCGTCGGGCTCGGCGGCTCCGGCGGCGGCATCCAGCAATACGTCTACGCCCAGAACCACCCCGACCTTCTCGACGCCCTGGTGCCTCAGGTCCCCTACCCGGACATGACGACCCAGACCATCCACGTCGGGGACTGCGCCCTGCTGGACCGGTGGATGGACCTGGAGGCCGAGGATGCGGGCTACTGGCAGGACTGGGACAACCGAAAGTTGCTGCAGGGCCTGAACTCCATCGAGGGCTACCTCGGCGACAACGCGGAGGCCCTCAACGAGGCCAAGGAGGGACTGGCGGCGCTCGGCATACAACTGCCTCAGCAGAGCGGCTCCAGCGAGTGCCTGGAAGGCTGGCTCGGGCTGCTGCCCCTGGCCATGAACCCGCTCTATGGCTCCGAGACCAACTGGGAGCTGCTCGGTGACCAGGTGGACCAGATCGAGCGGACCCACTGGGACGACGCCCGCGAGGCCTACGGCACCGATCCGGAGACCGGCTTCGCCCGCTCCACATGGGACAACGTCGGGGTGCAGTACGGCCTGAGCTCGGTCTCCTCCGGCGTGATCACCCCGGAGCAGTTCCTCGAGGTCAACGCCGAGGTGGGCGGGTGGAAGGACACCCCCGACATGGTCCAGGAGGGCGTCCCGTTCGAGTCCCTCAACACCGTCCTGGCGCGCATAGCCCAGGGCCGCGGCATACCAATCGGAGCAGTGCGGGTGGGCCTGGCCACAGGTGACATCCCCTGGACCGAGCTCTTCGACCCGTGGTCCCTGCGCAACGCCAACCTCTCCCCCGACGAGGGAGTGACTCCCGCCCCGCGCACGACCGGCGACCTGACCGCGATCTCCAACGTCTATGACTCGGGCCTGGTCTTCCGCGGCTCCCTCCCGCGGGAGATCCCGATCATCGACGCGCGGCCCTATCTCGAGCACGTGCTCGACATGCACAACTCCCACCAGTCGTTCGCGGTGCGTCAGCGGCTGCTGGACGGCCAGGGCGACCACGACGGCCAGGTCATCTGGTTCATGGGCACCGACGCCAACGGCGACGGGCCCGAGGCGGAGTTCACGCATCAGGCTCTGGACACCATCGATGAGTGGATGGCCAACCTGGCTGCCGACCCGAGCCTAACCGTGACGGAGGCGGCCCCGGCGCTGGCGGCCGACCGCTGTGTCACCAGCGACGGCGATGAGATCGCCCGCGGCGACGGGGTCTGGTCCGGCATCCTCGACGACGGGCCTGAGGGCGCCTGCACGCAGAGCTTCGAGCTGCACACCACTTCGCGGATCGAGGCCGGCGGACCGATCACCGGTGACATCTACAAGTGCAACCTGATGCCGGTCCAGACCGCCGTGGCCGAGGACCTCTATGGGGACTGGGAGCCCAGCGGTGCTCAGGTCTCGCGTCTGCAGGAGATCTTCCCCGAGGGCGTCTGCGACTACGGGCTGCCGAGCCAGGGCGACCCGACCGCGTCGGTGTCTGCTGCGCCGACGCTGGACAAGATCACCGGCAAGGCCATGCACGTCCTGGCCACTCCCGGGGCCACGGTCCAGCTCCGGCTGGGCGGTGAGGTCGTCATCGAGCGCAAGGCGAACCCGAAGGGCAAGGTCACGATCCCGGGTGTCGTCTCCGGCACCTACACGCTGCGCCAGCTCGTCGACGGGCAACCGGGACTGCTCAGCACCCCGATCCGGGTCCGTTAGGGCTCACGCACGTCACGTCCACACTCAGCCAGCGGTCCGGTCCGGTCCGCCGGTCCGCCGATCTGGTCGCCGGTCCGGTCCGCTGGTCCGCAGAAGGGTCTAGTCCGCCCACTCCAGATAGAGCTGCGTCTGGGTCGTGGCAGAGACCTCCTTGCCGTCACCGCGCGTGGTCATCACCTGGACCACGACGGAGGTGCGGCCCACGTGCAGAGGGTGCCCCTCGGCGATCACGGTGTCGCCGATCCGCGCGGCGCGGAAGAAGTTGGTCTTGGCCTCGAGCGTGACGTTGGTCGTGCCGGGAGGGCAGTTCGCAAATGCGATGGTCCCGGCACAATGGTCGACCAGCGACATCAGGGCCCCGCCGTGCAACACCCCGTTGCGGTTGGCGAACTGCGGGGAGATCGTCATGCGATAGACCGCGCGGGACGGCCCCGCGACGACCTCCTCGATCCCGAGCAGCTGGGAGAAGGCAGTCGGCGGGTGCACGTCACTGACAGGGGCCATGAGCGCTGACACTAGTCCGTGCCGTGCCGTGCCGTGCCGTGCCGTGCCGTGCCGTGCCGCTGCGACTGTCGGACGTCGGTGACACACTCGAAACACGGCGGCCGATCACCGGACGCACCGACGCGAGGAGGCAGTCATGCCCCACGGCGACATCACCCACATCGACATCCCGGTCAGCGACAGCAAGCGGGCGACGAGCTTCTATCAGACCCTCTTCGGCTGGCAGATCGCGGAGATCCCCGGCTTTGAGGGCTACCCGATGTGGCAGGCACCCAACAAGATCAGCGGCGGCGGTCTCGCACCGCGCGGCGAGGGATTCACCCAGCCCCGCTCCTATGTCGAGGTCGACTCGATCGAGGACACGCTGGCCCTGGTCACCGAGCAGGGCGGCACGGTCACCATGGACAAGAGCCCGATCAGCGAGACCAGCTGGTGGGCTGCCTTCGAGGACCCCGACGGCAACCACATCGGCCTCTATGAGGGCACCACCGACGCCGGCTGACCTCCGGTTGTTCTGCAGGTCGGGCACTCGGCTATAACCCTCAGGGCAGGCCGACAGACCCTCAGAACAGGTCGCGGTGCCGCGCGTAGTGTTCCCGCGCCGGACCGACCGGGCCCATGCCATAGACCCGCAGCACCTCAGCGAGGGTCGGGTGGGCTCCCTCGAGCGCGGCTGCGGCCGACTTGAGTTCCTGCCCCGATGCCACCGCTCGCAACAGGCTGCGCAGTCCGTCGACGGCCAACTCATCCCCGTTCGGTGCGACGTGCGCATCGGTGCGGGTCCACTGGCCGGTGGACGCCTGGATCTCGTTGAGCCGGTCCGGCACCTCGTCGGTGGAGACGCCACCCGTGCGCACCGCCTCGGCCAGTTCCCGCAGCGCCTGCAGCCGGTGCAGGACGGCTGGATTGCCGATCTTGACGCGCCGGGCACCGATCAGTTGCGACAGCATGGGCGGTGAGATCCCGAGCACCTGAGCCAGTCCGGCCTGCGTCAGCGCAAAGTCCCCCATGAGGGCGCGGAAGGTCTCGGCCAGGGGTGCGCCATACGCTTCCCGCTGCGCCTGCCGGTTGAGTTCGACAGCGTCGGTCACCCACATCACCTCTCCCACAAGAGTTTGCGTCTGCGAACATCAGCCTAACGTGCCGACGGCGGAAGCCGCGGGCATCGCCAGGCAATTCGCTCGCACACCGGCGGTAAACTGCGGTGACCTTTGCTTCACACGTGAGGCTTGACTTTGCACTTGCAAACTTCTACGTTTGCTTTCGCAAAGGCTCACGACCTCAAGGGGACGACATCATGACCAGGCTCACCACCCGCCGTGCTGCGATGGCTCTCACGACGCTGATCACCACGGCCTTCCTGGCGGCACCGGCGCTCGGCGTGACACCGCTGATCACCACGGGGTTCCTGGCGGCACCGGCGCTCGGCATGACTCCGCTGATCACCACGCCGGATGCCCAGGACTCCCCGGACTCCACCGACGGCCAGCTGCTCCTGGTGCTCGACGCCTCCGGCTCGATGCGTGACAACGACGGCGCGGGCCACCCCAAGATCGATACCGCGCGGACCGCCCTGGACTCCGTGGTCGACGACCTCGATGCTGACCAGCGGGTCGGGCTGCGACTGTTCGCCTCGACCGAGAGCGAGTCCAACACCACGGCGGCCTGCAACGACTCCGAGCTCGTCGTGCCCGTCGGCGCCCACAACCGGGCTGACCTGCGGACGGCCGTCCAGGACTACGAGCCGTTCGGCGGGGAGACCCCGATCGGTTATGCACTCCAGGAGGGCGCCGCGGACCTCGGCTCGGAGGGGCAGCGCTCCATCCTGCTGGTCTCGGACGGGATCTCCACCTGCGACCCCGACCCGTGCGAGGTCGCCGAGGGCCTGACCGAGGACGGCATCGACCTAGCGATCCACGTGGTCGGTCTGGACGTCGACAGCCAGGCGCGCGAGCAGCTGCAGTGCATCGCCGCGGCCGGCAACGGCACCTACATCGATGCCACCGACACCGACACCCTCACCAGTGCACTGACCCAGGTCTCCACGCGCGCGTTCCGGCCGTTCACGATCATGGGCGAGCCGGTTGTGGGCACCACCGACCCGGAATCAGCACCGACCCTGGTCGCGGGGCAGTTCACCGATCACGCCGCGATCAACGAGGAGGTCACCACGTGGTACCGGGTCAGGCGGACCGTCCCGGGCTCGACGTTGCACATCGGCCTGACCATGCGTCCCGAGCACGGTGGCACCTCCTCCTACCAGCTCTATCTCGAGACTCCGGAAGGGCGCGGATGCGACAGCACCGTCGGCACACCCTGGGGTGCCGGCATGAGCAACACCTTCGGCACGGCGTCCGTGCGGTCGACAGGGACCAACTTCGCCACGGCGTGTGAGGAGGCGGACGAGCTGATGCTGCGGGTCAAGCTCGGCGGCGGGTCGGAGCAGCTCTACGGCACCCCGGCGGAAATCGTCGTGGCGGAGGACAACCCGATCACCAACCGCGAGGAGCTGCCCGGTCGGGCCGACCGGGCAGAGTGGGTGGAGATGCAGCCGGGCGAGCCCGCAGCCGAGGTCGTGGCTGGCTCCTCCCTCAACGACGCACCTCGGATCGAGCCGGGGCAGACCGTCTCCTCGGAGCTGACGCGCGGCGAGATCGTGTTCTTCAAGGTGCCCGTCGACTACGGGCAGCGGCTGCAGGCACTGGCGGAGTTCCCGGCACCGCAAGGCGCCCTGGCCGACTCCATCGGCTATGTGAGCGACGTCGTGGACATCGAGATCGTCGGCCCCACCCGGGGCGAGGCCGACGATGGCCTGGCCCGGATGGGTGATCTGTCCAGCCGCGAGATCCTTGACGACGAGGGTGCCTCGCAGGTGGCAGCGACGACCCACGAGGTCCGCTGGGCCAACCGGGGCAGTGGGACCGCCCTGGGTGCGTCCAGCCTGGCTGGTGACTACTACGTCGCCGTGAGTCTTACCTCCAGCAAGGAGCAGCTGCTCCCGGTGCCCTTCACCCTCACCACCGAGGCCGTCGGGCAGCCGTCCGGCTTCCCGGAGTATGCCGACCCCTCCGCTGTCGGTGACCTCACCGAGGAGACCGCCACCGCGGGAGGCGGCGATGCCGCCGAGGACGCCGCGTCCACCGACGCGCCGGAGCAGACGGCCCCGAACGACCAGGCGGAGGCCACCGGCGAGGACGTCGCGGCCGCCCCGCCGGTCGAGTCCCCGGACGACGGCGCGCCCAACGGGCTGATCATCGCCCTGGTGGTGGGCGGCCTCGGGCTGCTGGGAGCCGGCGGCGCCCTGCTGGCCAAGGTGATGCGCACCTGAGCCTCGCGGCCCCGGGGCTCCGAGCTGGTGCAGGCTGCGCCCGGGGAGCCGCCCCTCCCCGTGACGCGTCGTGCCTGTTCAGCCCCAGGTCAGATAGGCCGCCAGCAGCAGGGCGACGGCACCCGCCAGAAGCAGCAGCAGGGCCACCCCCAGCCCTCGGCGGTCCTTGACCGGCGAGGGCTGGGCGCGTGTTGTCTCGTGTGAGGTCGATGCCTGCGCTGCCGGGTGCGCGTGCCTCGCGGTGGCTCCCGGGAGCGCGTGGCTCGGGCCGTCAGGCATCCATCCCTCGGGCAGCTCCGGGACCTGGTCGAAGACCTCGATCTCGCCGAGCACCTCCGCCGCAGCGCCGGCGAGCAGCCCGGTGGCGGCGAGCTGCTCGCGAGCCAGCGCGGCCGTCGCAGTGCGCCGGTCCGGGTCGAACTCCCCGAGCCATCGGATCACCTGCGCCAGGTCCTCTGGCACGTCCGCGCCCTCCAGTGCCTCGAGCGGTCGCGTCACGGCGGGGCGTTGCCCGGTCACCATCTCCAGGGCACTCATGCCCGCGGCATAGAGGTCGGCCCGCGGGTCCGGCTCCCAGCCCGGCTGGTGACACTCGGGGGCCAGATAGCCCTGTGTGCCCAGCGTGACCGGACCGTGGGTCAGGCGCGGCTCGTCGATGGCCGCGGCGACACCGAAGTCACTCAGCCTCAGGTGCGGCAGCTCCCGCCCCGTGGCGTCGAGCAACAGGTTGGCGGGCTTGACGTCGCGGTGGATCACGCCCTGGCCGTGGATCCGGTCGAGGGCCACGAGCAGCTGGTCGAGCAGCATCGCGGTCAGCCGGGGCGGGAGCGGGCCGAAGTCACCGACCAAGGTCGCCACCGAGCCGCCACGCATGATCGGCATGGTGAACAGCACCCTGTCGTCCTCGCCGGCCCAGCCCAGCGGAGCCAGCACGTGTGGGTGCTCGATGCGCACGGCCTGCTCGCGGATGAAGCGCAGCAACGACGCGGCATCGACCTGGCGCAGCACCTTGGCCGCCAGATAGCAGTCCTCGCGCTGGTCCCAGACGCGCCAGACGACCCCGGCGCCGCCCTCGCCGAGGGGGTCAACCAGCTCGTAGCGGCCCGCGAACACCTCACCCACGAGGCCCTACCCTATGGCGGCATCTGGAGTGGCTCGACTCTCCCAGGCCCAGACCGTGCCCTGAGCGCCTTTGCCACTCGACGGCGTGGGGTGCCCCAGTCGGTACAGCGCTCTCGTCAGGCCCAGTGGCGCTGGATCAGGTGCCCGGAAGTCGAAGGCCTCTCAGCGGATCGCGGGCAACAGTTGTCCACGTCGGCGTGGCCCCCAGAGGACGTCTGAGTCGGATGTATTCCTGGTCCCACCACCACGCGGGGCCTCCGGGGCACGGCACCACCTCAAGATGGGCTGGGAAGCGCCTGCCCGCACGATCCCTGGCAACGAGATCCGTCTGCTCCCAGGCCGGAGTTTCGTGGGTCACGAAGGGGTCGACGACGGCCAGTTCAAAGCCTCCGAGCGCAACAGCCTCCGCGACCACAGACAAAGGGACCGAGCTGGCGTCAGTCTCCAGCCGGCGCACCCGGGACTGGCTCCAGCCGAGTAGGTGTGCCAGGTCGCGCTGACTGTGGCCGTCCCTGCGACGCGCCGCACGAACCGCCAGGGCAACCTGCGCGGTCAGCGTCAAGTTCCTTACGTCCTGGTTGGTCATGTCCACAGCATCACTCGCCACGCTTGTGCACCGACGTCGCCCAGAGCAACTGTGGACCGCAGGAGCGCGCCCGGCACGCTGTGGAGGGTGCGGGTCACGCTGTGGAGGCGGCGGGTCACGACCGCGACGGGCGACGGCCCTGCTCCGGGGCCATGGGCACGTGTGCGAGACGGGTGTCTGAGTCGCCAGGTGACTCAGACACCCGTCTCCGGAGAATGCCCCCGGGCGCAATCAGCGCGGATCCGTCAGAGCGCGATCGGCTCTGCGACCAGCAGCGCCTCCAGCGCATCACGGTCGACCCGCACGCCCAACCCAGCGCTGTCAGACAGGTGCACGGTCGGTGGCTCATAGGTCAGGTCGCCCACGTCGCGGCTGAACAGCAGCGGACCGGTCAGCTCGGTGGAGGTGACGTGGCGCCGTGCCGCGGCCAGGTGATAGCCAGCCGCCGACCCGATCGAGGACTCGACCATCGACCCCACCTGCACCCACAGCCCGGCCGCCTGGGCGGCCGCGACCATCGCCAGCGCGGGCTGGAGTCCGCCGGTCTTCATCAGCTTGAGATTGACCGCGTCGGCTGCCCGCTCGCGGATGATCTGCAGCAGCGAGGCCATGCCGTGCACCGACTCATCGGCCATGATCGGCACGGACGTCACCGAGCGCACCTCGGCTAGACCGGTGATGTCCGCAGCAGCGACCGGCTGCTCGATCCACCGCAGCCCGAGCCCCTCGAGCTGACGGATCGCCGGGACCGCGACCGCCGGTGTCCGCCAGTGCTGATTCACATCGACCCGCACCTGGGCCCGCTCCCCCACGGCCTCGCAGACGGCGCGCACCCGCGCGATGTCCTCCCGCGGCTCGCCGGCCCCGACCTTGATCTTGATCTCCGTGAACCCCTGCGCCAGCGCTACCTCCGCGCCGCTGGCCATTGCCTCCGGTGTCCCGACGCTGATCACTCGCGGATAGGTGAGCGGTCGGTCGGTGTGGCCGCCTAGGAGCTGGTGCACCGGCATACTCGCTGCTTGACCCAGCAGGTCGTGCAGGGCGAGGTCGATCGCGGCCTTGACCGACGGGTTGCCCCCGACGGCCCGTGCCATGGCGGCGTGGGCGCCGTCGATGTCGGCCACCTCACGCCCCCGGATCGCGGGCAGCAGCACGTCGCGCAGCATCGCCACGGCCGCGCTGTGCGACTCCCCCGTCACCGTCTCATCGGGCACCGACTCGCCCCAGCCGGTCAGGCCGGTGTCGGTGTGCAGCTCGACGATGATCGAGGGCATCGACTCCCACCGGGCATAGGCCACCACGAACGGGTCGCGCAGCGGCAGGTGGATGGGATGGATCGTGGCACCGGTGACTCTCATAGCGACTCCTCCTGCTGTGGCGGCACGATCACATAGGCACCGCGGTCGTCAAAGTCGACCACCTGCCAGCCGGTCGCGATCAGTCCCGGCAGCACCTCGCGCAGGGTGTCACGCCACCGCTGGGCGAGGGCCGGGTCGCTCGCGCGGAGCGCGTCGATGTCGGTCGGGATCTGCAGACGGGTGGGTGCCGTGGGCGCGGCCCCCAGGACCGGCTCACCAGCGGACCCCACAGACAGCAGGGTGTGGGTCACGTCCGCGGGGCGCTGGGCGTCCCGGTCGGCCGCCGTCCTGCTCAGGTCCCAGTGGAGCAGCAGCCGGTCGGAGCCGGTGTCGCGGTTGAGCCCGTCCCGAAGCACCCCGTAGTAGTCGACGTGGAAACTGGCCCAGCCCGCACCGAGCCGGCCCATGTTGAGCCGGGCGTTGCGGGCCTGCAGCGCATCAAAGGTCCAGCGCACCCCGGTGATGCCCCGCTCGAGACACCACACACGCTGATAGGCCTTCAGCGCCGTACCGGTGCCGCGGGCCGCGCGCTGCCGGTCCACACCCGTGACATGGGAGTAGAGGGTGACCGGGAACGGCTCGCACAGGAAGCCTGCGGTCGCACCGACGAGGCTGTCCTCCCGAAAGGCTCCGACGACATAGTTGCCGGAGCGCGCCAGGGCCGCCAGGAGCGAGATGTCGAGCTCCACGGAGCCGGGCGGATGCTCCCAGACGGCCGTGAAGAGGGCCTCCATCTCGACCAGGTCCTCGGTCTCGGTCAGCGGGCGCACTCTCACCCCGGCACGGGCCGTGGCCTGCTCCATCACCTCGCGTGCCTCCTCCAGCGCCATCTCCATAACGTCAACCTAAACCCCGCGTTACCGGCCGGGCGTCATACAGTCCCTCACCAGAGCTGGGGCACAAAAGTCTGCTCATGCATCGGCGGACGGACGTAGGGCACATCCTTCATCTGCGGCAGGGTGACCGCGTCGGGTGCCACGTCCTCGTAGTCGAACTGGGCCAGCAGGTGGCTGATGCAGTTGAGGTGGGCGGCCCGCTTGTCGTCGGAGGGGACGACGTGCCAGGGCGCCTGCTTGGTGTCGGTGAACTGGAAGGTCGTGTCCTTGGCCATGGAGTACTCGACATAGAGTTCGTGCTCGGCCAGGTCCATGTCGGAGAGCTTCCACCGCTTCAACGGCTCGGCGTTGCGTGACTCAAAGCGGCGGCGCTGCTCCTCAAAACTCACCGAGAACCAGTACTTGATGACCACGATCCCCGAGCGCACCAGCATCCGCTCAAACTCGGGGCAGCTGCGCAGGAACTCCTGGTATTCGTCGTCGGTGCAGTAGCCCATGACCCGCTCAACGTTGGAGCGGTTGTACCAGGACCGGTCGAAGAGCACCATCTCCCCCGCGGCGGGCAGGTGCTCGACATAGCGCTGGAAGTACCACTGCGAGCGCTCCCGGGAGGTCGGTTTGGGCAGCGCCACGACGCGCACGATCCGCGGGCTGGTCCGCTCGGTGATCCGCTTGATCACCCCACCCTTGCCTGCCGACCCACGCCCCTCGAAGATCACCAGGACCTTCAACCCCTGGGACTGGATCCAGTACTGCAGCATCACCAGTTGCTCCTGGAGGCGGGCCAGCTCAGCGTCATAGAGATCCCGCTTCACCCGACCTCTCTTGGTGTATGTCGAGGGGTCGCGTTCCGTGGGCTGGATCGGGGGGTCGTCCGCTCCGGCGGGAACCGCGCGCGTGGGTGCCATGGCCTGAACCTAGGCCCGAGCCCCTTCCCGCGGCAAGGGTCGCGGCAGGGTGCGAGTTCCGCGACACTGATCGGGAGGAGAGGGGATGACATGAGTTCCGACATACCGGCCGCGGACGCGCACCTGGTGGGGCAGTGGTTCCACTCCCACGAGGAGGACTCCCCCGGGCTGGAGATCTATCGGCCGGACTCCTTTGCGTTTCCGCCTGCGCGGATGCCGCGGGAGAGCATCGTCCTCGGTGCCGGTGGGGACGCCGCGGTGGGTCGGCCCGGTCCCGTTGACCGGCCCGAGACGACCACTGGCACCTGGCATCTGGTGGGCGATGAGGTCGTGGTGGAGGCCGGCGACGGTCGCACCCTGCACCTCACTGTCGGTGGCACGGGGCAGGCTGCACTGGTGATGAGGGCGGGACGAGCGGAAGGACACGAGCATGACCAGCACGCCGGAGAGTGAGGGGCCTTCTCTGCCAGTCACCCGCACCTGCGCCACCGACCGGGTCCATGAGCGCCTGCTGCGCGAGGTGCCGGGTTATGCCGAGCGTCGCGCCCGGTGTGAGAACGAGGCCTGGCAGGCACAGCGCAGCGGCGGGACCGTCCAGCGCACCGGGTGCACCACGATCCCCGTCGTGGTCCATGTCGTGCACCACAGCGATGCCGAGGACATCTCTGAGGAGCAGATCGCCTCCCAGATCGAGACCCTCAATGCTGACTTCCGCAACCTCAACGCCGACGGCGGCACCGTCCCGGAGCCGTTCGCCCTCCTGCGCGCCGATGCCCGGATCACGTTCGAGCTGGCCGGCACCGACCCCGACGGGGCTGCGACCAGCGGCATCACCCGCACCCGCACGAGTGTCAACGGCTTCGGCGCTGACGACGCCGTGAAGTCCTCGGCCACCGGTGGCGCCGACCCCTGGCCGAGCGGTCAGTACCTCAACCTGTGGGTCTGCCGGCTGGCCGGCGGGCTGCTGGGATACGCCCAGTTCCCGGGTGGACCGGACGAGACGGACGGCGTGGTCATCACGCACACGGCCTGCGGCAGCACCGGCACGGCGAGCGCCCCGTTCGACCTCGGGCGGACCGCGACCCACGAGGTCGGGCACTGGCTCAACCTGCGGCACATCTGGGGCGATGACGGCAGCGGGTGCCACGGCAGCGACTTCGTCGAGGACACCCCCAACCAGGGCGGGCCCAACGCCGGCAAGCCGAGCTTTCCCACGCTGTCCTGCGACAACGCCCCCGACGGGGACCTGTTCATGAACTACATGGACTATGTCGACGACGACACGATGACGATGTTCACCCACGGCCAGGTCACGCGCATGCAGACCGCTCTGGCTGGCGTCCGCTCCAGCATCGGCACCACCGGGCCGTGCGACAGTGACGGGCCCGTGGTGAGTGACCAGCCGCTGGAGAGTGACGAGTCCGTGGTCAGTGACCAGCCGGTGGTCAGCGACCAGCCCGACCTCCCGGTCGCTGCGCCGGACGCGCCCTGACCGGGCTAGGACCGCACGATCCGGGGCGACACCAGGAGCCCCACGAGCAGTCCGAGGGCGAGCGCCGGCCCGTGCTCGTCAGCACCGACCAGCAGCACGACGGCAGCCACCGCCACGAGGATGACCGGGACGAGGGTGCGCCGCGCAGGCGGGCTTCCCCGCACGACGGTCACCGCCGCAGCACTCAGCAGGCACATTGTCGCCATTGAGTTGCCCGCCCCGGGCTCACCGGAGAGCAGGACGGTGAGGACATTGCACGCCACGCCGCCGATGACGAAGACGGCCACGGTCGCCCCGGGACGCCACACCTGCGCGACCAGCAGCAGGGTCACGGCCAGCATGACCAGGTTGAAGACCGTGCCGCCCCACCCGCCGTCCTGCAGGACAATCGAGGTCGCCAGGCGCCGCCACTGCCCCTCACTGACGGCCGCGTTGTCCCGCTGACCCCACGCGAGCAGCCCGGGCGCCCAGAGCAGCTGCACCAGGGACGGCACCGCCACCACGCACCAGAGCAGGATCGCCCACCAGGGCGGTGTCGGCAGCGCGGTGAGGGCGCCCCGCAGGGCGGTCCACCCGGCGAGGTAGGCGACCCAGATCGCGACGACAGCGACAGCGCTCATCGTGGCCCGTGGCTCAGCTCCCCTCGACCCTGACGTCGATGGTGTGCCACCCGCTGGCACCGTTGGGCGCGGGGCGGGCGAGCTCGTCGGTCTGCACCTCACCGGTGGCGTCAGTGGCCCGGACGGACACGGCAGACTCCCCCGGCTCGGCCTGCCAGACCAGCTTCCACTGGCGCCAGGAGTCGATCGTTGGCTCCTGCGCCAGGGTGGCCTCCTGCCAGTCACCGTCTCCGATGCGCACCTCGACCCGCTCGATGCCGCGGTGCTGGGCCCACGCCACCCCGGCGATCACGACCTCACCTGCGTTGACCGGCTCACCGGCACGCGGGACGTCGATGCGTGAGGCGGTCTTGATCGGCCCGAGTGCCGACCAGCCCCGCGGGGTCCAGTAGCCCTCGTCCTGGTCAAAACGGGTCACCTTGAGCTCGGTCACCCACTTGGTCGCCGAGACATAGCCATAGAGCCCGGGCACGACCAGGCGCACCGGGAATCCGTGCTCGGGCAGCAGCGGCTCCCCGTTCTGCGCGATCACGATCAGGGCGTTGCGGTCGTCAGTCATCGCCTCCAGCGGCGTGCCGGCGGTGAACCCGTCGACGCTGGTGGACAGCACCATGTCCGCCCCGTCCTGCACCCCGGCACGGGCCAGCACGTCGCGGATCGGCAGCCCGGTCCAGACGCTGTTGCCGACGAGGTGACCACCGACGGTGTTGGACACACAGGTGAGCGTGACCAGGGCCTCGACCAGGTCGGCGTCGAGCAGGTCCTGGAAGGTCAGCTCGATCTCCTCATCGACCATCCCGGTCACCCGCAGCCGCCAGGTGTCGGGGTCGACCTGCGGGACGGTGATCGCGGTGTCGATCCGATAGAACTCATCCCCGGGCGTGATGTATGCCGCCTGGCCGGGCACGCCCTGCGACGCGGCCGCGGGGACGGTCACCGGGTCGGCCACCCGCAGGATGCCCAGACGCTCACGCGCCTCCATCACCACCTCGGCGGCCCGGCTCAGCGTCTGGCCCGCCAGGATGCCGATGGCGCCGAGGACGGTCAGGCCGCCTCCCCAGGCCAGCACCGCGCGCCGGCTCGCGGCCCCGGCACCGTGGGGAGTTGAGACATCGTGGAAGGCCGAGGTGCCGTGGGAGGCCGAGGTGCCCTGGGAGGCCGAGGTGCCCTGGGAGGCCGGGCTGGCCAGCGTGAGCCGGCGCCACAACTGGTCGAGGGCGAACAGCCCGACCAGGGTGCCAACGATGGTTGGCAGGGTGTCGACCGCGCTGAACTGGGGCCGGGTCGTGACGGCCAGGACACCGACCGCTCCGACCGCCGCAAACAGGGCGAGACCTACCCCGACCCGCCCTGCCGGACGGTGCGGGCTGGGTGCCCCGATGATGCCGATCAGTGCACAGATCCCGGTGAGGACCACGGCCATCCCGGTCAGCAGGACGAGCTTGTCCGCCGTGCCGAAGGTGGCGATCGCGAAGTCCTTCAACCACGGTGGCGTCCGGTCGACGAAGGCTCCGGCGACGGCCTGCAGCGGTGAGGCGGTGCCGCCCTGGGTTCCGGAGCGCGCGAGCAGTGCGGCGCCGATCTCCGCCACCGCGAGCGTGATGGCCCCTGCCCCCACCCCGGTGACTGCACCCGCGAGCCGACTGCTCATCGTCGGATCATCTCACCCGTGGCTGGGAGCGAGCCCAGAAAGCGCTATCTGCGGCTGGTCCCGCCCGCGACCCGTGCCGCCCTGCTCGAGTGGGGTGTGGCACTCAAGTGGGGTGTGGCACTCAAGTGGGGGGTGGCACTCGAGTGGGGTGCAGAACCGGTCACGGATGACCGTCTCTGCACCCCAGAAGCAAGGAAGACCACCGGACAGCGGGGTCAGGACCGGGCCGGCCGACCGGACAGCGCGGGTCAGGACCGGGCGTGGGAGTGGTACTGCTCGTTGGGCACCAGGCCAATGGCGGTGGAGACCCGGTTGGTCATGTTGAACATTCCGATCACCTGCACCAGCTCCATGATCTGGTGGTCGTCCATGCCGACCTCACGCAGCGGCTCCAGGTCCGCCGGGGTGACCTCGTCCGGCGCACGGGTGAGGAGCTCGGCATACTCGGCGATGGCCCGCTCCCGCGTAGGCAGGTCCGCTTGCCGCCAGTTCACCGCCACCAGGTCGGAGGTGACCGTGTCGCCGGTGAACTGTCGCAGAGCCGCGCCGTGGGAGACGGTGCAGTAGGTGCACCGGTTGATGCCGCTGACCACGACCGCGATGAGCTCGCGCTCGGCGTTGCTCAGGTGCCCCTCCTTGTTGACCAGGAGGTTGAAGTAGTTCCACCACGCCAGGAACTGGTCGCCGTTGAGTGCCTGGGCACGGAAGACGTTGGGCACGAAGCCCATGGCCTCGGCCGACTTGTCCCACAGCCGGGTGACGCCCTCGGGGACGTCCTCCCGTCCGGGGACGCGCAGGGAGGAGATGTCAGGGGTCTGCTCGCTCATGACCGCACGCTACCGGGTGCCCGTGGTCCGTCGGTCACCTCGATGCGCTCCCGGGTGCCCGTGGTGCGCTGCGCACCTCGATGCGCTCCCGGGTGCCCGTGGTCCGTCGGTCACCTCGATGCGCTCCCGGGTGCCCGTGGTGCGCTGCGCACCGCGGACCTCAGAGCTGGTAGGTGCGTCCGGGCTCGGCGAGCTCCACCTCACCGGGCCAGACCTCGGCAGCCTGCGCCCGGCATACCTCCGGGTCGTTCCAGGCGGGCAGATGGGTGAGCATCAGGCGTTGCACCCCACCGGCGGCGACCGCTGCCTCGGCGGCCCGGCGACCGGAGAGGTGGATGCCGGTGCCGGTGTCCCGGCCGTCGACAAAGGCGCTGTCGGCCAGCACCAGGTCGGCATCGGCCATCAGCGGGGACAGGGCCTCGCAGGCGTCGGTGTCTCCGGTGTAGGCGATGGTGACGGCACCGACCGAGACCCGGAAGCCATAGGCCTCCACCGGGTGGTTGACGGCGATCGGGACGATCCGGAACGGCCCGATCAGGACGTCACGGCGGTCGCGCACGGTCACGAAGTCAAAGACGTCGGTCACCGCACTGGGCGCCTCGACCCCGTGCGCGCGGGCGATCCGCTCGGCCGTGCCGGCCGGGCCGTGCACCGGCAGCCGGTCGGTGGACGCGCCCTGCGGGTGGTGGCTGCGCATGACGTGCAGTCCGGTGAGGTCGAGGCAGTGGTCAGGGTGTAGGTGGGACAGGACCACCGCGTCCAGGGCCAGCGGGTCGGTGTGCCGCTGCAGGGCCCCGAGGGCACCACTACCCAGGTCGAGCAGCAGGCTCCAGGTGCGGCCGGCATGCTCCGTCTGGAGCAGATAGCAGGACGCGGGGCTATCAGGGCCGGGAAACGACCCGGAGCAGCCGACGACGGTCAGGCGCAGGGTCATTCACCCTCCCGCCCGACGAACGCCCGCCCGACGTGCTCGACCTCAGGGCCGAGGAAGCGTCGCGCCAACGGGGTGAACCCGTGCGGGTCGCCGGTGGTCAGGAACTGGTGGGTCGGCTCTCCCTGGCTGTCGGGGCGCAGCGTGTCCGTGTCGGTGAGCACCCGGTAGAGGTCTGCCGCGGTCGCCTCCGCCGACGACACCAAGGTCACCGCGTCACCGAGGACGTAGGACAGCGCCGACCACAGCAGCGGATAGTGCGTGCACCCCAGGATCAGGGTGTCGACGTTGGCCTCGATGAGCGGGTCCAGATACTCCCGCGCCGTCTCCAGGACCTCCGGTCCGCTGGTGATGCCGGCCTCGACGAACTCCACGAAGCGCGGGCAGGGCTGGCTGATCACCTGCACGCTCGGTGGCGCCGCAGCGAAGGCGTCCAGGTAGGCCCTGCTCTGGTGGGTGGCCGCGGTCGAGATGACCCCGACCCGCCCGCTGTGGGTGGCCGCCATCGCGCGCCGCACGGCCGGGCGGATCACCTCGATCACCGGCACGTCATAGCGCTCCCGGGCGTCGGCGAGCATCGCCGCGGAGGCCGAGTTGCACGCGATGACGAGGGCCTTGACACCGTGGTCGACGAGGCGGTCGAGGCACTCCAGCGCATACTGGCGCACCTCGGCGATGGGACGAGGCCCATAGGGCGCGCGGGCGGTGTCTCCGAGGTAGAGCACCGACTCGTGCGGCATCTGGTCCATGACGGCTCGGGCCACGGTGAGCCCACCGAAGCCCGAGTCAAAAACGCCGACCGGAGAATCCTGCACCGGCAAAGACTACGGCTCGGCGCGGACAAACGGGTTGCTGAAGGCGCCGATCCGCTCCACCTCGACCTCCACCCGCTGCCCCGGCTCGACCAGCCCGACGCCGGCCGGGGTGCCGGTCAGCAGCACGTCCCCAGGCAGCAGGGTGAACGCCGCGGAGGCGATCTCGATGAGGCGGCCCACGCCGTGGACCATGTCGGCGGTGCTGCCGTCCTGGCGCACCTCACCGTCGACCCGGCTGATCACCCGCAGGTCCGAGATGTCCAGCTCGGTCTCGATCCACGGCCCCAGCGGGCAGAAGGTGTCCATGCCCTTGGCGCGCGACCACTGCCCGTCGCTGCGCTGCAGGTCGCGGGCGGTGACGTCGTTGGCCACGGTGTAGCCGAAGATCACGCTCGCCGCGTCCTCGGCGCGCACGTCCTTGCACATCCGGCCGATGACCACTGCGAGCTCGGCCTCATAACTGACCTCCTGGGTGATGGGGGGCATCACCACGGGGTCGTCCGGTCCGGCCACGGCCGTGTTGGGGATGAAGAACATGCCCGGCACCTCGGCGACCTCGCCGCCCATCTCCTGGGCGTGGTCGACATAGTTGCGCTGCACCGCGACGATCTTGGACCGCGGGATGACCGGGGCGAGCAGGCGCACCTCATCGACGTTGTAGGTCTGCCCCGTGAGCTCGATCTTGGTGTAGAGCGGGTCGCCGGTGATCGAGACGATCCGCTTGCCCTCCCCGTCGACCAGGCCGAACTCGGGGTCTTCTCCAGTGGTGAACCTGCAGATGCGCATGGGGCAAGGGTATGCCGCGCGCTGACCCTCCCTGCACCGGCACGATCGTGCCGGTCGACCCTTGGGAAGCCCGGCAACGGGCGCTCCGCATCACTCACCGGCACGAACGTGCCGATTCTTCTGCCACGCCACGCGCACCGCCGACATCGTCGACGACAGAGCGGCCGGTGCCATCGGGTGGGACGCCCGACGGAGCCGAGACCTCACCCGCACCCTGCGCCGCCGCCGCGACCTGGGTGACTGACGGACGCCACCGGCCAGAGCAGTTCCGCGGGGCTGAGAGAATGGGGCACGTGACTGTTGCTTCCCCTCCTCAACGCACCGACGTCCTCGTCGTTGGCGCCGGCCCGGCCGGCTCCGCGGCAGCGGCCTGGGCAGCTCGCGCCGGACTGGACGTGGTGCTCGCTGACGCGGCCACCTTCCCCCGGGACAAGACCTGCGGCGACGGCCTGACCCCGCGCGCGATCGCCGAGCTGGAGCTGCTCGGCCTGGCCGACTGGCTGAGCACCCACCCGCGCAGCCGTGGCCTGCGGGCGCACGGGTTCGGGCAGACCCTGCACCTGGAGTGGACCGAGGGCCGCGGCAAGAAGGCCGCCGGCAACCTCCCGGCATACGGCTCGGCAGTGGCACGGACTGAGTTGGACGATCACCTGCGCACCGTGGCCCTGAAGTCCGGGGCTCTCGGCATCGACGGTGCCCGCGCAATCTCGGTGCGCCAGGAGGCCGGACGGGTGCGGGGCGTGACGTTCAAGGGGGCAGGCGGCACCTTCGAGATCGGGTGCGACCGGCTGATCGTGGCCGACGGGGTCCGTTCGCCGGTGGGCAAGATGCTGGGCCGGGAGTGGCACCGCGACACGGTCTATGCGATCGCGGCCCGCTCCTATGTCGACTCCACCCACAGCGACGACGAGTGGATCAGCTCCCACCTCGAACTGCGCGACCGGGACGGTGAGATGGTCTCGGGCTACGGCTGGATCTTCCCGCTCGGCGGGGGTCAGGTGAACCTTGGTGTCGGGACCCTGGCGACCTCCAAGCGCCCCGCCGACATCCAGCTGCGCCCGCTGATGCAGTGGTATGCCGAGCAGCGCCAGGACGACTTCGGCGTCAGCGGTGACCTGCGGATGCCGACCTCCGCGCTGCTGCCGATGGGCGGCGCCGTGTCGGGGGTAGCCGGTCCCAACTGGATGCTGATCGGTGACGCCGCGGCCTGCGTGAACCCGCTCAACGGCGAGGGCATCGACTACGGGCTGGAGACCGGACGGCTGGCCGCGCAAATGCTGACCGACGAAACCGACTTCTCGGCGGCATGGCCCGCTCTGCTGATCGACCACTACGGCGAGGCGTTCTCCATCGCCCGACGGCTGGCCGGCATGGTGACGGTGCCGTGGGTGCTGCCCAAGCTCGGGCCGATCGGCATGCGCTCCCCGTGGATGATGCGCCTGGCGCTGCGCTGGATGGGCAACCTGATCACCGAGGAGGACCGCGACGCCGCTGCGCGCCTGTGGCGCCTGGCCGGCAAGGGCTCGACGCGGCTAGACGGGCGCCCGCCCTTCAGCTGAGCCCGTCGCACGCGACCGACGAATGGAACCGTCCACGCACTCGGGATGAAGTGTCAACGCTCATCCACCGTCGGCCATGCGACACGATGGGCGCCGATTGACGTCATGGACGTCGCATGGCGCGCAATTGGTCTCATGGCTCGGTGGGCGGTTTGAACCAGGCGACACGATGGGCGCGGATTGACGTCATGGACGTCGCATGGCGCCCGATTGGTCGCATGGCTCGGTGCCCGGCCTGCCATGCGACACGATGGGCGCCCGATTGACGTCCTGGACGTCGCATGGCGCGCAATTGGTCTCATGGCTAGGGGTGCGTGCGGGTGCGTGCGGCGGGGAACGGCATACGCTCAATCCATGAGTGATCAGCCCGGCCCGATGCCCGAGTCCGCACGAGCAGTCCCCGACGGCGCCGACCTCGGTCGCGCCCTGGGCACCGACTTCTACGGCCTGGACGACCTGCTCACCGACGCCGAGCGCGAGCTGCGCGACGGAGTCCGGCGGTGGTGCGACCAGGAGGTGGTGCCGCGGGCGGCGGAGTTCTGGGAGACCGCGCAGTTCCCGCGGGACCTGGTGCCGGGGTATGCCGCCACGCGCGTCGCCGGGGCCGCGATCCAGGGCTTCGGGTGCGCAGGGGTGACCCCGCTGGCCGAGGGGATGATGTGTCTGGAGCTGGCGCGCGGCGACGGATCGGTGGCCACCCTCAACGCGGTGCACTCCGGCCTGGCGATGACGGCGGTGCACGAGCTGGGCTCGGACGAGCAGCGGGAGCGCTGGCTGCCGGCGATGGCGCGGGTCGAGCTGCTCGGCGCGGTCGCGCTGACCGAGCCGACGCACGGGTCGGACGTGGTCAGCCTGGAGACGAGGGCACGCCGCGACGGTGACCACTGGGTCCTCGACGGGGCCAAGCGGTGGATCGGCAACGGCTCGGTCGCCGACCTGGTGGTGGTCTGGGCGCGGGATGAGGACGGTGACGTGGGGGGCTTCGTGGTCGAGGGGGCCCAGGAGACCGACGGGTGGGACGCACAGGTCATCACCGGCAAGATCAGCAACCGCGGTGTGTGGCAGGCCCATATCCTCCTCGACGGGGTGCGGGTGCCGGCCGACAACCGGCTCGCGGAGGCCCGGACCTTCGCCGACACCAACCGGGTGCTGATGCGCTCGCGGCAGACCGTGGCCTGGGAGGCGGTCGGTCATGCGGTCGCCGCCTATGAGGGGGCGCTGACCTATGCCCTGGACCGGGAGCAGTTCGGCCGCCCGCTGGCCAAGAACCAGCTCATCCAGGACGACCTGGCCAGGATGGTCACCCTGATCACCTCGATGCAGCTGATGTGCACCCGGATGTCGCAGCTCCAAGAGCGCGGCACGTGCACCCTCGAGCAGGCGGCGATGGCCAAGTTGCACTGCACGGTCGGCGCCCGCGAGGTCGTCGCGATCGCGCGGGACATGTTGGGCGGCAACGGGATCCTGCTTGATCACCACGTCGGACGACACTTCGCGGACCTCGAGGCGGTCTACACCTATGAGGGCAGCCGGACCGTCCAGTCGCTGCTCGTGGCCCGCGCGGTGACCGGGATGAGCGCGTTCACCTGATCCTGGCGTCGCCGCCGGTCACGACGCCGGCGGCACCTCGAGCGACATCACGCAGTTATTCAGACCCTTGGGGCGCACATAGGTGAAGCCCAGTCGTTCATAGAGTCGGCGGGTGCCGTTGTAGAGGAACGAGGAGGACATCATCTTGGTCTGCTCCGTCAGGTCGTGCGGATAGGCCTCCACCACGCCGCCCCCATCCTTGGCAATGAGCTCGAGCGCGCCCCTGATCGCGGTCTCGGTCAGCCCCTTGCGGCGGTATCTCTTGTCGACGAAGACGCAGGTGATCCGGTAGTCCGGGTCGCCCTCCTTCTCGGCGTCATACTGCTTGCGATGGTGGATGTTGGGCAGCTCGGCCGGCGTGCCGTACTCAGCCCAGGCGATCGCCTCCTCACCGTCCATGACCAGAGCGGCGTGGGCGATGCCACCCTCGACGCACCGCCTCTTCACCTCGCGGCTGCCCTCGGCCCCCGGACCGCGCTCGGGGTCCTCAGGGTGGAACCAGGTGCACCAGCAGCCCCCGAAGATCCCGTTGTGGCGCACCACCATGGCGTCGAACGCCGGCCAGGTCTCGGTTGTGAGCGGCCGCACCTCGAAGGTCGCGTCGACAGCTGTGTCAGTGCCCATGGTCCAGCGTAGAACGGATCCCGGACAGTCGCTGTCCACAATGTCGACAGATCTCACGCGGCTACCTGCGGATGACGTGCGGCCACTGCCCACGGCTCTGTGCGGGTTGCTGGATGCGTGCTGGGGCCAGGACATGCTGCAGCCCCTGGCCCCCGCGGCTGACACCTGCGCCCCGGACCGGTAGCGTCACAAGAGACCACGAAGGGCGGACGCATCATGCAACTGAACAACCCACAAGCAGGGGTCATCACCGTCTGGTCCGACATCTCGTGCCCCTGGGCGACCCTCGCGCTGCACACGTTGCACCACGTGGCAGCCGAGCGCGGAGCTCGCCTGACCATCGACCACCGCGTCTTCCCGCTGGAGCTGCTGAACCGCCGGCCCGGGTCGCGGCCGGAGCACGACGAGGAGGTCGCGACGATCACCGCCGTGCGCACCGACCTCGACTGGTCGCCCTGGGAGGTCGACGACTGGACCTTCCCAGCCACGACCCTGCCTGCCCTGGCCGCCGTCCAGGCCGCCAAGCAGCAAGGGTTCGAGGCCGCGGACGCGCTCGACACCGCCCTGCGCCGTGCGTTCTTCGTCGACCAGCGGTGCATCAGCCTGATCCCGGTGATCGAGGACATCGCCCGGGACTGTGCCCAGGTCGACGCCGACGCGCTGCTCGAGGCACTGCACTCAGGCGCTGGCCAGGCCACCGTCTTCGCCGACTTCGAGGCCGCCGGGACGGGTCAGATCCAGGGCAGTCCGCACGTGTGGACCTCCGACGGGCCGTTCGCGGCGAACCCGGGAGTCGAGGACGTCGAGCACTTCACCGACTACGACTTCACCTGGGTCGATCGGCTGCTGTGACAGCGGCCTGTCGAAAGAGAAGTGACGACCTAGGAGGCACCTGATGAGCAAGGACTTCTCCGTCGGTGACCACGTGCGCTGGAACTCCGAGGCTGGGCACGTCACCGGCGTCATCACCAAAAAGCACACCAGCGACACCGACTACAAGGGCCACACCCGGCGCTGCTCGCCGGAGGATCCGCAATATGAGATCAAGAGCGACAAGACCGACCACGTCGCGATGCACAAGGGCGACGCGCTGCACAAGATCGACTGATCGGTCTGTGGCGCACGGTCTGGTTTGCGTGCACCCGTGCGATTTTCCTCCCCACCGGAGGCACGGCATACCCTGTTCAACCGTGACGACCCAGGTGCTGCCCGCGAGCGACTGGCGCTCGCGGGCCGAGGAGCACGCGGCAGCCGTGGACGCGCTGACCTCGGCCCGCCTCGAGCGGCGCGCGGACGGGCGCAAGCACCCGGTGGAGGACTTCCTGTTCGAGTACTACAACTTCCGCCCCGCCCAGCTGCGCCGCTGGCATCCCGGGGCCGGCGTCGCCCTCGAGGGCGCGGCGGAGCGGGCCGACTGGCCCTTCTACTCGTATGCCGGGGGGCGGGCTTCCCTCGACGTCGCCTCGTTCGCCGCGAAGCGTGAGTCGGCGCTGCTGTTCGTGCGCCGGCTGTTGAGCGCGACGCTGTCCAGGCCGGGTCGCTTCGGCTGCTTCGGCCTGCACGAGTGGGCGATGGTCTATCGCGCCGACGACGAGGCGATCCGCCACGGCGGCTGGCCGCTGCGGCTCGGCTCGTCGGGCACCGACCAGGTCGTCGAGCAAGCCACGATCAGCTGCTCGCACTTCGACGCCTACCGCTTCTTCACCCCGGACGCGGAGCCGCTCAACACGCTGTCGCCGACCCGCGAGACGCAGCTGGCGATGGAGCAGCCAGGCTGCCTGCACGCCGGCATGGACATCTACAAGTGGTGCTTCAAGCTCACGCCGCTGGTGCCCAGCGACCTGACGCTCGACGCGTTCCGGCTGGCCCGTGAGATCCGCGAGCTCGACATGCGGGCGGCACCCTATGACCTCGCTGACCTGGGCTTTGAGCCCATCCGGATCGAGACGGCCGAGGGCCGCGCAGAGTATGCCGCGGCCCAGCGCGCCTTCAGCGAGCGCTCTAATGAGCTGCGCCGACGACTGCTGGACGTCCTGCCTGCCGGGTGACCGCAAGCCCTTGGGAACCTCCGACCGGTCAGGGCGCACAGTGCCGGGTCAAGCCGTCGGAGGCCGGGTGCCCGGTCAAAGTCGGCCTCCATGCTGACGATCTCAGTGAAGCCTGCAAGGAGTGCCGTCGCGGCGATCATGGCGTCCCGACCCCCGTAGGTCGGCGTCCATGAGGTCGAGGCCACGGTCGAGCACCTCCGTGTCCATGGCGGGCACCACGCTCGCCGACAGCATGTGTAGGTTCGCAGCGGGTCGGCGCGGCTCGGCATACTGCCTTGTATGGCCGCCCCCTTGACGACCGAGACCTTCCTCGCCGACCCCGTCCTCGCTGCGGCGCGGGACGCTGCCCACATCGCCGTCGCGCGGATGACGCACTGGCGGACCCGGCTGGACGAGGCGGCCGTCAGCGTCAAGGACAACCCCAATGACCTGCTGACGGTCGCCGACCAGGAGATTGAGGCGCTCGTCACCGGCTACCTCCACCGGCACCGCCCGGATGATGTGGTGATCGGCGAGGAGGGGGTCGCCGCCCTGTCGCTCGAGGACCTGCCCGGCGGCGCCGAGCTCGCTGCGGGGCTCTGTGGGCCGGGTGCCGGTGACAGCGCGCGCATCGAGTGGCACGTCGACCCGATCGACGGCACCGTCAACTTCGTCCGCGGCCTCGAGCAGCACTGCTTCTCGATCGGTGCCAAGGACCTGGCCACCGGTCAGTGGCTCGTCGGGCTGGTCGCCGCTCCGGCGCTGCGCACCGTGTGGTTCGCGCGCGCGGGCCAGGGCGCGTGGCGGACCGGGGCGCTGCCCGGCGCCATCCCTGGGGCCGGACGGGGCGACGACACGAGCCCACCGCCACCACACGAGCACATGTTCGTGCGGTTGGCGGGGACGCCGGCTGGGCGTCGCGGCCGGGTGGTGGCCACCGGGTTCGGCTACTCCCCCGCACTGCGTGCCATCCAGCTCGCGGCGCTCCCCCTGGTGATGGAGGGCTTCGACGACCTGCGGCGGGGCGGGTCGGCTGCGCTGGATCTGTGCGCGGCCGCCGAGGGGAGGGTCAACGCCTACTACGAGCGCGACCTGGGCGTCTATGACTGGGCTGCTGGGGCTCTCATCGCCGAGGAGGCGGGCCTGGTCGTGCAACGCCCCGACGGCCCGGGCGAGCTGACGATCGTCGCCGACACCGCCGAGCGCCTGGAGTTCCTCCGCGCCCGGGCTTGACCAGATCACGTGAGGGCGGGCACTGTCGGTGCACCTCGGCATACTGACAGCCATGGCGTATGACGAGGGGCTGGCCGAGCGCATCCGTCACCTGCTCGACGGGGAGCCTGGGGTCAGCGAGAAGAAGATGTTCGGTGGGCTGTCGTTCCTGGTCGACGGCAACATGGCGGTCGCGGCGGGCAATGACGGGGCGCTGATGTTTCGGCGTGATCCTGCCCGGGCGGACCCGGTCGGGGAGCACATCCGCCCGCAGGTGATGGGTGAGCGGGTGATGTCGGGGTGGCTGCATGTGGACGCCGAGGGGGTGGCGACGGAGGAGGCGTTGCGCGAGATCGTGCAGCGCGGCGTGCGTTACGCCCGGACGCTGCCACCGAAGTAGCCGTCAGTCCCGGGAGGTGATGAGGCGCTGCACGGTCCCAGGTTGGCCGCCGCCCGTTGCGAGGCGGGCGTGGGGACCCGCTGTCCGCGGCGGTGTGCAGCCTCCTAGCATCTGGTCATGAGCAGCCGTTTCCTCGACCTCGCGGACCCCACCTTTGACGTCACCGGCCCCGACGTGATCGACGCCCGCGGGGAGTCCTGGTGGGCGCGCAGCAGCTATGGCCATGCCGTGCTCCGCCACGCCGAGGTCACCGCCCTGCTCAAGGACCGCCGCTTCCGGCAGGGCAACGCCAAGTGGCCCTCACAGAACGGCATCCACTCCGGGATGTTCAGCGACTGGTGGCACAAGGTGCTGCTCTCGCTGGAGGGTGAGGACCACCTGCGGATGCGCCGGCTGCTGAACCCGGCCTTCAAGCAGGGTGCCATCGCCGCCATGGTGCCCTCGTTCAGCCAGCTCGCACACGAGCTGGTCGACGGGTTCAGCGAGCGCGGGTCGGTGGAGTTCATCACGGAGTTCGCCGAGCCCTATGCCTCGCGGATCCTGTGCCGCCTGGTCGGTCTGCCGGAGTCCGAGTGGGAGCAGGTCGCGCACTGGGCCGATGACCTGGGCAAGAGCTTCGGCGTGCGTATCAAGGAGGACCTGCCGCGGATCGAGGCGGCGCTGGAGGGACTCTACGGCTACTGCGACGAGGTGGTCCGGGACCGCGCCGCCCAGCCGCGCGACGACCTGGTCTCCGACCTGGTGCGCCACCAGCAGGAGGGCAAGCTCTCCCCCGAGGAGCTGTCGGTCGCCCTGGTCTTTCTGATCTTCGCGGGCATGGAGACCACCCGCAACCAGCTCGGCTTGGCGCTGCGGACGCTCTTCGCCCACCCCGGCCAGTGGGAGCTGCTCGCCGCCGACCCCGACCTCGGACGCAATGCCGTCGAGGAGGTCATGCGGGTCAACCCGACCGTCACCTGGATCACCCGGGAGGCGATCGAGGACGTCGTCCTCCATGACGAGCTGCAGCTGCGCGCCGGAGACATCGTCCAGGTCCTCTCCCACAGCGCCGGCACCGATCCGCGCGCCCAGCCCGACCCGACCTTCGACATCCGGGTCGAGCACCCGATGCACATGGGCTTCGGCGGTGGCGTGCACCACTGCCTGGGTCACTGGGTCGCCCGGATGGACATGGCCGTCGCCCTGCCGATCCTGGCCGCTCGGATGCCCGACGCTCGCGCCGACGGCCCCGGCCAGTGGCTGCCTATGTCCGGCAACACCGGGGCGATCAGCTTCCCGATCGCCTTCACCCCGACGCCGGCACGGTCAGGGCCCACCGAGTGATCTCGCACCTCCGTTCCCAGTGCTTCTGCGAGGTCGCTGCCCCGCTCCCGAGCCGCGATCCCGGTTGACATGATCCGTTACGGTGGCTGCATGGAAGCCCACCGCACAGTGTCGCGGCGGGCTTTTGCACTCGGCGCAGTAGGGGTGCTGGCGGCCTGTTCCTCGACGAACAACGACCCGACGACTACGACGAGCGGCCCCGAGGCAGCCGGAGGCGGACTCGGTCCGGTTCCCGAGTTCACAGGTAAGCTGGCTCCCCTCGTCGAGGGCGTGACGGTGCCACCCGACCTGCCCGTGACGGCGCCGACGCTGTTCCGGGGAGTCCGCCTCTTCGATGGCGAGGAGGTCACGGAGGCGGCTGACGTCATACTCCAGGGCGGCCTGGTAGCGGCGGTCGGAGCCGGGCTGGACGAGCCGGACGGCGTCGAGGTCGTCGACGGTGCGGGGCATACCCTGGTCCCCGGCATGATCGACTCCCACGTGCACGCCTTCCCCCAGGCACAGGCCCTCGCGGCACGTTTCGGCGTGCTGACCGAGTTGGATCTTTTCAGCGTGGAGGGCCTGAGCACCCAGGTCGATGAGCAGCGCACCACCGGGGCGACCGACCGGGCGGATGTCTTCAGTGCGACGTCCATGGCCACCGCACCGGACGGGCACGGCACGCAGTTTCGCGTGCCCATCGACACCCTGACCGACCCCTCCCAGGCCGTGGGATGGGTCGAGGAACGCGTGGCCGAGGGCGCGGCATACATCAAGATCGTGGTCGAGTCCGGCTTCGGGTGGGCGTCACTCGAGCAGGACACTGTGGCGGCTCTCGTCGAGGCGGCGCACGAGCACTCCCTGCGCGCCATCATCCACGCCCAGTCCCTGGAGGACACCACCATCGCTCTGTCCGCGCCACTGGACGGACTGGCTCACGCCCCGTGGGACGAGCTGCCGCCCGACCTCGTCGCGAGGATCGCCGAGATGGGGATCTTCGTGGTCACGACCGCGGGGTTGGCGCAACCCACCCGGCACAAGCCGGCCCTCGACGACGACCGAGTGATGGACCGGATTGACCCGGGGCTGCTGAGCTCCTTCCGACGCGCGAGTTATGCCACTGACGCCACGTGGGCCGCGATGCTGCCCAACCTGCAGGCACTCCACAGCGCTGGTGTGTCCTTGCTCGCGGGCACCGACAACAGCAACCCCGGCACGATCTCCGGTGCCGGCATGCTGGTCGAACTGGCCATCCTGGTCGAAGCAGGGATGACGCCCGTGGAGGCGATGGCCTCGGCGACCTCGCTGCCCGCCGACACCTTCGGGCTGGCCGATCGCGGTCGCATCGCCGAGGGTCTGCGGGGAGACGTCGTGCTCATCGAGGGCGACCCCACCGCGGAGATCACCGACCTGCACGGCGTGGTCGGGGTGTGGAAGTGGGGCGTCTCGGTCGACCTTGACGTCGCCTGACCCGGCGTGCACGGACGGTTCACCATCACGGCGAGCGCGGGCGCCACATCATTTCGCCGGTACCGACGGCCACGCCAACGCCGCCCTCGCGGTGACGGCAGGCACACTCAGACCAGCCGGTGCAGCCAGCCGTGGGTGTCCTCGGCGCGGCCGTACTGGATGTCCAACAAGGCGTTGCGCAGGTCCCGGCGATGTCACCGCCAGTCATGGAGACCTCGCCACCGCGCCACTTCGCCAGCTCGATCAGCCAGCAGCGGGTGACGCCCTCCAGGATCGTGCCGCTGAGCTCCGGGGTGACGATGGTGCCGTCCTTGTAGGCGAAGAACAGGTTCATCCCGCCCAGCTCCTCAACCCACTTCTTCTCGATCGCATCGAGGAAGGCCACCTGGTCGCAGCCATTGCGATGCCCTCGGCCTGGGCCGCAAGCGAGGCGCCATAGTTGCCGCCGCACTTGGCCGTCCCGGTCCCACCCGGGGCGGCGCGGGCAAAGTCCTCCGACAGCCAGATGTTCACCGGCTTGAGTCCACCGGGGAAGTAGGCTCCGGCTGTGGCTGAAGCGGAGTTCGACGACCTGATCCTGCACACCCCGAAGGAGCAGTTGGCGCTGCTGCAGAGGCTGCGCCCGCGTATGTCGACACTCGAGTTCGTCTTCCACGACGGCCATGCGGGGCACCCGTTGGTCGAACAACTCAGTGGGCTGGCTCCCGAGCGCGTCCAGGGGGTCGGCGCCCGCCCGGGCTACCAGCGGGCCGAGCCCCGCGCCGTGCTCCACCGGTACGGCTACGACCGCAGCATCATCGCCGCCCTGCGAGACCTCGGTGGGCTGTTCAGTTGGGTGATTCACCCGCGAGGTGACCGGGTCGAGCTGACCGGCCTGGACACCGTCGACGTGGCGATCTACGACGCCCGTGGGCGGTTGTTCTTCTACACGGTCACCCACGAGGGGCTGATCTTCGTCCGCGACGCCTGACACGTACTGCGCACTTCATGGGATCTTTCAGGGCCTCGCGGGCTGCGAGTGCTCAGAGCCCTACACCGTGCACCAAAACCGGCAAAATGCCGCCGTCCGCTAGAGCGCATCGCGCTGACCTGCACTGACGCAGTGGACAGCGCGACATTGCCGGTCTGAATGCACACCGATCGGTTGCTCATAGCCCGACCCTCGCGCTGATCAGACGAAGCAGCTCAGCACGATCAGCACGAAGCCGATCAGGAACGAGGGGACCGCGAGCCGCGCCACCAGCCGGCGCCGGCGCTCAGCCACCCGCGGATCACCCGCCTTGGAGGACAGCCTCGCAGCCAGGAACGCTGCGGCGGCTCCCACGAGAAGGAAGACCGCGGCCAGGACGAGCAGGAATGTGCCCATGCTCAGACCAGCTGGTGCATCCAGCCGTGGGTGTCCTCGACGCGGCCGTACTGGATGTCTAGCAGGGCGTTGCGCAGGTCGCCCGCGATGTCGCCGCCGGTCATCGACACCTCGCCGCCGCGCCACTTCAGCGTGCCGACCGGCACGATGACCGCAGCAGTGCCACAGGCGAACACCTCGACGAGGTCACCGCTGGCAGCATCGGCGCGCCACTCATCGATCGAGTACTTCCGCTCGATGACCTCGTGGCCCTTCTCCCGGGCGAGCTCGATCAACGATCCGCGGGTGACGCCCTCCAGGATCGTGCCGCTCAGCTCTGGGGTGACGATCGTGCCGTCCCGGTAGGCGAAGAACAGGTTCATGCCACCGAGCTCCTCGACCCACTTCTGCTCGATGGCGTCCAGGAAGGCCACCTGGTCGCAGCCGTTGTCGATTCCCTCCGCCTGTGCCGCGAGCGAGGCGGCATAGTTGCCGCCGCACTTGGCCGTGCCGGTGCCGCCGGGGGCGGCGCGCACAAAGTCCTCGGACAGCCAGATGTTGACCGGCTTCAGCCCACCGGGGAAGTAGGCGCCAGCCGGAGAGGCGATCACGCTGTAGAGAGCGCGGTTGGCCGGACGCACCCCCAGCGCCTGCTCGGTCGCGATCATGAACGGGCGCAGATAGAGGCTGACCTCCCCGAGGGACTGGTCCGGCACCCACCGCTGGTCCAGCTCGACGAGCGCGCGCAGCGACTCCAGGAACAGGCCCTTCGGCAGCTCCGGCAGCGCCAGGCGGCGCGCCGAACGGGCAAAGCGGTCGGCGTTCTGCTCGGGCCGGAACGTCCAGATCGACCCGTCCGCGTGCCGGTAGGCCTTCATCCCCTCGAAGATCTCCTGGCCGTAGTGGAAGACCGACGCCGCCGGCTCCAGCTGGAAGGGGCCGTAGGCGGTGACACGCGGGTCGGCCCAACCACCCTCCTTGCTCCAGTCCACCACCACCATGTGGTCGGTGAACTTCGCACCGAAGGCCGGGTTGGCCAGCAGCTCCGCCACCTGCTCGTCGCTGGCCGGGTCGGGGCGCTGCTCGAGCGCGAAGGTGGGGGTGGTCTCGGTGGTCATGCATCCTCCTGGGCCAGCGTCATTGCGTCGTGTCCAAAATACCCGTTCAGCGGATCCAGCTCATCAGCGCCCGCACTCGCCGCCCCACGGCCTCGATCGGGTGGGCCACGGCCGCGGCCGCCCGACGGCTGGGCAGCGCCGCAGCCTGTCGGTCGCTCACCTGGGTCGGGCCGAAGCCGGCGACCAGTGCGGTGTCGACCCGCGCCCTCAGCTCGTGCAGCGTCACCAGGTAGGCCACCTCCTCACTGACCCCCTGCACGATCAGGGCGTCGAACCCCTCGCGCACCAGCGCCTGCACCGGCTCGTGCACGGAGCTCTCGGCATACGTTGTGGCAGCGGCCAGTTCGGTGACCGAGGTGACCAGGGCACCAGAGCGCAGCGCACCCACCGCCTGGCTGTATGCCGTGAGCACCGGCCAGGCGAAGCCGCTCGCATCGGTCTCCACCGCCACCAGGGCGGGCACTCCGCGACCGTCCAGGTATTCGTCCCGGAGCCGGTGAGCACCGCCGATCCCCTGCAGGAGAACGAGGTCCACGCCCTCGGGGACAGTCAGTCCGTCCCGGACCAGCTCGGGTCCGGTGACGAGCACCAGGTCCCCCGGTTCGAGGGCGCCCAGCAACGGAGCGACGGTGGCGACGTCGAGTGCCTCGTCCGCCGGGAGCACGACGATATCCGCCTGCCGCACGGCGTCGGCCGCCTCGACGACGAGGATGCCCTCGATCTCGGCCCGGGCGGCGGCGCGGCTGTCCGCTGGGACGCCGACGCGCACGTCGACCCCGCTGTCTCGCAGGTTGAGGGCGTGGCCGGAGCCGACCGGCCCGAAGCCCAGCACCGCCACCTGCCGGTCCTGCAGCAGGGTCAGATCGGCTGAGTTCGGGTCCAGCCGCTGCGCCTGCCGGCTCACGACCGTCCCTCGGGTCCGCGCCAGCGGTGGAAGCCGACCAGCCGTGCGGATCCGGCACCGAGGTCACTCCACGAGCCGGTGACCTCGAGCTCCAGACCCACGCCGGTCGGCATACTCTCCCTCAGGGTGGCCAGCACGGCGGTGTCACTGGTCGTCTCGTCAGCCAGCACCTCCCCCAGTGCAGGGATCGAGGGGGCGTGCCCGACGACCATCAGGACCTGGGTGTCCTCGGGAACCTCGCGGATGGGGTCCAGGATCTCCTCCGGATAGGCGTTATAGATCCGCCGGTCGCTCCAGACCTCGACGTCGCGCAGACGGCCACCCTCGGCCATCTCCTGCCAGGTCTGCTGCGCCCTGGTGGCGGTCGAGCAGAGCACCAGGTGCGGCACCAACTCGTGCTCAACGATCCAGGCGCCACCCGCGCGGGCGTCCGCGACGCCGCGGGGCAGCAGCTCACGGTCGTGGTCGACCTTGCCCGGCACCTGCTCGGTCTTGGCGTGGCGCACCAGCAGCAGACGCTTGCTGTCCTCGGTCATGACGACTCCTCACCTGTGGCGACGACGTGCTCAATCTCGTGGGTGCGCACGAAGGTTGCGATCTGCTCTGTGACATAACGGGCGCCCCGGCGCGGGAATGCGGTGCTGGCGCCCCCACGGTGCGGACTGATCAGGACGCCCGGGGTGCTCCACAGTGGGTGTCCCTCGGGCAGCGGCTCAGGGTCCGTGACGTCGAGGGCCGCGCGCAGCCGGCCGGACGCGCACTCGGCCCGCAGCGCGTCGGTGTCGATCAGCCCGCCCCGGCCGACGTTGACGACCAGGGCGTCATCCGGCAGCAGCGCCAGTTGCTCGGCGCCCAGCAGTCCACGGGTGCTGTCCAGCAGCGGGACGGCCAGAACCACGATGTCGGCGTCCGGGAGGAGCGCTGACAGGTCGTCGATGGGGTGGACCGTGTCGGCATACTCATCCCCGTCGCGGGCCCGGCTGGCGACGGCGGTGACGGTCGCCTCGCAGGCGACCACGCGGGCGGCGAGCGCCAGGCCTATGCCGCCATAGCCGACGATCAGCACCCGCGAGTCCGCCAACGAACGGGTGACCTGCTGCTTCTCCCAACGACCGGCGTCCTGCGCGCGGACGAAGGTGGGGATGTCGCGCTGAGCGGCGAGCATCAGGGCCAGTGCCATCTCGGCGGTGGCCGAGTCGTGGACGCCGACCGCGTTGGCCAGCGCGACCCCGGCCGGCAGGTGCGGGGTGACGTGCTCATAGCCCGCGGTGAGGGTGATCACGGCCCGCAGGTCAGCCAGCTCGCCCAGGCGCTTGACCCGCGGTGCGTTGAACTGCGGGACGATGACGAGCTCGAGGTCGGGACGGGGCGGGTCGTCCCGCATGTCCCAGGTCACGACCTGCGCACCCTCCACGGGCTCCACGAGGTCTGCAACGACTGAGGGCACACTGATCACACGCACCCCGCCACGCTATCCGAGCGGGAGTCGCCTCGCCGCCCTGGACGCCTTGCCGCGCCTCTCCGCAGCGGCCCCACCACAGGACCCCACCGCACCGCCCCACCACAGGACGACCGCGGAGCCCCGCAACCACGTGTGCATGTGGATGGATCCTTCACGGGCTCTCTCGGCCTTCGCGTGAAGGTCGTGTGCATATGGATGGATCCTTCACGGGCTCTGTCGGCGGGCTCAGGTTTCAGCGTGAAGGATGCGTCCACGTGGACATGCTGGCCTGCTGAGGTCCGGCGGCCGATCCGGCGTAGGTTGGTGCCGTGCGTGGTGAGTACAAGGTCCCCGGTGGCAAGCTCGTCGTGGTCGACCTCGAGGTGGTGGACGACCGCCTGGCCGACGTCCACGTCTCGGGCGACTTCTTCCTCGAGCCGGACTCGGCGCTGGAGGACATCGACGCCGCACTGACCGGCATGCCCGCCGACACCAAGGCGGACGGGCTGGCCGCCGCGATCGAGGGTGCGCTGGACGACTCGGTCGCCCTCATCGGCTTCTCCCCCCAGGCCGTCGGCATCGCCGTGCGGCGCGCCCTGGGCCGGGCCACCGGATGGGCCGACCACACCTTCGACGTCATCGGGCCAACTGTCCTGGACCCCGTCATGCACATGGCCCTGGACGAGGTGCTCCCCCAGGAGGTCGCCGCCGGCCGCCGCAACCCGCTGCTGCGGATCTGGGACTGGGACGCCTCGCTGGTCGTGATCGGGTCCTTCCAGTCGGTGCGCAACGAGGTGGACCAGGAAGGGGCGCAGCGACACGGCATACGCATCGCGCGGCGCATCTCCGGCGGCGGGGCGATGTTCATGGAGCCGGGCAACTGCATCACCTACTCCCTGGTCGTGCCGACCTCCCTGGTGGAGGGGCTGACCTTCGAGCAGTCCTACGCCTTCCTCGACGACTGGGTGCTGGGTGCGCTGGCCGACGTGGGGATCGCGGCGCGCTACGTCCCGCTCAACGACATCGCCTCTGACGCGGGCAAGATCGGCGGCGCGGCCCAGAAGCGGTTCGCAGCCGGGGCCGTTCTGCACCACGTGACGATGGCCTACGACATCGACGCCGACAAGATGCTCGACGTCCTGCGCACCGGCCGGGAAAAGTTGTCCGACAAGGGCACCAAGAGCGCCAACAAGCGGGTCGACCCGATGCGTTCGCAGACCGGTCTGGCCCGGGACGCCGTCATCGAGGCCCTGCTGGCCCACTTCCGGCAGCGTTACGACACCGTCGAGGGCGCCTACACCCAGGCCGAGCTGGACGCCGCCCGCGAGTTGACCGAGACCAAGTTCCTGACCCCCGAGTGGACCCACCGGGTCCCCTGACCGACCCCGACCGATCGCCACCAACCAAGGAGTATGCCGATGCCCGGCACCCGTGCCCTGCTCACCGACGAACTGCTCGAGCGGATCCGCGGCCGCGCCGCCCAGGTCGACCGCGACAACGGCTTTCCGCACGAGGACCTGGCCGACCTGACCGAGGCCGGCTACCTGCGGGCGATGGTGCCGACCGAGTTCGGCGGCCTGGGCCTGACCCTGGAGGAGATGACCCGCGAGCAGATGCGGCTGGCCGGGGCCGCCCCGGCGACAGCGCTGTCGGTCAACATGCACCAGGTGTGGCTGGGGGTCGCCCGGGTGGTGCACGCGACCGGCGACGACTCGATGGACTGGGTCTTCGCCGACGCGGTGGCCGGTGAGGTCTTCGGCTTCGGCATCTCCGAGGCGGGCAACGATCTGGTGCTCTTCGGCTCCCGCACCGAGGCCCGGCCCGACGGGGAGGGCGGCTTCAGCTTCCACGGCACCAAGATCTTCACCTCGCTGTCGCCGGCCTGGACGCGGCTGGGCACCTTCGGCACGGACAGCACTGACGAGGAGCCGATGTCGGTCTTCGGCTTCATCACCCGCGACGGCGGTGGCTTCGAGATCAAGGACGACTGGGACACCATGGGCATGCGCGGCAGCCAGTCCCGCACCACCGTGCTCGACGGAGCACACGCCCCCGCGGACCGGGTGATCCGGCGGATCCCGCCCGGGCCGGCGGCCGACCCTTTCGTCTTCGGGATCTTCGCCAGCTTCGAGTTGCTGCTGGCCTCGGTCTACACCGGCATCGCCCAGCGGGCCCTGGACCTAGCCGTCGCGACCGTGCAGAAGCGCACCTCGATGAAGAACAAGGGTGCGCCCTATGCGCATGACCCGGACATCCGTTGGCGGCTGGCTGACGCGGCGATCGAGCTGGACGCCATCCACCCGCAGATCGCGGCGCTGGCCCACGACGTCGACAACGGCGTGGACCGCGGCCCGCTCTGGATGCCACAACTGTCGGCGGTGAAGTCCCGCGCAACCGAGACCGCGCTGTCGGTGGTGACCAAGGCCATCCGGGCCAGTGGCGGGTCCTCCTACTTCAACAGCAACGAGCTGTCCCGCCTCTACCGCGACGTGCTGGCTGGGATCTTCCACCCCAGCGACGACGAGTCGGTGCACGGCGCCTGGGCGAATTTTCTGGTCGGCCCGGTGCCTGCGCCGGAGTGAGACCCGCGGCGGCAGATCCGGCGCGGTTCACCACTCGATATCGGCCAACATCGGCTGCGGGCACACGGTGTCCGGGATCGGTGCCCCCTCGGGGACCGCCGGCTGGTGGGCGAACCAGGACTCGCCGGCGTAGTAGCTCGCGACGAAGGCTTCACGGGTCGAGGGAGGCGCTGGGGAGTAGCCGTTCGCGACCAGGCACTCATAGGCCTCGACCTGGAGGTCATAGAACTTGCTCAGTTCGGCATCGTCAGCAAGCGGCGCAGTCGGCTCGCCGCCCAACTCCTCGGCACACTCCTCGCGCGCTGCCCGCAACTCCTCGGGACGGCCGCCATGCTGGATCACCATCGGATTGCCAAGGGCATTGGGGTCGGGATCTGAGACATCCCAACCGCGTTCCCTCAGACACTCGGCCTTGCGTTGCTGAAAACTCAACACGTCCTCGGCAAACGCCTCGCGATCTGGCCTTGTCGAGGTCGCCGGATCAGTTGGTGTCGCCCAGTCTGTGGCTGCGACGCCCGCGTTCACCGCGGTGGGGCCCTCCGGGGTCGGCGAGCCGGAGCACGCTGCCACTCCAACAAGCAGCAGAGCCGCGAGCGCCGCCTTAAGGGTTGGTGCAGGAACCATAGGTGTTCGGCTGGAGCACATCGTTGGTGCTGTACACGACCCAGTAACCACCAGCAAGAGTGCCGCCGGTAGTCCGCGTGATGTACTGGAGGGGCGAGTTGTAGTCGACGGTGTAGCCCGCTCCGGGCGGGGTGATCTCCATCTCGCCCATAGCCCTCCACGTCACGGCCGGCCGTGTCTCGGATCCCACGGTGCATGCGCTGGCGTACCGGTAGCCCGTCTCCGCGTCGGCCGCCAACGCAGGTAGGGCCAACGCCCCGACCATCGCGACACCACATATTGCCGCTGTCAAACTCTTGATTCGCACGACCCGCAACCTCCCGGTGGCCCTGCCAGCACCTCAGTGTTCCGCCTGACAACGACCCTTCCACACCCGCCGCGGACCGTCAAGAGGCTCGCTGGATTTAGGGTGGACCAGGCCGCGCAGTGCACTGACCACCTCGACATCGACGTGTGCCGGGGCGTGCAGCACCTGGTCGGCAATGGCCACGTGCACCGCCTCCAGATCGGGCGCTACGAGCAGATCGACGAGGGCCGAGCAGTCAACGACAACCGTCACGCGAGCACCTGTCCCGCCCGCTCCTCACGTCCCGCGCGCACGACACCTGCAGAGCCCACGGTGGCCCGCTCCGTGCGCTCGCGGATCCGCTGCAGCACCTCGGCGCGTGTCGGCCGAGCAGCCTCGTCAGCCAGCAGACCCCGCAGGTAACTGTTGAACGACACACCTTCAGCAGCAGCCCGAGCCTTCAATTGCTCACGGACCGCCTCATCAACATCTCGGATCTGCACCAGCACTCCCATGAAGAACGGCATACGCTTCTTCAATACAGAGTGTATTGAAGATGTACGTCGCCGGCCCTTGGGCGGGGCGTACCGATCCTCCCCAAGAATGTGCGTGGGGCGTACCGATCCTCCCCAAGATCAGGTGAGCTTGGACAGGATGATCTCGCGCGCCTTGGCCGCGTCGGCCTGACCACGCATCTCCTTCATGACCTGACCGATCAGGGCCCCAGCGGCCTGCACCTTGCCGTCGCGGATCTTGTCCGCGACGTCCGGGTTGGCCTCGATGACCTTGTCGACCGCCGCCTCGAGGGCACCGTCGTCCTGGACCAGCTCGAGCCCGCGGGCGTCGGCGACCTGGGTCGGGCCGCCCTCACCGGCGAGCACACCCTCCATGACCTGGCGGGCCATCGAGTCGTTGAGACGTCCGTCGCGTACCAGCCCGTCAAGCTCGGCGATGTGCGCCGGGGTGACGCCCAGCTCGGTCACGGCGGTGCCGGCGTCGTTGGCACGGCGGGCCAGGTCACCCATCCACCACTTGCGGGCAGCAGCGGGCGTCGCACCCGCGGCGACGGTCTCCCCGATGACCTCGACGGCACCGGCGTTGAGCACGTCGCGCATCTCCAGGTCCGAGAAGCCCCAGTCGCCCTGCAGCCGCTTGCGTCGCTCGGCCGGGGGCTCCGGGAGGGTCGCGCGCAGCTCTTCGACCCGCTCACGGGTCGGCGCGACCGGCACCAGGTCCGGCTCGGGGAAGTAGCGGTAGTCGTCGGCATCGGACTTCGGGCGCCCCGAGGTGGTCACCCCGGTGTCCTCGTGCCAGTGCCGGGTCTCCTGCAGGATCTTCTCGCCGGAGTCGAGCACCGCCGCGTGGCGGCACATCTCATAGCGCACAGCACGCTCGACCGAGCGCAGGGAGTTGACGTTCTTGGTCTCGGTGCGGGTGCCCAGCGGGACCGCGAGCTGCTCGGGCGAGGTCGCGCCGTCACCGGCCTTCGCGCGCAGCGAGACGTTGGCGTCGCAGCGCACGTTGCCCTGCTCCATCTTGACCTCGGAGACGTCCAGCGCCTTGAGCAGGTCGCGCAGCGCGGAGACATAGGCCCGCGCCACCTCGGGAGCCCGCTCCCCCGCCCCCGTGATCGGCTTCGTGACGATCTCGATGAGCGGGATGCCGGCCCGGTTGAAGTCGACCAGGGAGTACTCCGCACCGTGGATGCGGCCGGTCGCCCCACCGACGTGGGTGGACTTGCCGGTGTCCTCCTCCATGTGCGCGCGCTCGATCTCGACCCGGAAGGTCGAGCCGTCATCCAGCTCCACGTCCAGGTAGCCCTCGAAGGCGATCGGCTCGTCATACTGACTGGTCTGGAAGTTCTTGGGCATGTCAGGATAGAAGTAGTTCTTCCGGGCGAACCGGCACCACTGCGCGATGGAGCAGTTCAGCGCCAGGCCGATCCGGATCGCCGACTCCACGGCGGTCGCGTTGACCACGGGCAGCGCCCCGGGCAGGCCGAGGCACACCGGGCAGACCTGCGTGTTGGGGTCGGCGCCGAAGCCCAGCGCGCACCCGCAGAACATCTTGGTCGCGGTGTTCAGCTCGACGTGGACCTCCAGGCCCAGCACCGGGTCATACCTGGTCAGGAGCTCGTCATAGGCGACGACGTCCTCGATCTGCGTGCTCACTTCGCCTCCTCGCTCACTGCTCCGGTGGTCACCTCAGGAGCCCTGTCCAGCACACTGCCCGACCCGCCCCACTGCTGCGCGAGGAGGGCTTCGAGAGCCGCGCCCACGGCATACATCCGCTGGTCCTGGGTCGCCGGCGCCAGGATCTGTATGCCGACGGGCAGGCCGTCCTCGTCCGCCACCCCGGAGGGGAGCGAGAGCCCGGGGATGCCGGCCAGGTTGGCGGGGATGGTGGCGATGTCGTTGAGATACATCGCCATCGGGTCCTCCAGCTTGTCCCCGATCTTGAACGCCGTCGTCGGCGCCGTCGGGCTGATCAGCACGTCGGCCTGCTCGAACGCTGCCTCGAAGTCGCGGGCGATCAGCGTGCGGACCTTCTGCGCCTGGCCGTAGTAGGCGTCGTAGTAGCCCGAGGACAGCGCATAGGTGCCCAGGATGATGCGGCGCTTGACCTCGTCGCCGAAGCCGGCGTCGCGGCTGGCGGCCATCACCTGCTCGGCGCTGGGGGCCTCGACCCCCTCGGGGGCGACCCGCAGGCCGTAGCGCATCGCGTCAAAGCGGGCCAGGTTGGAGGAGGCCTCACTCGGCAGGATCAGGTAGTAGGCCGCCATGGCGTATTGGAAGTGCGGGCAGGAGACCTCGACGATCTCGGCGCCGGCCTGGCGCAGCAGTTCGACGGACTCCTCGAAGCGCGCCTGCACGCCGGCCTGGTAGCCCTCGCCGGTCAGCTCCTTGACGATGCCGACGCGCAGGCCGGTCAGGTCACCTGAACGACCGGACTCGACGGCTGCGACGAGGTCTGGGACCGGGGCGTCGATGCTGGTGGAGTCCATCGGGTCGTGGCCACCGATGACCTCGTGCAGCAGCGCCGCGTCGGTGATGGTGCGCGCGCAGGGACCGATCTGGTCCAGGCTGGAGGCCAGCGCGATCACGCCGTAGCGGGAGACGCCGCCGTAGGTCGGCTTGGCGCCGACCGTGCCGGTCACGGCCGCGGGCTGGCGGATCGAACCGCCGGTGTCCGAGCCGATGGCCAGCGGCGCGAGGAAGGCGGCGACCGCAGCCGAGCTGCCACCGCCGGAGCCGCCCGGGATGCGGTCCAGGTCCCACGGGTTGCGGGTCGGGCCGAAGGCGGAGTGCTCGGTGGAGGAGCCCATCGCGAACTCGTCCATGTTGGTCTTGCCGAGGATCGGCATCCGCGCGTCCTTGAGGCGGGTGACGATCGTCGCGTCGTAGGGCGGGATCCAGCCCTCGAGGGTCTTCGAGCCGGCCGTGGTCGGGATGCCCATCGTGCAGGCGATGTCCTTGACCGCGATCGGCACGCCGGCCAGGCGCGGCAGGTCCTCGCCGGCGGCACGCCGGGCGTCGACGTCCGCGGCCGTGGCGAGAGCACCCTCGGTGTCCACCTGCAGGAAGGCGTTGAGCACCGGGTTGAGCGCGGCGATCCGGTCCAGGTGGGCCTGGGTCAGCTCCACGGAGGTGAACTCGCCGGCCGCCAGGCCGTCGGCCATCTGCGCGGCCGTGAGGTGGGTGAGGTGGGGGTGCGTCGGCATACTCGTGCTCACTCCTCGTCCAGGATGCGGGGAACGCTGAACCGGTCCAGCTCGGACTCGGGCGCACCGGACAGCGCCTGCTCGGCGGTCAGGCTCGGGCGCGCCTCGTCGAGGCGGGTCACGTTGGTCAGCGGCAGCGGGTGACTCATCGGCGGCACGTCGTCGGCAGCGACCTCGTTGACCTGGCCGACCCAGCCGACGATCTGGTCGAGCTGGCCGGCGAGGCGGTCGAGCTCGGCATCGGTGAGCTGGATGCGGGCCAGCATGGCGACGTGCGCGACATCGTCGCGGGACAGTGCGGACATGGGGGTCAGTCTAGGTTCCCGCCGGTCACGCTCCGAACCGTGCTCCCGCAAGCAACCTGTGCACGGTTATCCCGCCGGTGAGCGGGATATATCCGTGACACCGGGGCAGCAGGCGTGCCCAGGGAGGTCGGAGGCGACACAATCGCTCGTATGCCGAGCACGTCGCCTCTCCCCGACGCACCGGGGCCCGACGATTTCCGGGCCCTGGCGCGGTCCTCGCCGTGGCGCTTCGGCACGCTGCACTTCACGCACCGGCCCGAGGGCGAGGAGCCGGTCGAGGCGTGGTTGACCCGACCCGGGCACCTGGAGGTGGTGGCCCGCGGGGAGCGGCACGTGGAGACCGGCGTGCCCTACACCCGCGTTTCGTTCGGCTGGTCGGATCCCGGCCCGGTCCCGGCGGCTGACGCAGCGCCTGGCCTGGCGTCCCTGGACGCGGAGCCGGGGCTGGCACCGCCGGAGCTCACCGAGGGCTCCCGTGAAGGCAGCAGCTCGGGCGTGGCGCCCCAGTCTGTCGAGCCGGCGCGGCGCCCTGACGGGCTGGTGGTGGAGCGGCCGGACGCTCTCGACATCGAGTACGACGACCCGATGTGGCAGAACTACCGGTGGGTGGCGATGCTCGACCCGGTGGAACTCTCCCGCGGGGTCGAGATCAGTGACGTGCATGCCCGTGAGCGCTTCGGGCGGCTCACCTGGACCGCGAGCGCGCGAGCCCTCCCGGAGTCGGCGGAGGACGCCGGCGACGGCTACGACCCACGGTGCTCCTGCTGCCCACTGCTGTTCGGCGCGGTGAGCCAGGCGCTGGAGTTCGGGGCAGGTGCCACCAGGGCGCCCTCGCCGGAGGAGGTCGCCGGTTACCCCTCTGCATACTGGGTCTCCCTGGACGTGGAGACCGGCGTGGTCGTCGACGTCGAGCCCCAGGACGGCGACCGCGCCCACGCCGCCTTCACCAACCAGGTCCACGAGGTTGGCGGGTTGGGCTGACCGGATTGATCAGCGGTGGGTTACAGCCGATCGCGCAGCAGGTCAGCGAGCACGACGGCCTGGTTGTGCTCCTCGTCCTTGGCGCCATAGAGCAGGACGACGCGCTTGCTGCCCCGCGCCTCCTGGAGCAGTTTCTCGAACGCGTCGGCCCCCTTCAACTCGGCCCGATAGCGCTCGGCGAATTCCTCGAACTTGTCCGGGTCGTGGCCGAACCACTGGCGCAGTTCGGTGGACGGGCCGACCTCCTTGAGCCAGGTGGCGCTCAGGTCCTCCTTGGCGATGCCGCGCGGCCACAGACGGTCCACCAGGATGGCGTGCCACCCGGGAGGGGCCCCGTCATAGGCCCTCCGGATCGAGATCTCGGTCATGCCACTGCCTCCAGCCGCTCACGGACCGTGTCGGGGTCAGGGTTGGTGTGCGGTATGCCGTCCATCACCACGGTGGGCACGGTCTCGTTGCCGTCGTTGACACTGCGCACAAAGGCGGCGGCGGCGTCGTCCTGCCAGATGTTGATCCACTGGGCCTGCTCGCCGAGGGCGCCGAGCGAGGTCCTGAGCTGCAGGCAGTATCCGCAGCCGGGCCGCCAGTAGATGACCACCTCGCGCTCGCTCTCGGGCATGGCGAGAACCTCCTCCAGTCGCAGACTCCTCCCACCCTGCCACGGGCTGAGCCAGGAGGTCACGCGGGTCATCCGTGGGACGGAGACCTTTGCGGTCAGGCCTGCGGTGTGGGCCGGCGACGCCGGTCGTGCAGGTCCTTGTAGGCCACGGCCAGCGCAGAGAGGATCACCAGCGCGATCAGGCCGAACCCGAGCACAGCCGCGGTCGACCAGCTCGTGGTCTGCAGCGAGGTGAAGACCGCCGCGGTGATCACGGCGATGCCGATCGAGGTGCCCATCCGCTGGCCGGTCTGCATGATCGCCCCGGAGCTGCCGGCATACTGCAGCGGCACCTCCGCGAGGGTGAGCGTCTGGTTGGGGCTGATCACGGTGCCCTGGGCGATGCCGATGAAGGACAGGGTCAGCAGCAGCCACCAGACGCTCAGGCCGACGGCCTCGTTGAGGAGCACGACTGCGGCGCTCAGACCGAGCCCGATCAGCGCGAGGTAGAGCCCGCCGATGACGAGCCGGCGCCCGAGGCGCAGGACCCGCCGCCCTGCCCAGTTGGCTGCGAGCGCGGACAGCACGGCGGACGGCAGTCCCACCATGCCCGCCTCGAGGGCGGACCGACCGGCGCCTTCCTGCATGTAGAGCGCCACCAGCACCCAGATGCTGGTCATGCCGAGGAAGTACAGGGTGACGATGAGCGCGCCGTTGCTGAAGCTGCGGGTGCGGAAGATGTGCAGGTCCACCATTGGGCTACCTCCGCGAAGGGCATAGCGGCGTTCCCACCGCACCCACCCGTAGACCAGCAGCACCCCGAACGGGAGCAGCAGCCAGGTCACCGCCGAGCTGCGTGCCTCCATAAACGGCCACAGGATCGCCAGGACGGCCACGCCGAGGAGCAACGACCCGATCGGGTCCAGCGAGCGCAGGGTGCCCAGCACCGAGCCGGCCTGGGCGGTGCGCTGGATCAACGGCTTCGGGAACCACAGCAGCGCCAGGACGATGGTGAGGATCCCGACCGGCACGTTCACCAGGAAGGTCAGCCGCCAGCCCAGGTCGGGACCACCCAGGTCGATGAGCAGCCCGCCGAGCACCGGCCCGATGGCGACCGAGACGCCGACGGTGCTGCCGAAGTAGCCGAACGCACGGCCGCGCTCGGCGCCACGGAAGTACTGCTGGATCATGCCGACGCCCTGGGGGTTCAGCAGCCCGGAGCCCACCCCCTGCGCGAAACGGGCGACGATCAGCCACTCTGCTGTTGGCGCGAAGCTGGCGGCGATCGAGGAGAGGGTGAAGGTCAGCACCCCGACTAAGAAGATGCCGCCGCGGCCCATCACGTCGCCCGCGCGCCCGGCGGCCACGAGCACCACCCCGAAGGTCAGGGCGTAGCCGGAAAGCACCCACTGCAGTTGGGAGTCGGTGGCCCCCACTCCCCCCTGGATCGCCGGGAGGGCGACGTTGACGATGCTCACGGAGATCAGGGACATGAAGATCGCCGCGAGGAGCACCAGCAGGATCCGCCAGCGCGCGGGGTCGGGGACATAGTCGACCTGACCCGAGTCACCCTGCGCGCGCACCGACTGCTCCCCTCTCACCATCAGGCAGCAACGCTGACCTGCACGCATTTGATTCCTGGCGGTTGGCGGCTGCGGTTGGCGGTTGGCGGCTGAGTGGGACTGCGGTGGCGCGGAACTGAGCTCGTGCGTCGCTGTGGTCGCGATCCCGATCACCACCCCCCTCCGATCTGATCAGTCGGGCGACCCGCTCTCCAACAGCCTGCGGAACCCGGCCTCGTCCAGGATCGGCACCCCGAGTTCCTCGGCCTTGTCGGCCTTGGAACCGGCGTTGTCCCCCACGACCACATAGTCGGTCTTCTTGGACACCGACCCTGCTGCCCTGCCACCGCGGGAGACGATCGCTTCCTTGGACTCATCGCGGCTGAACCCCTCGAGCGATCCGGTGACCACGACCGTCAGCCCCTCGAGCGTGCGCTCGACGGAGTCGTCCCGCTCGTCGGCCATCCGCACCCCATCGGCCTCCCAGTCCTCCACGATCTGCCGGTGCCAGTCGACCTCGAACCAGTCCACCACGGACTGCGCAATCGTCGGACCCACGCCCTCGGTCGCGGCCAGCTGCTCGAGCGAGGCCTCGCGGATCGCGTTCACGGACCCAAACTCGGTGGACAGCGCACGCGCTGCGGTCGGCCCGACGTGGCGGATCGACAGTGCCACCAGGACCCGCCACAGCGGTTGCTTCTTGGCCTCCTGCAGGTTGTCGGCGAGCTTGAGCCCGTTGGCCGAGAGCACCCGCCCGTCGACGACCTCCTCCTCAGGGTCCGTCTTCTTCGCCGCGCGGGTGTAGAGCGGGACCCGCGCGATGTCCTCGGCCGTGAGCCGGAACAGGGTCGACTCATCGCTGATCACCCCCGCGTCCAACAGCGCGTTGACGCCCTCCCCGCCGAGGGCCTCGATGTCGAAGGCCCCCCGGCTGGCCAGTGAGAACAGCCGCTCGCGCAGCTGGGCCGGGCAGGTCTGGGCGTTGGGGCAGCGGATGTCCTTGTCGCCCTCCTTCTGCTCGGCCAGGGTGGTGCCGCAGGACGGGCACTGCGTGGGCATCACGAAGGCGACCTCGGAGCCGTCGCGCAGGTCGGCGACCGGCCCTACGACCTCGGGGATCACATCACCGGCCTTGCGCAGCACCACCGTGTCACCGATCAGCACACCCTTGCGCTCCACCTCATAGCCGTTGTGCAAGGTCGCCTGCTCGACGGTGGACCCGGCGACCTTGACCGGCTCCATCACGGCGTAGGGCGTGACCCGCCCCGTGCGGCCCACGTTGACCCGGATGTCGAGCAGCTTGGTGGTGACCTCCTCGGGCGGGTACTTGTAGGCGATCGCCCACCGGGGCGCCCGGGAGGTCGATCCCAGCCGTCGCTGGACACTCACCTCATCGACCTTGACGACCACCCCGTCCAGCTCGTGCTCGGCCGCGTCGTGGCGGTGCTCGCCAAAGTGCTCGATGAACTCCTGCACCGCTGCGAGGTCGTCGACGACCTTCGCGTGGGAGGACACCGGCAACCCCCACGCGGACAGCAGCTCATAGGCCTGCGACTGCCGGGTCATCTCAAAGCCGGTGCGGGCGCCGATGCCGTGCACCAGCATGCGCAACCTGCGCGACGCGGTGACCCGTGGGTCCTTCTGCCGCAACGAGCCCGCCGCGGTGTTGCGCGGGTTGGCAAAAGGCGTCTTGCCGGCCTCCACCAGGGAGGCATTGAGCTCCTCGAAGGCCTCGACCGGGAAGTAGACCTCCCCACGGACCTCGAGCAGGTCCGGGATCGGGACGGCCTCGCCCTCCTGGTGCTCCGGCGGTGTCAGGGTGTGTGGGATGCCGTCGATGGTGCGGACGTTGAGGGTGACGTCCTCCCCGGTGCGGCCGTCGCCGCGGGTGGCAGCCCGCACGAGCCGTCCCCGCTCATAGAGCAGGTTGACGGCCAACCCGTCGATCTTGAGCTCGCACAGGTAGTGCACCTGCGCGCCACCGGCCTCGTTCTCCACCCGGACGGCCCACGCCTGGACCTCCTCCATGGAGAACGCGTTGTCCAGGCTCAGCATGCGCTCGACGTGGTCGACGGCGGCGAACTCGGTGGAGAAGGCGCCACCCACCAACTGGGTCGGTGAGTCCGGCACCCGCAACTCGGGCCACTGCTCCTCGATCGCCTCCAGCCGCTTCAGCAGCGCGTCGAACTCCCCGTCGCTGATCGTCGGCGAGTCCTTGACGTAGTAGGCGAACTGGTGTCCCCGAATCTCCTCGGCCAGCTCGGTCCACTCGTGCCGCACGTCCTCTGATGCCGTCTCAGTCACCGGACCATCTTCGCGCACGCCACCGACGGTGCCTGGGTCTGGGAGCGTTTCGAGCCGGTGGACCACTCCTCGGGCGCTCGCTCCTGATCCTGCCCCACGGCATACTCCTGGATGCGCGATCCTCAACTCCGTGCAACCGTGAAGGGTCCCAGAGCGTTGGGTGGAGGGAGGACGCCATCCGCACGGGTGCGTCCCACGCGAAGCGGGCAGGGGCCCGCACGAGGAGGAAAGATGCGCACGCAGACTGGATCTCGAGCAGGACAGCGTCGGGGGACACGACGGCTGGCGATGGGGGCCCTGCCGATCACGGCGCTCGTGCTGATGACCGCCTGCGGCACCGAGGAGGAGCCGGAGGTGGCTGATCCCGGGGGCACGGTCGAGGACACCGCCACCGACGCGGCCCCGAGCACGAGCGCGCCGGCGGCGACCTCTGACCCCGTCGAGACGACGCAGGAGCCCACCGTCGCGCCACCGGCACCCACCACGGACGAGCCCAGCACCGAGCCAACCAGCACCGAGCAACCCAGCGAGGAGCCCACCAGCGATAGCCCGGAGGAGGGCGCCGGGGACGCCATGACCTTCGCCGAGCAGTATGTCGACGCCGTCGCCTCGGGCGACACCGAGGCGGCCTACGGGATGCTCAGCCCGGAGGCGCTGGTCTACTACCCTGACGTGTCGGTCTTTGAGGACAACGGCATCGGCGAGCTCTCCGCGGACCTGGCCGACGCCTCCGGGGAGCCGCAGTGGGCGATCCGCTCGGCCTATGAGGAGACCCACGACTCCGCCCAGGTGGTGAGCCTGTGGGGTGAGGGCGGTGACGGGGAGCCGTTCGCGCACTCGTTTGCGGTCCGCAAGCTGGACGGCATGAGCTGGGTGGTTGACCAGGACATCGCCCCGTCCACGGGCGAGCCGCGCCTGAACTGGCTCAACCCGGGCATCCAGGAGGGTGTCGAGTGGTGGGAGGTCAACCCGGACTCCCCGATCAGCTTCGCGCTGCTGAAGTCCTCCGGCCCCAACGTGGCGGTGACCGCGAGCATCGACGACGGCGACGAGGTCTCCCAGCAGCTGACCGAGCGGCCGACCGGCGGCGCGGTGATGTTTGACCTGTCCGAAAGCGCCCTGTCCGACGGGCTCCACGTGGTCACCGCCAGCTGGGTGGCCGAGGACGATCCGTTCGTGCACACCAGCTCCACGCCCGCGATGACTCCCTGACGGGGCGCCTCACCAGGAGGTGACCGAGCCGGGGGGCCCGACCCGCTCGTGGGCCAGTCGGTGGGACTCGACCCGCTCGTGGATCAGTCTGGTGTCGCTAGAGCGCGCTGGACTGACCCACGACATCCGGTGGGTTCGCCGGGCGCGCTGAGGTCGGCGCGCGATCCGCTGGCCCCGGGGGCAGCAGGGCCTCAGGCGGGCTCGGCGCGTCGACCGGCGGGGGTGAGGGATCCGTCGGTGTGCCCGGTGGCCTCGGCGCGCGGCCGATCAGGACCGAGGCAGCCAGGACCGTCACCCCGCCCAGCAGGACCACCGGCCCGAGCTGCTCACCCAGCACGAGGACACCGAGCAGCACCGCGACCACGGTGATCGGGTAGGTCACGCTCGTCGCGACCGTGGGACCGGCGGCACGCACGACGTCAAACTGCAGCCACTGGGCCAAGCCGGTCCCGACGACGCCCAGCACCACCACGGCCAGGACCGGCACCACCCAGTCGGTGCCGTGCAACGACCACGGGGTGCTGATCTCCTCCCCCGAGCCGAGCCACCACCAGAGCAGCAGGACGATCGGCATCTGGACCGTCGCGACCAGCACCTGAGCGGTCGGCATCGACAACCCGCCGGGATCGACGCTGCGCAGGAACCGTCGCACGTAGGTCCAGCCCACGCCATAGCTCGCCGACGCCGCCAGCACCATCGCGAAACCGACCGGGTCCGGTCCCCGCTCCACCGACCACGGCTGAAAGATGAGCATGACGCCGACGAAACCGATGGCCACGCCGACCATGCGGCGCCGACCGACCGGCTCGGAGCGCAGCAGCAGCATGGAGCACAGGACGGTCGCGACCGGGGTGACCGCGTTGGACATCCCGGCGATCGCGGAGTCGACCCGCTCCTCCCCGACCGCGAACAGGGTCCACGGGATGGTGCACAGCAGGGTGCCGGTCACCAACAGGTGCCCCCAGGTCCGTCGACCGCGTGGCAGCCGCCCGCCGGTGAGGCGCAGCAGGAGGAGCAGCACAGCGATCCCGCACAGCACTCGCAGGGTCGCCACCTGCACGCCCGACAGGGCCTCGACGCCGACCTTCATCAGCAGATAGCTGGAGCCCCAGATCAGGGCGATGGCGGCATACTTCGCCTGCCAGGGCCTGCCGGCCGTCGTGGGAGCAGCCGGCGGCGCGGGAGTCATCCCTGGGCTTCTTCGGCGAGCGCGCGGGCCGCCTCGACGGTGGCGCGGGTGATCGCTGCTGCCGTGTCGGGGGCTGTCCCGGCGAGTCCGCACGCGGGGGTCACACCGAGGTCGGCCAGGCTCGTCGGCGGCAGCCCGAGCTCGTGCCACCGGGTGGCCAGACGCTGCCGGACGGTGTCGTATGCCGTGGGACGGGTCGGCGACATCGCCCCCGCCCAGAACCGGACCCCGGACTCGACGGCGGTGGCCACAGAGTCCCAGTCGCGGGTGCGCAGCGTGGTGACGTCCAACGCGATCACGTCGGGGCCTGCGCCGCGCAGCAGGTCCACGGGTGGCTCGTCGCCGCAGCAGTGGATCACCGTGGTGGCGCCGGCCCCGCGGGCGGCGGACACGACGGACCCGAGCACGTGCTCGGCCTGGCTGGCATCGGGCGTGGGCAGCACCCGGTAGCCGGAGTCGGACCGCACCCGGCCGAGCAGGACCGTGGGCAGCGACGGCTCGTCGATCTGCAGGGTGAGCTCGGCACCGGGCACGAGGCGGGCCACATCCGCCAGGTGCAGCCCGACTCCCTCGGCCAGTGACTCGGCGAGGTCACGGGTGGCGCCGGCGTCGGAGAGGACCCGGTCACCCAGCGGCAGCCAGAGCGCTGCGGCGAGCGTCCACGGACCGGCGACCTGCAACTTCAGCGGCCCGGTCCACCCGTCGAGGGCCTCCGCGAGCTCGTCGAGGTCCTGGCGCCACCAGGACGAGGTGCGCTCGGCATCGCGTCCGGGGCGGTCGACCAGACGCCACCCCTGCGGCTGCAGGTCGACCGGCAGGTCCACCAGCAGTCCGGTGGCCCTCCCGATCATGTCCGAGCCGGGCCCGCGCTCGGGCAGCTCCGGCAGGTAGGGCACGGTGGTCACGCCCTCGGGGGACTCGGTGAGGAGGTCACGCACCGTCCGCAGTGCCTCACGAACGTCAGTTCCGGGCCAGGATCCGATCCCGGTTGCATGCACCATGTCCGTAGTCAACACTGCGCCCACGACATCGCTTCCCCCGGCCCACGACATCCCTTCCCCCGGCCCACGACATCCCTTCCCCCGGCCCGGGCAGGGTGGTGGCGGGAGCGCGCGCCGCCGGGCAGAAAGTGCGTGCAGAGGCGGAACAGGAGCCCGTTGTGGGACTGCGCGAGCACAACCTTCCGGGAAGGGCCATACTGGAGAGGTGATGACAACTCGATCCGGGTCACCCCGCAGACATCTGGAGACCAGTCCCTTCAAGCCACGAGTCGAGCCGGAGATCGAGCAATTCGAGATTGACGACCGGGTCTCGCACCAGTCGCACGGTCTCGGGCGGGTGATCGGCCAGGAGAGCGCGGCGGTCACCGTCGACTTCGGCGACTACACCCGTCGCATCGTCAGCCCGTTCCACCTGCTGGAGCGGCTGTAGCTCCGCAGGCGTGAACCAGGGGTCAGCACCGGAGCGTGAACCACGAGGTCGGCACCGGAGCGTCCGCTCTCCGAAGATGAGTGCGGTCGTGTCGGAGTAGCGGGCGGCGCTGCGCCGTAGGACGCCGTCGACGGTGCTGGAGCGGGTGAGCAGTGACATGTCGGCCTCCTCGTGCGGCGGATCTGTGATGGTCCGCTCTCTCCACACCGTAGTCACCCCCGGCGGCAGAGGCACCCGGCCTGACGGCTACTCCCCGGGCCGGACGATTCCTGACTCGTAGGCCGCCACGACGACCTGCACCCGATCGCGCAGCCCGAGCTTGGCCAACACGCGAGCCACGTGGGTCTTGACCGTCTGGACGCTGACGAAGAGGTCCGCTGCGATCTCGGCGTTGGATCGGCCCCTGGCCACCAGCACGAGCACCTCCTGCTCCCGCTCGGTCAGCTGGCCGTAGCCTGCCGGAGGACCGAGCTGCCCAGCCCGCGTGAAGTCCTCGATCAACCGTCTGGTGATGGACGGAGCAAGCAGTTCGTCCCCTCGAGCGGCAGCCCGGACACCAGCAACGATCTGGTCCCGGGGTTGGTCCTTGAGGAGGAAGCCGCTGGCACCGGCGACCAGCGCGTCATAGACGAGCTGCGAACGGTCGAAGGAGGTCAGGACCAGCACGTGGGTCCCGGGCAGGGTCCCGACGATCCGCTGGGTGGCGGTGATGCCATCCATCCCCGGCATCCTGATGTCCATCAGGACCACGTCCGGCCTGAGTTCATGAGCGGCATTGACCGCCTGTATGCCGTCGCCCGCCTCCCCCACCACGTCGAGGTCGGCCTCGGCGCCGAGGATCATCCGCAGACCGGTGCGCACGAGTTCCTGGTCGTCGACCAGCAGTACGGACGTCATGGGGACATCGCCGGGGTGGATGGTCTCTGCACCGTCGAGCGTGCTGACGGCAAGGATGACGGGATTGTCGCCGCCACCTTGAATCCACCCGTCGGGAGGGGCCCGAACTCCAGTGCACCACCGCGTTCGCGGACCAGACCCGCGAGGCCCGTCAGCCCCGCCCCCGAGCCGAGACTGGACCAGGTGGCGTCTCCCGCCGGAGCGTCGTGACCTGGTCCGTGGGCGGTCCCCGGCCCGCCGTCGACCACCTCGACACAGACCCCGCTCGCAGCGCGGCTGACCACGGCGTCGACGCGGGCACCGGGAGCGTGACGCCCGGCATTGACCAGCGCCTCCCGCAGGACCCGGTGCGCCAGCGCTGTGTCAACACTGTCGAGCTCAGCCGGATCCGGGGTGACGAGGTGCAGCTCCAGCCCCAGTCGGTGGGCCAGCAGCCGCAACGCCGGCGCTCTCAGGCCGTCGCCAGGCTCCAGGGTGTGCAGGCCACGACGCAGCTCGGTCATCCCGCTGCGCGTCGCGTCGGCGATGGTGGCCAGTGCGTCCGCGGACAGTGCGGCGCAGTCGTGCTGGACCGCACCAGCATTGAGGCAGACGACGCTCAGCGTGTGCGCCACCGTGTCGTGCAGGTCGCGCGCGATCAGCTGCCGCTGTCGCGCCACCGCCATCCGGATGTCGGTGTCGCGGAGCCGTTCCAGCTCGACCACCACCTGCCGCATCTGCTCCGCACGCGAGGACCAGGAGGCAGCAGTCATGCCTGCACCCACCGCGAGCGCGGACCACGTCATGGTCGGCACCAGCCCGCCTGGGCCCGTGGCATCCGGCGTGCTGACGAGGGCGAGGACGGGGAGCCCGAGCCACAGCACCGCGACGCCCACCGCACGCCACCAACCGCGCGCACCGGCGCCCACGGCATACGCCGTCACGAGGAGGAGCCCGATCGGTGTCACCATCGCGGGGAGCGGGGTCAGCACACTGCTGGATGCCGTGCCGAGAGCGAGCACCGCGGCGAGGGCGACCAGGGGGACCTGGCGACGCACCAGCAGAGGGCTGGCCACCGCGAGAGCGAGGAGGACGTTGGCCCAGTCCGGGCCGCGGGAGGCGCTGCTGACCACCGATTCGACGGCCATCGCCGCGCCCAGGCCGGCCACCAGCAGGACGTCGGCCCTGCCCGGTGGGGTCTCGGTGGGGCGGGGCCGATGGACCGTCTCTGTGGGGCCAGCCTCGTCGGCAGCCGGCAACGCAGATTCCTCACGCAGCACGCCGAGGGCGTCCCTTAGGTCGTCCAGCCCTGCCCGCGCGCTCACCTCGATCTCCGCGAGTATGCCCCGGGCCGACACGTCCCCCTGGTCCCGAGCCCCCTCGGCGCGCAGCGCGATCGCGCCCATCCGCTCGGCGAGTCCGTGGTGCACCGCGAGCTCGATGCGGTGCTGCTCGTCGAGGCGCGCGACGGCGATCTCGTCCCGGCGCTGCTCGGCAAGGTGCTCGGACAGGGCAGCGAGCTCGCGCACCTGGCCGATGCGCGCCACCAGCACCGCACCCAGGAGCGCGGGCGCACCGACGAGGATCAGGAAGAAGGCGAGGTCGTCGACGGCCGCAAACTCGTGCCCGAAGTGGCGCTGGTTGGCGAAGGTGAGGGCAGCCGCGACTGTCAGCACGCCGGTCGCCGCGGTCGCGTGATGGGTCCAGGCGCCGAGCAGGCAGCCGGCAACGACGGCGGCCAGCAGCGCCATGGGGCTGTCGACGATCAGCCCCGAACCCACCGCGCCGTCCAGGACGGACGCCACGGCGATCGCACCGGCCAGCCCCACGGCGGACCACCTCCGCAGCACGGTCGTGCGCGCGTCTCGAGCCACTCTCTGAGGTTAGGGCCACTGCAGGTCATCCGGCATCCCTCCGGAGGGTGACGACCTGAGGTCCGCCGCCGCGTCAGCCTTGATCCATGACTACTTCACGCCTAGCTCTCATCGCCGCCACGACAAGTCTCGTCGCCTGGATCGCCAAGGCCGTGGCCACCGGCGCCGCCGGTGGACCGGGTCGCACCATGTGGGAGGACACGTTCTTCTTTGTCGGTCTTGCCGCTCAGCTTGTCGCCTTTGTCGCCGTCGCGCTTGCGCTGACCGAGTCCCGACCGCTCGCGGTGCGCCTCGGCGCCCTCTTCGGCGGGGCCGTCCTTGTCTTTGGTTTCGTCACCGTCTTCCAGCTCGTCATCGAGCGGGTGCAACCCATGGACGCCTCGTGGGTCTGGGGCGAGATCAACCTCTGGGTCGTCGCGGTCCTCGTCCTCGGAGCGGCGGTCCTGGCACACCGTCGGGCCCACACCCCCGCCGTGCCTACTGCCCCTCGGCATCACCAGCCAGCCTGAGTCGCGCCCCGAGTGCGCAGCCCCTGCCCGACCCCTTCAACCTGTGCGACGAGAACGGACTTGTGCACGCGGCATACCCCCTGCACAAGTCCGTTCTTGGTGTTCATCTTCGAGGGGGGGACGACCGGGTCAGCGCAGGAGCAGACTGACGACCGCGGCCAGGACCACCGTGTTGAAGCCGAAGGCCAGGATGCTGTGACCGGTGACGGTGCGGCGCATCCGTGGGGTCAGGACACTGACATCGGTGGCGGCGAAGCTCGTCGAGATCCCGGCGCTGAGATAGAGATAGTCGGTCCAGCTGCGACGTTCGGACTCCCCGGGGAAGCTTAGTTCCCGATGTCCGGATCGGGCGTCCTGCATCAGATAGGCCACGCTGTAGGTCAGCACCACCGTGAACCAGGCGCCGACCACCAGCACCGCCACGATCGGTCCGGCGACCTGCGGGGGCAGGACGCCCTCGGACAGGGCCCGCGGATACCAGAAGACGCCCAGGAGCAGTGCGATCACGCTCACGCCCTGCGCCGTGCCCGGGCCCGGGTGGGTTGCCACGATGTAGTGGTCGTACCAGTTGCCCGACCGTGACCCCTGCGCCCACTGCAGATAGTGCTCAGCGGGAGTCCTCGCGAAGACGAGGGCGGTCAATAGCACGTAGGTCACCAGATAGCTGGCCAGCAGCAGCAGGAACACCACGGGCAGCTGTTCCCCGAGGTCCTCGCCGCGGGCTTGCAGCACCAGCGCGCCGGTGACACCGACGATCAGGCCCACTGCCATCGACGCATAGCTGCGCCTGCCCTCCTGCAGCCAGCCCCCCGGCATACTCACCGTCGCTGGCTCGTGGCGGTCGCGGCGATGGTCGCCGACCCCACCACGCGGGTCCCCTCATAGAGGACCACGGACTGGCCTGGGGCCACGCCGCGGATCCGCCGCTCCAACCGGACCTCCACCGTGTCGCCATCGGCCCAGGCCGTCGCCGGAATCTCCTCGCCGTGCGCGCGCACCTGAGCCCCGACCGACACGATGCCCTCGGGCGCGGGGCCGCACCAGCGGGCGTGGTCGCCGGTGATCTCGTCCACCCCGAGCAGCTCGGCAGTGCCCACGACGACGGTGTTGGTCGCGGGGCGGGTCTCCAGGACATAGCGCGGCGCACCGTCGGCCGCGGGAACGCGCAGCCCCAGGCCCTTGCGCTGCCCGACGGTGTATCCGAAGCTCCCGCCGTGCTCCCCCAGCACGGTGCCCTCGGTGTCAACGATCTCGCCGGGCTGCTCCCCCAGGCGCTGCGCGAGCCAGCCGCGGGTGTCGCCGTCGGCGATGAAGCAGATGTCGTGACTGTCCGGCTTCTTGGCGATCGAGAAGCCGCGCGCGGCCGCCTCGGCCCGGACGTCCGGCTTGGTCGTGTCGCCCAGCGGGAAGAACGCGCGCGCGAGCTGCTCGGCGTCGAGCACCCCGAGCACGTAGGACTGGTCCTTGGCCATGTCGACGGCACGGTGCAACTCGCGTCGGACCTGACCGGCGTCGTCAGGGGCCTCCCGGATCTGCGCGTAGTGGCCGGTGGCGACCGCGTCGAAGCCCAGCGCGAGCGCCTTGTCCAGCAGCGCGGCGAACTTGATCTTCTCGTTGCAGCGCAGGCACGGGTTGGGGGTGCGTCCTGCGGCATACTCCGCGATGAAGTCCTCGACCACATCCTCGCGGAAGCGTGCCGCCATGTCCCAGACATAGAAGGGGATGCCGAGCCGGTCGGCGACCCGTCGCGCGTCCCCGGCGTCCTCGATCGTGCAGCAGCCGCGGGCGCTCTCGCGCAGCGTGGCTGCGGACTGGCTCAGCGCGAGGTGCACCCCGACGACCTCGTGCCCGGCCTCCAGCATCCGGGAGGCGGCGACGGCGGAGTCGACCCCGCCGCTCATGGCAGCGACGACCCGCATCAGGTGGCCCTGGCGGCGCCCCGTGCCCGGCGGCCCCGGTCGATCGCCCCGGGCAGCGCGGCCAGGAAGGCGTCCACGTCGGCGTCGGTGGAGGTGCGTCCCAGAGTCAGCCGCAGCGACCCGCGGGCGTCCTCCTCCTCGATGCCCATGGCGAGCAGCACGTGGCTGGGCTGCGGCACCCCGGCCCGGCACGCCGACCCGGTCGAGCACTGCACGCCAGCGGCGTCGAGCAGATAGAGGAGGGAGTCGCCGTCGCAGCCAGGGACCCGCAGGTGGGCGTTGGCCGGCAGACGTCGGCTGCCGTCGCCCGGCTCCCAGAAGCCACTCACCTGGATCGTCGGGTCCAGGGCGAGGGCTCCCTCGATCAGCCGGTCGCGCAGGCCGATCATCGTCTTGGCGTGCAGCTCCTGGTCGGCCACGGCTCGGCGCACAGCGATCGCCAGGCCGGCGATGCCCGCCGTGTCCAGGGTGCCGCTGCGGATCTGCCGCTCCTGGCCGCCGCCGTGGGTCAGCGGGACCGGGCTCTGGTCACGACCTGCCACCAGCAGGCCGACACCGACGGGCCCACCGATCTTGTGCCCGGTGAGGGCGACCAGGTCGGCGCCGACCTCGCCCAGCGGCAGTGGCACCTGTCCCAGGGCCTGGACCGCGTCGGTGTGGAAGGGCACGCCGTGCTCGCGCGACAGCGCTGCCAACTCGGCGACCGGCTGCACCGCTCCGGTCTCGTTGTTGGCCCACATCACGCTCACCAGGGCTGCCTCGCCGGACCGCTCCCTCAGGACCTGCGCGAGCACGGCCGGGTCGACCCGGCCTTCGACGTCCGGCTCGAGCCAGACGATGTCGGCGCCGTGCTCGGTGACCAGGTGCTCGACGGAGTCCAGGACGGCGTGGTGCTCGATGGCGCTGACGATCAGCAGGTTGCGCCCGGTGTCGTTCTCGTGGTTCTGCAGCCAGGTGCCCTTGACGGCCATGTTGTCGGACTCGGTGCCGCCGGAAGTGAAGATGACCTCCGAGGGCCGCACCCCCAGGTCGCTGGCGATCGACTCCCGGGACTCCTCGACAATCCGCCGCGCGTCGCGTCCCGCTCCGTGCAGCGAGCTCGGGTTGCCGACCCGGTGCATGTGATCGGCGATGGTCTCGATGACCTCCGGCAGGACAGCCGTGGTCGCCGCGTGGTCGAGGTAGGTGGGAGCGTCGGGCACCGACCCATCATCCCACCGGTGCCGTAGCCACCAAATTTGAGAGGGGTTTCGTAGGCCCACCCCGCATTTTGAGAGGGGTTTCGTAGGTGCGGCTCACCGCGGACCCGGCTCCCCGGCATCCACACAGAGACAGACCGGCTCCGATGCTCGGGTGAGCGTCGGAGCCGGTGCTGTATGCCGTGTGGCGGGGTCAGCCCTTGCGGGTCTGGACCTCCTGGGTCGCCTGGGGCAGGACCTTGAACAGGTCGCCGACGACGCCGAAGTCGACCAGTTCGAAGATCGGAGCCTCGGGGTCCTTGTTGATCGCGACGATGGTCTTGGAGGTCTGCATGCCCGCACGGTGCTGGATCGCTCCGGAGATCCCGGCCGCGATATAGAGCTGCGGGGAGACCTGCACACCGGTCTGGCCGACCTGGGATGCGTGGGGGTACCACCCGGCGTCGACCGCGGCGCGGGAGGCACCCACGGCGGCACCGAGGGAGTCCGCGAACGCCTCGACGGGGCTGAAGTCGCCCGCGGTGCCGCGGCCGCCGGAGACCACGATCGCGGCCTCGGTCAGCTGCGGACGCCCGGAGGCGGCCTTCTCCTTGCGGTCCACGATCTTGGCGGCGGTGGCCTGCTCGGACAGGGACACCGTCACGGTCTCCTCGGCCGCCGCGCCCTGGGCCTCCTGAGCCGGGATCGAGTTGGGCTTGACCGTCACGATCGGGGAGCCCTTGGTGACCGAGGTGGTCACGGTGTAGCTGCCGGCGAAGACGGACTGCACGGTGCGCACCCCGCCACCCTCGCCCGGCTGGACGTCCACGGCGTCGGTGACCAGGCCAGACTCGGTCTTGATCGCCAGACGGCCGGCGATCTCCTTGCCCTCCGAGGTCGAGGGAACCAGCACCGCAACCGGGCTGGTCTGAGCCACCAGTTGGGCCAGGACCTCAGCGGTTGGGGCCACTAGGTGGTCGGTGACCGCAGGGTCCTCGACGCGGTAGACCTTCGCCGCGCCGAACTGCGCCAGGGTCTGCTTGGCGTTGTCGAAGCCAGAGCCGACGAAGACGGCGGACGGCTCACCCAGGCGGGCCGCGGCGGTCAGCATCTCAGCGGTGGTCTTGCGGACGTTTCCGTCGACGTGGTCGACCAGAACGAGCACTTCAGCCATGATGGTTCTCCTTCTCTTCCGGTCGGGTCAGACGAACTTGCGGGAGGCGAGGAACTCGGCCAGGGCCTTGCCGCCCTCGCCCTCGTCGGTGACGATCTCGCCCGCGGCGCGCGGCGGACGCGCCTCGACCTGCTCGACCTTCGTCCAGGCGGCGTCGAGTCCGACCTGGCTGGCGTCCACGCCCAGGTCAGCCAGACCCCAGGTCTCCACCTGCTTCTTCTTCGCCGCCATGATCCCCTTGAAGGAGGGGTAGCGCGGCTCGTTGATCTGGTCGGTGACCGAGACCACGGCCGGCAGGGACGCCTCGATCGTCTCGGAGGCGGCGTCGCCGTCGCGGCGGATCCGGGCGGTGCCGCCCTCGACGGTCAGCTCGGAGGCGAAGGTCACCTGCGGCAGACCCAGGCGCTCGGCCAGCATCGCCGGCACCACACTCATCGAACCGTCGGTGGAGGCCAGGCCGGTCAGCACCAGGTCGACCGGGCCGATCTTCTTGATCGCCTCGGCCAGCACAAGCGAGCTGGCGACGGCGTCGGAGCCGGCGATCGCGTCGTCCAGGACGTGGACGCCCTTGTCGGCGCCCATCTGCAGGCTCTTCTTGATCGCGTCCACGGCGTCCTCCGGACCCATGGTCAGGATCGTCACCTCACCCCCGTCCCCGGCTTCGTTGATCGCCAGAGCCGCCTCCACGGCATACTCGTCCAGCTCGGAGAGCAGACCGTCCACGGCCTCGCGGTCAGTGGTGTTGTCGGCCTCGAAACTGCGGTCGGACTGCGCGTCCGGCACGTACTTGACACACACGACGATGTTCACGTGTCGATCCTCATCGTTGGGAGCGGATGGTTCCTGTCACTCATCTTCGCACTGCCCCGGCACACCACACCAAACGGGGTCAGCTCAGGGCTCGGAAAAGCACGTCCATCCCGAGCACGACCACCGTGAGGAAGGGAAAGATGAAGGCGGTCAGCCACTGGACTGCCGTGCGGGTCGGCGCGGGGCGGCGCGGGTCGAGGATCTCGTCGGGCTCGGCGAGGTCGGCCCAGGTCAGCACCACCTGCAGCGCCAGCGCCAGCACACCGGCGACCGCCATGGTGCCCCAACCGACCTCGACCACCGTCTCGCGCAGCAGCACCTGCGGGATCAGCAGCGCAGTCAGCACGGCAAAGGGCAGGACAAAGGTCGTCCACCGGTGGCGCACCAGCCAGGTCATCGCCGGCCCGGGACGCAGGGCGACGATGAGGGTCAGCAGCAGAGCGAGGCCGACCGCCACCAGGTCCCCCTGGGAGACCGCGACCAGACCGCCCTCCACCCAGGCCTCGACTGCTCGCGGCACCACGACCAGCCCCACGAGGCCGAGAAGGAGCCCGATGACGGTGCTGGTCCGGAGCCGGAAGGTGCGCGGGGCTGTCCCCTCCACCAAGGAGCGGGAGTATGCCGCCGGGTCACCGAAGGCCTGCTCGGCGCTCTCCCCCGACTCGGCACAGTGCGTGTCGACGACCGCGAGCGCGTCCCCGATCTCGACTCCGGTGCGGTCGGCGAGACGCTGCTCGAAGACGAAGGTCTCGCGCCAGCTCCGGTCGATGTGCGGGGTGCTGCGCCCGACGTCGTTGCCTGCGGGCAGGTCACTGTTGGTGCTGGTCATGAGTTGGCCCGTCCCTTCGAGACGATCTGGTCGGTCAGTGCGCGGGTGATGGTAGTGAACTCGGCCCAGGCGGCTGCCTGCCGCTGCGCCTCGGCCCGCCCGACCGCGGTGAGCTGATAGAACTTGCGGCCCGGTCCGCCCTCTCCCGGCCGCCACTCGACCTCGACGTGGCCCGCCTCCTCGAGGCGACCGAGCAGCGGATAGAGCGTGCCCCCCTTGATGGTGCCCAACCCCGCGTCGCCAAGACGTGAGGCGATGGCATAGCCATAGGTCGGGCCGTCGCACAGGATCCGCAGCGTGCAGACGCTCAGCACGCCGCGCAGCCACTCGCTGGGCCACTCCTGTTCTGCATTCATGACTAGATGATGTCACTAACTAGTCAGGCACGTCAACTAGCCTGCCCCTCCATTTTGCGAGAGGCTTCGCAGGGCCTCCGCGCCATTTTCGAGAGGTTTCGCAGGGCCTCCGCGCCTTTTGCGAGAGGTTTCGCAGCCTGTCGGTGCCGCCCCCTACCGTCGCTCCATGACAAGCACGCACCATGCGATCGACTACATCGAGATCAACGTCCACGACCTGACTGTGGCGCGCGAGTTCTATTCCCGTGCCTTTGGGTGGCAGTTCACCGCCTACGGTCCCAGCTACGCCGGCATCCAGGCACCAGACGGGCAGGGCGAGGTCGGCGGGCTCAACGCCGAGGGCACACCCGGACCGGGCGGTCCGCTGGTCCTGCTCTACTCGGAGGACCTGGGTTCGACCCTCGCCGCCGTGGAAGCCGCAGGTGGACGGGTCCTCCAACCTCCCTACGCGTTCCCGGGCGGACACCGGTTCCAGTTCGCCGACCCCAGCGGCAACCAACTGGGCGTGTGGTCCCCTAGCTCGTGACCGTGCCGCGCCGCGCCTCGGCCTGCGGCCGCGGCACCTCGGCCTGCGGCAGCTGCACCACGGGCTGCCCTCGACTCTATGGTCGCCAGCATTGCATCCGGACGTGCCACAGCGCACGATGTGCCCATGAGCCTTGAACTGGGACTAGACACCTTCGGTGACATCGCGAACGGGGCCGACGGCGAGCCGCTGCACCCGGCAGAGGTGGTCCGGGAGGTGCTCGCCGAGGGACAGCTGGCCGACCGGCTGGGCCTGGACTTCTTCGGGGTCGGGGAGCACCACCGTCCCGACTACGCCATCTCGGCGCCGGACACCGTGCTGGCCGCCCTAGCCACCACCACCGAGCGGATCCGGCTCGGGACGTCGGTCACCGTGCTCAGCTCCGAGGATCCAGTGCGAGTGTTCGAGCGCATCTCGACGGTGGACGCGCTCTCCCGCGGCCGCGCGGAGATCACCGTCGGCCGTGGGTCCTTCATCGAGTCCTTCCCGCTGTTCGGCTATGCGCTGGAGGACTACGAGGTCCTCTTCTCGGAGAAGCTCGATCTGCTGGCGCACCTGCTGACCGGGGAGCCGGTGCGCTGGGAGGGCACCACGCGTTCGCCGCTGGAGGTGGAGCAGGTGCTGCCCGGCACCGAGAGCCAGCGGCTGACCACCTGGGTGGGCGTCGGGGGCACCCCGCAGTCCGTGGTGCGTGCCGCGTCCTACGGGCTGCCGATCGTGGTGGCGATCATCGGCGGTCCGGCACGTCAGTTCGCGCCGCTCATCGACCTCTATCGCCGGGCACTGACTCAGGCCGAACTCCCCGAGTTGCCGGTCGGCGTGCACTCACCGGGTCACGTCGCCGCCACGGACGAGCAGGCCCAGGAGGAATACCTCGGTCCGTTCGTGGAGTACATGAACCGCCTGGGCCAGGAGCGGGGCTGGGCACCGATGACCGAGGACCGGGCGCGGGACCAGCTCGGACTGCACGGCGCCGCCTATGTCGGATCGCCGGAGACCGTCGCCCGCAAGATCGCTGACACCGCGCGCCTGCTCGGCCTCTCTCGCTTCCAACTCAAATACAGCATGGGTCACCTCCCCCACGCCCAGCGCCTGGAGTGCATCAGGCTGTATGCCGAGCAGGTCGCCCCGCGCGTGCGGGAACTCCTCGCGGCCTCCTGACACACAGGCCTCACGGGCCGGGACGCCGCACGCCCTCCCCACGAGCCCGGTTGGGCGTGAGGAGGGCGCGCTAGGCGGTTGTCCTACTTCTGTCCTACTTCGCGATGAACTTGGCCTTGCCGGGCCCGTCCTGCACGAACGAGGTCATGCCGATCTGCCGGTCCTGCGTGGCGAAGACCCCTGCGAAGAGCATCGCCTCCATCGCCAGGGCGGTGTCCAGGTCGGTCTCCATCCCGCGGTCGATGGCCTCCTTGGCCGCCCGTAGGGCGTAGGCCGGACCACTGGCGTACGTCGCTGCGCGGGCTCGCGCTGCGGCATACACCTGGTCGGGCTCGACCACCTCATCGACGAGACCGATCGCGAGCGCCTCCTCGGCGTCGACCATCCGGCCGCTGAAGACCAGGTCCTTGGCCTTCGCGGTGCCGACCAGGCGCGGCAGGCGCTGTGAGCCACCGGCACCGGGGATGACGCCGAGCAGGATCTCGGGCTGGCCCAGCTTGGCGTCGCTACCGACGATGCGGAAGTCGGCGCACAGGGCCAGCTCGCAGCCGGCACCGAGGGCATAGCCGGTGATCGCGGCGATGGTCGGCTTGGGGATGTGCGCCACCGCCTTGAAGCGCTCCTGGATGACGGCGGCCCGGTCGACCATGTCGGTGTAGGACATGGTCTCCATCTCCTTGATGTCCGCGCCGGCGGCGAAGACCTTCTCCCCGCCGTAGATGATCACGGCGCGCACCTCGGCGTCGGCCGTGACGATGGCGGCGGCCTCACCGAGGGCGTCCTGCACCGCCGTGTCCAGCGGGTTCATCTTCGGACGGTCAATCACGATGGTGGCGATGCCGTCCTCGATCTCGACGCGCACGTGCTCGGTGGAGGTCTCCACCGTGCGGATCTGCGTCATGACTCGCCGCCAGCGCCGGGCTCGCCGTTCCCGCCGGACTCCGGGCGCGGACGGCGCAGCCCCTCAGACAGCCACGGGCCCACCTTGGGCTGCTCGCCGGAGGCGACCGCGTCCTGGTGCTCGCTGACGATGTCACCGGTGCCACCGGCGGCGATGTCGGCCTCGCGCTTGGACTTGGCCGCGATGTTGCGGTGCCAGAGCTGCACGGCCTGCAGGATCATGCTCACCGCGATCTGCAGCTTGGCCTTCGGGTTCTCCTTAGGCGCGATGACCTGCTCCACGCTCAGGACCAGGTTGCCCGCAGCGATCCCGGCCTTGACCAGGTTGACGCCCAGGGTGATGTCATTGCACCCGTTGAGGCGGGTGAGCAGGTCCTCGGGGACGTTCTCAGAGATCTTCCACTGTCCGTAGACACGCAGGATGTCCAACTGTCCACCGGTCAGCGAGCGGGCAAACAGCTGCTGCTCCTGGGCGACAAACTTCACGTCACCGTCGGAATCGAGGTCGGGCTGCAGCTTCAGGTCCTGGAGTGCGTCGAGCACGCGGCCACGGAGCGGGTGCTCGTCGGGCGGCGGGGGAAAGTTCGGCAACGAGGTCGGGTCGGTCATGACTCCAACGTAACTGAGTCCTTAGGCTGCCACCATGCCCGCCCCGAGACGCCGCCCCGATGTCCCCCCGCCCCTTGGCGTCACGGTGCACAACGGGACCGCCGACGTGTCGGTCCTTGCCACCCACGCGGAGGCCGTCACGCTGTGCCTCTTTGACGAGTACGGCCAGGAGCGGCGTATCCCGCTGTCCCGCAACGCCTATGGCATCTGGTGGGATGTCATCGAGGGGGTGCGTCCCGGGCAGCGCTACGGCTTCCGGGTCGAAGGGCCTTGGTCCCCGGAGCAGGGTCACCGCCACAATCCGGCCAAGCTGCTGCTCGACCCGTATGCCGGGGCGATCGAGGGCGCGGTCGCCTGGGGACCCGAGGTCTTCGGTCATGTCGTGGACGAGCACTGGACTAGCGACGGCCAGACCCCGGACGGGCGGGACAGCGCCGACTTCGTCCCGCGCTCCGTGGTGGTGGACCACGCCGCCTTCGACTGGGGCGAGGACCGCTCCCCGACCACCGGCTGGACCGAGGCGGTCATCTATGAGGCCCACGTGCGGGGCCTGACGATGCAGCACCCCGATGTCCCCGAGGAGATCCGGGGCACCTATGCCGCACTGGGCCACCCGGCCGTCCTCGAGCACCTGACCGGCTTGGGCGTGACCACCCTGGAACTGCTGCCGATCCACGCCTTCACGCATGAACCGCACCTGATCCGCAACGGGCTGGTCAACTACTGGGGCTACAACACCCTGGGTTTCTTCGCCCCTCACGCGGACTATGCCGCGGCGGCCGACCCGCAGGGCGTGGTCGACGAGCTCAAGGGCGCGATCAAGGCGCTGCACGGGGCGGGGATCCAGGTCGTGCTCGACGTCGTCTACAACCACACCTGTGAGCAGGGCAACCTGGATGGGGCGACCCTGTCCTGGCGGGGTCTGGACAACGCGACCTACTACCGGCTGGACGAGCGCGGTCACGACATCGACGTCACCGGCTGTGGCAACACCGTCGACCTGCGGGAGCCGCTGGTGGCCAAGATGGTCCTGGACTCGCTGCGCCACTGGGTGACCGAGTTCCACGTGGACGGCTTCCGGTTCGACCTGGCTCCTGCCCTGGCGCGCGGACGGGACGACTCCTACGACCCGGACCACGCCTTCCACGTGGCGCTGCGCACCGACCCGGTGCTCTCCCGCGTCATGCTCATCGCCGAGCCCTGGGACGTGGGCGTGCACGGCTGGCGCACCGGCCAGTTCCCGCCGCCCTTCGCGGAGTGGAACGACCGGTTCCGCGACGCTGTGCGGACCTTCTGGCTGCCGGACACGGCGCGTGCGCTGCGCGGCGAGCAGGGTCACGGCGCCCGCGAGCTGGCGACCCGGATCGCGGGGTCGGAAGACCTCTACCGGGCAGGGGACCGGGGGCCCATTGCCTCGATCAACTTCGTCACCGCTCACGACGGGTTCACGCTCGCTGACACCACGGCATACGAGCACAAGCACAACGAGGCCAATGGTGAGGACAACCGGGACGGCCACGGGGACAACCGCAGTTGGAACCACGGTGTGGAGGGGCCGACCGACGACCCCGAGACCCTGGCTGCGCGGCGGCGCTCGGCCCGCAACCTGATGGCCACCAACCTCCTCGCGGCGGGGGTGCCAATGCTCACGGCGGGCGACGAGCTCGGGCGGACCCAGAGCGGCAACAACAACGCCTACTGCCAGGACAATGAGACGAGTTGGGTGGACTGGGCCAGCGCGGACGAGGACCTGATGGCCACGACCAGGCGGCTGCTGCGCCTGCGGCGCGAGCATCCCGTCCTGCGACCGGCGGAGTTCCAGACTTTCGACGCCGTGCCCGGACGGGTGCGGTTGCGCTGGTTCGACACGGAGGGGCACGTGCTGTCCGAGGGGCAGTGGGCCAACCCCGGGCTGCGCACCCTGGTCGCTGTGCTCGACGACCGGGCAGTCAGCGAGGCCGTCGGGGATGACGCCGACTTCGTGCTCGCGGTGATCAACGGCGCACCTCACGCGGTCACCGTGCGGCTGCCTGAGTCGGACCGCTCACAGCCGTGGCTGCTGCAGTGGGACAGCACCTGGGAGCGCCCCCAGGACGCTGAGCAGGTGGGCGAGCACCTCGAGGTGGGCCCCAGCTCCCTGGTCGTCCTCACCCCCTAATGTGAGAGGGGACCCCCTAATTTGAGAGGGGTTTCGTCGGTCGTTCCCGGGTTTTTGCAGGGGTTTCGTAGGTGTCGGACCACGACGTCCCCGGACCGCGACAGCCCCGTGGCAGCCCCTGATCGCTGCCCTGTGGACAACGAAAACGAGCCTCCCCGCGCCCGTGTCACGATCGGCCATGGGCGAGAACGAACTGTTGCTACGACATGCCGAGAACTGGGCGGCGGCCAAGGAGCGGCCGCTGGACCGGCACCTGTTGGAGGCGGTCCTGGAGGCGTGGGCTCGGCACGAGGCGCAGTCTGTCCAGCGCTGGCCGACCGGCTCCGCCGAGAGCCTGCTGCTGCACCACCTCCCGGCCGAGAGGCCGCTTGAGGACTCCGAGGCGGGGGCGCTGGTTCAGAGTCTGGAGACCTTCTGGCGGTTCCTGCGCAGCACCGGCCGGATGCGTTCCGGCTCGGCCGACCCCAGGGATCTGGTCAAGGAGGCCCGGCGCGTTGCGCCCGCCATGGCGACTGTGCCCCCTGAGTGCGCGCGCACCACGACCGTCGAGGAAGCCCTGACTGAGTGGTCCGCCCACGTCAGAGACGAGGACTGGGACGATGAAGAGTTCGACGACGAGGGGGAGGACTACCTCGACCAGCTGAAGGACGAGTTGAAACACGAAGAGACCTGGGCGCTCCTCCCATGCGTCGAGGACTGGGCTCAGGATCTGTCGCTCGAAAGCTCCGCAGCGGAGGCCAGAAGGGCACCCTTCGTGCTGGAGTGCCTGCGTTTCGCCCAGTGGGTCGGGGAGGGGAGGGGGGTCACCGGAGGTGTCCTGTGTCCCGCCCAGATCCAGGAGGCTTCACGCAGGTTCGGCCTCGTGGACTGGGAGCGTGAGTTCCTGGCACGCTCACCGTTGCGCGAACCTGGTGGTGAGCTCTCGCCCGCCCTGCGACATCTCCAGCCCGATGCGGAACTCGGCAGCCTGGACCACCTGGTCGCCCACCGCGCTCTCCGTTCCCTGTGGTACGCCTGCGAGGCCGGCGGTCTCATCGCAATCCACTCCACAACTGTCTGTGCCACCCCTGCTGCGGACGCGCACTATCTGCGCTCCGACGACGACTGGGTGGATCTGGCACTGACGGCCGCGGTCGCGGCGGTCCAGGAACGTCTCTTCCTCGAGCCCGTCGACCCACTGCTGCGGGTGATCTTCCCGTTCCTGGCTGCAGAGGGGGACCGGGTCGAGCTCCCTGACGTGCAGGGATGGTGGTGGGAGCACGACGCCAGCCCCTGGGCTTCACTAGAACTCACGCCGGCCCAGGCCAGGCTGGCATCCGATCGCCAGGTGGAGCGCCAACTGTGGGCGCTGGAGGACACCGGACTGTGGCGGCGCGACGGTCAGACGCTGCACCGCACAGCGCTGGGCATGGACATGGCCACTCTCAGCGCGGACGACCCGACGCAGTTCTTCGGTGTCTAGAAGGCCTCGCTGACCCGCTCGCCGTCATACTCCCGCACGGTGCGGACAGGACCACGAGTCCAGGCGCTGGTCCCGGGACCGGGCCCGCTCATAACCCTCCCGAAGGAGCGCCTCGGTGTGGTCGCGGTCCTCGTTCCAGATCTCGACCACCGTCATGTTCATCGCCTCAAAGCGCGCCCGTCGCGCTCGGTCCTTCTCCGGAGCCAGGTCGAGGTGATGCCAGAACCCCTGGTACTCGGCTGCGAGTCCGCTCGCGGAGTCGAACAGGTCGGGCCGGCCCACGAAGTCACCGAAACGATCGTGCACCGGCTCGTTGACCAGCGGGGACGGCAGGCCGGCCTCGAGCCAGTCGTAGCGCAGTTCACTCTCCGGGACCGACTCTGCCCGTTCGCTCACGAGCGGCACCAGATCACGGACACCGCCGAGACCGTGCAGACCGCCGAGCGGGTCCAGGAAGGTCGCGAAGGCGGCGGGCTCGATCAACCCGAACCTCGCCGACAGATCGAGCATGGCGAGCCGGCGCGCCCCGGACCTGGTCCAACGTGCCAGATCCAGCGCGGTCCGGGGGCCGCTCGTCACCCGGAGGTCGCCGATGTCGACCTGGTGTTGCCGCGGGATCCGCGACCGCCGGGGCCGTAAGCCCCTCGTGTCGTAGCCCCCGGCGGTGTCGGGGACGCACAGGTCGACCGGTCGCAGCCGGGCTCCGTTGACGGTCCCATCGACAAAGGTCTCCGGGACGCCGTGGACCACGGCTGCGGCCCACCCGGCGAGCACCGATCCCGCGGGGGCTTTCTCCCACGCGGCGTGGATCCTGACGAGTCTGCCGTCCTCCGGCTCCCGGCCCACGACGCGCAGACCTGTCATCCCCTCGACCCGAGGCAGCTGGTCGACCCCGTGTCGCGTCATACCGTCCGCCAGCAACTCCCCCGTGCGCCTGATCTGGAATGTCATGTGCGCCACCTCCTGCGCACAGGGTGGCGGGAGGTATGCCGACACTCCAGACCTGCCGCCAGGCCTGGGGAGAACGTGGGTCGCGCGAGCGCCCTGTGGACGGGACCGGCACAACCACTACGAAAACGCGGGGTGCACCGACGAAACCCCTCTCAAAATGCGGGTTCCACCTACGAAACCACTATCTTTTTGGGGGGAGGGGGGTCAGGCGTTCGCCACCAGCCCGAGCTCGGCGTCGCTGGCCAGCAGCGGGTGGGCCGGCAGCACGCGCACGGTCCAGCCGAGGCTGCCCGTGCGGGTCAGCGCGAGCTCACCGTCGAACCGGTGCTTGCCGCCCTCATAGGACTCCACCGGCTCCAGCACGCTGGTCTCGACCTCGGTCAGCTCGTCGGACTCGGACGCCCGGCCGAAGGCCACCTGCACGGTGACCTCCTCCGGCGAGAGACCACCCAGTGCGAGATAGGCACGCACCCGCACGGTCTCGCCGACCTGGGGAGTGTCGCTGACCCCTTCGGCCTCGACGTGCTCCACACGCACCGACGGCCATGCCTGGCGCAGCCGCGCGACGCGCTCAGCCAGGTCGCGCGCGCCCTCAAAGTTGCGCTGTGCGACGGCCCGGCCGGCACGCGCCGCAGGCAGATAGAGCGACTGCGTGTAGTCCTGCACCATCCGGTCGGCCATCACCTTGGGGCCGAGCGTGCCCAGCGTGTGCGTGAGCATCTCCAGCCAGCGGGTCGGCAGACCGGCCTCGTCGCGGTCGTAGAAGGTCGGGACGACGTTGTTCTCCAGCAGGTCATAGAGCGCCGACGCCTCGAGCTCGTCACGCCGCTCGTCGTCGACACCGTCGGCCGTGGGGATCGCCCAGCCGTTCTCGCCGTCGAACCACTCGTCCCACCAGCCGTCCAGGATCGACAGGTTCAGGGCACCGTTGAGCGCGGCCTTCATGCCGGAGGTGCCACACGCCTCAAACGGGCGCAACGGGTTGTTGAGCCAGACGTCGCAGCCGGGATAGAGCCGCTGCGCCATCGCGATGTCGTAGTTGGGCAGGAAGACGATCCGGTGCCGCAGCTTCGGGTCGTCGGTGAAGCGCACCATCTCCTGGATGAGTCGCTTGCCGGTGTCGTCGGCCGGGTGCGCCTTGCCGGCGATCACCAGCTGCACCGGACGCTCCTCGTCGAGCAGGATCTTGGCCAGCCGCTCCGGGTCGCGCAGCATCAGGGTCAACCGCTTGTATGTCGGAACTCGCCTCGCGAAGCCGATCGTCAGCACGTCGGGGTCCAGGACGTCATCGATCCAGCCCAGTTCCGCCGACGTCGCACCGCGGTCGCGCATCGACTTGCGCAGCCGGGTGCGGGTCTCGGCCACGAGCTGTTCACGCATCTCGCGCTTGGTCGACCAGATCCGGTCGGTCGGGACCTGGTCGACGCTGGAGAAGGCAGTGCCGTCCTGGATGGCGTGCGGGCCCATGAACTCCGTTGCCAGGTCAAAGACCTTGCGGTCCACCCAGGTGCCGGCGTGCACGCCGTTGGTGATCGAGCCGATCGGCACCTCGGACTCGTCGAAGCCCGGCCACAGCCCCTTGAACATGCCGCGGCTGACCGCACCGTGCAGCACGGAGACGCCGTTGGCGCGCTGACCCAGCCGCAGGCCCATCACCGCCATGTTGAACACGCCGGTGTCGCCACCGCGATAGGTCTCGGCGCCCAGCTCCAACAGCTTGGTCAGCGGCACGCCGGGCAGCTCCGCGGCGCCACCGAAGTGCTGACCGATCTGGTTGATGCCGAACCGGTCGATGCCGGCGGGCACCGGGGTGTGGGTGGTGAAGACGGTGGAGGCCCGCACCGCGCGCAGCGCCTCTTCGAAGGTCAGGTCGGCGGCCTGGGTGAGCTCGCTGATCCGCTCCAGCCCCTGGAAGCCGGCGTGGCCCTCGTTCATGTGATAGACGTCCGGCTCCGGAGCGCCGGTCAGTCGGGACCACAGCCGCAGGGCACGGACCCCGCCGATGCCGAGCAGCATCTCCTGCTGCAACCGCTGGTCGCCCCCGCCGCCATAGAGACGGTCGGTCAGGTCGCGCCTGCTGGCGTCGTTGGTCTCCACGTCGGAGTCCAGCAGCAGCAGCGGCACCCGCCCGACCTGGGCACGCCAGACGTGGGCGTCCAGGTGCGCCCCGCCCGGCATCGCCAGGGAGAGCACCGCCGGGCTGCCGTCGGCCTCGCGCAGCAGCGACAGCGGCAGATCGTCGGGGTCCAGCACCGGATAGGACTCCTGCTGCCACCCCTCGGCGTTGAGCCGCTGACGGAAGTAGCCACTCTTGTAGAACAGCCCGATGCCCACGATCGGCACGCCGAGGTCGGAGGCGCTCTTGAGGTGGTCGCCGGCCAGGATGCCCAGGCCGCCGGAGTACTGCGGCAGTGCGGCGGTCAGGCCGAACTCCGGGGAGAAGTAGGCGAAGGCCTGCGAGAAGTCATCGCCGGCGGCGGCCTGCGCCTCGCGCTGATACCAGCGCGGCTCGCTCAGATAGCGCTGCAGTCCCTCACCGGCCTCGCGGGCCCGCTGCACGAAGCCCGCGTCACCCTCCAGCCGGGTCAGGTCGGCCGGCGTGAGCGAGCTCAGCATGGCCATCGGCTGGCGGCGGCACTCCTGCCACTTCACCGGGTCGATGCTCTCGAACAGATCGAGGGTCGGCGGGTGCCACGACCAGCGCAGATTGAGCGCGAGATCGTGCAGGGGGGACAGTGCGTCGGGCAGAACGGTGCGCACGTGGAGTCTGCGGATGGCCTTCACACAGCACAGGGTATGCCGTGGGGCAAGTGCGCCGTGCACTCCCCCGGCGGGACCGGTAGCGTCTGCAGCGTGACCGAGACACCAGGTAACGGCCAGAGCACCCCGTCCGTCCTCGACCTCGTGGGTCAGCGCCCCATCGGGCGGATCCCCGTGCAGGAGGTGAGTCCTGCCGTCGACGGCGGCGCGCGCCCCACCAAGTCCGTCGTCAACGAACTGTTCGCGATCACCGCCACGGTCTTCCGGGAGGGGCACGACAAGGTCAACGCCACCGTGGTGCTGACCGACCCGGACGGCGTCGAACACCACGTGCGGATGCACCTGCTCAACCCGGGCCTGGACCACTGGGGCACCACCATCTTCGCCAACCGCGAGGGCATCTGGAGCTATCGCGTGGAGGGCTGGTCGGACCCCTATGCGACGTGGCACCACGACGCGATCATCAAGATCGAGGCGGGGGTCGACGTCGAGCTGATGCTCGAGGAGGGCGCCCGGGTGCTGGAGCGGGCCCGCGACGAGGTGACTCGCTCCGAGGGTGACCACGAGGCGCTGACCCAGGCGATCGGCATACTGCGCGACGACCAGCGGCCGGTCCCGGAGCGGCTGGGTGCCGGCACCGCCCTGCGTGAGCTGCTCACCAGCGCCCCGCTGCGAGACAAGGTCAGCCCCAGCCAGGACTACACGTGGTGGGTGGAGCGCACCCTCGCCCTGCACGGAGCCTGGTATGAGATCTTCCCCCGCTCCGAGGGGGCCACCCAGGATCCCGAGACCGGGCTGTGGACGTCCGGCACCTTCGCGACCGCCCAGGAGCGGTTGCCGGCGATCGCCGACATGGGATTTGACGTCGTCTATCTCACCCCGGTGCACCCGATCGGCCGGGTCAACCGCAAGGGTCCCAACAACACCCTGACCGCCGGTGAGCACGACCCCGGCTCGCCCTACGCGATCGGCGCCCAGGAGGGCGGGCACGACGCGCTGCACCCCGAGCTGGGTGACTTCGACGACTTCGACGCCTTCGTGGCCCGCGCGGGCGAGCTCGGCCTCGAGGTGGCGATGGACCTGGCACTGCAGGCAGCCCCCGACCACCCCTGGGCGAGCGAGCACCCGGAGTTCTTCACCACCCGCGCCGACGGCACCATCGCCTACGCGGAGAACCCGCCGAAGAAGTACCAGGACATCTATCCGATCAACTTCGACAACGCCCCCGAGACGATCTATGCCGAGGTGCGCCGGGTCGTGCAGGTGTGGATCGACCACGGGGTCAAGCTCTTCCGGGTCGACAACCCGCACACCAAGCCGGTGGAGTTCTGGCAGTGGCTGATCGCCGACGTGGCGATCGATCACCCGGAGGTGATCTGGCTCGCCGAGGCGTTCACCAAGCCGGCCATGATGCACACCCTGGCCAAGGTCGGCTTCCAACAGTCCTACACCTACTACGCCTGGCGCAACGAGGCTGCGGAGCTGCGCGAGTACGTCCAGGAGCTGTCCGGCAAGGCCGCCACCTACATGCGGCCCTCGTTCTGGCCGACGACCCACGACATCCTCACGCCCTACATGCAGTATGGCGGCCCGACCGTCTTCCAGCTGCGGGCGGCGCTGGCGGCCACGCTGGTCCCCACCTACGGGATCTACGCCGGCTACGAGCACTGCGAGCACGTGGCCCGGCCCGGCGCCGAGGAGCAGATCGACAACGAGAAGTATGAGTTCAAGAACCGGCGCTGGGACCTGGACACCGAGCACGGCGGGCGGGACGAGGCGCACGGCCGCCCCAACCTGGCGCCCTTCCTGAAGCGGCTCAACCAGATCCGGCGTGAGCACCCGGCCCTGCACTGGATCCGCAACATCACCTTCCACGCTGCTGAGGACGAGAACTTCCTGGTCTTCTCCAAGCGCGGCGGCGGGGCCCACGACGGGTCCGACGCCGACGAGATCATCGTGGTCGCCAACCTGGACCCGCACGCCTCCCGCGGCACCACGATCCACCTCAACATGCCCTCCATCGGCCTGGGCTGGGGCGACGGCTTCGTGGCCAACGACCTGCTCACCGGCCAGCAGTGGCACTGGGGCGCAGCCAACTTCGTCCAGCTGGGACCGGGCGGGCTGCCCGTCCACATCATCCAGGTGCGGAAGTTCTGATGCGGGGCCTCAACCTCCAGCAGCCGGGGCTCAAGCACGACCCCGACTGGTTCAAGAAGGCCGTCTTCTATGAGGTGCTGGTGCGCGCCTTCGACGACTCCACCGGGTCGGGCTCGGGTGACTTCAGCGGCCTGATCAACCGGCTGGACTATCTGCAGTGGCTCGGTGTCGACTGCCTGTGGCTGCCACCGTTCTATGCCTCCCCGCTGCGGGACGGCGGCTACGACGTGGCCGACTACACCGCCGTCCTTCCCGAGTTCGGCACCCTGCCGGAGTTCCAGGAGCTCATCTCCCAGGCGCACGCGCGCGGCATACGCATCATCACCGACCTGGTGATGAACCACACCTCCGACCAGCACGCCTGGTTCCAGGCGTCCCGGGCCGAGCCGGACGGGCCCTACGGCGACTTCTACGTCTGGTCGGACACCGACGACAAGTATGCCGACGCGCGCATCATTTTCGTCGACACCGAGGTGTCCAACTGGTCCTTCGACAGCGTCCGCCGGCAGTTCTACTGGCACCGCTTCTTCAGCCACCAGCCGGACCTCAACTTTGAGAACGAGGCCGTGCAGGAGGCGATGTTCGACGTCGTCCGGTTCTGGATGGACATGGGCATCGACGGCTTCCGCCTGGACGCCGTGCCCTACCTGTTCGAGGAGGAGGGCACCAACTGCGAGAACCTGCCGCGCACCCATGAGTTCCTCGCCCGGCTGCGGACCATGGTGGACGAGGAGTATCCCGGTCGGGTCCTGCTCGCCGAGGCCAACCAGATGCCCTCGGAGGTGGTGGACTACTTCGGCACCCCCGAGGCGCCCGAGTGCCACATGTGCTTCCACTTCCCGGTGATGCCGCGGCTCTACTACGCGCTGCGGGAGGAGAAGGCCGAGTCGATCATCCGGGTGATGAACGAGACGCCCGCCATCCCGGAGGGCACCCAGTGGGGCACCTTCCTGCGCAACCACGACGAGCTGACCCTGGAGATGGTCTCCGGGGAGGAACGCTCCGCGATGTACGGCTGGTATGCCCCCGACCCGCGGATGCGCGCCAACATCGGCATCCGGCGCCGGCTCGCACCACTGCTGGACAACTCCCGGCAGGAGATCGAGCTGATCAACGCCCTGCTGCTGAGCCTGCCCGGCTCACCGTGCCTCTACTACGGCGACGAGATCGGCATGGGGGACAACATCTGGCTCACCGACCGCGACGCCGTCCGCACCCCGATGCAGTGGACCCCGGACCGCAACGCCGGCTTCTCCACGGCGGACCCCGGCAAGCTCTATCTGCCGGTGATCTCCAGCCTGGTCTATCACCACGGCGCGGTGAACGTGGAGGCGCAGATGGCCACCGGTTCCTCACTGCTGCACTGGGTCCGAGGAATGCTCCAGGTCCGCTCGCGGCACGAGGTCTTCGGGATCGGTGAGTTCACCCTGTGCGAGGCGGACAACCCTGCTGTGCTGGCCTTCACCCGGGTGGTCCCCACGGCCCCAGCCGGTCCGGACGGGGAGCGCCCCGAGCTGGAGGTCGAGGGTCGGCGCGGCGTCCTGTGCGTCAACAACCTGGCGGCCAAGCCGCAGGCGGCTCGCATCAAGCTGCCCCCGGAGCTGGGCGGGGCGCTCACCGTCGACCTGTTCGGCGGCACGGGCTTCCCCGACGTCGACGACGAGGGCATGATCCATCTGACACTGGGCTCGCAGGACTTCTTCTGGCTCGGTCTGACTCCCGAAGGAGCATGAATGACCACGCTGTCGCCCGCCTTCTCCGAGTTCCTGCCCGGCTGGGTCGCCTCCCAGCGCTGGTTCACCGGCAAGGGACGCACCCCGTTGCTGCGCCGCGTCGGCGGTTATCAGCTCCAGGACCCGGCTGGTGAGGTCGGCGTCGAGGTGCACCTGGTGGTCGATGAGTCCGGTCCCGAGCCGGTCACCTATCACGTGCCGCTCACCTCCCGCGGGCAGGCTGCCCCCGAGCTGCACACCGCCCTGGTGGCTACGACCGAGCACAGCGAGCTGGGTCAGCGCTGGATCTATGACGGCTGCCACGACCCGGCCTATGTGCAGGCCCTGGCCGACCTGATGCACTCCGGGTCGAGTGCCCCCGGCGAGGACGGCACCGTCCTGACCGGCGACGCCACCACGGTCCGGGCGGCCGGGCCCCGCCCGGTCGTGCGGCGCAGCGCCGTCCTGGTCGGCGAGCAGTCCAACACCTCGATCATCGTCGAGACCGGTGAGCCGGGTCAGTCCGCGCCGGTGATCATCAAGGTCTTCCGGGTGCTGCACTCCGGGGAGAACCCCGACGTGGCGGTGCAGAGCGCGCTCGCCGAGGCCGGCAGCACCCTGGTGCCGCAGCCGGTCGGCTGGGTCACCGGCACCTGGCACGACACCGACGGGTCGACGGCGCAGGGCCACCTCGCCTATGCGCAGGAGTTCCTGCCCGGGGTGCAGGATGCCTGGCGCACCGTCCTGGTCGCGGCCCGCGAGGAGAGCGACTTCTCCGACCGGGCCCGTGAGCTGGGTGTCGCGACGGCTCAGGTGCACGCCACGCTCCGCGAGGCCTTCGGGACCGAGGAGCTCACCCCGCAGCGCCGCGGCGCTCTGGTGGACGGGCTGCGCGAGTGGCAGCAGCGTGCGGTCGAGGCGGCCCCGGAACTGGCCGCGGACGACGAGCAGATCTCCGCCGTGCTGTCCGCAGCCGATGACGTGGACTGGCCTGTGCTACAACGCATCCACGGCGACTATCACCTGGGCCAGGTGCTCGACGTGCCGGACCGCGGGTGGGTGCTGGTCGACTTCGAGGGCGAGCCGCTGCGGCCGCTGCACGAGCGCTCCCTGCCCGACCTGGCACTGCGCGACGTGGCCGGCATGCTGCGCTCCTTCGACTACGCCGCCGGGTCGATCGCCCAGGACGCCGACCTGGACCGGGCCAGCTGGGCACGATCCACTCGGGCCGCCTTCCTGGAGGGCTATGTCGGCGAGTCCGGCGTCGACCTGGACGCCTCGGCTCCCGTGCTGGCCGCCCTCGAGCTGGGCAAGGCGCTCTACGAGGTCGTCTACGAGGCCCGCAACCGCCCCGCCTGGATCGGCATCCCGGTCGCCGCCGTCCGCGCCCTCATCGGCTCCTCCCCCTCCCCCGACCGAGCGCACGATGTGGCGTCCTCAGGCTCAACCGCCGGTGACAACAACAGCACCCCGAGCGCAGAGTCTGACGACCGGGCGCCCCTCGGTGGCTTGGCCGCTGGTGCCAGCGACACCCCCCAGGAACCCCAGGTCGCCACGGGCCAGCCCGACACCACCGGGTCATCCGAGGAGCAAAACCCCTCCAAAAATACGCGGGAGGCCGACAAAACCCCTCCAAAAATTGGAGAGAAACCGCTCGACGGGCACGAGGTGGAGCGGCTCATGCGGGGGCTGCACCGCGACCCGCACTCGGTGCTGGGCGCACACCCGCACGACGGCGGCATCACGGTCCGGACCCTGCGGCCGCTGGCCGAGTCGGTCACCGTGGTGACGCAGGGCGGCGAGCGCCACCCCATGCGCCACGAGACGCACGGCATCTGGACCGCGGTGCTGGCGCGTCCGGACATCCCCGACTACCGGCTCGAGGTCTCCTGGGGTGACGGCGTGGGCCACCTCCAGGACGACCCCTACCGCTTCCTGCCCACGCTGGGCGAGATGGACCGACACCTGATCGGCGAGGGACGTCACGAGCAGCTCTGGACCGTCCTGGGCGCCCACCTGCGCACGTATGACGGACCGATGGGTCAGGTGCGCGGCACCAGCTTTGCGGTGTGGGCACCCAATGCCCGCGGGGTGCACGTGGTCGGCGACTTCAACCAGTGGGACAACACCGCGCACCCGATGCGTGTCCTGGGCGAGAGCGGCGTCTGGGAGATCTTCGTGCCGGGCGTCTGGGAGGGCAACCGCTACAAGTTCGACATCACCGGCCCCGACGGGCACCGCCGCCTCAAGGCCGACCCGATGGCCCGCGCCGCCGAGCAGCCTCCGAGCTCGGCCTCGGTCGTGTCGCACAGCTGGCACGAGTGGCAGGACGCGGACTGGATGCGTCAGCGCGCCGAGCGTGACCCGCACACCGGCCCGATGAGCATCTATGAGGTGCACCTGGGCTCCTGGCGCCAGGGGGCCTCCTACCGCGACCTGGCAGAGCAGCTGACCAGCTACGTCAGCCAGATGGGCTTCACGCACGTGGAGCTGATGCCGGTGATGCAGCACCCCTACGCCCCGTCGTGGGGTTACCACGTGACCGGCTACTACGCGGCCGACTCACGCTTCGGCTCCCCCGACGACCTGCGCTATCTGATCGACCGGCTGCACCAGGCTGGCATCGGCGTGATCCTGGACTGGGTGCCCGGTCACTTCGCGACGGACCCGTGGGCACTTGCCCGCTTCGACGGGACCCCGATCTATGAGCACCCGGACCCGCGCCGCGGGTGGCAGAACGAGTGGGGCTCCTACATCTTCGACTTCGGTCGCCCGCAGGTGCGCAACTTCCTGGTCGCCAACGCGCTGTTCTGGCTGGAGGAGTTCCACGCCGACGGCCTGCGCGTGGACGGGGTCGCCTCCATGCTCTACCTGGACTACTCGCGCAACGAGGGTGAGTGGTTGCCCAACAAGTACGGCGGGCGGGAGCACCTCGAGGCCGTCGCGCTGCTGCAGGAGACCAACGCCACGGCCTACCGGCGCAGCCCCGGTGTCGTCATCATCGCCGAGGAGTCGACGTCCTGGCCCGGGGTCACCCGGTCCACCTCGAGCGGTGGGCTGGGCTTCGGCTTCAAGTGGAACATGGGCTGGATGCACGACTCGCTGGACTACATCAAGCACCAGCCGGTCCACCGCCAGTACCACCACCACCAGATGACCTTCTCGCTGATGTATGCCTTCTCCGAGCAGTTCGTCCTGCCGATCAGCCACGACGAGGTCGTGCACGGCAAGGGCTCGCTGGTCCGCAAGATGGGTGGCAACGACCGCTGGCAGCAGCTCGCCAGCCTGCGCGCCTACCTGGCGTTCATGTGGGCCCACCCGGGCAAGCAACTGCTGTTCATGGGCCAGGAGTTCGCCCAGATCGGCGAGTGGGCGGACGGGCGCAGCCTGGACTGGTGGCTGCTGGACCAACCGGCGCACGTCGGGGTCCAGCACCTCGTGCGCGACCTCAACCTGACCTACCGCGACACTCCTGCCCTGTGGGAGCTGGACCACAAGAGCTCGGGCTTTCAGTGGCTGGACGCCGACGACGCCCGCGGCAACACCTTCAGCTTCATCCGGTATGGCGGCGAGTCACCTGCGGGGGACCGTCCTGTTCTCGTGGCGGCAGCTAACTTCTCCGGCTCGCCCCGGGAGGTCCGGGTCGGCGTGCCCCGCCCGGGCAGCTGGCGCGAGCTGATCAACACCGACGCGCACACCTACGGCGGCTCGGGGGTCGGCAACCTGGGCAGCGTCCAGAGCACCGACCAGCCCCACCAGGGGCAGGCCCACTCGGTGACCCTCACCCTGCCGCCGCTGGGCGTGCTCTGGCTGACGCCGGAGGGCCGGGCCGCTGAACTCACCGAACCCGCCGACGACTCCGACATCGCCGCCAACCACACTCCCCAGGAGGAGCCGTGAGCACGCACCCCCGCGCGGGGCAACCCGCGCAGACCGAGGACCTGATCGACGTCGCCCACCTCGTGACGGCCTACTACACGCGCCAGCCGGACCCGGAGCAGATCGACCAGCAGGTCGCCTTCGGCACCTCCGGTCACCGCGGCAGCGCGCTCGACACGGCCTTCAACGAGGCGCACATCCTGGCAACGACGCAAGCGATCTGTGAGTACCGCGCGGCCCAGGGCACCGAGGGGCCGCTGTTCATCGGCCGGGACACCCATGCCCTTTCCGAGCCGGCGTGGGCCAGCGCGCTGGAGGTGCTGGTGGCCAACGGGGTCGACGTGATGGTCGACAGCGCCGACCGCTACACCCCCACCCCGGCGGTGAGCGTCGCGATCCTGCGCGCCAACGCCGGCGACCCAGCGGCGCAGGCCGACGGCATCGTCGTCACGCCCTCGCACAACCCGCCGCGGGACGGCGGCTTCAAGTACAACCCGCCCCACGGTGGCCCTGCCGACACCGACGCCACCGGGTGGATCGCCGACCGCGCCAACGAGCTGCTCCGTGCCGGGCTCGACGGCGTGCGCCGGGTGCCCTTCGCGCAGGCCCGCGAGGTCGCCGAGGAGTTCGACTTCATGGGCACCTATGTCGCCGCCCTGCCGGAGGTGATCGATCTCGACGCGATCCGTGAGGCCGGCATCAAGATCGGCGCCGATCCGCTGGGCGGTGCGGCCGTGGACTACTGGGGCGCGATCGCCCAGGCCCACAACCTGGACCTGACGGTCATCAACCCGCTGGTGGACCCGACCTGGCGTTTCATGACGCTGGACTGGGACGGCAAGATCCGGATGGACTGCTCCTCGCCCAACGCGATGGCCAGTCTGATCGCCAACAAGGATGCCTTCCAGATCAGCACCGGCAACGACGCGGACGCCGACCGCCACGGCATCGTCACGCCCGACGGCGGCCTGATGAACCCCAACCACTACCTGGCCGTCGCCATCGACTACCTGTATGGCGGAGGTCGCCCCAACTGGCCCAGCACCGCCGCGATCGGCAAGACGCTGGTGTCCTCCTCGATGATCGACCGGGTCGCCGAGGGTGTGGGACGCGAGCTCGTGGAGGTGCCGGTGGGCTTCAAGTGGTTCGTGCCCGGACTGCTGGACGGCTCGATCGGCTTCGGTGGTGAGGAGTCAGCCGGCGCCTCCTTCCTGACCCGGGACTGCTCAGTGTGGTCCACGGACAAGGACGGCATCATCCTGGCTCTGCTGGCCGCGGAGATCCAGGCCGTCACCGGCAAGTCACCCTCGCAGCGCTATGCCGAGCTGGTCGCCGAGCACGGCGACCCGGCCTATGCCCGGATCGACGCCCCCGCCAACCGGGAGCAGAAGGCCAAGCTCAAGGCTCTCAGCCCGGCCGATGTCACGGCGACCTCCCTGGCCGGCGAGGAAATCACCGCGATCCTGACCGAGGCCCCCGGCAACGGCGCCGCGATCGGCGGGCTGAAGGTGCAGACCAAGAGCGCCTGGTTCGCCGCACGGCCATCCGGCACCGAGGACGTCTACAAGATCTATGCCGAGTCCTTCCAGGGCCCCGACCACCTCGCGCAGGTGCAGCAGGAGGCCCAGGCGCTCGTGGACGCCGCCCTCACCAGCTGAGCGGTCTAGGCATCCGACGTCTCGTGACCGCTCTCACCAGCTGAGCGGTCTAGGCATCCGACGTCTCGTGACCGCTCTCACCAGCTGAGCGTTCTTGGGCACCCTTGCGTCTCAGTGCCAGTGGTTCGGCGTCTTACAGCCGGTTGTGTCTCTTCGAGCCGGTTGCAACAGGCTCGAAGAGACATATCCGGCTCTAAGACGATGCCGCAGACGTCGGCGCAGTTGGTGCGTGCGGCGCGGGTAGTCCGGCGTGCCTAGAAGAGCGCGCTCATCAGCGACCCGCGGGCCTTCACCACGCGCGGGTCGGTCCCGCCGATGACCTCGAACTGACCGAGCAGGTGCTGGCGGACGGTGTTGCGCTCGTCGCCCGCGGTGCGCTTGACCAGATCAATCAGGCGCAGGAAGGCATCCTCGACGTGCCCGCCGACCAGGTCCAGGTCCGAGGCCTGGAGCTGGGCCTGCACGTCGGAGGGGTCAGCGGCGGCGGCAGCCCGCACGGCGTGAAGGTCGAGCCCCGTGGTGCGTCGGAGCAGCTCGACCTGTCCGAGGCCCAGTCGGGCGTCCTCGTCCTTGGGGTTGTCCTGCAGCGCCTGCTGATAGGCCTGGGCCGCGGCGTCCAGGTCGCCCCGGTCGATCGCGTCGTAGGCCTCCTGGTGCAGCGCGGGGATCTGCGGCTCCTCGCCCTCGTCTCCAGCGGGAGCACCGCCCACGTTCTCGACGCGTCCGGTGACACCGTTGGCCACGGCCGCCGAGAGGAACTGCTCCAGCAGCGCACGCACCTGCTCGATGGGCTGGACGCCGAGGAAGAACGGCACCGGCTGTCCCTGCAGGAGTCCGACCACGACGGGCAGGGCGCTGACCTGGCCGAAGGCCTCCTGGAGCACTGGGGAGAGGGCCTGCACCACCCCAGGGCTGCCGGCGATCTCGACCGCGACCACCCGGAAGCGACCCTCCTGGGCCACCGCCTCATCGGCCAGCGTCTGGACGAACTGAGCAGACTCGGGGATCTGATCGGTGTAGAGGACCAGCACAGCCGGCACGGCCATGCTGCCGTTGACGACCGTCGCGAAGGACTCATCCGTCGCGTGGACCAGGACCCCGTCGCCACCGGCGGCAGCTCCACCAGTCGGAGCACCACCAGTCGGAGCACCGCCAGCTGCACCACCAGGGCCACCTGGTTGAGCACCGGGGGCCCCCGGCTGAGCCCCCGGACGCCCAGCTGGCGCCTGCTGACGCGGCCGGGACAGTGCCGAGAGGTCGACGGCGCCGCGCAGGGCGGCATTGAGCGACTGAGGGCTGGGCTGTGTCATGTCCCTATTGTCACCCGGCAGATGGTCATCACGGAATCCACTCCCCCGCGGCACCTCGGTGACCACACAGAGAGGTATGCCGCACCGCCAGTCAGGACTGGGGGTGCGGCATACCTGTGGTGCAGTGGGTGGTGATCAGCTGCCGTCGGAGCGGACGACCTGCTCACGGGCGGCGATCACGACGGGGTCGCCCTCGGTCTTGATGTGCACCGCCAGGAAGACGTCGGTCGTCATCTTGGCGCTGTTGTTGATCACGTCCTCACCAGACAGGTGGGCAAAGGCCGCGGGGGCCTCCAGGTAGGTGCCGGACTTCACGTCAAACGTGCTGGTCCTCCGGAGGACCGGGAAGGTGATCGCGGACCCGTCGGCGAGCTCGATGGTGCGCAGCGTGCCCGTGCGCAGGTCGTGCTCCTGGGTCAGCGTGGCCTGGTCGGCGACCTCGGCGGCCTGCTGCTCGGCGGCCTTGCGCACCTGCGGACCGTAGTCGTTGGTGCGGAAGTCCGGCCGGTCCTCGGCGAACGGGAAGTCCAGGATCACGAAGAGCTGGTCGACGACCTGGCTCGGGGACCAGTTCAGGTCTCCCTTGCCCTCGCGCAGCACCGGCGACCCCTCGGAGCGGGGGTCGAAGGTGGGCACCTCCGTGCCGGCGAGCATGGGTGCGCTCCAGCCGATCTTCCAGGTCTCACCGTCGTCCTCGCTGACCAGCAGGTGCAGCTCGGGGAGCCCGGACTCGGGGACGGACTGCACGACGATGAAGGCCGGGGACTCCCCGTCCTCACGGCTGATCGCCAGCACGTTGGGGTTGGTCGGGTGATAGTCGATGATCGGGTCGATGCCGACCTCGCGCAGCGCGGTCGCGGCCTCGGCCGCCCGCAACTCGGAGCCGACGAAGGTCTTCTCGTTGAGCTCCGCCGCCTCCTCGGGGTCGGCGTTCTGGGAGTCGCCGGCCTGCCGCATCAGGGTGGCTGCGATCTCCTCGGCTTCCTCGACGGAGATGACGCCAGCACCCTCGGCGGGCGCGGTGATCTTGCCGTCGTCGGTGGTCTGGGCCGCGTCGCCGGGAGCCGAGGTGGCCTCGCCCGCGTCGCCGGTGGAGACGCCGGTGTCGCCGGTCGTGCTCGCGTCGTCACCGCCGGTGGCCGAGGCGGAGTCGTCGGTGGAGACGCCGTCGTCGGCGGAGCTGGAGGTGGGGTCAGTGCTCTCGTCGGGGTCCTCCGAGCCGCTGCAGGCAGACAGCAGCAGCGAGGCCGAGAGGGCGAGGGCGAGGGCAGGGCGGGACAGCTTCATAACGAAATGGTAAACCTTTGATGGTGAGTAACACCTAATCCGCCGAACTCAGGTAACGCCCAGTTCTGGCTGGTAATCCCGCCCCCGAGCACCAATTCGGTGTGACGCACCCCTCACGGCTGCCCCCGATGCGGAGTGCTCACTCCTCGTCGGCGGGCACCCGGTCCAGCCGGACCCGCTGCTCCGCCCTGGCCTTGTCCTCGACGCGGACCCCCTCATGGTTGGCCGGTCCGCTGACGATCCGCTCCACGACGCGGTAGGCCCCGACCAGCAGGGCCAGCACGACGGTCACGTGCAGCAGGAACGCCAGCGCCACGCCGGTGATCACCCCGGCCCGCCACAGCCTGCCCCACGACGCACCGAGCACAGCCGGGATCACGACGGCTCCCACGGCGCCGCCCAGCAGCTTCTGCCACCACGGTGTGTCCTGGCCGCCCATCCAGGGCACCAGATCGATCACGTTGAAAAAGTCCAGGGTGGCCAGCACCCCCAGCACGGTCACCGTGCCCAGCAGCCCGATCAGCACCGCCCGGGTCCAGGCCTTCCCCGAGTGCCACATGGTGCTCATGCTGACCGCCGACCACATCAACCACGCCCGGACCCGCCCGGTGCCCAGCCCGATCATCGCCTCCCGAAAGATCCGATCTGCCTCGGGCCGGGCAAACGGCTGACCGTCGCGGTCGGTGTCGGGACCCAGGAAGGCACCGGGCCGGACCAGGGCATCGTGCAGCACCGCAGCAGGCAGGAAGTCCCCGCTCTTGGGCACCAGCCAGGTGAACAGCGCCGGGACGGAGGCCAGATCGGTCATAAAACGCCGCAGATCAGCAGGCACCACGAAGCACTCCGCATAGTGGTCGCTGCGGAAGCCGATCTGGCGCAGCAGCGTGAAGTCGCGTCCGTCGATGCTGCGCAGCTCAAGCCGCAGCGGCCCACCCTCCTGCGCGTCGAAGAACTCCCCCACGTCGCCCTAGCTCCGGACCATCCGCGTCTCGACCAGCCCGTCCTCCCGGTCCGTCGCCGTGGCGCCGTCAAGCCGGAACCCGTTGCGCTGATAGAACCGGATCGCCCGGTCGTTGCCGTCGGCCACCCACAGGTATGCCGGGCGGTCACCCAGGACCTCATCCAACAGGGCCTGCGCCACCCCGGTGCCATAGTGCTCGGCGACCACATTGATCGCCCACAACTGGGTGTCGGTCGGCCCGTCGTCCTCCCGGGCCGGACCGACACTGATGAAGCCGACCAGCTGCCCGCCGTGCTCGGCCACCGCGACCTGCTCACCCCGGGCGCTGCGCCCGTCCTGCAACAGGTTGGGCCCCGCCTCGCCCGACTCCTCGGGCACGAGACGGCGCCCCCAGCCCTGGGCGAAACGGTGCGGCGTCAGAGCCGCGAACGACTCCTCGTCCATCAGCCCGACATAGGCCTCCTGCCACACCCGGCAGTGCAGCGCACCCAGCGCCTCGACGTCGTCGGCGCTCGGGGGACGGATCAGGTATGCCGACTCCTCCTCAGCCATGTTCCTAACCTAGCGGCAGGGTCGGACAGTTGGCCATGGCCGAGACGCTCCTCGTGACAAGAGAGGTCGAGGGGTGGACGATGGGTGTCATGACGGCCATGCCGCGGACAGGCGAGGAGTGGACGGTCGATGACCTCGACCGCCTGCCCGACGACGGCCTGCAGTATGAACTGCTCGACGGGTTGCTCGTCGTGACCCCCGCCCCGGTGCTCCTGCACCATCGAGCCGTCGGCAACCTTCACCTGGTGCTGCGTCAGGCCTGCCCGCCCGGGCTCGAGGTGTTCTTCTCTCCGGTGGACTGGCGCCCTGACGTGCAGACGTCACTGCAGCCGGACCTGCTCGTTGTCCGCACTGAGGACGTCGCTGTCAAGAACATCACCGTGCCGCTCGTCCTGGCCGTTGAGGTGCTCTCGCCCTCGACCCGGCGCAAGGACCTGGTGCTCAAGCGCTCCAAGTATGAGGACACTGGCGTGCAGTCCTACTGGCTGGTCGATCCCGAGGAGCCCTCGGTGCTCGCGCTGGACCTCGCGGCGGGCCGCTATGTCAGCGCGGGCGAGGCCCACGGCTCGGAGCGACTGCGCCTGCAGCGCCCGTTCGAGGTTGAGCTCGTCCCGGCCGAGCTCGTGGCACCACCGCCCGGCTGAGGACGAGCTCAGTCCTGGGTGGGCACCCGCACGATCAGGGCGTCACCCTGACCGCCACCGCCACACAGGGCCGCGGCGCCGGTGCCGCCGCCGCGGCGACCCAGCTCGAGGGCGAGGGTCAGGACGAGGCGCGCACCCGACATACCGATCGGGTGGCCCAGCGCGATCGCGCCGCCATGGGGGTTGACCCGCTCGGGGTCCAGGCCCAGCTGCTTGGTGGCGGCCAGGCCGACCGCAGCGAAGGCCTCGTTGATCTCGACGACGTCGAGGTCGGCGGGCTCGATGCCCTCCTTCTTGCAGGCGGCGAGGATGGCGTTGCCCGGCTGGCTCTGCAGCGAGGAGTCGGGGCCGGCGACGACGCCGTGGGCGCCGATCTCGGCGATCCAGGACAGGCCGAGCTCCTGTGCCTTGGCCTTGCTCATCACGACGACCGCGGCGGCACCGTCGGAGATCTGCGAGGCGCTGCCGGCGGTGATCGTGCCGTCCTGGGAGAAGGCAGGACGGAGCTTGCCGAGAGACTCAGTGGTCGTCTCGGCGCGGATGCCCTCGTCGGTGCGGAACTCGATCGGGTCGCCCTTGCGCTGCGGCACCGGGACGCTCACGACCTCCTCGTCGAAGACGCCGGCCTCCCACGCCTGTGCGGCCAGCTGGTGGCTGCGCGCGGAGAAGGCGTCCTGCTCCTCGCGGCTGAACTCAGCGTCCGCGGTGTTGGCGTCCTCGGTCAGGTTGCCCATCGACTGGTCGGTGAAGGCGTCCCACAGGCCGTCGTGGGCCATGTGGTCACGCATCGTGACGTCGCCGTACTTGAAGCCCGCGCGGCTCTTCTCCAGCAGGTGCGGGGCGTTGGTCATGGACTCCTGGCCGCCGGCGACGATGACGTCGAACTCCCCGGCGCGGATGAGCTGGTCGGCCAGCGCGATGGCGTCCAGCCCAGACAGGCAGACCTTGTTGACGGTCAGGGCCGGCACGTCCATCGGGATGCCGCCCTTGACTGCGGCCTGCCGGGCGGGGATCTGCCCGGCGCCGGCGGTGAGGACCTGGCCCATGATCACGTAGTCCACCTGGTCGCCGGTGACACCGGCCCGCTCCAGGGCCCCCTTGATCGCGAAGCCACCCAGGTCAGCACCGGAGAAGTCCTTGAGACCACCGGACATGCGTCCCATCGGGGTGCGGGCACCACCGACGATGACCGACACGGTGGGGCCACCTGAGGTGGTGGGTTCGGTGGGCGCAGTCATGAGGGTCCTCCAGCGACATCGACGGGCAGCGATCTGACCTCCATCGTAACGAGGCCCGGGCGGGGTTCTGTGCCGGGATCCGTCAGCGACGGATGTCTGCTGGTCCGGCGTCGACCGGGTGCCCGGCCGCGACCCAGGCCTCGACCCCGCCGACGAGGTCGGTGGCGTTGGTTAAGCCCACGGAGCGCAGGCTGGCGGCAGCCAGGCTCGAGCTGCAACCCTGGCGGCACACCACCACGATGACCTGCTGGTAGTCGGTCACCTCCGGGATGCAGGTGATCGACTGCGGGTCGAGGCGCCACTCCAGGACGGTGCGGTCGATCACGATGGCCCCCGGCAGCTCGCCCTGCTCCGCCCGCTGGGCCTCGGTGCGGGTGTCGATCACGATGGCGCCGGCCTCCCACAGCGCCGGCAACTGGTCCGGGCTCACCCGCTTGACACCCTCGCGGACCTGCGCCAGCCGTGCATCGATCCCCGCGCCGGGGTGCCGGCCCTCACCGCGACTCCTGTCCTGGGGTGTCACGCAACCACGTTTCCGTGCACCAGGTGGCCGCCGATGACGGTCGCCGCCACGCTCATCTCGCGCAGCACCCGTGCCTGCTCACCCGCGCGCTCGCCGTCGGGAGGGGCACCGGGCAGCCCACCCTCGGCATACGGGTCGGTGTCCAGGAGCACCAGGTCACCGGGCTGCCCGACGGTCAGTCGGCGCCCGTCGACGGAGGCGGCCAGCGCCTCGGCGGGGGTCAGGGAGAGCTCCGGGTGCCACGCGTCGCCCTCTGGACTGCCACGCCAGACCGCCGCGGCCATGGCCAGCCACGGGTCCAGCGGGGCGACGGGGGCATCGGAGCCCAGAGCGAGCGGGATCCCTGCCTCCAGCAGCGGCCGGTAGGCGAAGGCGTGGCGGGTGCGGTCCGGCCAGAGCCGCTCGGTGGCGTCCCGGTCGTCGATCAGGTGCGCCGGCTGGATGCTGGCCCGCACCGGCAGGCCGGACCAGTGAGGCAGGTCGGCCGGGTTGACGAGCTGGGCGTGCTCGATCGAGCCGGTGGCCCCGGTGACCCGAAAGACCTCGAGCGCCTGGCGGACGGCACGGTCGCCGATCGCGTGCAGCGCCGTCTCCAGCCCGTGCTCACGCGCCCGGTCGACCAGCCGGGTCAGCTCCTCCTGGGTGAAGTTGGGCAGGCCGTGGACGTCGGCGAGGTCCGCGGAGTCGGCATAGGGGTCGCAGCACCACGCTGTGCGGGTGTTGAGCGATCCGTCGGAGATGACCTTCAACGGCCCCATCTGCGCCCAGCCGTCGGTCCCGGGCAGCGGGGTGCCGGTCCGCCACCCCCGCTCGATGATCTCCTCCAGGCGACTGGCATAGGCACCGGTGCGCACCCGAAACGGCCCGCGCGCGGCGAGCCGGCCGGGCCACAGGTCCCAGGCGGGGCTGAACTCCAGGTCGACGATGCCCACCACACCCTGCGCCCGGGCGGCGGTGATCGCCTCCAGCACCGCGGCCTCGGCCAGGTCGGCCGCGCCGGGCAGGTCACCGAGACGGTCGTAGGCGTCGAACCACTCGTTCTCGGCGACGACGCCCTCCCGCGGTGGGCACGCCAGGAGGTGCAGGGCGGCGGAGTTGAGCCAGCCGTGGTGCCCGTCACCGCTGATCAGCACGATCGGGCGTCCCGGGGAGACTGCGTCCAGGTCGGCCACCGTGGGCTGGCGTGCCCACCCGGCCGTGCGGTGCCCCCAGCCGATCAGTGGGGCGGCGATGCCAGAGCCAGCCGCCGACGCCTCCCCTGTTGCGCTCGCTGCCAGGGCGCGGCGCACCCGCTCCACCGCCTCGTCCACCCCGCCGGTGCCCGACAGGTCGAGCCGGGAGCGCACCAGGGCCCACTGGATCATGTGGACGTGCTGGTCCCACAGGCCGGGGACCACCCAGCGACCCGCGCCGGCGAGCTCGGGCACGCCCGCGGCAGGCAGGTCGGGCGCGATCGCCGCCACGACGCCGTCCTGGATGAGTATGTCGACGGGCTCGGTCCCCGGGGCCTGGTCGGTTGAGGTGCGGTCCAGGGCCACGGGCCGGACATCGCGCACCAGCAGTTCGGTCATGGCTGCACGTTAAGGCCACGGGCTGGCGCCCACGAAGACCGACACCACCCGCGGTCGGTCCGGTGGGCGGGACTGCGCGAGCCAACGGACCGGATGCCTGCGGGAGCACGCGTGAATACGTGCATGCCAGGTGTCGCACCCAGTCGGTAGGCTCGGCCGCATGACCGGCCTGCCCGCCTCCGTGACCCCGCTGCTGCTCGCCATCGACCACGTGGGGATCGCCGTGCCCGATCTCGACGCGTCCATCGCCTTCCACACTGACGTCCTCGGTCTGGTGGTGCTGCACGAGGAGACCAACGAGGAGCAGGGCGTGCGCGAGGCGATGCTCGGCATCCCGGGGGCGGCGGAGGGCTCCGCGCTGATCCAGCTCCTGGCCCCGGCCAGCCCGCAGTCCACCATCGCCACGTTCCTGGACCGGTCGGGCCCGGGGCTCCAGCAGCTCGCCTACCGCGTCGCCGACGTCGAGGCGGTCTCGGCGGTCCTGCGCGAGCACGGTCTCCGTCTGCTCTATGACGCTCCACGCCGTGGCACTGCCGGGAGTCGGATCAACTTCATCCACCCCAAGGACGCCGGCGGGGTGCTCGTCGAGTTGGTCGAGCCCGCCAGCTCGAGCGCCGAGGTCGGTGCCCACGGCGCGGTGGAGACGGAGCGGTCCACGCGTGGGTGAGGATGGACCCGTGACTGAGGGTGAGGCGGCCAAGGGTGAGGCCCCAGGGGGTGCGACTCGCGAGCGTGGTGCAACTCGCGAGCGCGCGGCGGCCCGGGAGCCGTCGTCAGCGAGCCGCGGCGCAGCACACGAGAGCCCCAGCCGACAGACCCCTGGGAGCCACTCGGCGGGCCGCTCAACGACCGAGACCCTGACGGACAACCCGGCGGCAGACAGCCCGACAACCGACAGCCCCACGACCGGCAGCTCAACGGCCAGGGACCAGCCCCCCGCGGGCCCGGCGCCCGGCTCCCGCGTCGCCCGTCGACTCCGGCTCCCTCGCAGGGGCCGAGGTGGGAGCAGCGTGCGCGGCCGCAGCCGCGAGGCGGTGGAGTCCTGGCGCCGCTACCGCGAGACCCAGCTCACCGAGCTGGCCGAGAGCAACCGGCTGCAGCGCGAGCTGATCGAGCGCACGCACGCCACCTCCCACAGCGGCACCACTCCGGCCCCGCCCGTGACGCCCGAGGGCGAGTCCCCCGAGGAGCCGGTCGTTGAGAAGCGACGCGAGCTGATGATGGTCACCTCGCCCTTCATGTTCGGCTTCTTCGGCGCGCTGGGGGTGCTCGTCGCCTGGTGGCTCGCGCAAAACGTCGGCCGACTGGGGTCGGTGATCACCTTCATCCTGATCGCGATCTTCGTCACCCTGGCGCTCAACCCCATCGTGGAGAGCCTCACCCGCCGGGGCCTGAGCCGACCGGCAGGTGTCTTCGCCGTCTTCCTCGGCATGATCGCGGTGCTCGGCCTGTTCGGCTGGTTGGTGGTGCCCACCATCGTGCAGGAGACCTCCACGCTGATCGAACGGGCTCCGCGCTACTTTGCTGACCTCAACACCCAACCGTGGGTCATCGACCTCAACGAGCGCTACGACCTGGCCGAGCGGATCAACACCGAGGTCGAGAACCGTCTCGAGGACACCAGCTTCATCTCCACCATCTTCGGCGGCGTCCTCGGTGCAGCCGGTGCGGTGGCCGGTGGGCTGATCGGCTTCTTCACCGCCCTGGTGCTCACGCTCTACTTCCTCGCGGCCCTGCCGACCGTCAAGGACGCGGCCTACAAGGCGGTGCCGTTGAGCCGGCGCCCCCGGGTCATTGGACTGGCGGAGGAGATCATGCGCCGGGTGGGTGGTTATGCCCTGGGCCAGGTCGCGGTGGCCACCATCAACGGCGCCTGCTCCTGGGTGATGATGCAACTCCTCGGGGTGCCCTATGCCATCGTGCTCGCGGTCCTCGTCGGGATCCTAGGGCTGATCCCCCTGGTGGGCGCCACCCTCGGCGCGGTCATCGTGGCTCTGGTGGCCCTGAGCCAGGGCTGGGTCATCGCCCTGATCGTGGGCATCTACTACGTGATCTACCAGCAGTTCGAAAACTACGTCATCGTGCCGCGCGTCATGGCCCGCACGGTGTCGGTGCCGGGTGCTGTCACCGTGGTGGCGGTCTTTGCCGGAGGCACCCTGATGGGCGTTCTCGGCGCGCTCATCGCCATCCCCGTGGCGGCCGGTCTGCTGCTGCTTTACAACGAGGTCGTCATCCCCCGCCAACAGCGCCTCTGACCCGCGCCGCCAACTCCCCCGCCAACAGCGCCTCTGACCCACGCCGCCAGCTCCCCCGCCTCAGCGCGGACCGACCCGGCACCACCGGGACAGTTCGGTCAGGGCGAGGTGCCGTGCCTGCGGCGTGCCGGTCAGCACGACGATGCCCCAGCCGCTGGTCAGGTGGATCGTCAGCGCCGTCGCCCGCGAGGGGTGCGGCTCGACGAAACTTACGTTCTCATAGGGATGGTGCTTGGGTCCGCGCACAAAGCGGGTGTACGCAAAACCCTCCGGACGCACCCACAGGGTGCCGCGCACGGCATACCGCCCGAGCGCCAGCCACGGCAGGCTGGAGTGGACCACCGAGATCTGCTGGGTCGGGATCTGCGCGGCGGGCCCCTGCGCCCCGGCGGTGAGCGTCGGCTCCGGGCTGGGTCGTCCGTGATACCAGAAGATGAAGCCCCCGATCGCCGCGATGACGGCCACCACGGCCAGCAGGATCCCCAGCACGAGCAGCAGGACTGCGGTGTCACTCACGCCCAGGCCTGCCCGGGACGGCGCCGGTCGCGCGCGTTCCAACAGGCGGTGTGCCAGTGGCGTCGGTTCTCCACCCCGTGCATGCTCGAGGTCGGCCAGGCCACCGTGTGCGGGGTCGCGGCAGAGACATCTTGCTGGCACCCGGGGCACAGATAACTGCGCCCGGAGTCGTTACCCCGGACGTGTCGCGCCGCCAGCGCCCGACCCTCGAACTCGACCTCGTCCAGCACGGGACCCCGCTCGGGCGGGGGCCCACCCCGGCGCGGCGGCACCCGGCCACCGCGTCGCTTCCGGTTGGAGCGCCCCATCACTCTCCGCCGAGGAAGGGCTCCTCCAGCAGCACGTGCTCGACGAGCAGCGGCGAGGGCGCCAGGTGGGCTTGGAAGCCGGCGGTGCCGGAGTAGAGCTCCTCGGCGACGGCGAGCACCTCGTCCGCCCCCAGGTGATCGATCATCGCAAACGGACCGACCGGGTAGCCCAGACCGAACTGCAGGGCCGTGTCGATGTCCTGCGCGCTGGCATAGCCCTCGTCCAGCATCCGCACGCAGTCGTTGAGGTGGGTCACCAGCAGCGCGTCGACGACCAGCCCGGTGCGGTCCTTGCAGACCACCGGCGCGGCACCGATCGCCGTCACCACCGAGCGAAGCGTGGCGATGGTCTCCTCGGAGGTCTTGATCGTCTTGCCCACCTCGACCACCTGGCCGTTCGGGGTCGGTGCGTGCACCCGCAGCACGACCGTGTCCGAGGCCCGCCCGCTGATCGCGGCCAGCGCCACGGCGGAGTAGGTGTTGGCCGTGGCCAGGATCGTCCCCGGCGCGGTGACCTCGCCCAGCTCGGCGAACAGGTCGTCGACGTCGCGCGGCTCCCCGGCCGCCTCGTCCTCGACGTCCTCGTCCTGGGCCTCGAGGACCAGGCCCACGGAGGCCAGCGACGAGAGGTCCCCTGAGGGGTCGGTCAGGTGCGTGACGGCATACCCCCCCTGCTCGAAGCGACCGCGCAACTCCTCGGCGAGCGCACCGGTGCCCAGCACGGCGACCGACTGCACGTCCCGGCCCGCGACCGCCACCGGAGTGAGCTCGTCCTCGACGACCTGGCCGCTGCCGGGCTTGGCGAAGGTGTAGAAGCCCCGTCCGCTCTTGCGACCGTGCCGCCCCGCCAGCACCATCCGCTCCAGCATGGTGCTGGGTGCGTGCTCCTGTCCGCGGCTGTGCGAGTAGATGACGTCCGAGATGTGGTGCATGACATCCAGGCCCACGAGGTCGCCCAGGGTCAGCGGTCCCATCGGCAGGCCGATGCCGACGTGCACCGCGGTGTCCAGGTCCTCCCGGCTGACGTGACCGCTCTCATACATCCGCATCGCGGCGCAGAAGTAGCCGTAGAGCAGGTAGTTGGCCACGAAGCCGGCCCTGTCGCCGATCACGATCGGCTTCTTGCCCAGGCTCTCGGACAGGCTCCGCAGCGTCTCGGTGACCTCGGGGTCGGTCAGCGGCGTGGTGATGACCTCGACGAGCTTGAGGATCGGCGCAGGGTTGAAGAAGTGCAGGCCGATGATGCGACCCGGCACCTGTGCGGGAGCGGCGATCTCGGTGATCGACAGGCTGGAGGTGTTGGTCGCCACGATCGCGCCGTCACCGAGCACGTCCTCGAGCTTGCCGATCACCTCGTGCTTGAGGGCCATGATCTCCGGCACGGCCTCGACCACCAGGTCGGCCGGCGCCAGCTCGGCATAGTCCGTGGTGATCGTGATCCGGTCCAGGATCTCGGCCTGGCCCGCCTCGTCCAGCTTGCCCTTGGCGACGGCCCGGTCGGTGGAGGCCTGCAGGATGGACCGGCCGCGCTCGGCATACTCCTGGCTGCTCTCCACCCCGATCACGGTGAGCCCGCCCCGGGCAAACACCTCCACGATGCCAGCACCCATGGTGCCCAGTCCGACGACTCCAACAGTTGAGATCTCACGTGGCATGCGCCGATCCTCTCACCCCGCATCTACAGTGTTGGACGTGCGTGTCGTGATTGCCCGGTGCAGCGTGGACTATGAGGGGGCCCTGCAGGCCCACCTTCCCCTGGCCACCCGTCTGCTGATGGTCAAGGCCGATGGTTCGGTCCTGATCCACTCCGACGGCGGCTCCTACAAGCCGCTCAACTGGATGGCACCCCCGTGCCGTATGACGGAACTCACCCCGGACGAGGAGGAGACCGAGCAGGGGGTCGAGTCGGTGTGGCTGGTGCGCCACGGCAAGCGGGAGGACACCCTGCGGATCCGGCTGCACGAGGTCCTCTCGGACACCTCCCACGACCTCGGGGTGGACCCTGGCCTGGTCAAGGACGGGGTGGAGGCTCAGCTGCAGGCGCTGCTGGCCGAGCACATCTCGACGCTGGGCGAGGGCTACACGCTGCTGCGCCGGGAGTTCGGGACCGCGATCGGCCCGGTGGACATCCTGTGCAAGGACAGCTCCGGGGCCACCGTCGCGGTGGAGATCAAGCGCCGCGGAGACATCGACGGGGTGGAGCAGCTGACCCGCTATCTGGAGCTGCTCAACCGCGACCCGCACCTGGCGCCGGTGCAGGGCGTCTTTGCCGCGCAGGTCATCAAGCCGCAGGCGCGGGTGCTGGCCACCGACCGCGGGATCCGCTGCGTGACACTGGACTACGAGGCCCTACGCGGCATGGACAACGCCGAGTCCCGGTTGTTCTGAGGTTCCGCCTCGTCCCGACCGGACGCACGGGCCTCTGGCGCTCGGCGGCGGCGCACCCTAGATTCTGCCCATGAGCACCGAATTCCAGGTGACCTTCGACTGCGCCGATCCACAGCGCCTGTCACTGTTCTGGCGCGACGCCCTCGGCTACGTGCACCCACCTCCGCCGGGGGTCCAGTTCGCACCCGGCGAGGACCCACTGGCTGCCTGGGAGGAGTTCCTCGACGGACTCCAGGTGCCCGAGGGTCAGCGCAACGACCGCTCGGCGCTGGAGGACCCGGAGGGTCGGCGTCCGCGGCTGTTCTTCCAGCGCGTGCCCGAGAGCAAGCAGGTGAAAAACCGCCTGCACCTGGACGTGCGGGCAGCCCCCGGGCTCCAGGGCGAGGCACGGCTGGCCGCACTCGAGGCGGAGTGTGAGCGATTGGTGGCGCTCGGCGCCACCCGCGTCCAACGCTTCGAGCCGGAGCCCTATGTCAGCGGCGGCTTCATCGTGATGCAGGACCCTGAGGGCAACGAGTTCTGCCTGGACTGAGCGCCGACCACCGCGGGGCGCCGGGTGCGCGCGCCGGGCAGCGGGGGCAGAATCAGCCCATGACCCGCCGCGCCGCCATCGCCGCACCCAATCCCGCCGCGACCTCGGCCGGACTTCACGCCCTCGGGGCCGGAGGCAACGCGGTGGACGCCGCCATCGCCGCCATGACCACCGCGACGGCCACCGAGCCGGGCATCGTCAGCCCGTTGGCCGGGGCGTTCATCAACGTCTGGCCGACCGATGGCGACCCGGTGGTGATCGACGGAAACGTCGAGATGCCCGGTCGCGGCGCCGACCCCGCGCGGTTCGGCAGCGGCCTGATCGAGTGCGTGACGACATACGGCGGGGGGCTGACCACCTATGCCGGGCCGGGCGCGGTCGCGACCCCGGGCATGTTTGCCGGGATGGGGCTGGCGCACGAGCGCTTCGGCGCCGCGCCGTGGAGCGAGCTGTTGGGGGTGGCGGCCACCATCACCGCCGACGGCTTCCAGATGAGCCACACCGCGGCGAGCTACTTCGAGCTGGTCGCCCACACCATCTTTGCCTGGGACCCGACCACCCGGGGCATCTACACCAACGACGCGAGCGCCTGGGCGCCCGGCCAACTGCTGCGCGACGACAACCTGGTGGCGACGCTGCGGCAGATCGGCGAGGAGGGTGCGGCCAGTGTCTACTCGGGCGACATCGCGGCGCGGATCGTGGCCGACATGGACGAGCGGGGCGGGCTGATCACGGCACGGGACCTGGCCGAGTACCGCCCCATGGTGCGCACCCCGCTGCGCACCACGCTCGGCGCCTGGGACCTGGCCGCGAACTCGCCGCCGGCGATCGGTGGCGCGGTGTTGACCGCGATGATGAGGCTGCTGGGCGATGTCAGTGAGCGGGTCTCCCCGGCGCACGCCGCGCGGGTGATGAAGGACGTCCTGGACCTGCGGCTGCACCGGGTCGATGTCGCCGACGACCTGGAGGTCGCGGGGCACGAGCTGCTCGAGACGATCGCCGAGCTGGGTGCGGTCGGGCTGCCGACCTCCCAGGACACCGCGCACGTCTCGGTGGTCGATGACGACGGCAATGCCTGTGCCATCACGGCGTCCTCGGGTTATGGCTCAGGGATGTATGTCGGGGGCACCGGCATGCTTGGCAACAACGCCCTCGGTGAGCCGGAGCTCAACCGCCGCGGCCTGCACGCGCTGGTCCCGGGCACACGCCTGGCCTCCAACATGGCACCGACGACGGCCCGGCACCGGGACGGCACGGTCCTGTCGATCGGCACCCCCGGGGCGGATCGCATCACCACGGCTCTGCTGCAGGTGCTGGTCCACTTCTGTCTCCATGGAGAGACGCTGCAGTATGCCGTTGACGCACCTCGGCTGCACGTGCGTCACCTGGAGGACGGTGGGGTGCGGATCGACTATGAGGAGTCGGACGAGCTGCAGGAGGCGCTCACCGGCATCGTCGGTCGGTCGACCGGTGAGCTGGTGCCCTTGCACGCGCACGCCCGGCACGCAATGTTCTTTGGTGGGGTGGGAGCGGCCCTACGCACCCCGGAGGGGGAGCTCACCGCGGCGGCGGACCCCAGGCGGGACGCCGCCACGGCGGTCGGCTAGCTGGTCGGCTCTGCGGTCAGCTAGCTGGTCAGCGGGGGGTCGGCTAGCTGGTCAGCGCGGCGGCAGGGGTGGCATCGGTGGCAGGTGCGGCATCGCGCCGCCCATGTGCATGGTGTCCACCCGGGCCAGGACCAGGTGCAGCCGGGTGATGCGCATCAGTCGCTCGAGCCGCTCGGAGGCCTCGGCAATAACCAGCCGACGGTTTTGTCGGCGGGCTCGTTGGTGGAGTCCCACCAGGACGCCGAGCCCGGTGGCGTCGGCGACCTCGGCCTCCCTGAGGTGGAGGATCAGGTCACCCTCGCCGGCCGCAAGAAGTCGCTGCAGGTGGGCACGCAGCTCGGGAACCGTGCGGACGCCCAGCTGCCCCCTGATCGTCGCCTCACGCCCCGGTGAGTCGATCGACAGCTCAATACCCGGCCCTGCCCACACCACTGCGGTCATGCCATCCTCCACCCGAATGAAACACTGCGCTTGGCACACGCCTGTCGCGCTGCCACACAGTCTTATTCCTAGAACGTCGTGGATCCACCTTTGGTTGCACCCAGGTCGGTCACGATTTCGTAAAATGATCTCAACGGTCTCGCCTCCCCGCGTCCCCCTGGAGAATGAGTTCCGGGGCACGGGCCGCGGCGCGTCCATGCTGTCCGTCACACGCTACGCGGAGCAGGCCACCGGGACGAACGATTTTGCGCGATGCGATGATGCAGGCATGGTCATCCTCAACCGGATCTACACCCGCACCGGCGACGACGGCACCACCTCCCTGGGCGACTTCAGTCGCACCGGCAAGAACGATCCGCGGCTGGTGGCCTATGCCGACACCGACGAGACGAACTCGGCGATCGGCGTGGCTGTCGCCACGGGCAGCCTGCGTGAGGACGTGAGCGCCACCCTGGTGCGGATCCAGAACGACCTGTTCGATGTCGGGGCCGACCTCTGCGCACCGCTGCGGAAGAGTTACGAGCACCCACCGCTGCGCGTGCAGGCGGTCTGGATCGATGAACTTGAAGCGGACTGTGACCGCTACAACGACGAGCTGGGCACGCTGCGCTCCTTCATCCTGCCCGGCGGATCCCCCGGCTCGGCCCACCTGCACGTGGCCCGGACCGTCGCCCGACGCGCGGAGCGGTCCTCGTGGGCGGCGCTGGAGGCGTATGGCACCGAGCCGGCAGCTGCCGACGCCGAGCGGGGCACCGGCGGCGTCAACCCGCTGACTGCGAAGTATCTCAACCGGCTCTCCGACCTGCTGTTCATCCTGGCCAGGGTCGCCAATCTCGAGGCGGGCGGGGACGTGCTCTGGCAGCCTGGGGGCGGCCGAGCCGAGCAGCCGGCGAAGGACCGAGGCCGCTCCGCCACCACGTCCTGACCGGACACCGTCTGTGATCGGACACAAGGTCTGGTGCGTCTGAGTCCCACCGAGCGCACCGCTGGTGATCTCTCCTCTACGACCGCGTGCGTGACCGCTCCCGGGTCCGGGAGCGGTCACGCACGAGCGGCCTGTTGCGCAGGCCAGACGTCGCTGGGCGGTGGATCAGTCGTGGTGCACGTGGCAGCTGGCCTCAACCCGCAGTGGGCGGCCGTCCGACAGTTCCCCGGTCAGCGTGAGCCCGAGCGTGTGGTCGTCGCGCTCGACGTCGACGACCGCGTCGGTCAGCGGTAGCCGGTAGCCATCGAGGGTCAGCTCGAGCGCGTAGATCGGCGCCTGGCCGTCGGTCTCGGGCATCTCCTCCAGCGCCAGGCCGAGATAGTCCCCCTGTGCCGCCGCGTCGTCGGAGTAGTTGGTGCCGAAGTGCGCAAGGAACAGCGCCCCACGGTCCTCGCAGGTGGCGCCCTCGACCTCGGTGTCCTTGTCGTCGCCGACGACGAACCTGGCCTGGCCCTCGTCGCAGTAGCGGACAACCTGTTCACCGACGTCAGTCACCGTCGTGCCGCACTCGACTAAGGGGTCAGCAGGGCGGGGCGGACCTGCGGTCACCACGGCGTCGTCGGCTGGCTCGTCCCCATGGTGGTGAGCACCAGCATCAGCCGTGCCGCTGCTCTCGTCATGGTGGGCATGGTCGTCTGGGGTCACGCTGCTCTCGTCGTGATGGACGCCGTGGTCCTCAGCGTGCCCGGCGGGACCCCCGGTGTCCGCCACGGAGTCGTGCTCCTCGGAGTGCTGTCCGGCGTCGGGCCCAGCCCCGGTGGGGGTGCCGGTGCACGCTGACACCGACACCCCCACCGCGAGCACAAGGCTGACGACCCGGGCCGAGGCCCTGACGGAGCTTCCGGCTCGGGTCATGGATCAGCCGTTCTGGGCGTAGGTGGGACGGACGATGTCCACCCCACGCGAACCATCGGCGATGTACATCACGTCACCGACCCAGTAGGGCGCCCAGTGCGACCCGCCGTCCGCCCGGTAGTAGGCGATCTGCGTCGGGTTCGCGGGGTCACTGACGTCGATGAAGTGCGTGCCCTGGCCGTAGTAGGACTGGGCGAGCACCCCATCACGCAACTGGAAGTAGTGCGCCGAGCACCCGGCACCGGGCAGGCTGCCCGGCTTGCCGTAGGGGCTCCACTCGGAGATCACCGGCAGGCGGTACGGGTCCGCCTCGGTCGAGCCCCACGCCTGACCCTGCTCGCTGTCGGCCAGGTCGACAATGAGCAGACGACCGTCCGTCTCGCAGGACGAGGTGAAGTTCTCGATGGTCACGAGCGCCACCTTGCCGGCGTCGTAGTCGCCCAGCGACTCGAGCGGACGCACCAGGTTGTGCGCGAGCGAGCCACCCCAGGTCTCCTGGTTGGACTGGTAGAACTTGCCACCGGCGTAGGGCACGGGGTCCGTGGCGGAGGCCACGCGGTAGCGGTTCTCCACCGGGTCCCACTGTCGGCCCTTGGTCCAGTAGCCGCGGATGCCACCAGCGCCCGAGACCCACGCAACACCGGCCTCGTCAACCTGCACGTCGTGCGAGTAGTCGGTCACGCCGTCATTGCGTCCCAGGTCGATTGCATACTCGTGGACCTTGGGCTTCTTGGGGTTGCGGATATCGACCGCGAAGATCGGGCGGCCGTCCCAGTCCTCGGGCTGCCAGTCGGCGGGACGCGGCCCACCAGACCAGAGGAACTGGCAGTCGTTGACGCAGGTCGTGGTGTGCCCCGCAGGCACCTCGGTGTAGCTCAGGACCTTCAGGTCGTGCGGGAACTTGGCGTCAACGATGTAAACACCGGACTCCCCGGTGGCCTGGTTCTGACCGAAAGCACGGGGGTCGCGAGCCATGAAGACCAGCTTGCGCTTGGGGTCGACATCCATGTCCTCGTTCTGCCAGAAGCCCGGCATGTCGATGGAGTCGAGCGGGAGCGGGTGCTCGGGGTCACTGATGTCGTAGGACTTCAGGCCGAAGCGTCCGGTGACGAACATGACCTTCTGCTTGCCCGGGTAGTCGATGAAGTTGATCGCGGTCGCACCGACGGCCTCGGGCAGCTGACCGATGAACTCGACGTCCTTCGAAGCGCCGGTCGGCGGCGTGGTGACCAGGGTGCTCGGGCCAGTCTGGGCGTTGCCGTGGCCCTTGCCCTTGCCGTTCCCCTTGCCATTGCCCTTGCCTGCGTCGGCAGCCTCGACGGTCGTGCCGTCTGACGCCGCCTGACGGGCGGCCGCCATCTCCAACTCTTCCTTGTAGTGGTCGGTGCAGGCGGCCGCAGCGACCGGAGTCAACGCCAGGCTGACGGTCGCCGCCACCATGACGAGCCTTCTGAGAAAGCTCGACCTATGGGGTGTGGGAGATCTACGCATGCGACATCGTTGTCCTTTCACACAGGGATGACGCCTCTGACCCCCCGGGGGCGCTGGGTGGAGCCTGCCCCATGCATCGCTGCAGCGCAAGCAATATGACCAATTTGTTATCTCAGACAACAATCCAGCCAGAGACCCGGTCTAGGCGACGTTGGCGTTCCAGCCCGGAGGCACGGACTCCAGCCAGGAACGCAGACCGGTGTAGTGCTCCAGCCCGAGAGCCAGCTCAAAGCGCGTGTCGGCATACTCGCAGGGCACAGCGATCACCGGAGCATTCAGCCACGGGAAGGCGGCGGGGTTCTCCTCGCGGGCGATGCCCAGGTCCAGGGCGGAGCGTTGCCACTTGTGCAGCGGCTGACGAAAGGGGCCGCCGCGACCATAATGGTCGAGACGGCCCGTGTCGTAGTGAAGCAGCCCGCGGCTCCAGTCCTCGTGCTCGCCAGAGCGGTAGGCACAGGGGAAGGAACGGGCACTGCCAGCGAAGTGGTGGAAGGCCAGCAGGCCGATGCCCATGACCAGCGCAGCCGAGAGCACCGCGAGCGCGATGAGCACGAGGACGCCGGCATCCATGGTCAGCTCACGCGCTGAGTCCGGAGGCGTCCACCTGGGCCGCCACGATGGTGACCCGGTTGTGGTCCACCGACAGGAAACCGGAGTCGATGGTCACGGTCTCCCGCGCCCCTCCGGTCTCGATCATGACCTCACCCTCGACCAGGACGCCCAGCAGCGGCGTGTGGTCCGGCAGGATGCCGAGCTCACCATCGATGCTGCGAGCGCGCACAAAACTGGCTTCGCCCTTCCAGACCATCCGGTCGGCGGCGACAAGCTCAACCTGCAGTGCACTCACGTGCGGTGTCCTCTCCGTGGCTGTGTGTTATCAGTCTAGTCCCGAGGGCGGGCGGCGACGTGATGCCGCCGCCCGCCCTGGGACCGGTGACCCGCAAGCGGGTCTGGTGTTCGGTGAGCTGCCCAGTGAGCTACCCGGTGAACTGCCCGGTGACCGGGTCAGCTGCTCCGGGTGAGCTCGGTCAGCTGTTCTTCTCGAGCTCGGCGGCCTGGCGCTCGACGTCGTCCAGCCCACCACACATGAAGAAGGCCTGCTCCGGGAGGTGGTCGTAGTCGCCGTCGGCGACCTTGGTGAACGCCTCGATGGTGTCGGCCAGCGGCACCGTCGAACCCTCGATGCCGGTGAACTGCTTGGCGACGTAGGTGTTCTGGGACAGGAAGCGCTGGATGCGGCGCGCGCGGCCGACGAGGATCTTGTCCTCCTCGGAGAGCTCGTCGATGCCGAGGATGGCGATGATGTCCTGGAGCTCCTTGTAGCGCTGCAGGATCGACTTAACGCGGACCGCGGTGTCGTAGTGCTCGGGGGTGATGTAACGACGGTCCAGGATCCGGCTGGTCGAGGTCAGCGGGTCCACGGCCGGGTAGATACCCATCGACGCGATCGGACGGGACAGCTCGGTGGTCGCGTCCAGGTGGGCGAAGGTGGTCGCCGGAGCCGGGTCGGTGTAGTCGTCGGCGGGGACGTAGATCGCCTGCATCGAGGTGATCGAGTGACCACGCGTCGAGGTGATCCGCTCCTGCAGCACACCCATCTCGTCAGCCAGCGTCGGCTGGTAACCCACGGCCGAGGGCATGCGGCCCAGCAGCGTGGAGACCTCGGACCCGGCCTGCGTGAAGCGGAAGATGTTGTCGATGAACAGCAGCACGTCCTGCTTCTGCACGTCGCGGAAGTACTCCGCCATCGTCAGCGCGGACAGGGCCACCCGCAGGCGGGTGCCCGGCGGCTCGTCCATCTGACCGAAGACGAGCGCGGTCTGGCCGAGAACGCCGGCCTCCTCCATCTCGACGATCAGGTCGTTGCCCTCACGGGTGCGCTCACCGACACCGGCGAAGACCGACACACCACCGTGGTCGCGGGCGACACGGGCGATCATCTCCTGGATCAGGACGGTCTTGCCGACACCGGCACCACCGAACAGACCGATCTTGCCACCCTGGACATAGGGGGTCAGCAGGTCGATGACCTTGATGCCGGTCTCGAACATCTGGGTCTTGGACTCCAGCTGGTCGAAGGCCGGAGCCTTGCGGTGGATGCCCCAGCGCTCGGTGATCTCCAGCGTCTCGCCCTCGGGGAGGTCGAGCACGTCACCGGTCGCGTTGAAGACGTGACCCAGGGTGACGTCGCCGACGGGCACGGTGATCGGGCCGCCGGTGTCCTGCACCTGCGCGCCGCGGACCAGACCGTCGGTCGGCTGCAGCGAGATGGCGCGGACCATGCTGTCGCCGATGTCGAGGGCGACCTCGAGGTTCAGCGTCTTGGTCTCGCCGTTGAGCTCGACCTGGGTGGTGAGCAGGTTGTACATCGAGGGGATCTGACCCGGGGGGAACTCGATGTCGACCACGGGGCCGATGATGCGGGCAAGACGACCGACGCCGCCCTGACCCTGCTGGGTGTCCGTCTCGTTCACGGTTGCAGTCATGGTGGGGTGTTTCCTTCTCACTTGGCGTCGGCGAGGGCGCTGGCGCCACTCACGATTTCGCTGATCTCTTGGGTGATCTCGGCCTGGCGTGCCTGGTTGGCCAACCGGGTGTAGGTCTTCAGGAGCTCCTCGGCGTTATCCGTCGCGGACTTCATCGCGGCCTGCCGGGCGGCCAGCTCAGAGGCAGCCGACTGGAGCAGTGCGTTGTAGATCCGCGAGTTGACATACTGCGGGAGCAGCGCATCCAGCACCTCAGGCCCATTGGGCTCGAAGTCGTAGAGCGGGTAGAGCTCCTCCTCGCTGGCGCGCTCCTCCTCCTCCACGACCTCCAGCGGCAGCAGGCGCACGACCTGCACCTCCTGGGTGACCATGGACTTGAACTGGGTGTAGATGACGTGGATCTCATCGACCCCACCGTTGTCCGCACCCTTGATGAAGTCGGCCGTCAGGCGGTCCCCGATCTCCTTGGCAACCTCGTAGGTCGGCTTGTCGGAGAACCCGGTCCACGACTCCTCAAAGTCCCGCTGCCGGAACCGGAAGTAGCCCTCGGCCTTGCGACCGGCAAGGAAGGGGACGACCTCTCGGCCCTCACCCTCGAGCAGCTCACGCAGTGCCTCGTAGTTCTTCAGCGCGTTGGCGGAGTAGGCACCGGCCAACCCGCGGTCGCTGGTGACGATCAGCACCCCGGCCTTCGTGGGGTTCTGCCGCTCCAGGGTCAGGGGGTGGTCGACGTCTGTGGAGAACGTCGCCACGGCCGACACCGCGCGGGTGATCGCACGGGCATACGGGGTGGTCTGCGCGACCCGCTCGCGGGCCTTGACGACGCGGGAGGCGGCGATGAGCTCCATCGCCCTGGTGATCTTCTTGGTCGACTGGACGGACCGGCTGCGCTGGCGGTAGATCCGCTGCTGCGCTCCCATATCTCGCCTCTCTCTATCGCCGTGGGTGGGGTGTGGTCGGTGGTGGTATGCCGCGCGGCCGGGTGGCCGCGCGGCGCACCGTCAGCGCTTCTGGCGCTTGATCTGCTCCTGGTTGACGTCCTCGACCTCGAGGGCGTCGCGGTTGTCGTCATCCTCAGCGCTGCCGGGCTGGATGCCGCCCTCACCGGAAGCGACGAACTGCTCCTTGAACGCCTTCATGGACTCGTTGAGGGATGCCTCGGTGTCGTCGCCGAGCTTGCCCGTCTCACGGATCCCGGCGAGCAGGTCGCCGTTCTCCCGACGCAGGTAGTCGATGAACTCGCTCTCGAAGCGGCGCACGTCCGCGACCGCGACGCTGTCCAGCTCACCGGTGGTGCCGGCCCAGATGATGGCGACCTGCTCCTCCATCGCGATCGGGCTGGACTGCGGCTGCTTGAGCAGCTCGACCATGCGGGCACCGCGCTCCAGCTGGGCGCGCGACGCGGCGTCCAGGTCAGAGGCGAACATGGCGAACGCCTCCATCTCGCGGAACTGGGCCAGGTCGACCTTGAGCCGACCGGAGACCGACTTCATGGCCTTGACCTGAGCCGCACCACCGACGCGGGACACCGAGACACCCACGTCGATCGCCGGGCGGACGTCGGAGTTGAACAGGTCCGCCTGCAGGTAGATCTGACCGTCGGTGATCGAGATGACGTTGGTGGGGATGTATGCCGAGACGTCACCTGCCTTGGTCTCGATGATCGGCAGTCCGGTCATCGAGCCGGCGCCCAGCTCGTCGGAGAGCTTGGCGCAACGCTCCAGCAACCGGCTGTGCAGGTAGAAGACGTCGCCCGGGTAGGCCTCACGACCCGGCGGGCGGCGCAGCAGCAGCGACACGGCGCGGTAGGCTTCTGCCTGCTTGGACAGGTCGTCGAAGACGATGAGGACGTGCTTGCCCTGGTACATCCAGTGCTGGCCGATGGCCGAGCCGGTGTAGGGGGCGAGGTACTTGAAGCCGGCAGGGTCGGAGGCCGGGGCCGCGACGATGGTGGTGTAGTCCATCGCGCCGCCCTCCTCGAGGGTGCTGCGCACAGAGGCGATGGTCGAGCCCTTCTGACCGATCGCGACATAGATGCAGAGCACCTGCTTGTCCGGGTCACCGGACTCCCAGTTGGCCTTCTGGTTGAGGATGGTGTCGATCGCGACCGTAGTCTTGCCGGTCTGGCGGTCACCGATGATCAGCTGGCGCTGGCCGCGGCCGACCGGGATCATGGCGTCGATCGCCTTGATGCCGGTCTGCAGGGGCTCGTGCACCGACTTGCGGGCCATCACGCCGGGAGCCTGCAGCTCCAGGACGCGACGCTCCTCGGAGGCGATCTCACCCAGACCGTCGATCGGGTTGCCCAGCGGGTCCACGACGCGTCCGAGGTAGCCGTCACCGACCGGCACCGAGAGCACCTCCCCGGTCCGCTTGACCTCCTGACCCTCGTCGATGCCGGCGAACTCGCCCAGCACCACGACACCGATGTTGTGGACATCGAGGTTCAGCGCCAGGCCGAGCGTGCCGTCCTCGAACTCGAGCAGCTCGTTGGTCATGGCGGAGGGCAGGCCCTCCACGTGTGCGATGCCGTCGCCGGCGTCGCTCACACGACCGATCTCCTCGGTGGAGGCGGCAGTGGGCTGGTAGGACTGGACGAAAGTGTCCAGCGCGTCCCGGATCTCGTCCGGACGGATCGTCAGCTCCGTCATCATCTTCTCCTCGTATGCGGCCCGGTCCGGGCCCGTGCGGTGGGGTCTGCGGTGGTCTGTTGGTGGATTAGCTGGTCATCCTGCGGCGCACCTCATCGAGGCGGCTCAGGATCGTGCCGTCGATGACCTCGTCACCGATGTCGACACGGATGCCACCGACCACCTGTGGGTCGACGACTACGTTGGTGCGGATCGCGCGGCCGTAGTGCGAGCCGAGCGCTGCCGTGAGCCGCCCGATCTGCTGCTCGGACAGCGGGGTGGCGGTCGTCACCGTCGCGGTGAGCTGCTCCTGCCTCCGCGCCGCGATGGCCAGGTAGCCATCGAGAGCGTGGTCGAAGCGGGTGCTGCGGTGGGTGGCTGCCAGCTCGGCCAGGCGCACCGTCTCCGGGGCGCTGCGCTCCGCCAGCAGAGTGCGCACAACCTTGGTCTTGGCCGCCGCCGGTGCCTGGCGGTTGGTGAGCGCAGAGCGCAGCTCCGCGCTGCCGTCCACGATGCGCCCAAAGCGGAAGAGCTCGTCCTCCACCTGTGACAGTCGACCCTCCGACTCGGCCTGAGCCAGGATCGCCTCGACACCGAAGGACTCCAGGGTGGCCGTGAGGTCACCCTCGTCCGCCCAGCGCCGGGAGGCGACGGTCGAGGCGACATGCATGGCCTCGTCGCTGACCCGGCCAGCGAACAGCCTGGTGACCAGGTCGGCCTTCGGCTGAGCCTCACGGGAGGGGTCGGCCAGCGAGCGTCGCAGCACGGCGTTGCCGGACACGACACCTGCGACCTGGAGCAGCTCCTCGCCCAGGCGGCCACGGTCGGTGTCCTGACCAAGAGCCTGCGAGAGGACCTCGCGGGACTCGGCGAGGGCCGATCGGGACGCGCCCTGCATCAGGACCCCTGCCCCTCAGTGCCGGCCTCGGAGCCCGCGACCGGCGATCCCACGACCTCGGGACGGATGTTGCCCGCCTCGAGCTCGGCCAGGAACCGGTCGACGATGCCGCTCTGCCGGGCCTCGTCCTCCAGCGACTCCCCGACGATCCGACCAGCCAGGTCGGTCGAGAGCCGGCCGACGTCACCGCGGAGGGAGACCATCGCCTGCTGGCGCTCGGCCTCAATCTGCTTGGTCGCGGTCTCGGTGATGCGGTTCGCCTCGGTCTGGGCCTGCTCGCGCAGCTCCGCGATGATCGTGGCGCCCTGCTGCTTGGCGTCCTCACGGATGCGAGCAGCCTCGTCACGAGCCTCGGCCAGCTGGGCCTTGTACTCACGGAGGGCGGCCTCGGCCTCCTCCTGTGCCTTCTCGGCCTGCTGCATGCCACCCTCGATCGCAGCGGTGCGATCCGCATACGCCTTCTCCAGGTTGGGCACGACAAACTTCGCAACGACCCAATACAGGATGCCGAAGGCGACCAGACCGAAGATGAGCTCGGGCAGGTAGGGCAGGATCGGCAGGGCCGTGGCCTCGGGGTCGTCGGACCCGGCGGCCGCGACCGCCGGAACGGCAGTCAGGGTGCTAGCGGTCAGCTGCACGATGGTCTCCTCTGGGACGGAGTCACCTCAACGAGGCAACGCCAAGATCGGTCTGGTGGATGCGGGAGGAACCAGCGTCAAAGCCGGATGAAGAAGAGCACCAGGGCGAAGATCGCGAGCGCCTCAGCGAGCGCGAAGCCCAGGATGGCGATCGGCTGGAGGATCTTCTGGGCCTCCGGCTGGCGGGCCACGCCGTTGATGTAGGCCGCGAAGATCAGACCCACGCCGATGGCCGGGCCGATGGCAGCAAGGCCGTAGCCGAGCAGAGTGATGTCACCAGTCACGTCATTCTCTTTCTGTGTGTTGTCCCGCGCGGCTGGCAGCCGCCCGGTGGCAAAGGGCTATTCAGTTGTTGGTCAGTGCTCGTCGACCAGGGCGCCACCGATGTAGGAGGCGGCCAGGAGGACGAAGACGTAAGCCTGCAGGAACTGCACCAGGGCCTCGAAGACAGTCATCGCGAAGGCCATGATCCAGGCCGGGATCGAGACGACGGTCAGGAACCCGCCCTGCTGGAAGAGCTCCCAGCCGCCGATGATGAAGACCACGAGCAGCAGGTGGCCGGCAAACATGTTGCCGAAGAGTCGCAGGGCCAGCGTGAGCGGGCGGGTCACGAAGAAGGTCAGCATCTCCAGCAGGAGGATGGCTGGCTTGATCCAGCCGGGCAGCCCGGCCGGGATCATGAACTTGAAGTAGCCGACGAGACCGTGCTTCTTGACGCCGATCCAGTGGTAGACCACGTAGACCAGCAGGGTCAGCGCGATCGGGAAGCCGATGCGACCCATGGCCGGCATCTGCACCGGCGGGATGATGCCCATCCAGTTGTTGAACAGGATCAGCACGAACATCGTGAACAGGAAGGGGACGAAGGGCAGGAAGTCCCTGCTGCCGATCATGTCGCGGGCCACACCGTTGCGCACGAAGTTGTAGACGGCCTCGGTGCCGGCCTGGCCCCTGCTCGGGACGATCGCGGCCTTCCTGGTCGTCGCGATCAGCCACCAGGAGAGCAGTCCGACCGAGAGCGCCACGATGACCATGGGCCGGGTGATCGCCAGCGTCATCTCGGAGCCGAACAGGTCGACAGTGCCGAACTTCACCAGCGGCTGCCAGAACAGCGAGGGGTCCGGCGGGAAGTGGCTCCCCTCAGCCATGGGCAGCGGCGCAGCTGCGGTCGGGCTCACAGATTCTCCTCAGTCGTGCTCGTGCGGGTGTTCGTGCTCGGGCCAATGGTCGTGCGGGTGCAGTTCTGGGCAGTCCCCGGCCGCGAGGACCACAGGGGGTGCGCAGGGGATGTCATGACGTACCGTACCGGAGCCAGATGACGTACATCGCCAATGCCATCCCCAGCAGCAGGCCGATGACGACAAACAGTGTGATGTCCAGCACGTGATCGAGCAGGTATCCGGCCCCACCAAAGAGCAGCGGGCCAGCCAGCAGGTAGGCGATCACGTCGGTCGCCAGGTGCGTCTGGCCGGCGTAGTTCGGGGTGTGCTCAGGCTCGGTCGAGCGCTCGGGCTCCTGTGTCATCGGTGCGCTCCCAGTGTTGGCTCGCGACATCATCGCACCCCGCCCGGGCTCGAAGCATCCTCGGCGCCGAAAACAAGCTGTCGCGCCCCGGCATAGCCGACGACGGTGCCGATCTGAAAGACCAGGCCGGCGGCCAGGAAGCCCAGGCCCAGGGGCAGCATCTGCACCCAGCTGACCCGGGACAGCAGGTAGAGCACTGCGAAACCTACGATGATCTGCAGTCCTAGCAGCGCGAAGGCCCCGGCCATACTCGCGTAGGCGGGTCCCGCCACGACCGCCGTGATGCCCACCAGACCGGCCAGGAAGATGCCGACTCCGATGGTCCCGCCCAGCAGGGCGGAGATCCCGGCCCACTCGTCGCGGACCGCCCAGGCGACCACCCCGGCCACCAGCGCGGCCAGCAGTCCGGGCACCAGCGCGAAGCCGATCATGCGCTGCCGCACGGAGCCGGGCGCACGCCGCGGACGCGGCTGGGCGGTGCGGCTGGCGGGCATCGGCTTCCTAACTACGGCGAGCGGGGAGGTCGGGTGGGCGCATCACGTGAACTGCGCTTGTGAAAGTTATCACAAGCGCGGCCGAGGACCCAATTGCCGCCAGTTTTCACGGCGCCACACGACGGTTCGGCTGCCACGTCAGGACCGCGGCCACGACCAGGAGCAGCACGAGCACGGTGGCGGTGATCAGCGGGGGGAAGAAGGCGAAGGACACAGCGCCGACGGCAAGCAGTGCGGCCCACAAGTACATCAGGCCCACGGCCCTCCGGTGGCTGTGCCCGATCTTGAGCAGCTGGTGGTGCAGATGGTGGGCATCGGGCTTCCAGGGCAGCTCACCACGCCGGGTGCGACGCACCACCGCCAGGAGCATGTCCAGGATCGGCAGGGCCATGATCGCGATCGGCAGGAATAGCGGCAGCAGGAAGGCGGTGGCAGCCGAGGTGGCGGCGACACTCGAGCTCGGATCGACGCTGCCGGTCATCGAGATCGTCGCCGCCGACAGCAGCAGCCCCAGCAGCAGCGCCCCCGCGTCGCCCATGAACAGCCTGGCGGGATGGAAGTTGTGCGGCAGGAAGCCCAGACAGCACCCCATCAGCGCCGCCGTGATGAAGGTGGCGGTCGAGAACACATTGGGTGGGTCGAAGTCGTGGCTGACAAGATAGCTCCACGCAAAGAACGCCCCGGCGGAGATGAAGACCACCCCGGCGGCCAGTCCGTCCAGGCCATCCACGAAGTTCACCGCGTTGGTGGAGACCACCACGATCAGGATGGTCAGCGTGACCAGGATCGGCTCGGGCAGGACCGTCACCCCGAAAACGGGGATCGAGAGCAGCTGCACCCCGAAGAAGGCCATCACCCCCCCGGCCAGCACTTGCCCGGCCAGCTTGGTCAGCCAGTCCAGGTCACGGACGTCGTCGATCGCCCCGAGCAGCGTGATGATCGCTGCCCCGACCAGCACGCCGAGCAGCTCCTTGCTCGCGAACAGGCCTGAGAGAAAGGGCAGCTGACTGCCCACGACCACGGCGGCGGCGAAGCCGAGGAACATCCCCACCCCACCCAGGCGCGGGATCGGCACCGAGTGCACGTCGCGGGCCCGGACCGGGGTCACCGCACCGATGCGGAAGGCGAGCCAGCGGACCGCGGTCGTGGCGGCATACGTGAAGATGGCGGCCACCAGCATCACCAGGAGGTATTCGCGCACCGCTCACCACTTCGTCATCTGCCGACCGCCGGGTCCGGCCCGGGGTCAGGGCGTGGGGTATGCCGGGAAGCTGGTGAGCAGCTCGGTCACCTCGGCGCGGATCGCCCGGGCGCCCTCGTGCTCGGGGTCGCCGTCGGTGGTGGTGACCGCCCGGTGGATCAGGTCGGCGATCTGGTCCATCTGCTCGGTGCCCATGCCCTGGGTGGTCACCGACGGCGAGCCGACGCGGATGCCCGAGGCGATGTTGGGCTTCTGCGGGTCGAAGGGGATGGCGTTCTTGTTGAGCACGATGCCCGCTGCGTCACAGCGGGTCTCGGCGTCGATGCCGGTGACGCCCACACCCTGCAGGTCGTGCAGCGACAGGTGGGTGTCGGTGCCGCCGGTGATGGGCCGGATGCCACGCTCGCCGAGGCCGCCGGCCAGCGCCCGGGCGTTGTCGATGACCTGCTGGGCGTAGGTCTGGTAGGCCTGGGTCGCGCACTCGGCGAAGTTGACCGCCTTGGCTGCGACATTGTTCATCAGCGGGCCGCCCTGCATCATCGGGAAGACGGCGCGGTCGATCTTGGCGGCGTGCTCCTCCTTGCAGACGATCGCGCCACCGCGCGGGCCGCGCAGGACCTTGTGGGTGGTGAAGGAGACGACGTCGGCGTGCGGCACCGGCGAGGGGATCGCCTTGCCGGCGACCAGACCGATGAAGTGGGCCGCGTCCACCCAGAAGATGGCGCCGACCTCGTCGGCGATGGCGCGCAGGCGCTCGAAGTCGATGAGCCGCGGGATCGCCGAGCCACCCGCGAGCAGGATCTTGGGGCGGTGCTCCTTGGCGAGGGCCTCGACCTGGTCGTAGTCGATGTCCTCGGTCTGCTTGTCGACGCCGTAGTGGACCGCGTTGAACCACTTGCCGGAGAAGGACACTGAGAAGCCGTGGGTCAGGTGACCGCCGTGCGCGAGGGACATCGCCAGCACCGTGTCCCCCGGCTTGGCGAACGCACCATAGACGGCCAGGTTGGCGCTGGCGCCGGAGTGCGGCTGGACGTTGGCGTGGTCGGCCCCAAAGAGCGCCTTGGCACGGTCGATGGCGAGCACCTCGGCCTTGTCGACCTCGGCGCACCCGCCGTAGTAGCGACGTCCCGGATAGCCCTCGGCATACTTGTTGCTCAGCGTCGAACCCATCGCGGTCATGACCGCGGGGGAGGTCTGGTTCTCGCTGGCGATCAGCTGGATGCCCTGGCGCTGGCGCTCCAACTCGCTGACCAGGATCTCCGCGATCTCGGGGTCCTGTGCGGCCAGCGCGGCATAACTCGGTCCGTAGTAGGTGTCGGCGTCGCTCATGACCGTCACTGTAGTGAATCGGGGGCCGGGACGGCACGCAGGGCATCGGCACGCACGGGCAGACCGCTCGAACGCGGCACGATCGCGGCCAGTGGGTCCACGACCGGTGCTGCCGAGTCGGCGCCCTCCCCATCGGTCGGCTCCCGGTCGGTCGGCTCACCTGCGGCGCGCTCGTCACCCGGGCGCCCGTCGGCGAGCGCCTCACCCTCGGGCAGCCCGTCAGACACTGCGGCGGTCGGCACCGCCTCGCTCGGGGCCGCCTCGCTCGGGGGCGCGTCGTGCAGCACCGTCGTGCCGAGCACCTCCCGCAGCCGGTCCGCCGGGATCGCGCCGTGGCGCAGCACCACGGGCTCCGCACCCGTGCAGTCCACGATCGTGGAGGGAGCGCTGTCCGTGCGGGGGCCGCCATCGAGATAGAGGGAGACGGCCCCGCCGAGCTGCCCCTGGGCCTCCTCAGCGGTGGTGGCCGGTGGCTGGCCGGTGCGGTTGGCACTGGTCACGGCCATTGGGCCGACCTCGGTGAGCAGCAGCAGGGTGAGCAGGTCATCGGGCATCCGCAGCGCCACGGTGCCGTTGGTCTCCCCCAGGTCCCAGGCCAGCGACGGCTGGGCGCGGACCACGACGGTGAGCGCCCCGGGCCAGAAGTGGCGGATCAGGATCTTGGCATACATCGGCACGTCGGAGCCCAGCCCGTCCACCGTCCGGGTGCTGGGCACCAGGACCGGCGGCGGCACGTCCCGGCTACGGTGCTTGGCGGCCAGCACCATGGCCACGGCGACCTGGTCGAAGGCGTCGGCCCCCACGCCATAGACCGTGTCGGTCGGCAGCACGACCACCTTGCCCTCGCGCACGACCTTGGCGGCCGCCTCGATGGCCTGCTCATGGGTGTCCGGATCAGTGGCGTCGACAATCACCGGACCAGTTTCGCACCTCCTAGGCCGCGCTCTGCACTGAGCACACCATGGCGGGTCCCAGGGGGCCGAAGTGTCCGTCGCCTCTGCCAGGATCAGCCGTATGCCGACGCTTACCGATCAACGCCTCTCCCCTGCCGATGTGGACCAGCTGACGCAGGGTCAGGGCCCCGTCGAGCTGCTGCGGTGCGACCTGTCCGAGCTGCGCGCCCGGGACGCTGACCTCGACGACGTGGCCTTCACCGACTGTTTCCTGGACGGGGCCGACCTGACCGGTTCCCGGCTCTCCGGTGCCCGGTTCAGCGGCGGGAGCGCCACCGGGGTCCGGCTGGAGCGCTGCGACCTGACCGACGCCCGGTTCGACCGGGTCGACCTGTCCAGCGCGGTGCTCAGCGGGGCGCTGCTCACCGACGCCGAGTTCCGTGGGTGCCGGATGACCGGCCTGGTCGCCGAGGCAACCCGGGGCATGGGGTGCCTGCTGCTGGGTTGCAACGCCTACGGCGCCGAGCTGCCCGGACTCATCCTGGCCCGCCGAGCCCACACCGGCTCCCGCTTCACCGAGGCCAACCTGGCCGGTGCCGACCTGCGCGAGGCGGTGCTCGACGGCTGCGTCCTGCTGCACACCGACCTGACCGGCGCCACCCTCGAGGGCGCCGACCTGCGTGGCGCGGACCTGGGACCGTGCACCCGCGAGCGCCTCGACATACTCTCCGGCGCGGTCCTGACCACTGCTCAGGCCGTGGCCGCGCTGCAGGACCTGACCGGCGCCGTCATCGCGGACTGATCGACGCCGTCATCGCGGACTGATCGACATCGCCCCCTCACCAGCGGTCGGCGATCTCCTTGTCTTCCAACAGGACAGGGCCGACGGTTGCTACTAGCGTGAACCGCTGAACGAGATCGTCACACCTCCCCGAAGGCCGGGGAGGCAAACGCCCAAGGAGGCAACTCACATGCGTGGAAGCGGACTTATCTGGACCATCGTCGGTGTGCTTCTGATCATCGCACTGTTGATCTTCATCTTCTGATCAGGAACCCCCGATTTCCCTGACGTGAGGGCGGGGCCACGGCAACTGTGCTGTGGCCCCGCCCTTCTCGTCTGGACGGCGGGTGGCGCGTCAGGCGCGCACCGCACGCACAACGCGCGGCAGCCCGGTCAGGTCGCGGTGGTCGGCGACGTCCACCCAGTCCCTACTGGCAGCGAGTCGTCGCACCAGGTCCTCCCCCTGGACGTCGGCGTGCTCCATGAGCAGCACACCACCGGGCACCAGCAGCCGCGCCGCGCGGGCCGCGACGGCCAGCGGCACCTGCAGCCCGTCCTCCCCAAGTCCGTAGAGGGCCACCTCCGGGTCGTGGTCGCGCACCTCCGGGTCGACCGGCACGCTGCCAGGGGGGATGTAGGGCGGGTTGCTCACCACGACGTCGACCTGTCCGAGCAGGTCCGCAAAGGCTGTCGTGGCGTCCCCCAGCCGCAGGTCTACCGCCAGTCCGGTGTGGACCAGGTTGGCAGCAGCCCAGGCGTGGGCGTCCTCCGACAACTCGACGGCGTGCACCTGCGCGCCCGGCCACTCCTCAGCCAGCGCCAGCGCGATGGCCCCGCTGCCGGTGCACAGGTCGACGACGACCGGGTCCGTGCCTGTCCTGACGGCCGATCCGTCCCCAGCGGTGCCCAGTGCCGACGCTCTGCGCTGCAGGTCGGCGAGGGCCAGGTCGACCAGCACCTCGGTCTCGGGGCGGGGCACGAAGACCCCAGGGCCGACGCGCAGGCTCAGCGCCCGGAAGTGCGCGACACCGGTCAAGTGCTGGAGCGGCACCCGGTCGGCCCGTTGCTCGACCAGCCGCTGGTAAGCCGCGAGGTCACTCTCACTGACCCGCTCACCGAGGATCACGGCTCGCCTGAGTTCGGGTACCTCAAGGTCAAGGACATGGGCGAGCAGGGCCTCGGCGTCGACGCGCGGGCTGGGCACCCCGGCCGCGGCCAGCGTGTGCGCCGCCGCGCGCACCATCCCCCCACAATTTTGAGAGAGGTTTCGCTGCCCGCCCCCGTATTTTGAGAGGGGTTTTGCTGGTGTCACGGCACGAGCCCTGGCCACGAATCAGGGGTCACGCCCGCGGTCGGGGCAGACAAAACCTCTCCAAAAATGCGCGATCCGCGGACAAAACCTCCCCAAGAATGGGTCATGTGTCGCTGCTGCCGAGCGCGGCCATGCGCGCCGCCTCGTCGGCCTCGACCGCAGACTGCACCACCGGGTCCAGGTCCCCGTCGAGGACGTGGTCGAGGTTGTAGGCCTTGAAGCCGGTGCGGTGGTCGGCGATCCGGTTCTCCGGGAAGTTGTAGGTGCGGATGCGCTCGCTGCGGTCCACGGTGCGCACCTGGCTGCGGCGTGCTGCCGAGGCCTCCGCCTCGGCCTCCTCAACAGCCAACTGGTGCAGGCGCGCCCGCAGCACCCGCAGGGCCGACTCCTTGTTCTGCAGTTGCGACTTCTCGTTCTGGCAGGAGACGACCAGCCCCGTCGGCAGGTGCGTGATCCGCACGGCGGAGTCGGTGGTGTTGACCGACTGGCCGCCGGGGCCGCTGGAGCGGAAGACGTCGATCTTGAGCAGGTTGTGGTCGAGCTCGACCTCCTCGGGGTCGTCCAGGTCGGGCATGACCAGGACACCGGCCGCGGAGGTGTGGATCCGGCCCTGGCTCTCGGTGACCGGCACGCGCTGCACGCGGTGGACGCCCCCCTCATACTTCAGGCGGGCCCAGGGAGCCTCCCCCGGGGCGGGGGTGCCGGTGGCGTGGATGGCCAGACGCACGTCCTTATAGCCGCCCAGGTCGGACTCCGTGGCGTCCAGCAGTTGGGTCTTCCAGGAGCGACGCTCGGCATAGCGCAGATACATCCGCAGCAGGTCACCGGCGAAGAGCGCCGACTCCTCACCACCCTCTCCGGCCTTGACCTCGAGGATGACGTCGCGATCGTCGTCGGGGTCCCGGGGCACCAGGAGCCGGCGCAGCCGCTCGGAGGTCTGCTCCGCACGCTCGCGGAGGGCGGGCAGCTCGGCCGCGATGGACTCGTCCTCGGACGCCATCTCGACGGCGGCCTCGACGTCGCCGCCGGCCTCCTCCCACTCGCGGATCGCAGCGATCGTGGGCGCGAGCGCGGCATAGCGCTTATTAAGCCTCTTCAGCGCGACCTGGTCCGAGTGGGTTTCCGGGTCAGCGAGTTGGGTCTCGATGCTTGAGTACTCCTCGAGCAGCGGTGTCACCGCAGTTGCGTCCACCTCGACCACGTCGGTGTCCTCTTCCCCATCTCGTAGTGGTGTGCTCCCAGCCCGGACGGATCTGGCCGCACTAGGGCCGGGTTCGGAAAAGGCAACGCCGGCCCCGCGACGAGTGTCGCAGGGCCGGCGCGCAAAGACTTACTTGCTCTCGGCCTTCTTGCCGTAGCGCTCCTGGAAGCGGGCCACGCGGCCACCGGTGTCCAGGATCTTCTGCTTGCCGGTGTAGAACGGGTGGCACTGGGAGCAGACGTCGGCGTGGATCGAGCCGGACGTCGAGGTGCTGCGCGTGGTGAACTGCGCGCCGCAGTTGCAGGTCACCCGAGTCTCGACGTACTCGGGGTGAATGTTCTTCTTCACGGTGTCTCCTCACAGATGGCGAGTTCCCCGGGTCGGAGCGCGGTCGCGCGCCGTGAACCGGAGGGCCAAGGGGTGATTCTGCCAGAAAGGGCAGGCTGGTCACAAAATGACGCACTCCCTCAACATCGCACCGTCCGCTCACATTCCCCAGAACCCCGGTGCAGGAACCGCGCTGCAGCCGTGGGGTCCTGGCACCCGACACGCCACAGCATGATCCGCACTGTGCGCGACACGCCGGGCCGGAGCTGCCTGAGAGGGCGTATGCCGACAGGCCGGGGCAAGCGGAGCCCGACAGACCGTATGCCGGGGGCCGGGGCAAGCGGAGTCCGACAGACCGTATGCCGAGGGGCGGGACGGCGTGTGGCCCGCCTCCCAGGGGAAGGCGGGCCACACGGCAGACCAGATCAGGTGGCCGGAGGCCGACCCTGCGTGATCAGTCCTCGTCGTCCAGCTTGACCGAGGAAGTCTGCTGCACCTGGACCAGGAACTCGTGGTTGGTCTTGGTCTTGCGGAGACGGTCGAGCAGCAGCTCGACAGCCTGCTGGGAGTCGAGCGCGGAGAGCACGCGACGCAGCTTCCACATGATCTTGAGCTCCTCGGCGCCCATCAGGATCTCCTCGCGGCGCGTGCCGGAGGGGTTGACGTCAATGGCCGGGAAGATGCGGCGGTCCGCCAGCTGGCGGGACAGACGCAGCTCCATGTTGCCGGTGCCCTTGAACTCCTCGAAGATGACCTCGTCCATCTTGGAGCCGGTCTCCACGAGCGCGGTCGCCAGGATGGTCAGCGAGCCGCCGAACTCGATGTTGCGGGCAGCACCGAAGAAGCGCTTCGGCGGATAGAGCGCACTGGAGTCGACACCACCGGAGAGGATCCGGCCGCTGGCCGGGGCGGCCAGGTTGTAGGCACGGCCCAGGCGGGTGATCGAGTCGAGCAGCACGACCACGTCGCCACCGAGCTCGACCAGGCGCTTGGCGCGCTCGATGGCCAATTCGGCCACCGTCGTGTGGTCCTCGGCGGGACGGTCGAAGGTGGAGGCGATGACCTCACCCTTGACTGTGCGCTGCATGTCGGTGACTTCCTCGGGGCGCTCGTCCACCAGGACGATCATGAGGTGCGCCTCGGGGTTGTTCTGCGTGATCGCGTTGGCGATCGACTGCAGCACCAGGGTCTTGCCGGCCTTCGGAGGGGACACGATCAGGCCGCGCTGCCCCTTGCCGATCGGGGAGACCAGGTCGATCATCCGCGTGGTCAGGTTCTTCTGCTCGGTCTCCAGGCGCAGCCGGTCCTGGGGATAGAGCGGGGTCAGCTTGGCGAACTCCGGACGATCCTTGGACTCCTCCGGGGCCTTGCCGTTGACCGTGTCGAGACGCACCAGAGCGTTGTACTTCTGGCGGTCACCACGACCACCGGAGTGCTGCTGCTGGTCCCCTGCCTTGATGGCACCGGTGACGGCGTCACCCTTGCGTAGTCCGTTCTTGCGGACCAGGCCCATCGGGACATAGACGTCGCTGGGGCCGGGCAGGTAGCCGGTGGTGCGGATGAAGCCGTAGTTGTCCAGGATGTCCAGGACACCAGCCACCGGGACGAGCACGTCCTCCTCGGTGTAACCGGTCTCCTGCTCCTCGGCGTAGCTCTCCCCTCCCTGGCTGCGCCCGCGCTTGCGGTCGCGGCCCCGCTGCCGGCTGCGACGACGGCCCCCACGGCCGCCCTCGTCGTCGTCATCGAAGCGGTTGTTGGTGCGGTTCTGGTTGCCGCCCTGCTGGTTGCCGCCCTGGCGGTTGTCCTGCTGGTTGCCACGGTTGCCCTGCTGGCGGTTGTCCTGCTGGTCCCCGTCCTGACGGTTGTCCTGCTGGTTGCCGCCCTGGCGGTTGCCCTGCTGGTTGCCACGGTTGCCCTGCTGGCGGTGGTCCTGCTGGTTCCCGTCCTGACGGTTGTCCTGCTGGTTGCCACCCTGCTTGTTGCCACGGTTGCCCTGCTGGCGGTTGTCCTGCTGGTCCCCGTCCTGACGGTTGTCCTGGCGGTTGTCCTGCTGGCCGCCGTCCTGCTGGCGGTTGCCACGGCGGCTACGGTCCTGACCGCTGTCAGCGTTGCCGCCCGACTCCTGGCGGTCCTGACGAGCCTCGGTGCCACCGACCTCGGTCGCACCCGCCTCGGTTGCCGGAGCCTGGGCCGGGGCGCTCTCAGCACTCTCGTCGGCGCCGGAGCGACCGGCGCGAGACTGCGGTGCACCAGCGGCAGCAGCGACCCGGCGGGACCGCCGGGGGGCACGCTGTCCGGACTCTGCGGGACTGCTGTCCTGCGACGCCGCGGGGCTACTGTCCTGCGACGCCGCGGAGCCGGAGTCCTGCCCTGCGGCGGTGTTGTCGCTGGTCTGCGGGGCAGCCTCACGGGGGGCAGCCTCACGCGCCGGAGCGCTGGTCTTGACGGACGTGCTGCCGCCCTCCCGACGAGCACGGATCGCCTCGACGAGGTCCGCCTTGCGCATCTTGGGCGACACGGTGATGCCCATGCTGCCGGCCAGAGCCTGCAGCTCGGCAACGCGCATCGAGCTCAGGGCCCCCCCGGAGCGACTCGGCGCAGCGGTTTCGGTGGTGTTGGTCACGAAGGTTCCTTCTCCCTCGGAGGGCCAGCCACATGCATGGCCCAGGAGTTTCAGGTAGATCCGGCTTCTGCCGGCCCGAGTTGAATCACCGACCACCGCGAGGCGATGTCACCACACGAGAACCGCGTGGTTGCACCACATACATGGTGGTGGGATCACTACGCGAGAACACGGGGCCTGTGCCCGCAGCGTCGTTCGCGAGTGTGTGGCAACGGTATCACCTGTTGCTGCCCTCGCCGAACACAGTGCACCGACACGCCTGCTCGCCGCGTCCCGAGCACAGAACTCGCCGCGTCCCCAGCACAGAACCTGCCCCGCGGCATACCGCTGGGGCTCACGCTCAGCTCAGCTTGACGTTGACCTGCTTGATCTGCGTGAAGCCCTCGAGCATGCCCTCGAGGGAGAGCTCGCGGCCGATTCCGCTGGTCTTCATGCCGCCGTAGGACTGGCCGACCACCTGACCACCGCCCTGGTTGACCTGCACCCAGCCCGAGTCGATGCGGTGCGCCATGCCGAGCGCCCGGTCCAGGTCCTTGGAGAAGACGAACGCAGCCAGCCCGTAGTGCGAGTCGTTGGCCATCGCCACGACCTCCTCCGACTCGGTCCACGGGATCACCGCGAGCACCGGCCCGAAGATCTCCTCGCGCGCGATGCGCCAGTCGTTGGACACCTGGGTCAGGATCATCGGGGCGTGGTAGAACCCCGGCGGGCCGACCTGCAGGTCCGGCCGTCCGTCATAGGCCACAACGACCCCCTCCTGGGAGAGACCGTCCTCGATGTAGCCCTGCACCCGGTCCCACTGCTTGGCGTTGATGATGCAGCCGATGTCCGTGGACTCCTCCCGCGGGTCCCCGACGACCAGCTGCTTGGTGCGGGCGACGAGCTTGTCGAGGAACTCGTCATGGATCGAGGAGTGCAGGAACAGCCGCGAGCCGGTGGTGCAGCTCTGGCTCTGCCGGGCGAACCGGCTGGCCAGCAGCACCTGCTCGACGACCTCGTCGGTGCAGGAGTCGGCGTCGACGATGCACGGTGACTTGCCGCCCAGCTCCAGCGAGCTGTGCGCTAGTCGGGCACCCGCCTTGGCTGCCACCTGGTGCCCGACCAGCGTGGAGCCGGTGAACGAGACCTTGTCCACGTCCGGATGGACGACCAGTGCCTCGCCGATCTCGGCGCCATAGCCGGTGACCACGTTGAGCACGCCGTCCGGCAGGTGCTCGGCACAGATCCGGGCCAGTTCAAGGATGGTCAGCGGGGCGTCCTCGGCGGCCTTGAGCACCATGGTGTTGCCGGCTGCGAGCGCGCCGGGCACCTTGAACCCGGCGATCATCAGGGGCGAGTTCCACGGCAGGATGCCAGCCACGACACCGAGGGGCTGGCGCCGGGTGTACTGCAGCTGGCCGTCGGCGGTCGGCAGCACGGTCCCCTTGACCTCACCGGCGACACCGGCGAAGTAGCGGAAGCAGGCGACCAGGTTGAGCGCCTCGGGCCGGGCCTGGGTGCGGATCGCGTTGCCGGTGTCCAGGGCGGTGAGCGTGGCGAGGTCCTCGACCGCCTCCTCCAGGGAGTCGGCGATGCGCAGCAGGGCGCGCTGCCGCTCGGTGAAGGGCAGTGCCGCCCACGCCGGGAAGGCGGCGCGCGCAGCCGCCACCGCACGGTCGGCGTCCTCGGCCCCGGCGCGCGGGGTCGTCGCGATGACTACGTCACGATCGGTGGGGGTGATCACCTCAAGGGTCTCCCCGGAAACCGCCGGCACCCACTGCCCGCCGATGTGCATGAGCTGCTCGTCCACGTCCACTCCAATTTTCGTAGAGGTTTTGCTGGTCCTACCCGGATTTTCGTAGCGGTCTTGCTGGTCCCGTCCTAGTCTCGCGCGGCCACCCGGGCCCGCGCCAGGTTGATCAGGTCGCCCAACACCGCCGAGGCGGTTTCGTCGCCCCCGGCCCCCGCCCCGGACAGGCGCAGGCTGCCGGCGGAGTCGGCCTCGATGATCACCATGTTGGTGCCCTCCCGGGTCTGCGCGAACGGGTGGTCCGCGGCGACCAGCGTGGGGCGCACGGCGACCTCGATCCTGGGGGCTCCAGGCGCACCCGAGCGCCAGGCCGAGGCGATCAGCTTGATGACCTGTCCGGTGCCGCGGGCGTTCTCGAAGTCCGCGTCCGTCAGGCCGGAGATGCCCTCGCGCTGGACGTCCGACATACCGACCTCGCCACCCCAGGCCGCGCGGGCCAGGAGCACGATCTTGGCGGCTGCGTCCAACCCCTCGAGGTCCTCGGTCGGGTCCGCCTCCAGATAACCCAGGTCACCGGCCTGGGTGACCGCGTCCTGGAAGGGCACCCCCTGCCGCGCGACCATGTCGAGGATGTAGTTGGTGGAACCGTTGACGATGCCCCGGATCGAGCGGATCTCGTCCCCGGCCAGGGCATCCCGCACCGTGCGCATGATCGGGACCGCCGCCACCACGGCGGCTTCATACTCCAGCCCGTGGCCCTCACGCCCCGCGAGGGCCTCGAGCTCGACGCCGTGCTGAGCCAGCAACTGCTTGTTGGCGGTGACGACATCGGCACCCGCGCGCAGCGCACGCTCGATCAGACCGCGAGCAGGCTGTATGCCGCCCATCACCTCCACGACAATGTCCACCTCGTCGACCAGGGCACCCGGGTCATCGGTGAGCAGCCCCGGAAGCACGCCGGTGAGGTCTCGGGGTCGACCCAGGTCACGCACGGCGATGCCGGTCAGCTCCAGGGGGGCGCCGACCCGTCGGGCAAAGACCTCGGCCCGGTCGGCCAGCCGGCGCGCCACCGCCGCACCAACCGTGCCGGCGCCGAGCAGCGCGACCCGCACTGGGGTCTGGGACACAGCACTCACACCATTCACATCCTCTCGGGGGCGTTGACACCGAGCAGCCCCAGACCGTTGGCCAGCACCTGCCGGGTGGCGTCGTTGAGCCACAGGCGGGTGCGGTGCAGGTCGGTGATCTCCTCGTCCGCGTCCTTGGGTCGGACCCGGCACTCGTCATACCACTTGTGGAAGGAGGCGGACAGCGCCTCCAGATAGCGGGCGACCCGGTGCGGCTCGCGCAGCGTCGCCGCCTGAGCCACGACGCGCGGGAAGTCCCCGAGCCCGGCCAGCAGGACGGCCTCCGTCTGGTGGGTCAGCAGCGAGGGGTCGAACCCGTCGTCTCGGCTGACCCCGTCCTCGCGGGCCAGTCGCGCCACGTTGCAGGTGCGGGCGTGGGCGTACTGCACGTAGAAGACCGGGTTGTCGTTGGTGCGCTTGCGCAGTTCCTCACCGTCGAGATCCAGCGGCGAGTCGGCGGGATAGCGGGCCAGGGAATAGCGCAGCGGGTCCGAGCCGATCCACTGGAGCAGCTCGGTGAGCAGCAGCGCATTGCCCCGCCGCCGACCCATCCGCGCCCCGGCGATGGTGACCAGTTGACCGATCAGCACCTCGATGGCGACCTCGGGGTCGTCCCCGGCGCAGGCGGCGATCGCCTTGAGCCGCCCGATGTAGCCGTGGTGGTCGGCACCGAGCAGATAGATCTTCTCGGCGAAGCCGCGGTCCTTCTTGCTCAGGTAGTAGGCGGCGTCGGCGGCAAAGTAGGTCGGCACGCCGTTGGCGCGGATCAGGACGCGGTCGCGGTCGTCACCAAAGTCGGTGGTGCGCAACCAGATCGCACCCTCCTGCTCAAAGACGTGACCCTGCTCCCGCAGGCGTTCGACCGCCTGCTCCACTGCGCCGCTGTCGTGCAGGGTGCGCTCGGAGAACCACACGTCGAAGTGCACGTTGAAGTCGGTCAGGGTCTGCTCGTTCTGCGCCACCTGCGTGCGATAGCCCAGCTCCCGGGCGACGGCGATCTGCTCCTGCTCCTCCAGCTCCAGCAGGTCGGGACGGCGGGCGAGCACCGCGTCGGCCAGGTCCGCGACGTAGTCCCCCGGATAGCCCCCCTCGGGCAGGGGAGCGCCCTGGGCGCGGGCCACGATCGAGGCCCCCAGCAGGTCGAGCTGGTTGCCGGCGTCGTTGGTGTAGTGCTCAGCCGTGACCTCCGCGCCGGAGGCGGACAACAGCCGGTGGATCGCGTCCCCCAGAGCCGCCCACCGGGTGTGCCCGATGTGCAGCGGGCCAGTCGGGTTGGCGGAGACGAACTCCAAGTTGATGACATGCCCGGTGAGGGTCTCGTTGGTGCCGTAGGCCGGCCCCGCCTCGACGATGCTGCGGGCCAGCGCCCCGGCGCTCGCGGCCTCCAGGGTGATGTTGAGGAAGCCTGGGCCGGCCACGTCCACCGCGGCCACCCCCTCGACCGACTCCAGGCGCGCGGCGAGCCGGGTCGCCAGCTCGCGGGGCGGCATACCAGCCTGCTTGCCCAGCTGCAGGGCGACGTTGGTGGACCAGTCCCCGTGCTCCCGACTCCTCGGTCGCTCCACGCGCACCTCGCGGGGCACCTCGACGGCGAAGTCACCGGCCGAGACGGCCTGGCCGAGGGCGGCGATGATGGCTTCAGCGAGTTGCTCCGGGGTCACCTCGTGGAGTCTAGTTCCGACCGCGAGCGCCCAGGACCGTGTATGCCGTGCGCCCGGGTCCGCCGGGGCGGGCACCTGGGTCAGACAAGGGCACGGCCGGACACCGGTCCGAGCCGGACACAGGTCAGGGCCGGCCTCACGTGGGAGGACCGGCCCTGATGCGTTGCGCCCCCGGCAGGATTCGAACCTGCGCTCCCGCCTCCGGAGGGCGGTGCTCTATCCCCTGAGCTACGGGGGCAACGGCGTCACAGATTACCAGTCCGCAGGCGATGCTCTGTCATCGGCGGGGCCACCGGCTCAACCGGTGCCCCACGGCCACCGGTCCAGCCCCCTCGACGCCTCGACCTGCGGTGGGCTAAATTGTGACAGAACATGTGAAATATTCGTCCAGAGGAGGACCCATGTCCCAGGACCGTGAGCTCGATGTGCGTGAGCTGATCCCGCGAGACCGGCACACGCAGATCTTTGAGACCTACTCCGCGCTCGAGCCGGAGACCGCCTTCGTGCTCGTCAACGACCACGACCCCAAGCCGCTCTACTACCAGTTCCAGGCCGAGCACACCGGCGAGTTCACCTGGGAGTACCTCGAGGAGGGCCCGGAGGTCTGGCGGGTGCGCATCGGGCGGACCGCGGCCTGAGCCCACCCCATCGCGGGGGTGCGTGCGATAGTCGCGCCATGGATCTGACGACTTCCTTCATCGGTGGCGAGGACGTCGCCAGCACCGACAGCTACGACAACATCGACCCCGCGACGGGACGCAGTCTGGGGCCCGTGGCCCGCGGAGGCAGCGGCGAGGTCGACCACGCCGTGCAGTCGGGCGCGGCCGCCCAACGCCAGTGGGCACGCACCACCCCCGAGGAACGCTCGGACCTGCTCACCGCCTGGGCAGGCCTGGTCGACCGCGACGCGGAGGCCCTGGCCCAACTGGAGTCCCAGGACACCGGCAAGCCACTAACCCAGGCCCGGGCCGACTCCCGGGTCGCCGCGCGCTATCTGCGGTTCTACGCCCATGCCATCGACTCCTACTACGGGCTGACCATCCCCAAGGGCCCGGATCTGCACGCCTACACGCTGCGCGAGCCGTTCGGTGTGGTCGGCTCGGTCATCGCGTGGAACTATCCGATGCAACTGTTTGCCCGCTCTGTCGCCGCCGCCACCGCGACGGGCAACGCGGTCGTGGTCAAGCCCGCAGACGAGACCCCGCGCACGGCCGTGGCCCTGGCCCGGCTGGCGGTCGAGGCCGGGATCCCGCCGGGCACCGTCAACGTGGTGACCGGCACCGGTGCCGAGGCGGGGGCCGCCCTGACGGCACACCCCGGCGTGGGCCACCTCAGCTTTGTCGGCTCCACCGAGATCGGCTCGGTCATCGCGCACGCCGCGGCGGACCGCGTCGTGCCCACCGTGCTCGAGCTCGGCGGCAAGTCCGCCCAGGTGGTCTTTGCCGACGCCGACCTCGACGCCGCTGCCGAGGCGATCGCGCGGGGAGCCCTGCAGAACGCCGGTCAGACCTGCTCCGCCGGGTCCCGGCTGCTCGTGCACCGGGACGTCCAGGACGCACTGCTGGACAAGGTGATCGCGATCTTCGCGGCGACCACGATCGGCCCCGGAGCGACCGACCCGGACCTCGGACCGCTGGTCTCCGCCAAGCAGCAGCGGCGCGTCGAGAGCTTCATGGACGACCTCGCCGGTGGGGAGCTGCTGGTCGGCGGATCCCGGCCCCAGGACGCTGCGCTGGCCGACGGCGCCTATTTCTCCCCCACCCTGGTGCACGGCGTGGCCCCGCAGTCACGCCTGGCCCAGGAGGAGGTCTTCGGTCCGGTGATCGCGTCGATGACCTTCACGGAGGAGGACGAGGCGGTCGCGCTCGCCAACGGCACGGCATACGGTCTGCTCGCCGCTGTCTGGACGCGCGACCTCTCGCGCGGGCACCGCCTGGCCGCGGCGCTGCGGGCCGGTCAGGTCTTCGTCAACAACTACGGCGCGGGCGGCGGCGTCGAGCTGCCGTTCGGCGGCTGGGGCAGGTCCGGCTACGGGCGCGAGAAGGGCCGCGAGGCGCTCGACGCGTTCACCCAGACCAAGACCGTGGTCGTCAAGCTCTGAGCGTCGCGGCCTGAGCGGCCGCCACACGGGTCACCCGCATGATGGGAGGATTCGGGCGACAGGGCTCCAGATCTCCCCCGCAATGGGGATGCGCGGTCCCGCCCGCACATGGTGGGCTGTCTGTCGGACGGCCACGCCTCCGTCCACGACCCGAAGGGGGAATGATCAATGACCGTGCCCGCCACCGCGGAGCGACCTCCACAGGCACGTGAGGCCGCGATCGTAGTCCGTGACCTGTCCAAGAAGTTTGGGGACTTCGTCGCCGTCGACCACCTCACCTTTGAGGTGCAGCCAGGCCGGATCACCGGCTTTCTCGGCCCGAACGGGGCCGGCAAGACCACCACCCTGCGCATGTTGCTGGGACTCATCCGGCCCAGCAGCGGCACGGGCCTGATCAACGGCGTGACGTATGCCGCGCTGCCCCGTCCCCTCGAGACCGTCGGGGCCGCCCTGGAGGCCACCAACTTCCACCCGGGCCGCACCGGCCGTGACCACCTGCGGGTCCTGGCCGCCACCCACGGGATCCCGGACAGCCGCGTCGATGAGCTGCTCACCCTGGTCGGCATCCCCGCCGCTGCCAACAAGCGGGCCGGCGGCTACTCGATGGGCATGCGGCAGCGGCTCGGTCTGGCGGCCGCGCTGCTCGGCGACCCCGAGGTCCTGGTCCTGGACGAACCGTCCAACGGTCTGGACCCGGAGGGCATTCGTTGGCTCCGCGGCTTCCTGCGCCACCTGGCGTCCGAGGGCAAGACCATCCTGATCTCCTCCCACCAGCTCAGCGAGGTCGAGCAGACCGTCGACGACGTGGTCATCATCGCCAACGGTCAGCTCGTCCGGCAGGGCACGATGGATGAGCTGCACGGTGAGCCCGCGGCCCTGGTCCGCACCAGTGACTCCCGTGGGCTCATCACAGCGCTCCGCGCCGGTGGGCTCCCCGCTCTCGACGAGCCGGCACAAGGTCCCGGTGCGGTCCGGGTCGGCACCGGGAACCTGGCTCAGGTCGGCGATCTCGCCCTCGCCGCCGGCATCCCGGTCCATGAGCTGCGGGTCCTGCGCACGGACCTGGAGCGCCTCTACTTCCAGTTGACCGAGGCGCCCGAGCGCCAGAACCGCAACCGGGGTGAGGTCGCAGCCACCGCACCACCAACGGCGGCGCCGCCAAGCACACCCGGGCCGGCCGCGGCGACCGAGGGGGGTCAGCGATGAACGCCAAGCTCATCCGTTCCGAACTGCGCAAGTACTTCACCACCCGGATGTGGTGGGGCATGGCGCTGGCCATGTTCCTGGTCGGTGCCCTCTTCGCCGCCTTCACGGGTTACTTCACGCTCTATGGTCAGCTGCCGGTCGGCGGCGGAGACACGATGATCGAGCTGGGTGAGGTCCTGCCCGACCTCACCCGGGCTCGGATGATCTACTCCGGTGGCATCCAGTTCGCCTACATGCTCGCGCTGGTCATCGGCGTGCTCAGCATGGGCTCAGAGTTCCGGCACAAGACCCTGTCCATCACCTTCCTTGCCGGTCCGCGGCGTCACCAGGTGATCCTGGCCAAGGTCGCTTCGCTCGTGATCATCCTGGTGGTCAACGCTGTGGCCCACATCGCTGGCGCCCTCGTGGGCGGCGGCATCCTGTTGACCACGGCCGGCGAGTCCCTGCTCCCCGACCTGGGGGCACTGGCACAGACCTTCGCCCTGATGGCGCTCATCCTCGTCGTGTGGGGGCTGATCGGTCTCGGCCTGGGAGTGCTGATCCCCAACCAGGTGGCGGCCCTGTTCCTGGGCATCGCGATCACCCTCATCGTGGAGCCGCTGGTGGCCTTCGCCCTGACCTTCTTCGATGGCTGGGACGTGGTGGCCTCCTACTTCCCCAGCCAGGCCACCACGGCGACACTGTCCCTGTACTCCGGCATGGACCCGGCCATTTCCGCGGCGATGGGTGCCGGCGGCGACCAGCTGAGTTGGTGGGGCGGCGCCCTGACCCTGCTGGCCTACGCCGCGGTGATGACGCTGATCGGGCTCTGGCTGACCCGCCGCCGTGACATCACCTGAGGCCCGCGCGCCCAGTGCGCGCAGGTGTCCCTATCGGAGATAGGCTTGCCAGGCATCAGTTCTGCCCACTACCTGTGAGAAAGAGGCGCGCACGCCGTGGCGAACCAGTCCCCCAGCAGCGACAACCCCCTAGCAGACTTCGGGGCTAACGAGTGGCTCGTGGAGGATATGCACGAGCACTATCTCGCCGACCCCTCGTCCGTTGACGTCGCCTGGCGCGAATACTTCGCCACGCAGGACGGCGCGCCCGTGGAGTCGGTGACCAAGGAGAAGGCAGCGGACGGGCCAGTGGGTGAGCAGCAGGCCGCCGCGCGCCCAGCCGACACCCCGGTGTCGAAGCAGCCGGCAGCCGCCCGGCCGACCCCCAAGGAGCCAGCACCGAAGGAGTCGGCACCCAAGACCGAGGCACCGAAAGCCGAGGCACCGAAAGCCGAGGCACCCAAGGAGTCGGCCCCCCAGGGCGGGGCCAGGAAGGCCGCGGCGCCCGCCAAGGAAGCCAGCGCACCGTCGGCGGCGGAGAAGACGTCCGACAAGCCGGCCCCCGCGACCGGCTCCGCGCCGATGTCGCGAGACGCCCCGGCCCGCAAGTCGACCGGTCCCCAGTCCCAGTCCTCGGTGACCAAGCTGCGGGGGGCGACCGCCCGCACGGTCACCAACATGGAGCTGAGCCTGCAGGTCCCCACCGCCACCAGCCTGCGCGCCATCCCGGCGAAGCTGCTGATCGACAACCGGATCGTCATCAACAACCACCTCTCGCGCAGCCGCGGCGGCAAGGTCTCCTTCACGCACCTCATCGGCTATGCCATGGTCAAGGCGCTGCAGGCGATGCCGGAGATGAACAACAGCTACACCGAGCAGGACGGCAAGCCGCACCTCGTCGAGCCCGCGCACGTCAACTTCGGTCTGGCGATCGACCTGGCCAAGCCCGACGGCACCCGGCAGCTGGTCGTGCCCAACATCAAGAGCGCCGAGACGATGGACTTCGGCAACTTCTGGGCAGCCTACGAGGAGCTGGTCGGCAAGGCTCGGGACAACAAGCTCACCCTGGAGGACTACCAGGGCACCACGATCTCGTTGACCAACCCCGGTGGCATCGGCACCGTCTCGTCGGTGCCCCGTCTCATGCCGGGCCAGGGCGCGATCATCGGCGTCGGCTCGCTCGACTACCCGGCCGAGTGGCAGGGCGCCAGCCCCGACTCGGTGGCCCGGGCCGCCGTCAGCAAGGTCCTGACGCTGACGTCGACCTATGACCACCGGATCATCCAGGGTGCCCAGTCCGGGGAGTTCCTGCGCGTGCTGCAGCAGCTGCTGCTCGGCGCCGACGGCTTCTATGACGACATCTTCACCGGGCTGCGCATCCCCTACGAGCCGGTGCGCTGGGCCCCGGACATCACCTCCTCGCACGACGACGACGTGTCCAAGGCGACCCGGGTCCAGGAGCTGATCCACTCCTACCGGGTGCGCGGTCACCTGATGGCCGACACCGACCCGTTGGAGTATCGCCAGCGCCGCCACCACGACCTGGACATCACCAACCACGGTCTGACTCTGTGGGACCTGGAGCGCAGCTTCGCCACCGGCGGTTTCGGCGGGGCCCCGCGACTGACCCTCCGCAAGATCCTGGGCATCCTGCGCGACTCCTACTGCCGCACCGTGGGCATCGAGTACATGCACATCCAGGACCCCGAGCAGCGCGAGTGGATCCAGGAGCGAGTCGAGGTCCCCTACGAGAAGACCTCGCCGGACGAGCAGCTCCGCATCCTGCGCAGGCTCAACGCCGCGGAGGCCTTCGAGACCTTCCTGCAGACCAAGTTCGTCGGCCAGAAGCGGTTCAGCCTGGAGGGTGGCGAGTCCGTCATCGCCCTGCTCGACCGCATCATGAGCGAGGCCGCCAACGAGGAGCTCGACGAGGTCTGCATCGGTATGCCGCACCGCGGGCGTCTCAATGTCCTCGCCAACCTCGCGGGCAAGTCCTACGGCCAGATCTTCCGCGAGTTCGAGGGCAAGCAGGCCGTCGGCTCCGTGCAGGGCTCCGGCGACGTGAAGTACCACCTCGGCACCGAGGGTAAGTTCACCAACGAGGAGGGCAGGTCGACCGGGGTCTACCTGGCTGCCAACCCCTCGCACCTGGAGGCTGTCAACCCGGTCCTGGAGGGCATCGTCCGCGCTAAGCAGGACCGGCTCGACCTGGCCGGCGAGGTGTTCACGGTGCTGCCCGTGCTGCTGCACGGGGACGCTGCGTTCGCTGGTCAGGGCGTGGTCGCCGAGACCCTCAACCTGTCCCAGCTGCGCGGCTACCGCACCGGCGGCACGATCCACGTGGTCATCAACAACCAGGTCGGCTTCACCACCGCGCCGGAAGCCTCACGCTCCTCCGTCTACTGCACAGACGTCGCCCGGATGGTGCAGGCGCCGATCTTCCACGTCAACGGTGACGACCCGGAGGCCTGCGTGCGGGTCGCCGAGCTCGCCTTTGAGTTCCGCCAGGCGTTCAACAAGGACGTCGTCATCGACATGGTCTGCTACCGCCGCCGCGGACACAACGAGGGCGACGACCCCTCGATGACGCAGCCGTTGATGTATGAGCTGATCGAGAACAAGCGCTCGGTCCGCAAGCTCTACACCGAGGCGCTGGTCGGTCGCGGCGACATCACCATCGACGACGCGGAGAAGGCGCTGCGCGACTACCAGCGTCAGCTGGAGCAGGTTTTCACCGAGACCAAGGCCGCGCTCAAGGGCGAGGACGGCACCACCGGTCAGCTCGACCGGCCGCGGGCCCAGGACGAGGACGAGCGCGCACCGCACAAGCCGCACCAGACCAAGATCTCCACAGAGCTCGTGGAGCAGATCGGCGACGCCTTTGTCGCGACGCCGGAGGGCTTCACGGTCCACCCCAAGCTCGCACAGCTGATGCAGCGTCGCCAGGAGATGACCCGCGAGGGTGGCATCGACTGGGCGATGGGCGAGCTGCTGGCCATCGGCTCGCTGCTGGTCGAGGGCACTCCGGTCCGGTTTGCCGGTCAGGACACTCGACGCGGCACCTTCGTGCAGCGGCACGCGGTCCTGACCGACAAGAGCAACGCCAAGGAGTGGACGCCGCTACGGCACCTGTCCGACGACCAGGCCAAGCTGTGGATCTACGACTCGTTCCTCAGCGAGTACGCCGCGATGGGCTTCGAGTACGGCTACTCCGTGGAGCGGCCCGATGCCCTGGTGATGTGGGAGGCCCAGTTCGGCGACTTCGCCAACGGTGCCCAGACGATCGTCGACGAGTTCATCTCCTCCTCGGAGCAGAAGTGGGGTCAGCACTCCTCCGTCGTGCTGCTGCTCCCGCACGGCTATGAGGGACAGGGTCCGGACCACTCCTCGGCCCGGATCGAGCGTTACCTGCAGCTGTGCGCCGAGGACAACATGGTGGTCGCTTACCCCTCCACCCCGGCGTCCTACTTCCACCTGCTGCGCAAGCAGGCGTTCTCCCGCCCGCGCAAGCCACTCATCGTGTTCACGCCCAAGGCGATGCTGCGCCTGAAGAGCGCGGGCAGCAGTCCGGCAGACTTCACCGAGGGCACCTTCCGCCCGGTCCTGCCGGACCGGGTCGAGCACGACCCGGCCAAGGTCGAGCGGGTGCTCCTGGTGAGCAGCAAGCTGACCTACGAGCTGGAGGACGAGCGCACCCAGCGCGAGGACGAGACGACCGCGATCATCCGGGTCGAGCAGCTCTACCCGGTCCCTGGCCGCGAGGTCGCCGAGCAGGTCAAGCAGTTCCCGAACGCCGAGCTGGTGTGGGTGCAGAACGAGCCGGAAAACCAGGGCGCCTGGCCGTTCATGGCGCTTAACCTGCCCCAGTCGATGGCGCAGTCCGGCGAGAAGCGACCGCTGCGGGTCGTGTGCCGTCCGGCCTCCGCCTCCCCGGCAACGGGGTCGGCCAAGGTGCACGCCGTCGAGCAGGCAGCCCTGATCAAGGAAGCCTTCGACCGCTGACCCTGAGGTGAGTGGGATCAGCAGAGTCTGATCACAGCGCGCAACGGCCCGGGCAGCCTGCCCGGGCCGTTGCGCGTGTGCAGGCTCGCCGCCAGCGATGGGTCTCCCCTCGGGCCTGACCCTCCCCGCGGAGGGTGCTGACACGGCCCGAGTCACTTCCTGAAAGAATGCCCGCCATGAGTTCTCCCGACGTTGCCCCCTCGCACGCTGCGCTTCCCGCTGGCTGGACCGCCCAGGAACCCACCGGAGACGACGTGCCGGACCTGGTCCGGCTGCTGAGACAGCACGAGAAGGAGGCACGCGGCTGGCCCGGCGCCGACAGCGAGCAGGTAGCGGCCGATGTCACCGGCAAGGGAGCAGTGACCCGGCGGCACTGGCTGATCCGCGACCCGGAGGGGGCTGCCCGCGCCTGGGTGAGCTGTCACGACCGGGCCGCTGGACGAGTGCTGGTGGGCGTGACCGTGGACCCGGACCTTGACCCGGCGCAGGCCGAGCCGGTCGCGACCCACTGCTTTGCGTTGGCCGAGCGCACTTCCGGGGAGATCGCCAGGGACCGTGGGCTGGCGGCGACCCAGATGGACTCCGGAGCCTTCCAGGACGACGACCGCCAGGATCGCTGGCTCAAGGACGCCGGCTTCAAGCACGTGCGCACCTGGTGGCAGATGGAGCGCCCCGTCACGGCACAGGACGCCACCGACCACCCTCAGCCGCGTGAGGGAGTGGTGGTGCACCGGGTCCGCCGCGACGACGCCGTCGGGCTGCCGGACGAGGAGGACCTGCACGCCGTGCACGAGATCTTGGAGGAGTCCTTCGCCGACCACTTCAACAACTACCGCGAGACCTTCGAGGAGTTTCTCGACCGGCTCCGCGCGGACCCCGGTCACCGGTGGGACCACTGGTGGCTGGCCGACGTCGACGGTGCACCGGCGGGCGCCCTGGTCGGCACGACCGTCACTGGTCGCCTGGACCCGGCGGGCAACCCGGTCCCAGACGGCTCGTATGTCGAGTACATCGGCGTCCACTCCAGCGCCCGTGGTCGCGGGGTCGCCAAGGCCCTGCTGTGGGCCGTCATCGCCGACGCGGCCGCACGCGGCCGCAACCGGGTCGGGCTCGAGGTCGACGCCGACTCCCCCACCGGAGCCGACGGGCTCTACTCCTCGATGGGCTGGAAGACGGTCTACGTCACAGAGTCGTGGCACAAGGACGTGGAGGCTCCCGCGGGTTAGTCTGCGGCTGTGTACTTCACCGACCGCGGCATCGAGGAGCTCGCCACCAGGCGAGGCGACGAGCAGGTCACTCTCGAGTGGCTCTCTGAGCAGTTGCGCACGTTCGTGGACCTGCACCCCGAGTTTGAGGCGCCCGTGGACCGCCTCGCCACGTGGCTGGCCCGACTGGACGACGAGATCGACGACGAATGATGGAGGACACCCTGTGACAGCCACCGACGACGAGCCCGTCGTGGAGTTCAACCCCAGCGCGGAGTTCCAGATCACCGACGGACCACGGGACATCGGTTTGTGCTTCGTCGGTGATGGTTTCGTGGCCGGCTACGGCGACCCCAAGGCCCTGGGCTGGGTCAGCCGCGTGGTGGGCCGCAGCCCGGTCACAGATGCCGACCTGAGCGCCTACAACCTCGGGGTGCGGGGAGAGTCCAGCGCTGAGGTGATGAGCCGCTGGCGGGCCGAGTGCGCCCCCCGGTGGCTGGACCGTTCCGAGCGCCGTCTGGTCGTCGGTGTGGGCGCCGGCGACGTCGCTGCCGGCATCACCACCGCGCGCTCACGGCTCAACCTGGCAAACATCCTCGACGAGGCGACCACCACCGGCATCAGCACCTTTGTCGTGGGTCCCACCCCGACCCTGGACGCCGAGGTCAACCAGCGCCTGGAGGTTCTGGCCGACGCACAGGCGGATGTGTGCTCGCGTCGCGCAGTTCCCTATGTGGACTGCTTCCACCCGCTGCGCGACCACGACCAGTGGCAGTCAGATCTGGCCGCCGGCGATGGCGTCCACCCGGGACAGGCCGGCTATGGCCTGATCGCGTGGCTGGTGCTGCACGCAGGCTGGCAGGACTGGCTCAAGGTCAACGGCTGAGACGCTCCACCCAGACTCGAGCCGCGTCATACGCCTGCGCGGTGGCCACCTCGGGCACCGGGGTCTGCGCTGCCTGGGCCCGCGGGTAGGACCCCAGGAAGCGCACCTGCGCACAGACCCGGTGCAGCCCCCTGAGGGCCTCCGCGACCCGCGGCTCACGGAGATGTCCGAGCGCCTCGATCGCGAAGCAGTACTGGCCGAGCGCCTCTCCGGTGGGCCGTGACTCCAGCCGGACCAGGTCGACACCGCGCATCGCGAACTGGTTGAGCAGATCGAGCAGGGCACCGGCGTGGTTGTGACGCAGGTAGGCCACCAGCGTGGTCACGTCCGCACCCGTTGCCTCCGGGATGTGGCCGGGGCGGGCGAGCCTGATGAACCGGGTCACCGCGCCGGGACGGTCAGCGATCCCACCGACGAGGATGTTCAGTCCGTGCCGTTCAGCAGCCAGGGGCGCGGCGATGGCGGCGTCATAGACCTCCGCGGCGACCAGCACCGCAGCCCGGGCGGTGGAGGACTCCGGGATCACCTCGGCGCCCGGGAGGTGTGCGGCGATCCAGTCCCGGGTCTGTGCCTCGGCGACCGGGTGCGTCGCGATGCGGCGCACCGCGGCCAGGTCAGTGCCGGGGCGGGCCATCAGGGCAAACTCGACCTCGACGTGCACCTCGCCGGTGATGACCAGCGGTTCGCCGCGGATGAGCTCGTCGAGGGTGGCCGACACCGACCCCTCGACCGAGTTCTCGAAGGGGACGAGCGCCTCCGCCAGGACGCCTTCCCGCAGCGTCTCGAGGGCAGCGGCCACGGTCGGAGCCGGCCAGGCGCTCTCGGCCGTGTCCGGGTCCAGGCGGCGCAGCCCCTCCTCGCAGAATGTGCCCGCCGGCCCGAGATAGCCGACCCCGTCCTGAGGGGCAGGCACCGGGGTCACGGGGTCAGCACCACCTTGCCGAAGACCTCACCGGCATGCAGGGCGGCGATCCCGTCCGCGGCCTGGGACAGCGGCAGCACCCGGTCGATCAGGGGGCGCACGCCGGTCTGCTCGACCACCCGGACAACCTGCTGCAGCTGCTCCAGGTTGCCCATCGTGGAGCCCTGGACCCGCATCTGCTGGAAGAAGATCCGGGTCAGCTCGGCCCGCGGCGGTGCATCACCGGAGGTCGCCCCGGCGATGACGACGGTGCCACCGGGGCGCAGGCTGGAGACGGAGTGCGACCAGGTCGCCGCGCCGACCGTCTCCAGGACGATGTCGACCCGCTCGGGGAGACGTTGCCCGCTCTCGAAGACGGCGTCAGCACCCAGGTCGAGGGCCCGCTGGCGCCGGGACTCGTCCCGACTCGTGGCCCACACCCGGTAGCCCAGGGCCGAGCCGAGCGCGATGGCCGCCGAGGCCACCCCACCACCGGCGCCCTGCACGAGCACGGTCGAGCCGGGAGGTCCGCCGTTGATGCACAGCATCTTGTAGGCCGTCAGCCAGGCGGTGGGTAGGCAGGCGGCCTCCTCGAAGGACAGACCGCTGGGCTTGGGCACGAGGTTGGCAGTTGGCACCACGACCTGCTCCGCCAGGGTGCCTTGGTGACGCTCCGAGAGCAGGGAACGTCGCGGGTCCAGAGTCTGCTCACCGATCCAGCCGGGCGAGGAGATGACCGCGTGCAGCAGCACCTCGTTGCCGTCCTGGTCGACCCCGGCCGCGTCACAGCCCAGGATCATCGGCAGCTGCTCGCTCTTGAGACCGACGCCCCGCAACGACCACACGTCGTGGTGGTTCAGGGCGGCCGCCCGCACGTCGACGAGCGCCCAGCCCTCGGGCGCCTCGGGAGCGGGGCGGTCAGCGACCACCAGGCCCGCGAGCGGGTTGTCGGGATGGAACTCGGCGACGTAGGCAGCTAGCACGCTGATCAGCGTATCGCTCCACCACCCCGCCGCGGCGGCAGCCTCAGTAGGCGCCGGTGTCCTCGTCGGGACGGAGCACGACATGTCCGGTGCGCCACATGATCATCAGGTCCAGCAGCGGCGTCCAGTTCTCGACGTAGTAGAGGTCGAGGCGGACCGACTCTTCCCAGGAGAGGTTGCTGCGGCCGTTGATCTGCCACATGCCGGTCATGCCCGGCTTGACCAGCAGGCGTCGGCGGGTGTCGGCCTCATAGGCCGCCACCTCACGCGGCAGCGGCGGGCGCGGCCCGACCAGACTCATCTCGCCCCGCAGAACGTTGATCAGCTGGGGAAACTCATCCAGGCTGTAGCGACGCAAGAAGGCGCCGATCCGGGTGATCCTGGGGTCGCGGCGCATCTTGAACATCGGCCCGGAGCCCTCGTTGAGGGCCATCAGGGCCGGCAGCGCCGACTCCGCATTGGTGACCATGGTGCGGAACTTCAGCATCCGGAAGGTGCGCCCGTCACGCCCGACCCGCTCCTGACCGAACAAGACCGGCCCGCGGTCGTCCAGCGCGATCGAGAGGGCCACGGCCAGGAAGAGTGGCAGGAGCGCGATGAGCCCGAGGGCCGCCAGCGTCCGGTCCAGAACGTTCTTGAACACCAGGGTGGGTCCGCTGAAGGTCGGCGCCTCGACATGGATCAGCGGCAGGCCCTGCACGGGACGGGTGCGCACCCGGGGGCCCGCCACGTCCATGATGCCGGGGGCCACGACCAGGTCGATCTCGGTGCCCTCGAGCGCCCACCCGAGCCGGCGCAACCCGGCAGATCCCAGGCCGGCCGAGGAGGACACCGCGATGACGTCGATCCCCAGGTCAACTCCACGGGCCACGACATCCAGCTCCGAGCCGACGACAGGGACACCGGCGACCTTGCTCCCCCGGGGGAGGTCGTCGACACAGGCACCGAGGACGTTGTAGCCCGCGTCCGGCGTGCGGCGCAGGGCGACGACGAGGTCCTCGACCTCGGCGCGACCTCCCACGAGGAGGACCCGGTCGGAGAACATGCCCTCCCGGCGCTGTCGGACGAGCCACCGGCGGGCGGCATAGCGGGACAGCAGCAGGAGCAGGGTGCCCAGCGGGAACGCCAGCATCACGTAGCCGCGGGCCACGTCCAGCTTGATGGCATAGGCGACGATCGCCAGGGTGGAGAAGAGCCAGAGCGAGGCGTGGAAGACCTGACGGTACTCCTGCACACCGTGACCGCTGAATCGGCCGTCGTAGGAGGAGTGGAGGTGGAGCATGAGCACCCACGCCACGGCCAGTCCCGCACTGACGGTCCAGTAACCGAACTGGGTGGAGACCAACGGCGCATCCGCCAGACCGAACCGGGTGAGCGTGGTGATCGCCAGGGCGACCATGATGACGACGGCGTCGGAGAAACGGAGCCACCGCAGATAGCCGTCCAGGTAGCCCCGGGCGCGCGTATGACCGGGAGCACGGCGGTCTCGGGGGCGATTGTCAGTGGCGAGTCCGTCGGGAAGGACGAAGAGAGGCTTGAGCGGGCGGGTACCTGGGGTACCGCGCACAACGCTGGTACGGCTGAACACGCTGTCGCGCAATTCAACCTGCTGCTGTGCGGTCATACGACCCCCGTCGTAAGGATGTTGCCGAGAACTTGAAGAAGACTTTACCTAACCATGACTCATTGAGGGTAGTAGGTTCAGGGACTTTCCGCTAGACCCTCCGCAAAACTTCTTCCACACGGCTCCATTGCAGGATCTTCGCAGGCAGACCGACCTGGCTAAGCCCGAGTGACCCCACGGATTGCAGGATAACCCATGACCTGGCATTGGCGCTCGCTATGCCCAGACTTGGGAAACGCCATGCCCACGCGTGCCCTCGGCCGAAATCACGCGTGCTCTCAGCCGAACCCACGACCACGTTCTCAAGTGATGAGGCCCCCCGCGGGCAGGAGTCGCTACGCCCGGGTCAGGTCAGTGCGCGCAGGACCCGGCTCAGGTCAGTGCGCGCAGGACCCGGGTCAGGTCAGTGCCCGCAGGACCCGGGTCAGGTGAGTGCGCGCAGGACCCCAGGCAGGGCCACGCGCACCTGGGCATCCATCTGCTGATAGACGGCGTCCTCGCGGCGGAAGGGGTCGACGATGTCAGCGTCGTCCACCACGCCCGGCCCACGCCTGGTCACCAGGGTCGCCGCGAGATCTCGCAGCCTTCCGGAGGGCGGTCCCTCAGGCCCCGGCAGCTGGTCGTCGTCCAGGGTGTCGGCCAGCGCGGCGAACTCGCGGAACGTGAAGGCATAACGCAGCGCGAGCGGGTGTGCCCGCACCACCAGACCTCGGTGCGCGGTCGTCGCGGTCAGGACGAGGTCGGCTTCTGCCACCATCGCCGGGCGGAGCCGGCGGGCCACGAAGCCGCTGGGGGTGCCGCCGAGTGCCCGCAGCACGCTCGCCGCACGCTCATCCATCGGATGGCCCTCCAGTCCGTGCGTCCCGGCACTCCTGACCTGATAGCCACCCGTGCCCCATCGCCGGTCGAGCGCGCGCTGCAGGACCCGTTCCAGCAGCGGGGAACGGCAGATGTTGCCGGTGCAGACGACCAGCACCCGGCCCGGCCCGGTCACGTCTGTCATCTCGCCCGCTCCGCACCGGACCAGCGCGGTCCGTGCCCGACGGCGCTCACCCAGCGTGCCTGAGCACCCTCGAGGTCGGACATGGCCTCGCTGTCCCCCACGTCACCGCTGTCCCCCACGTCACCGCTGACGACACCGTCCCCGCTGGCCGGTCCGCCACCGGTTGCCTCATCGGTGGGCTCAGCCCGGGAGAGCACGATCTCGAGCCGGTTCTCGGCGAGGACCTCGGCCATCCCGTGGCCCCACTCCACCACCGTCACCACCTCGTCCAGCTCAGCGTCGAGGTCAAGGTCGTCGAGCTCCGCAAGCCCACCCAGACGGTAGGCGTCAACGTGCACCAGCGCCGGTCCGGACCCCAGACTCGGATGCACCCGTGCGAGCACGAAGGTCGGCGAGGTGATCGGACCACGGACCTGCAGACCCGCGCCGATGCCCTGGGTCAGCGTGGTCTTGCCCGCCGCAAGATCACCGGTGAGCAGCACCAGGTCTCCGGGTCGCAGCATGGCCCCGAGCTCGACGCCCAGCGCGTGCGTGTCCTCAGCAGTGGCCAGTCGCGCCCGCTCACCCGACAAGATCGTGGCCAGGGGCCCAGGACTCACCGGTGCTGGCACGTGCGGCCGGACCACCGCGTCATCGGCACTCATGCGCCCTGGCGCGACCTACGCTGCCGAGGTCGGGCCTGCAGGTCCCGGCGCCGCTTGGACAGGTCGGTGACCGTATGCCGGGAGCCGCCTCGAGCGGGGACCTCACGGGGCTGCTGTCCCCGGCAGCGCTCACCCCGACCGATGAGCTGCAGCAGCTCACTCGCGAGCAGGTCGGGGTACTCCAGCATGATGATGTGCCCCGCGTCCTTGACGAAGACGTGCTCGGCGCCGGGGATGGCCTCCACGATCTCAGTGCTGTGCACGGCCGAGGTCAGCGCATCCTTGTCGCCGTTGAAGACGAGGACCTCCTGCCCCACCATGTTGGCCAGCGCCTCGCGCTTGTCATGGTCCTCGAGCGTGTGGCTGTAGGCCGACATCACCGTCAGGGGAGTGCCGAAGATCATGTCGGCGGTCAGCCGGACCACTGCTAGGGACACCGGGGAGGCGAACGAACCACGGGCCACGAAGAACTCGCGGAGCTCTCGGCCGCCCCGCAGCAGCGAGTCGACGAGCTCCTGGTGCGGTGAGACCCCCTTCAGCACGCTGGGGCCGACCCGGTTGACCGCTCCCCCGAGCAGCGATCCCAGACCCCAGGTGATCCGGTGCAGACCCCCGGCGCTCGTGCTGATCAGCGCCACGCCCAGGACCCGGTCACGGAACAGCCCCGGCTCGGCCTCCGCCAGGGCCATGATGGTCATGCCTCCCATCGAGTGCCCGCCGAGGATCAGGTCACCCTCGGGTGCCACGTCCCGGATGATGCGCGAGAGGTCGACTCCGAGCTGCTCGATGTTGTAGGCCTCGGTGTCGCCCTCACCCGAGTTGCCGTGCCCGCGCAGGTCCCACACGACCACGCGGTGACCGGCCTCGATCAGGGCCCGACGCTGATAGACCCAGCACCGCAGGTCGAGTGTGAACCCGTGACACAGGATCACGGTCGGTCCGCTGCCGTCCCAGTCCGCGGGCTCGTTGATCTCGACGTGCAGGGGCACCCCGTCATCGGCGACCACGACGCGGGTCTCGTCCGGGAGCACCGAGAAGTCCTCCTCGGTGCCCAGTGCCTCGGCCTGCTTGCGGTCACGCCACAACCGGTCGGCCGCCACCGCGCCGACGGTGGCCAGTCCGGCCGCCGCGACGCCGGCGCCGATGCCGAGCAGGACATCCGTGCGGGACTTGCTCACCAGGTCTCCTGTCCTTGCGGGGGTGTTCCGACATACTCCCGCGGGACCCGGGGTCCAAAACGGGTGACGATCTCGTAGTTGATGGTGCCGACGGCCTCGGCCCAGTCCTGCGCGGTGGGCTCACCGCGGGTGCCGGGGCCGAAGAGCACGATCTCGTCCCCGGCGGCGACGCTCAGGTCGCCGACGTCGATGACGAACTGGTCCATGCACACCCGGCCCGCGATCGAGGCGCGTTGCCCGCCCACGAACACCTCGGCCTTGCCGGAGGCGTGGCGCGGTATGCCGTCCGCGTAGCCGAGCGGGACGTCCACCAGGGTGGTCGGTCCGGTGGTGGTGTAGGTGTGCCCGTAGGAGACGCCCTGACCAGCCCGGACCCGCTTGACCACCGAGGCGTGCGCGATCGCGGTCATCGCCGGCACCAGCCCGAAGTCCTCGGAGCTGCCCACCTCGGGGGCCGGGGTGAGCCCATAGACCGCCAGGCCGGGCCGGACCAGGTCCCACGCGGCCTCGGGCGTCGTCAGCGTCGCCGCCGAGTTGGACATGTGCCGCACCTCGGGGCGCAGACCAGCCCGCTCGGCCAGTGCCACGGCGTCGGCGAAGGCCTCCTGCTGGGCCAGGACGGTGGGGTGGTGGGGGGCGTCGGCATACGCGAAGTGGGTGAAAAGCCCAGTGACCCGCACAGCTTCCTCCGCCTCCAGGCGTCGGGCCAGGTCCACCAGCTCGGACCAGTCACTGCTCGTGGAGCCCTCGGGGCCGGTCGGGAACACATAGGCCCCGTTGCGGCCCAGCCCGGTGTCCGCCTTGAGCTGCACCCGAGCGGTCCGTCTGGCCACCCGAGCCGCCGCGGCGACCTCGTCCAGCATCCAGGTCGCGGACACTCCCAGGTCGATGTCCTGGGTGATCGCCTCGCCGAACCCGGCACCGGGTGCGTGCAGCCAGCACAGCACCGGTGCGCTCACCCCCGCCTCGCGCAGGCGGATGGCCTCGGTGAGCTGGGCCACCCCCAACCAGGAGGCACCACCCGCCAGTGCTGCTCTGGCGGAGGGGACCAGGCCGTGGCCGTAGGCGTCGGCCTTGACCACTGCCATCACCCCGGCGCTTCCAGCACGCTCACCGAGCACCCCGACATTGCGGGCGATCGCGGCCAGGTCGACCACGGCCCTGGCCGGGAAGGGCACCCGGGCACCGGCCGACCCCGTGCCCGCCGGGATCGGGGCGCTGGGACGCTCGATTGCGTGACTCATCCTGGACAGTGTGCCAGCGGTTGAGCGGTTAACCTGACAGACCGGCCTGAACCGCCGCGAGTTGTGTCATCAGACTGGGTCCGGCCAGCCCACCCGCCGCGCCGTCACCGTCGCCCGCCTCGGTGACCAGGGCCGCGATGCGCTCGCCCAGCTCCGCGGTGGAGGCGCCCATGCCGGCACCGGACAGGGCCGGCAGCCCGGACAGGACCTCAGCGGTGGCGGACTCGACCGCCGCAGCGGCCTGGCCCTCACCCAGGCTCGCCAGGCACAGCGCGAGGGACAGCGCGGCTCCTGCGGGGTTGGCCAGGCCCTGACCCTGGATGTCGGGGGCCGAGCCGTGCACCGGCTCGAACATGCTGGGGGCCGAGCCCTCGATGTTGAGGTTGCCGCTGGCCGCCACCCCAAGGCCGCCCTGCAGGACCGCCCCCAGGTCGGTGATGATGTCGCCGAACAGGTTGTCGGTGACGACCACGTCAAAGCGCTCGGGCGCGACCGGCAGGTGCATGCACATGGCGTCGACGTGGACGTAGTCGTGCTCCACGTCCGGGAATCTGGCCGCCACCTCATCGACCACCGCCAGCCACAACGCACCGGCATCGACCAGCACGTTTGTCTTGTGGCACAGGGTGACTCGTCCACGGCGCTGGGCGGCGAGACGGAAGGCGAAGTCCACGGCGCGGTGCACGGCATACCAGGTGTTGACCGAGCCCTGCGTGGCCACGGCCGCGGGGGTGCCCCGGTGCACGGTGCTGCCGCCACCGACATAGCTGCCCTCGGAGTTCTCCCGCACAACCACCAGGTCGCAGCGCTGCGGGGTCAGTCCCGCGATCGGGGTGGGCACACCGGGATAGAGACGGACGGGGCGCAGGTTGATCGCCTGGCGCAGCTCGGCGCGCAGGGCCAGGATGATGCCCCGCTCCAGGACGCCGGGGGTCACCTTCGGGCTGCCGATCGCACCAAACAGGATGGCGTCCTGACCCCGCAGCTGCGTGACGGCGTCCGCAGTGAGCAGTTCCCCGGTGCTGAGGTAGGTGTCGGCTCCGAGCGGCACCTCGGTGCGCTCGGTGGTGAACCCGAACCGGCCCTGCGCCGCGTCCAGGATGCTCAGTGCCGCCTCGGTGACCTCCGGGCCGATCCCGTCCCCGGGGATCACTCCCAGGCGGTGCGAGCGCACCGTCCCCGACCCTGCGGCTGCGCCCGGCGCGGGTGGCACCGCGGCAGGGTTTGCTGGCTCCGACACGTTCGACCTCCTGGGGGCGCTGGCTGGTGCGCGTCAGTCTGCACCATGGCCGCCGCCAGGCCGCACCGACCCGTGCACCGCGACGGACAACCGACCCGTGCACCACGACGGACAAGGGCACCAGCGCGCCTCACTCAGGGTCGATCTCGTCGGTCTCGTCGGTCTGCGGGAGCGGCTCCTCCAGGCCCAGCAGTTCGGCGTCGCTCGGGCCCTGGTCCGGCAGGGTCGGACCACCGGCGATGTCCGGGCCGTCCAGACCCGCCGCGCGGCGGGTCTGGGGTCCGACGCGCCCGTCGACCGTCAGGCCGTTGGCGTCCTGGAAGCCCTCGACCGCGCCGTGGGTCCTGCGGCCGGCGTCTCCATCGACGGTCCCCACCCCGAAGCCGGCGTCAGCAAGAAAGTGCTGGAACCGGGCCACGTCGTGCCCGAAGGCGTTGCGGAACCAGACGTCGGAGGTCGCCGAACGCCCCACCTCGTCCTCGAAGCGCCGGGCCGCGGCGGCAATCCGGTCCTCGCTGACGCCGGGCGCGATCTCCAGGTGCATGCCGTCCCGCTTGCCCCGTGCAAAGTCCAGCCCCGAGCGTCCGATGCTCTTGCCGTCGGCGTCCCGCGCGGAGGCGGCGATGGCTCGGACGGCGTCGCGCTGCGCCTGGGTGAAGCCGTCGCGGTATTTCCCGGCCGGGGTCGTCGCCTCATAGGGGTGCAGGTGTCCGTTGATGTCGATCGCCGACCCGGATCGGTGGTTGCTCTGGTTGCCAGTGCCGACCTTGGTGCCCGGTGGCCGGTAGGAGTGGATGCCGATCAGGTCGAACGCACCGGACTTGGTCCGCGAATGGCGCTCGCGGGGGCGGTGCCAGTTGTCCCGGTGGGACCGGGCGATCGGCTCAATCTCGGCGTGCCACCGCCGTGCCCACGCCTCCAGGATCACTGCGGCCGGGCGCGAGCGCACATAGACCACCTTCCACCCCGGTGCAGTGAAGCTGAACCCGGGGTAGTCGCCCAGCACGGCCAAACCGTTGAACGAGGTGGCAACAGCCATGACGCGCTCCCATCGGCAGACTGACCAGACCGCTTTCCGCAACGGAAAGCGGCACGACTACAGTGTCCCGCAACCAGGAGGACACCAACAGGGGTGCCACCACAACAGTTCGCGGAGGAGGAGCAATGGGACACACGCTGGCCGAAAAGGTCTGGCGCTCGCACGTGGTGCGACAGGCGGAGGGTGAACCAGACCTTCTCTACATCGACCTGCACCTGGTGCACGAGGTGACCTCCCCGCAGGCTTTCGAGGGACTCAAGGTAGCCGGCCGCACGGTGCGCCGTCCCGACCTGACGGTCGCCACCGAGGACCACAACGTCCCGACGACGCCCGGACCGGTGCTGGACCTGATCAGCAAGACCCAGCTGGAGGCGCTGACCGCCAACTGCGCGGAGTTCGGCATCGTGCACCACAGGCGCGGCCGCCTGGGCCAGGGCATCGTGCACGTGATCGGTCCGGAGCTTGGCCTGACCCAGCCCGGGATGACGATCGTCTGTGGTGACAGCCACACCTCCACCCACGGTGCCTTCGGCGCACTGGCGTTCGGCATCGGCACCTCCGAGGTGGAGCACGTCCTGGCCACCCAGACGCTGCCACTCAAGCCGTTCAAGACGATGGCGATCAACATCGAGGGCGCGTTGGCGCCGGGGGCGAGCGCCAAGGACATCATCCTGGCGGTGATCAACAAGATCGGCACCGGTGGCGGACAGGGTTATGTGCTCGAGTACCGCGGCGAGGCGATCGAGGGCCTGTCCATGGAGGGCCGCATGACGATCTGCAATATGTCGATCGAGGCTGGCGCCCGTGCCGGCATGATCGCTCCGGACGAGACGACCTTCGACTACGTCAAGGGCCGCGCGCACGCCCCGACCGGCGCTGACTGGGATGCTGCAGTTGAGGCCTGGCGCCAGCTGCGCACCGACGACGACGCGGTCTTCGACGAGGAGATCACGATCGACGCGACCACGTTGACTCCCTATGTCACGTGGGGCACCAACCCCGGTCAGTCCGTGACGCTGGACGATGTCGTGCCGGACCCTGCCGCTCTCGGCGACGAGGACGCCCGGGGCAACGCACAGCGCGCCCTGGAATACATGGACCTGACCCCTGGCACGCCGATGCGGGAGATCACCGTCGACGCCGTCTTCCTGGGCTCGTGCACCAACGGTCGGATCGAGGACCTGCGGTTGGCCGCGGACGTGCTGCGCGGGCGCACGATCGCCGACAGCCTGCGGATGATGGTGGTGCCCGGCTCGCACGCGGTGAAGCTGCAGGCCGAGGCCGAGGGACTCGACGCGGTGTTCACCGATGCCGGCGCCGAGTGGCGGCTGGCCGGCTGCTCGATGTGCCTGGGCATGAACCCCGACCAGCTGGCTCCCCAGGAGCGCTGCGCCTCCACCTCCAACCGCAACTTCGAGGGACGGCAGGGCGCCCGCTCGCGCACCCACCTGGTCTCCCCCGCCGTCGCCGCGGCCACTGCCGTCGCCGGTCACCTCTCTTCCCCGGCCGACCTGCCCCCCGCGGACCCGGCCGGGCCGACGGACGCCACGGGGCGGCATACGTCCGCCGCGGCGACGCAGGAGGTGTCGGCCTGATGGAGAAGTTCACCACCCACACGGGCATCGGCGTCCCACTGCGTCGCAGCAATGTCGACACCGACCAGATCATCCCCGCCCACTGGCTCAAGCGGGTCGCCCGGACCGGCTTCGAGGACGGCCTGTTCAGCCGGTGGCGCGAGGATCCTTCCTTCGTGCTCAACCAGGAGGCGTATGCCGGCGGCTCGGTCCTGGTCACCGGCCCCGACTTCGGCACCGGGTCCAGCCGCGAGCACGCCGTCTGGGCGCTGCAGCAGTACGGCTTCCGGGTCGTCATCTCCTCCCGGTTCGGCGACATCTTCCGGGGCAACAGCGGCAAGGGTGGCCTGCTCACCGCCCAGGTCGCCCAGCCTGACGTCGAGCTCATCCTGAAATATCTGGAGAATGAGACCGGCGCCACGGTGACCGTCGACCTGGAGGCACGCACCGTCGTCGCCGGCGACATCACGGCCCCCTTCGAGGTCGACGACTATGTCGCGTGGCGCCTGCTCAACGGGCTGGACGACATCTCCCTGACGCTCCAGCACGAGGACGAGATCACAGCCTTTGAGGCGGGTCGGCCGCCCTACAAGCCGGTCGTGACCTCCGCGACCGACTGACGGCAACTCGCCCGACTGGCGCAGGTTTCCAGTTGGCCCACGCCCCAACCGGCCCACGCCCAACCGGCCCACGCCCCAACCGGCCCACGCCCCAACCGGCCAACGCCCAACCGGCCCACGCCCCAACCGGTGCAAGTGGTTGGATCCTTCACGCGTGTTCTCGCACATCGCGTGAAGGATCCATGCACTTGCGAAGTGGTCCGGCGACACACCCACCGAGCGTGCCGGTCACTCGCACCGTCACGCGGATCTGGCGCCAGTGTCCTTGCCGCTGGGCCGCTCTGGGAAGTGGCGTCGCCACTCGTCGCTCAACTGGCCGACGCCCAGGCCACGCTGCCGAAAGATGTGAGCGAGCCGTTGGACCGTGAGCCCGGGCGTGGCATAGACGTCCTTGCTGACCAGAGTGACAATGCGCCACTGGTCATTCTCAAAGGTCTCGCGTCGACCGAGGTCGGCCTCCCACTGCTCCTGGCGCTCGACGTGATGGCGCCCGTCATACTCGACGGCCGTCTTCGTCGGTCGGTCGCCCGCGTCCAGTCGCCTGAGCAGTTGGCCGTCCGTGCCGTAGAACCGGATGTCGGTCTCGAGTTCAGGAAGTCCGCTCAGGACTCGCAGCAGCCGACAGCGGGTCTCCATGGGTGAGTCGACACCCGCTCTGACCAACGCTGCAGCACGTCGCGCTGGATGGACCCCGCGCCCGGTGGCTTCCTCCATCGCTGCCACGAGTCGTTCGGGCGCCGTGCGTCCGCGCCGCACAAGCGAGTCGCCGAGCACAACGAGATCGACGAGCGACAGGTGAGTTGCGAGGTCGAGAAGCAGATCCTCTGGGGTCGTAATCGGCAGGCCGCGAAACCGGACCGGCTCACGTCGAGACTGGTGGACCACGACCTCTCGATGTCGCGAACGGCGCCGCCCGGGAGCGACGCTGGCATGGAGCACTGGCACATCCGGCACGACCGCTCCGTAGAGTCTGGCAGCCGTGTGATGGGACAAGAAGGCGTGCTTTCCCGCGACCAGAAGTGCAGCGCCCGCCTCGGCACGAGCGGCGGCCGACTGTGCTGAAAACCGGCTCGTGCCGAGTGCATCAGCGGCGACATACACGCCCGAAACCAGACGTCGGTAGTCCTTGCCCTCCAGCGCCCGCTGCGAAATGCCCTCATCTCGGGCCTGACGCCAGGTGAAGGGAAGTTGCACATCCAGAGCCATGGCCCGCACGATCTCGCACCTGCGCCGGGACCGGGCGACTTTATCCACATGGCCCTGCTGACCTGCGAGATCTCCTGACCTCTAGCAGCGAGCACGCCAACGCTCGTCGCGAGGTTCACGTGCACGCGTCGTTCACGCGAGATCTCGAAATCGCGTGAATCATGCATGCACGTGGACGCCCGAGGTGAAGCAGACGGTGGAGGTGAGGCGGCAGTGGGCAGTAGGCGACGCAGCGGGCGGTGGAGGTGAGGCGGCAGCGGGCAGTAGGTGAGGCTGCCGGGGCGGTGGAGGTGAGGCGGCAGTGGGCAGTAGGTGAGGCGGCGGTAGGTGCGGCGACGCAGCGGGCGGTGGAGGTGAGGCGGCGGTAGGTGCGGCGACGCTGGCGGCAGTCGGCACGCGAGGAGGCCACTTGACGCGACGTCAGGCGAATCGGCTACAGTCGTCCTCAATGGCACGCATGCTCCTCCTCAGTCGCCGCAGCGAGACCTTCTAGGTCCGGCCCTCGCTGCGGAGTCTCTGCTGTCCCGGACACCCCGACAGCCCCAGCGAGGAACCGAGCATGACCGCCATCCAGACGACCCAGAGCGTCACGCCCACCGAGGCCACCACGTCCAGCCCCACCATCACGCCCGCCAGCGCCATCGAGCGCAACCCCCAGCAACCGAGCGGGATGCCGTTCAGCCGCTACCCGGCATACCCCGCCGTCGACCTGCCTGACCGCACGTGGCCGAGCAAGACCATCACCTCCGCCCCCCGCTGGTGCGCGGTCGACCTGCGCGACGGCAACCAGGCCCTGATCGACCCGATGACCCCCGACCGCAAGAAGCGGATGTTCGAGCTGCTCGTGCAGATGGGCTACAAGGAGATCGAGGTCGGCTTCCCGGCGGCCAGCCAGACCGACTACGACTTCGTGCGGATGTTGATCGAGGAGGACCTGATCCCCGATGACGTTGTCATCCAGGTGCTGACCCAGGCGCGCGAGCACCTGATCGAGCGGACCTACGAGTCGATCACCGGGGCCAAGCAGGCCATCGTGCACCTCTACAACTCGACCTCGACCCTGCAGCGCCGAGTCGTCTTCCGGGCCAGCGAGGACGAGATCGTCGACATCGCGGTGCAGGGCGCCCGGGTCTGCAAGAAGTACGAGGAGCAGCTGCCTGGGGACACCGAGATCTTCTACGAGTACTCCCCCGAGTCCTACACCGGCACCGAGCTGGAGTTCGCCGCACGCGTCTGCAATGCCGTCATGGAGGTCTTCGTCCCGACCCCTGAGAAGCCGGTCATCATCAACCTGCCGGCGACCGTGGAGATGGCCTCCCCCAATGTGTATGCCGATTCGATCGAGTGGATGAGCCGTCACCTGAACCACCGCGAGAACGTCATCCTGAGCCTGCACCCGCACAACGACCGCGGCACCGGCGTGGCGGCGGCTGAGCTGGGCTATCTCGCCGGGGCGGACCGGATCGAGGGCTGCCTGTTCGGCAATGGCGAGCGCACGGGCAATGTCTGCCTGGTCACCCTGGGGATGAACCTGTTCACCCAGGGCATCGACCCGCAGATCAACTTCTCCGACATCGACGACATCCGTCGCACCGTCGAGCACTGCAACCAGCTGCCGGTGCCCGAGCGGCACCCGTGGGGCGGTGACCTGGTCTTCACCGCGTTCTCTGGGTCCCACCAGGACGCCATCAAGAAGGGCTTCGAGGCGCTGGAGGCGGACGCCGCCGAGGCGGGCGTGCCGGTGGACGAGTTCCGGTGGGAGGTGCCCTATCTGCCGGTCGACCCCAAGGACGTCGGCCGGACCTATGAGGCCGTCATTCGGGTCAACAGCCAGTCCGGCAAGGGCGGGGTGGCCTATGTGATGAAGACCGAGCGCAAGCTGGACCTGCCGCGTCGCATGCAGATCGAGTTCAGCCAGGTCGTGCAGCGCCGCACCGACTCAGAGGGCGGCGAGATGTCCCCGGCCGCGATCTGGGCCGAGTTCGAGCAGGAGTACCTCGAGCAGACCGGACCGGTTGCGATCAAGGACTTCTCGATCATCCACGAGTCCGGTGAGACCGAGCAGGACGTGCTCACGGCCACCATCGCGGTAGACGGCGTCGAGCACCAGGTCGAGGGCCACGGCAACGGTCCGGTCTCGGCCTTCGTCCACGCGTTGGAGAGCGTGGGCATCGACGTGCGGGTGCTGGACTACTCCGAGCACGCGATGTCGGCAGGTGATGACGCCAAGGCGGCGGCCTATGTGGAGTGCGCCATCAACGGGGAGGTGCGTTGGGGCGCCGGCATCCACCCGAGCATCGTCAGCGCCTCCCTCAACGCGGTGTGCAGCGCGATCAACCGGCCTCAGGCCTGACGGCGCCCGACTCACCCGGGGTCCTGGGAGCGGGCGCCTTCAACCGGGCTCAGGCGTGACGGCGCCCGACTCACCCGGGGTCCTGGGGCGGGGTCGGTGGTGGCGCGAGCCCCCGCCCCAGGACCGGGCCGACCGTGCTGTCCCTGATGACCCCGCGCGTCACACCGCCCAGCCAGGCGGCTCTGGCGCGCTGAGCAGAGGTCAGCCCCGGCCGTCTCCGAGCAGCGTCCGACCGTCCTCCGTCACACTCCAGAACGGGTTGTGCGAGACCTCCCACGGGTGGCCCTCTGGGTCGGTGAACACTCCGGAGTAGCCGCCCCAGAAGGTCCCGCCCCCGCGTCGACCGATGGTGGCTCCGGCGGCCTCGGCCTCGTCGAGGGCGTCGTCGACCTCCTCGCGACTGTTGACGTTATAAGCCAGGGTCACGCCGCCCCACCCTCCGGAGTCCTCGGCACACGAGTCGACCTCCAGGGCGGCGCGGTCCCACAGCGCGACGACGATGCCCCCTGTCTGGAAGAACACAACGCCCTCTGGTGAGGGTGCCCGCTCCCAGCCCAGTGCCGTGTAGAAGGTGGTCGCCCGGTCCAGGTCGCGGACGCCAAGCGTCACGAGGCTCAATCTCTGATCCATATCGGAACACTATCGGCAACCGTGCGGCACCGGTGCAGCGCTCGGCGTCCTCGCGGCACGCGTGACCGTCGGGCCGTATCGGACTGCCTGCTCCCGTCCGGACCTTCCGATCAGCGATCAGGACCGCAGCAGGTCCGCGACGGTGCTCGGGATGGCGCGGGCTACGCCGCGGGCCCGTACCGGTCCGCCGGGGTTGGCACGGTGGGCCGCACGACCGTGCACGAGAGCGGCGAGAGAGCCGGCATCCAGGGGGTCCAGCCCGGAAGCGACGAGGGTGCCGACCAGCCCGGCCAGCACGTCGCCCGCACCCGCGGTCGCCAGCCACGCCGGACCGTCGCACTGGACGCGGAGTGGGCGGTCCACGTCATGTGAGACGACCAGGGTCGTGGCGCCCTTAAGCAGCACCGTCGCCCCGGTCAGCTCGACGAGTCGCCGCGCGTGCTGCAACGGCGCTGCACTGACCTGGGTGCGGTGGAAGACGCGGCCGTGCTCGAGGCGGCTCAACATCCGCGCCAGTTCCCCCGCGTGCGGGGTCAGCAGGGTGGGCGCCTCCCGGGGTCCCTCGATCAGGTCCAGCGCACCGGCATCCACCACCACGGGCAGGTCCGAGGCGAGCGCGCCGCGGCAGGCATCGATCTGACGACGTATGTCGTAGGTCGTGTCATCCGGGTCGATCCCGGGACCGATGACCCAGGTCTGCACCCGGCCCTGACCGGGCACCGCCTCGGGGCAGGCCGCGAGCACCTGCTGGGTCGCGAGATCAGGGCCGACATAACGCACCATGCCCGCCCCGGCCTCCACCGCGGCGGTCACCGCCAGGACCGCCGCCCCCGGATAGCGGGCGCTGCCAGCGATCACCCCCAGGACACCACGGGAGTACTTGTCATCAGAGGAGCCAGGGATGGGCCACAGCGCGGGGACGTCCGAGGGCATCAGCTGCTCAGCCAGCGCGGCGGCCGGCTCGGGGACACCGATGTCGATGACGCTCACCCGCCCCACGGCAGGTCGGGTCGCCGGCAGCAGATGCACCGGTTTGGCCATCCCAAAGGTCACGGTCTCATCGGCGACGAACGTCTTGGTCGGGGTGATCTCGCCAGCAGGATCGACACCGCTGGGCAGGTCCACGGCGATCACCAGGGCCGACTCCGGCACCGCGTCCGCCAGCCCAGCCATCGCACCGGTCAGCCCGGGACGTCCGCCGATGCCGAGCAGTCCGTCGACGACCACATCGGCCTCATCGAGGGCCTGGCGGATCGGCTTGGTCAGCGCGCGGCGGGTGCGCGCCACGCGAAGCACCGGAAGGCCCGCCGTGGTGACCGCGCCCAGACCACCCTCGTGGACCGCCTCACCGACCTGCACGACGATCACCGAGAGGTGCTCGATGAGGCGCGCGGCGGCATACAGCGCGTCTCCGCCGTTGTCGCCGGGGCCGACCAGAACGACCACCGAGGCCCCAGACCGCTCACGGCAACGGGTCAGGACCACCTCCGCGAGCGCGTCGGCGGCGCGCTGCATCAGGGTGCCGGGCTCAAGGTCAGCCATCGCCACCTGCTCGGCGGCACGGACCGCGGTGATGCTGAAGGCGCGCCTCATGCCGGCACCGCCGCGGGAGCGCGGCTCGTTGGCACACCCACGACTCAGCCCTCCGCGATGACGACCGCCGAGGCGATGCCGGCGTCGTGCGAGAGGGAGACGTGCAGCGTGGTGATCTTGAGCTGCTCAGCCCGGGCGAGCACGCTGCCTCGGATCTCCAGGTCCGGGCGACCCCACTCGTCCTTGACCACGTTGGCGTCCTGCCAGCTCAGGCCCACCGGCGCTCCCAGGCTCTTGGCCAGGGCCTCCTTGGCGGCGAACCGGGCCGCGAGCGAGGGCAGGCGCAGGCCGCGCTCGCTGGGGGTGAAGAGCCGCTCGAGGAGGCGTGGGGTGCGCGCCAGCGTGGCCCCGAAGCGGGGGATGTCGACGACATCGATGCCGACGCCGATGATCATCTCCGGCTCACTCGACCGTGACGGACTTGGCCAGGTTGCGCGGTTGGTCGACGTCCAAGCCCTTGGCGGTGGACAACTCGAGAGCGAAGACCTGCAGCGGCACTACTGACAGCAGCGGCGCGAGCAGCGCGGGCGAGCGCGGGATGCGGATCACCTCGTCGGCAAACGGCACCACGTCCTCATCGCCCTCCTCGGCGATGACCAGCGTGCGGGCGCCACGGGCCCGGATCTCCTGGATGTTGGAGACCACCTTGCCGTGCAGACCGTGCTCGGAGTCCGGCGAGGGCACCACGATGAAGACCGGCTGGCCAGGCTCGATGAGCGCGATCGGACCGTGCTTGAGCTCACCCGCGGCGAAGCCCTCAGCGTGGATGTAGGCCAGCTCCTTGAGCTTGAGCGCGCCCTCCATGGCCACCGGGTAGCCGACGTGCCGGCCCAGGAAGAGGACCGCGCGGGTGTCAGCCATGAACCGGGCGATCTCCTTGACCCGGTCCATGCCGTCCAGCACCTGCTGGATCTTGTCCGGGATGGCCTGCAACTCGCTCATCACCTCGGCGACGCCCTCCTCGTTGCCCTCGCGGACCTGGACGAGATAGAGGCCGAGGATGTAGCTGGCGGTGATCTGCGCCAGGAAGGCCTTGGTGGAGGCGACGGCGATCTCCGGCCCGGCGTGGGTATAGAGCACACCGTCGGACTCGCGCGGGATCGTCGAGCCGTGCGTGTTGCAGATCGAGATGGTGCGAGCGCCGAGATCCTTGGCGTGGCGGACCGCCATCAGGGTGTCCATCGTCTCCCCGGACTGGCTGATCGAGACCACCAGGGTCTGCTCATCGATCACCGGGTCGCGATAGCGGAACTCGTGGGCCAGCTCGACCTCGACGGGGATCCGCGCCCACCGCTCGATGGCGTACTTGGCGACCATCCCGGCATACGCCGCGGTGCCGCAGGCCACGATGACGATCTTGGTGATCGCGCGCAGGTCCTCCTCGGACATGCCCATCTCGTCCAGAACCAGGTGGCCGCGCTCGTCGGTGCGCCCCAGCAGGGTGTCAGCGACTGCGTGCGGCTGGTCGTTGATCTCCTTCTCCATGAAGGTGTCGTAGCCGCCCTTCTCCGCGGCCGCCGAGTCCCAGGTGACCTCGTAGGCCTTGCCGTCGCTGGGGGTGCCGTCGAAGTTGATGACCGAGTAGCTGTCCGGGGTGATCGTGACGATCTGGTCCTGGCCGAGCTCGAGGGCGTGGCGGGTGTAGCCGATGAACGCGGCGACGTCGGAGCCGAGGAAGTTCTCGCCCTCGCCCAGGCCCACGACCAGCGGGGAGTTGCGGCGGGCACCGACCACCACGTCGGGCTGGTCCGCGTGGACCGCGAGCAGGGTGAAGGCACCGGCCAGGGTGTTGACGACCTCCCGCATGGCCTGGGTCAGGTCCCCGGTGCGCCCGAAGGCCTGGGACACCAGGTGGGCCACCACCTCGGTGTCCGTCTCGGAGGCAAACTCCACGCCCTCTGCGAGCAGCTGCTTCTTCAGCGCGTGGAAGTTCTCGATGATGCCGTTGTGCACCAGCGCCAGCTTGCGGTCGGTCCCGCCGCGGTGCGGGTGGGCGTTGCCGTCGGTCGGTCCGCCGTGAGTGGCCCACCGGGTGTGACCGATCGCGGTCGCGGTCTCGGGCAGCGGGTGCGCGTTGAGCGCCTCGACGAGGTTGCTGAGCTTGCCGGCTCGCTTCTCACCGACTACCTCACCGTCGCCGATCAACGCGACACCGGCAGAGTCATAGCCGCGGTACTCCAGGCGAGTCAAGCCCTCCATCACGACGTCAAGGGCCTTGGCGCTGGGGTTCGGACCGACGTATCCGACGATTCCACACATGGGGAGCAGCCTAATCCGTGCGGCCCCAACAAGTCGCATCCCACGGCCGTGCACAATGTCACCCATGGCTACCAACGGCGCCGGCGTCACCTCGCCCTATGTCGAGCTTGATCGGGCAAGTTGGGCCGCGTTGCGCCAGCAGCACCCGATGCTGCTCTCCCAGGAGGACATCACCCGTCTGCAGGGTCTGGGTGAACGCCTCGATCTGCAGGAGATCGAGGAGGTCTATCTGCCGCTGTCGCGGCTGCTCTCCTTCTACGAGCACGAGGTCGAGCAGCTGCACCAGGTCACCAGCAACTTCCTGGGCGAGCGTCACGAGCGCACCCCCTTCGTGATCGGCGTCGCGGGGTCGGTCGCGGTGGGCAAGTCGACCACCGCCCGCATCCTGCAGGCCCTCATCCAGCGCTGGGAGTCCAAGCCGGTCGTCGAGCTCGTCACCACCGACGGCTTCCTCTATCCGAACAAGACACTCCACGAGCGCAGCCTGATGGCGCGCAAGGGATATCCCGAGAGCTATGACCGCCGCGCCCTGCTGCGCTTTGTCATGGAGGTCAAGTCCGGCAAGGCCGAGGTGGCTGCCCCGGTCTACTCCCACATCACCTACGACATCGTCCCCGGCGAGCGGGTCGTGGTCCACTGCCCGGACGTGCTGATCGTCGAGGGGCTCAATGTCCTGCAGCCGCCCCGCCAGCACAGCGACGGCCGCACCGGGCTCTCGGTTGCCGACTTCTTCGACTTCTCGATCTATGTCGACGCCAAGCAGGAACTGATCGAGAAGTGGTATGTCGACCGGTTCCAGGAGTTGCGGCACACCGCGTTCAGCCAGCCGGAATCCTACTTCCACCGCTATGCGAGCCTCGACGACGCCGCCGCGCACGATGTCGCCTCGAGCATCTGGGACGCCATCAACGCCCCCAACCTGGTGGAGAACATCCTGCCGACCCGCGGCCGGGCCACGCTCGTGCTCAGCAAGGGTGAGGACCACGCCGTCAACCGGGTGCGCCTACGTCGGCTGTGAGTATGCCGGACGCGCCGGTCCCCCGATCCGACCCAGCGCGCGCCCGGTCACCTCTGCGGGCGCAAGCTCGCGCACCCGGGCAGCTGTGTGAGCGCAAGCCCACGCGCCCGGTCAGCTGTGCGGGCGAGTCATCGCCAGGACGTCCAGCGCCGCGTCCAGCTGCTCCTCGGTCAGCTCGCCCCGCTCGACGTGGCCGCGCTCGATGACGACCTCACGGATGGTCTGCCGGTTGGCCAGCGACTGCTTGGCCACTGCGGCAGCTGCCTCATAGCCGATGTACTTGTTGAGCGGGGTGACGATCGCACTCGAACTCTCGGCGAGCTCCCGGTTGTGCTCGATATTGGCAGTGATCCCGGAGATGCACCGGTCCGCCAGGACGCGCGATGAGTTGGCCAGCAGGGTGATCGACTCGACCAGCGCCTGACCCATGACCGGCAGCATCACATTGAGCTCAAAGGTGCCGCTGGCACCACCAAAGGTCACCGTCGCGTCGTTGCCGATGACCCGGGCGCACACCATCAAGGTGGCCTCCGGCAGCACCGGGTTGACCTTGCCCGGCATGATCGAGGACCCCGGCTGCAGGTCGGGCAGCTGGATCTCCTGCAGCCCAGCCCGCGGCCCGGAGCCCATCCAGCGCAGGTCGTTGCAGATCTTGGTCAGGGAGACAGCGACCACGCGCAGCTCCCCGCTGAGCGCGACGAGGGCGTCCTGCGTGGACTGGGCCTCGAAGTGGTCCGCTGCCTCGACGAAGTCCACCCCCGTGCGTCGGGACACCTCGGCGATCACCCGCGGGGCGAACTCGGGATGGGCATTGAGGCCGGTCCCCGCCGCGGTGCCGCCGAGGGGCAGCTCGTTGACCTGTGTCTCGGCGGCAAAGCGCACGCGTTGGCGGCCGAGCTCGATCTGGCGGGCATAGCCCCCGAACTCCTGGCCCAGCGTGACCGGCACCGCGTCCATCAGGTGTGTCCGACCAGCCTTGACGACGTCGGCGAACTCTGCGGCCTTGTCTGCCAGAGACTGCTCGAGGTGCTCCAGGGCGGGCAGCAACTCGTCACGGACCAGGCGGGCGGCGGCGACCCGGATCGCGGAGGGGAAGGTGTCATTGCTGGACTGACCGGCGTTGACGTGGTCGTTGGGGTGGACGGTGGGCTCGCCGCCGGTGGCCCTGTTCGCCAGCGTCGCCACGACCTCGTTGACGTTCATGTTGGTCGAGGTGCCCGATCCGGTCTGATAAACGTCGATCGGGAAGTGTGCGTCGTGGCGCCCCTGCACGACCTCGTCCGCCGCCTCGCCGATCGCCCGCGCCCGGTCGGGGTCGATCACCTCGAACTCGGCGTTGACCGCGGCGGCTGCGGACTTCAGCAGCGCCAGGGCGTGGACGATGGCCGGTGGCACCGGTTGCCCGGAGATCGGGAAGTTCTCGACGGCGCGGGCGGTCTGCGCGGCATACAACGCATCGGCCGGCACCTGCACCTCCCCCATCGAGTCGTGCTCCGTCCGCATCGGGACGTCGGGTGTTGAGGTCGAGGGGCTGGGGTCGACAGTCATGCCTCCAGTCTCCCCCGTGCCCTCAGGGCGGCGCCACCCACCCGGGGCACGAGCACGAGGCCCCGCACGCAGCAGACCCCGGCCCGACCATGACGGTCGGACCGGGGTCCTGGTGCCAGGCACCTTCACGGTGCGCGGCATGCGTTGCTGGTGACGCTGCGGCGGTGCGCAGCGTCAGCGCGGGTGGCTCAGTACCAGCCGACGGACTGCGAGTGCGCCCAGGCAGAGCAGGGGCTGCCATAGCGGCCCTGGATGTAGCCCAGGCCCCAGCGGATCTGCGTCGCGGGGTTGGTGCGCCAGTCCGAGCCAGCGCTGGCCATCTTGCTGGCCGGCAGCGACTGCGGGATGCCGTAGGCCCCGGACGAGGGGTTGGTCGCGGTGTGGTTCCAGCCGCTCTCACGCATCCACAGCGAGTCCAGGCAACCGAACTGGTCCTGGCTCCAGCCGTAGCTGCCGAGCATGTTGCGGGCGATGGACCGAGCGTCACCGGCCGGCGGCGCCGGGGCGGGCTCCGGCTCCGGCTCGGGCTCCGGGGCCGGCTGCGGAGCCGGGGCGGCTTCCTCCACCGGCGCCTCGACGCGCTCCTCGGACCGGGAAGCGGCCTGCTCGCGCTCTGCGGCTGCAGCCTCAGTAGCAGCGGCCTCAGCAGCGGCGGCCTCCTCGGCACGCTGGGCAGCGGCCTCCTCAGCGGCCGCCTGCTCGGCAGCGGCACGCTCGGCGGCGATCGTCTCGGACCGCTCGGTCGCCGCGTCGCCACCCTTGCGGGCGCTCCAGGCGGAGAAGTGCAGCTGCGAGTCAGCCAGCTGCTGGTCGACCTGACCGACAGCGTCAGCCAGCGGCGACTGGGCGCCGTCGACGACGCTGCGCAGTGCGGCGTCGCCAACGAAGGGGCTGGCGTCGGAGATGCTGTTCGCCACACCGTCGCCGTCAAGAGTCGGGGATGTGGTCACCGGCATCGCGGCATAGGTGGCCATGGCGACCGCGCCAGCCGCGATGATCGCGGTGACGGCGGTGGCGCCGCGGTGCAGGCGGCGGCCATTGCGGTGCTTGCCGGAAGCAGTGTCGTCGCTGTCGGGCAGCACAGAAAGGTCAGGGGCATTGGACAAGAGAGAACCTCCACGCCCGGGGCACCGTCGGCTGCCAGATGCAGCGGGGGAAACGGTCACGAGCGTTATCAAATCGTGATGTGTCCTTCTACGGTGACAGCCGGAGTCAAGAGTTCGCAAATTCAACCAGGGGTTACGTGGTCAACGTCACACCTCCCCACAGGCCGGCGAGAGAGGCCTGTGGGGCTGGTGTGACGTATGTGGTCTGGCGCTGCGCACCCAGTCAGGGTCAGGCCATCGAGTCGTCGCCCTCGAGCAGATCGGTGACCAGCGCTGCGATCGGGCTGCGCTCACTGCGGTGCAGCGTGACGTGGGCGAACAGCGGGTGCCCCTTGAGCGTCTCGATGACGGCGGCGACGCCGTCATGACGCCCAACGCGCAGGTTGTCCCGCTGGGCCACGTCGTGGGTCAGCACCACCCGCGAACTCTGTCCGATCCGGGAGAGGACAGTGAGCAGCACATTGCGCTCGAGTGACTGCGCCTCGTCCACGATGACAAAGGCGTCGTGGAGCGAGCGCCCGCGGATGTGGGTCAGCGGCAGCACCTCGAGCATGTCGCGATCGATGATCTCCTCCACGACCTCCTTGGACACCACGGCCCCGAGAGTGTCGAAGACCGCCTGGGCCCACGGCCCCATCTTCTCGTTCTCCGTGCCTGGGAGGTAGCCGAGCTCCTGGCCGCCCACGGCATACAGCGGACGAAAGACGATCACCTTGCGGTGCTGGCGACGCTCCATCACTGCCTCGAGCCCAGCGCACAGCGCCAGCGCTGACTTGCCGGTGCCGGCTCGCCCACCGAGGCTGACGATCCCCACGTCGGGGTCGAGCAGGAGGTCGAGGGCGATGCGCTGCTCTGCCGAGCGGCCGTGCAGGCCAAAGGCATCGCGGTCCCCACGCACCAGCTTGACGGCACGGTCCGGGGCCACCCGAGCGAGCGCACTTCCGGACGGGCCGAACACCGTCAGACCGGTGTGCACCAGCAGATCCTGGGCGGCCTCGTGCTCCAGGCGGCCGGTCTCATAGAGCGTGGTCATGCCAGCGTCATCCACCTCCAGCTCGGCCATGCCGGTCCAGCCGGACTCCACCGCCAGCTCGGCGCGATACTCCTGGGCGTCCAGCCCGCACGCCGAGGCCTTGACCCGCATCGGCAAGTCCTTGCTGACCACCGTCACGTCGTGACCCTCGGCACTGAAGTTGCAGGCCACTGCCAGGATCCGCGAGTCGTTGTCCCCGAGGCGGAAGCCGGCCGGCAGTGAGGCGGGGTCGGTGTGATTGAGCTCCACCCGCAGGGTGCCTCCCGTGGTGCCCACTGGCACGAGGTCGCTCAGACCGTCGTGCTTGACCCGCAGATCATCGAGCAGCCGCAGCGCCTCCCGGGCAAAGTAGCCCAGCTCCGGGTGGTGCCTCTTGGCCTCGAGCTCGGTGATCACCACGATCGGCAGGATCACCTGGTGCTCGGCAAACCTCAGCAGCGCCCGCGGGTCGGACAGCAGGACGGAGGTGTCCAGGACATAGGTCTTGGTGCTCGTCGCGGAGGCAGCAAGATCGGCGACGGGTGCTGCGGCAGCAGTGGTTGAGACAGCGGCGGGCGTAGTAGAAGCAGCGCGCGTGGAACGGGTGACGGATCGGCTGGTGGTGGATGCCATGTCGACTCTCCCTGCACGCGTGCAAGCGCTACGCGTGACGGCGGTGGGCTGACCGGGACGGGACCCAGACCACGCGGTCGAGGTGCCGGCGCCGGCCCCCCGCCCAGAGCTGTCGCTCCATGTGGTGAGCCTCCCGAACGAGGACGGGTGTCCTGCGTCACCCCTGACGTTAGGCGCGACGCGCCCCGGGAGGGGTCATTAGCGCGGCGTTTCGGCAAACGTGCCGCCTCGCGTCCCGAAGGGTTCACCGCGGCGTCACCGCAGGTTCTCCTGCGACCGGCCCGTGCCGGGCACCCCCAGCGCTGCGCTCAGTTGCCGAACCGACGCTCCCGCTCGGCGTAGGCCCGCAGCGCACGCAGGAAGTCGACCTTGCGGAAGTCCGGCCAGTAGGCCTCACAGAAGTAGAACTCACTGTGTGCGCTCTGCCAGAGCAGGAATCCGCCGAGCCGCTGCTCGCCGCTGGTGCGGATCACCAGGTCCGGGTCGGGCTGACCCTTGGTGTAGAGGTGCTCGGCGATGTCGTCCACCTCAAGGGTCTGAGCCAGCTCAGCGATCGGCGTCCCCCGCTCGGCCGCCTCGGCCAGCAGGGAGCGCACCGCGTCGGCGATCTCCTGGCGCCCGCCATAGCCGATCGCCACATTCACGACCATGCCGTCCACCTCGGCCGTGCGCTCGACGGCGGCGCGCAGCACGCGCACCGTCTTCTCGGGCAGCAGGTGGGCGGCCCCGACCAGGTTGATCCGCCACCGATCCACCTCGGCCAGCTCGGACACGACGTCCTCGATGATCTGCAGCAGGGGCTCCACCTCACGGACATCGCGGCGCAGGTTGTCCGTGGACAGCAGCCACAGAGTCACCACCTCGACCCCCGCCTCCCGGCACCACTCGAGCAGCGGCGCGATGTTGTCCGCGCCCGCACGGTGGCCCTGGGCGGTGTCTGCGCCGCGCAACCTGGCCCAGCGGCGGTTGCCATCGAGCATGACCCCCACGTGGCGCGGCATGCGATCTGCCGGAAGATGCCTGGTCAGCGATCTGTTGTAGACCCGATAGAGCAGGTCGCGGGGAGAACGCATAGCGTCAACCTACTCGCCGTCACGCGGTGGAGTGTGGCAAGTCTCGTGACAATTCTTAGGTTACCCACTCGTAACCTACGTCATCGTAGGTTAGTATTGGTCCATGGAACACCGCTCTTCGCCCGCCAAGGACCGAGGCCGCGTGCACCAGGCCACGGAGTCTGCTGTGCAAGAGGTCCGGGAGTCCGCCCACGAGGTCAAGGACGCTGCACGGGAGGCAGTCGCGGCCATCAAGCCCCGGCTGCGCGGGTGGCTTCACCTGGTCACGACCCCACTGGCCCTGGCCGGCGGCATCGTCCTGGTCAGCTTCGCCCCCGACACCCCCTCCCGCATCGCGGCGGCCATCTTCGCGATCACCGCGGTGCTGCTGTTTGGCACCTCGGCGATCTATCACCGCGGCAACGGTCACTTCAGTGCCCGGACCAGCCGGATCCTCAAGCGGCTGGACCACGCCAACATCTTCCTGATCATCGCCGGCACCTACACGCCGTTCGCGGTGCTGCTCCTGCCCGAGGGGCAGGGACAGACCCTGCTCTGGATCGTCTGGAGCGGAGCCATCGCCGGGGTCCTGTTCCGCGTGCTCTGGGTCGGCGCGCCGCGCTGGCTCTACACGCCCGTCTATGTCGCGCTCGGCTGGGTCGCGGTCTTCTATCTGCCGGGCTTCTGGCGCAATGGCGGCGCAGGAGTGGTGGCGCTCATCGCGGTCGGCGGGCTGCTCTACACCCTGGGCGCCGTCGTCTACGGCACCAAGCGGCCCAACCCCTCACCGCGCTGGTTCGGCTTCCACGAGATCTTCCACGCCTTCACGATCCTGGCCTTCGCCGCGCACTACATCGCGGTGTCCTTCTCGGTCTACGGCGCGATCCCGGCTGCTGCCGGCTGACCTCAGCCTGTCGGAGGCGCGTCGCCGTCCGGATCGGCTCGCCGACCGTCTCCCGCCCCACGCTGCTGCTCGTCTCCCGCCCCCCGCTGCTGCTCATCTCCGGAGTCCCCGGTTGAGGCGGAGCCGTCACCTGCTGCTGCCGCGTCTGTCTCGTGAGCCAGTCGGTCGCGGCGCTCCTGAGTCAGCCGCTCCTCCTCGAGGCGCAGCTTCTCCTGGTGGTCGAGGCGGCGGAGTCGTCTGCTGAGGTCATAGCCCAGGAAGATGACGGCGACGGCGAGGAAGAACAGCCCCAGGAAGGCTCCCAGGCCGCCGGTGACCTCAACACTCGTGCCGTTCATGAGGCCTGCTCGTCGCCGTGCGCGTCGACGTGCGCCTCGTCGGCCTCGTGACTCTGGTCGCGGTCATGGTGCCCCTCAACCTCGGTGATCTCGTCGTGCAGGTCGTCGGTCTGGCGGGCGTCGTCGATGCCGTCGCCGTCCGCGTCGACCGGGGGCGGCGGGACCGAGCGGTAGGCGACCACCACCTCACCGTCAGCGTCCCGCGCGGGCTCCTGACGGCATACGGCCTCCAGGTCCAGCTCGCGCAGCCCGGCGAACAGGTCCGACTCCGGGAAGGAGGGCTCGACCAGCGACCGCGCAAGCTCCCAGTCCTCGGTAGCGTGCACCCTCTGCTGCAGCTCCATCGGGACGGCAAACCAGAACCCTTCGGGATCCACCTGGGTCGCGTGGGCCCGCAGGGCGTCGTCCCGCACGGGGAAGAACTCGGCGCACTCCACGTGGGTGTTCACGTCCCGCTCCGGCCGGTTGCGCGCGCCGGTGACCCAGTCCTCGTAGGGCGACTCCAGTCCCTCGGCGAGCATCGCGTCGTGGATCGTGCGGATCCGCTTGATCGACCAGCCGGAGTAGTAGAGCTTCTGCGGCTGCCAGGGCTGCCCAGCATGCGGGTATGCCGTGGGGTCACCGGCCGCGTGGAAGGCCGCCATCGACACCACGTGGGTCATGATGTGGTCGGGGTGCGGATAGCCGCCGTTCTCGTCATAGGTGGTCAGCACGTGCGGACGGAACTCACGGATGACCCGCACCAGCGCCTCGGTCGTCACGTCGACCGGCTCCAGCGCGAAGCAGCCCGGCGGCAGCGGCGGGAGCGGGTCTCCCTCAGGCAGACCGGAGTCGACGAAGCCCAGCCAGGTGTGCTGCACGCCGAGGATCTCGGCGGCCCGGGCCATCTCATCGCGGCGCACCTGCGTAAGGTCACGCTCGATGCGGGTGTTGCCTTTGAGCGCCTCGTTGAGGATGTCGCCGCGCTCGCCGCCGGTGCAGGACACCACCATCACCTGCACGCCCTCGGCGACATACTTTGCCGTGGTGGCAGCGCCCTTGCTGGACTCGTCGTCCGGGTGTGCGTGGACGGCCATCAGGCGGAGTTCCTGAGACACCCTTGTGCTCCTCGTGTCTGGGGTGACGGACAATGGTGTCGCGCCCCGGCGCGACAGCACCACCCATCCTCTCACCCTCCGGCAGGCTTGATGTCCCCACCGCACCCAGCGCGACCTGGTCCCGATGTCACCGCGAGTCCATCCACCCCGGACGGAGCCCCATGAGCAGCACCGCAGCACCCACAGTCTCTCGCCGCACCTGGTGGATCGTGGGCACCGTGGGAGTCGTCGTGATGACGGCCTTCGCCATCTGGTTCGGCATCGCGGGCGCGAGCGGCAAGGTGCACTGGTACAACGCCGGCTTCGAGATCGTCTCTGACGAGCAGATCGACGTCAGGTTTGACGTCCGCCGGGATCCCACCCGCGCCGTCACCTGCGACCTGCACGCCCTGGACGAGCACCACGCCAGGGTCGGCACCGGCCAGGTCACGGTGCCCCCGGCCGACACCTCCCCGACCCGCCACGTGGAGCCGTTGCGCACGGTGAGCCGGGCCGTGACGGGCTATGTCGACTCCTGCTCCTACACCGGCTGACGCCCGTCTCGACCACCTCTGCGGCGCGGGCTGCACAGACCCGCCGGCCGGCATACTCGTGACCGGATCGTGACCTGCTCAGATGGTCATTGGCCGTTTCCTTGTTAGACTTAAACCTCGAGAAGGTCCGGGCCGGACGACCTGAGCACAAGGAAACCTCAGGACATCCCATCGCCCGGACCTCACTGTTTGATCGTGACAGGGACTCCGCACTGCGCGAGACCCGGCCCTGGCTCGTGACCCGAGGAGTGACTGAAGTGACCGACACAACCACCAAGCAGACGGCTACCTACCTGACGCCCGAGGCGCACGCCCGCCTGCAGGCGGAGTTGGCCCATCTCAAGGGCGAGGGACGCACCGAGATCTCCCAGCGCATCGAGGAGGCCCGCGAGGAGGGCGACCTCAAGGAGAACGGTGGCTACCACGCGGCCAAGGAGGAGCAGGGCAAGATGGAGGCCCGCATCCGCCAGCTCGAGCAGCTGCTGCAGAACGTCACCATCGGTGACGCCCCGGCGGACGACGGTGTCGTCGAGCCCGGGATGATCGTGACCGTCGAGATGTTCGGCGACACCGAGAAGTTCCTGCTCGGCAGCCGCGAGATCATCGGTGACGACGAGACGCTGACCGTCTACAGCGAGAAGTCCCCGATGGGTGCGGCGATCCTGGGCCACGGCCCCGGTGACAACGTGACCTTCACCGCCCCCAACGGCAAGAGCATCGACGTCAAGGTCATCTCCGCGACGCCCTACTCCTCCTGAGCAGGGGCCAGCCACGCTGGCCACAGACGCCCCGCGCGCCGGTTGTCAACCGGCCGCCGCGGGGCGTTGTTGTATGCCGTCAGCCGGCCAGCACCGGCCGGTAGCCGTGGTGGTTGAGGGCCTGGACGACCCTGTCGGAGTGCTCGTGCCCGTCGGTCTCGACCGTGACGCCGATCTGCACCTCGTGCACCCTCAGCGCGGCCGTGGTGCGCCCGTGCTGGACCTCCAGGACGTTGGCCCGCTCCTCGGCGAGCAGCGCGAGCAGCGCGGACAGCGAGCCGGGACGGTCGGGCACCGTGACCCGGAACTGCAGGTAGCGCCCGGCGATGCCCAGGCCGGTGCGGATGATCCGCAGCATCAGCAGGGTGTCGATGTTGCCACCGGAGAGCACCACCACGACGGGCTTGTCGGGGTCGAAGGCCGGCTCTTCCCCGGCCGCGGCCGCCTGGTTCATCAGGTGGGCGGCAGCTGCGGCTCCGGCCGGCTCGACCACGAGTTTGGCCCGCTCCAGCAGGAACAGCATGGCCCTGGCGATCGAGTCCTCACCGACGGTCTCGACCGAGTCGACGAGGTCGCGCACCAGATCGAACGGGACATCACCGGGTCGACCCACCGCGATGCCGTCGGCCATCGTGGTCATCGAGGACACGGCCACCGGGTGTCCCGCGGCCAGGGAGCCCGGCCAGGCCGCTGCCTCCTCGGCCTGCACACCGATGACCCGCACGTCCGGCCGCACGGCCTTGACCGCGGTGGCGATCCCGGCGAGGAGGCCCCCGCCGCCCAGGCAGACCAGGATCGTGCCGACGTCAGGGACCTGCTCCAGGATCTCCAGCCCGCAGGTGCCCTGTCCAGCCACGATGGCGGGGTGGTCGAAGGGCGGGATAAAGACGGCGCCGGTCTCCTGCTCGAAGGCCCGGGCCCGCTCGATGCAGTCGTCGATGGTGCTGCCGACCTGCTCGACCGTGGCCCCATAGCCTCTGGTGGCCCGCAGCTTGGGCATGGAGGCTCCGTTGGGCATGAAGACGGTGGCCTCGATACCGAGCAGTTTGGCGGCGAGGGCCACACCCTGCGCGTGGTTGCCGGCGCTCGCCGCCACGACCCCGCGCGCGCGTTCCTCCGCGGAGAGCCCGGCCATCCGGTTGTAGGCGCCGCGGATCTTGAACGACCCGGCCCGACCCATGTTCTCGCACTTCAGGTGCACGGAGGTGCCGGCCAGCGTGCTCAACGCCTGGCTGAACTCCATCGGCGTCGGCTGGATAACACCGGCGAGGACCTCGCGGGCGGCGTCGATGTCGGCTGGGGTCACTGTGGGCGTCGTTGGCACAGCATCACCCTAGTCGGCCTCCCGGCCCCGGTCCGGTCCTCCGCGAGCCGGCAGCGCTGCGCGCGATGCGACGTGCAGGACGTCGCATCGCGCGCAGTATGTCTCATCGCTCACAGGGGGGCGGACCACCACTGACAGGGTGGGCGGACCATCGCACACCAGGTCAGGCCGCGTCCTCCGACTGCCCGGCGCCGGGGACCCGCTCCGACATCCGCAGGTCCTCCTTGTCCAGCGGACCGGTCATCGGCTTGTCGATGAGGTAGCGGACGTAGGCGTAGTTGGTGAAGAACCCGGGCAGGTACTCACCCAGCGCCACATACTCCAGCACCTCACGGGCACGGGCCAGGGGCTCCGCGACCTCCGGACCGCCCTCGGCGGTGAGCCGTCCGGCCTCCTCCTCGATGAGGTCGGCGACCAGCTGGCGGGTGACCACCCGCAGGTCGTCCAGCGGGGTGCGGTTGCGGATCCACTGCCACAGCTGACCACGCGAGATCTCGACGGTGGCGGCGTCCTCCATCAGGTTGTCGATGGCGACGGCCCCGGTGCCGGCGGTCCAGGCTGCCAGGTAACGCAGCGACACCGCGATGTTGGTGCGCACCCCGGACTCGGTGACCGTCGGGTCCGGCACGCCGGTGAGCAGGTCGCTCGCGGTGACCTCCACCTCCGGGCGCTGACGGCTGCGCTGGTCCGGGTTCTCACCGAGGACCTGGTCGAAGACCTCGGTGCAGGCCGGGACGAGCGCCGGGTGGGCCACCCAGGAGCCGTCGAAACCATCTTCGGCCTCGCGCTCCTTGTCGGCCCGGATCTTCTCCAGCGCCGCGGCCGCGGCCGCCTCATCCGTGCGGTCGGGCACGAAGGCTGCCATGCCCCCGATCGCGTGGGCACCACGCTTGTGGCAGGTCTTGACCAGCAGCTCGGTGTAGGCGCGCATGAACGGCGTGGTCATGGTGACCTCGGCACGCTCCGGCAGGACGAACTCCGGTCCGCGCTGGGCGAAGGTGCGGATGTAGCTGAAGATGTAGTCCCAGCGACCCGCGTTCAGGCCCGACGAGTGATCGCGCAGCTCATAGAGGATCTCCTCCATCTCGAACGCCGCGGACACCGTCTCGATCAGCACCGTCGCGCGGATGGTGCCCTGCGGGATGCCCAGCAGGTCCTGCGCCAGGATGAAGACGTCGTTCCAGAGGCGGGCCTCCAGGTGCGACTCCAGCTTGGGCAGGTAGAAGTACGGACCGGCGCCCCGCTCAATGAGCTCCTGGGCGTTGTGGAAGAAGTAGAGCCCGAAGTCAACCAACGAGGCCGGCAGCGGCCGCCCGTCGACCGACAGGTGCTTCTCACACAGGTGCCAGCCACGCGGCCGCATGACGATGGTCGGTGTCTGCCCGCGGACGGCATACTCCTTGCCGTTCTCATCAGTGAAGTCGATCTGGCCGCGGATCGCGTCGAAGAGGTTGAGCTGGCCGTCGATCACGTTGAACCAGGTGGGCGCGGTCGCGTCCTCGAGGTCGGCCATCCACACCCGGGCACCGGAGTTGAGGGCGTTGACGGTCAGTTTGCGGCTGGCCGGGCCGGTCATCTCACAGCGACGGTCGGTCAGGCCCGGGGCGGGCTCGGCCACGCGCCAGGACTTGTGCTCACGGACCCCGCGGGTCTCGGGGAGGAAGTCCAGTTCCTCACGGCCAGCACTGATCTGGTGCTGACGGGCCCTGCGGGCCTGGAGCAGTTCCGCGCGGCGGCCGGCGAAGGCACCATCGAGCTGGCGCACGAAGTCCAGGGCCTCGGGGGTGAGGATCTCGTCGAACCGGGGGTGGTCCGAGCCGCGGACCTGGACGGCGCCGTTGGTGCCCCGTGTGGTGGCTGTGGTGGTGGCCATCGTTTTCTCCTTCTCGTATGTCGTGTGGCCGGTGTCGTCTGGCCGTGTCGTGTGGCCGGATTGGCTGGTCAGCCGGTGGCCGGGGCGATTTAGTGGAACTGCTCTTCCTCGGTGGAGCCGGTCAGCGCGAGGGTGCCGCTGGTCGGGTTGATGGCCGTGGAGACCTTGTCAAAGTAGCCGGTGCCGACCTCGGCCTGGTGCTTGACCGCGGTGTAGCCACGGTTGGCATCGGCGAACTCGGCCTCCTGCAGCTCGACGTAGGCGCTCATCCCGGTGCGGGCATAGCCGTGAGCCAGGTGGAACATGGAGTGGTTCAGTGCGTGGAAGCCGGCCAGGGTGATGAACTGGAACTTGTATCCCAGGGCACCGAGCTCGTCCTGGAAGGCGGCGATCTCGCTGTCGGACAGCGCGGCCTTCCAGTTGAAGGACGGGGAGCAGTTGTAGGCCAGCATCTTGCCCGGGAACTCCTTGTGGAGCTCGGTTGCGAACTCGCGGGCCAGGCCGAGGTCGGGGGTGCCGGTCTCGACCCAGATCAGGTCGCAGTAGGGGGCGTAGGCCTTGGCGCGCGCCAGCACCGGCTCGATGCCGTTGCGCACCCGGAAGAAGCCCTCGCTGGTGCGCTCCCCGGTGATGAACTCCTGGTCGATCGGGTCCACGTCGCTGGTGAGCAGGTCAGCGGCGAGCGCGTCGGTGCGGGCGATCACCAGGCTCGGGACGTTGAGCGTGTCGGCCGCCAGGCGTGCGGCGTTGAGGGTGCGCACGTGCTGGGTGGTGGGGACGAGCACCTTGCCACCGAGGTGGCCGCACTTCTTCTCCGAGGCGAGCTGGTCCTCCCAGTGCACCCCGGCGGCGCCGGAGACGATCATGGACTTCATCAGCTCGAACGCGTTGAGCGGGCCACCGAAGCCGGCCTCGGCGTCAGCGACGATCGGCACCAGGTAGTCGGTGCCGTTGGTCTCGTTGGACCAGTCGATCTGGTCAGCGCGCATCAGCGCGTTGTTGATGCGGCGCACCACGGCCGGCACGGAGTTGGCGGGATAGAGGCTCTGGTCCGGGTAGGTCTGGCCAGCCAGGTTGGCGTCGGCGGCGACCTGCCAGCCGGAGAGGTAGATCGCCTCGAGGCCTCCGCGGACCTGCTGGACCGCCTGGTTGCCGGTCAGCGCACCCAGGGCCCGGGTGAAGGGCTTGGTCTGCAGCTGCTCCCAGAGCTTCTCGGCGCCGCGGCGAGCGAGGGTGTGCTCCTCCACCACGCTGCCCCGCAGTCGCACCACGTCCTCGGCGCTGTAGGTGCGCTCGATGCCGGACCAGCGCGGGTTGGCGGCCCACTCGGTGCGCAACTTCTCCGCGGCGGCGGCCTGGGTGGCGGACGCGCCGGTCTGCTCGGTGGTGGCCTCGGGGTTGTTCAGCGTGACGGTCATGAGACGTCCTCTCGGATCGGTGGGCGATTCCGCTCGGAAGCGCCGTTCTGTGCATGTGCCGGCGCCTTCGCAAGAAGTGCCGTTCTGGTGCGTTGCACCCACATTGGGTCAACTTCCACCCATTTTGCGACCAGGATGCCTGTAAATTTCTGCGTTTCTTGCGTTATTGTGGCGCAATGACAGATCTCGCGACTGGCCCTGACCCGATCACCATCGGTCGCCAGCTGCGCCACATCCGCCGCGGCACGGGCCGGACCCTTGATGACGTCGCGGGAGTGGCGGGCATCTCCAGCTCCGCCCTGTCGCTGCTGGAGAACGGCAAGCGCGAGGCCAAGGTCTCCACGCTCGCTGCCCTCGCGACGGCCCTGGGCACCGATCTCGCGGACCTGCTGCGCGCCCGGCCGCCGAGTCGTCGGGCCGCCCTGGAGATCGCTCTGGAGAAGGCCCAGCGTGCGGACTCGTTTGAGTCGCTGGGGGTGCCGGCCGTCAAGATCGGGCCGCGGCTACCCACCGAGGCTCTCGAGGCACTGGTCGGCATGCACGAGGCCCTCGCAGCAGTGCAGGCCGAGCGTGCCGCGACACCGGAGCAAGCTCGTCGGGCCAACGCAGAGCTGCGTCATCGGATGCGCGCCGCCAACAACTACTTCCCTGAGGTCGAGCAGGCAGCAGGTGACCTGCTGAAGGCGATCGACCACCGCGGGGGCCCGATCACCCGCACCGCGGTCAACAAGCTGGCAGCTCACCTCGGCTTCGACCTCGTGCACACCGCGGACCTGCCCACCTCCACCCGGTCCGTGACGGACCTGGCCAACCGCCGCATCTTCCTCCCCCAGCCGGATGCCGGACAGAGCGACTCACGCTCCCTGGCGCTGCAGGCACTGGGGCACGTCGTCCTCGGACATGAGGTGCCCGCTGACTATGGCGAGTTCCTCTCCCAGAGAGTCGAGATCAACTACTTCTCCGCCGCCCTTCTCATCCCGGAGAGCAGCGCCGTGCAGTTGCTCACGCGCGCCAAGGCCGCCAAGGACATCGCGATCGAGGATCTGCGTGACGCCTATGCCGTGTCCTACGAGACAGCAGCCCACCGGTTCACCAATCTGGCGACCCGTCACCTCGACCTGCCAGTGCACTTCATGCGCATCTCCGAGGCGGGGCTGATCTACAAGGCCTACGAGAACGACGGGGTCCGCTTCCCCAGCGATGCCACCGGAGCGATTGAGGGACAACGAGTCTGCCGCCACTGGACCGCACGCGTCGTCTTCGAGCAGCCCGATCTGTCCAACGCCTACCAGCAGTACACCGACACGGGGTCCGGCACCTACTGGTGCTCGGCCGTCGTGGACCGCACGCCCAACGGGACCTTCTCAGTCAGCGTCGGGGTGCCCTATGCACAGGTGAAGTGGATGCGCGGACGCGAGACGACCGAGCGCTCAAAGTCGCGTTGCCCCGACCCGACCTGCTGCGCCCAGCCGCCAGCCGAGCTGGCCCAGCGCTGGTCGGGCATGGCCTGGCCGAGCGCCCGCGTCCACTCCCACCTGCTCGCGGCCATGCCACCGGGCGTCTTCCCCGGGGTCGATGACACCGAGGTGCTGAATTTCCTCGAGGCGCAGGCCTGAGGCGCCTCCCCGTATTTCCTTGCCCCGCAGGCCAAGACCGGTAGACACCCTTCTCACCGCTACAGATGTGCGACACACGCGCGACCTCGGCGCGACACTCCCTTCCTACGGTGAGCGCATCTCGGGGGGATCCGCCCGCCGAGGCTCTGTGGAAATCCCCCTGTATGAGAAGAGGAATGTTATGAAGCGTGTAGCAACCGCGATCGTGGCTGGTGCCGCCGTCGCCAGCCTGGCCTACGCCTCCGCGTCGGTCTTGACCGTCAACGCCAAGCCCCTCCAGGCTGGCGGCGATTCCGTCACCTGCCAAGAGGCCGACAACCCCGTGGAGGTCGTTTGGGGCCTGGAGACAGGTAGCAACTCCGTAGGGTCCGTCACGGTGAAGAACATCGCCGAGGCTTGCTGGGACAGTGGGGCCAAGGTGTTCGTCGCGATCGACGGCGTTCCAGTGCTCAGTGGCGGCAACTCGCCGCTCATCACCGGCGCCTCGCACACGCTCGCGTTCCCGAGCCCGCGAGCACCGGAGAGCATCAACGACGTCCGGGTCTACTTCGGCTGAGCCCTCCCACAACTGGTGGTCCGGTGGCTCCTCGGGGGGAGCCACCGGACCACCGTCAGCAACCGCAATCGCCCGAAGGAGCCAACATGACCCGACGCCTCGTGTCCTGGGGGCTACTCGCGCTATTCCTCGTCGCGTGGGCGTTCACGCTGCGCCCGGTCGCTCTGGGTGGCCCAGCGACCTTCGTCGTCGTGACAGGCCAGAGCATGGAGCCGACCTACCACGACGGCGACTTCGTCGTACTCCGTGCCCAGGACACCTACGCGCAGGGTGACATCGTCTCCTTCCCGGTCCCCGAAGGAGAGCCCGGCGCCGGAGCGCTGATCATCCACCGCATCATCGGCGGCACACCCGATGCCTTCACGATCCAGGGCGACAACAACGACCACGTCGACGAGTGGACACCATCAGAGTGGGACGTCCTCGGTGCTGAGTGGTTCACCGTGCCTCAGGTCGGCGCCTTCCTCCAGAAGCTCTCCGACCCCACGCTGCTGGCGGCGCTCGCCGGCGGCATCGTCACCGTCATGGTCTTCCTGCGACCCGCAAAGCCGACTGCCGGAGGACAACCGGACCAGGAGACCGAGGATGAGTCCGCTCCATCACCCGAGGGCGGCCAGCCCACCGATACGGCGGTCTCGGCCCATGCGTGATCGACACTTCTCGCTCTTGTCGGCCGCAGGACTGGGCCTGGCGTCACTACTGGCGCTGCAGACGGCGTCGGCCAGCACGCTGGAGGTGCGGGCGACACCGCTGCACGCCTGGGACATCCCTCACGTGCAACTCCTGGTCCCGGAAGACGCTCCGCCCCCACCGGCCCGACCGCCTGAGGTGCCGGGCACACCTGAGGAAGGAGCCGACATACCGCCCGAGGTTCCGGGCACAACGGAGGAAGGGGCCGACATACCGGCCGAGGGTCCGATTGCGGACGTGCCTGTCGAGCCCTGATCCAGATCAGTCCAGCAGCTGCCACACGGCCATGATCAGCAGGAGCAGCGCGCCGACGGCCAGGAGGACCAGACCGCCGAGGATCTTGGGGCGGGCAGCCGCCGGATCGGGACCAGGGCCCTCGACGCCGAAGCCGACCTCGGTGCCGATGTCCAGAGTGCCCGGCGGCCCGCCGAAGCCACCCTTGCTGCCCATCTGCGACAGTGCCTCGGCACGCTCGCGTCGGCCCCACAGATAAAGGGCAGCGCCCAGCAGGATCAGCAGCACAGGCAATCCGAACCGCAGCGCAACGTCCATGGGACGCAAACCTGCCACATGACCAGGTCGGTCGCGACCAGAACACGCCCTGGACGGCCCGGGACGAGCCGTGCAGCGCAAGCCCTCGGCGGGTGTTTATCAGGACGGGTCGGCGCATACTGGAGTCATGCGTCAGAGCCCACCCCAGATCCCAGGTCCTCCACTGCCCGGCCGCGACGAGGCACTGCCCGACATCCCCAAGACCCATGAGGTGCTCGGCACCCCGCTGCACGGCCCGTGGGGAGACCACGCCGAGCTCCTCTACATCGGCATGGGCTGCTTCTGGGGCGCCGAGCGCATCTTCTGGAAACTGCCCGGGGTGATCACGACGGCCGCTGGCTACATGGGTGGCAGCACGCCGAACCCGACCTACGAGGAGGTATGCACCGGGCGCACCGGGCACACCGAGGCGGTGCTGATCGCCTATGACCGCTCGCAGACCGACCCCGAGACCCTGCTCAAGGAGTTCTGGGAGAACCACGACTCCACCACACCGGACCGGCAGGGCAACGACCGCGGCACGCAGTATCGCTCCGCGATCTACTGGACGACCCAGGAGCAGGAGGCGGCAGCGCTGGCCACCCATGACGCCTTCCAGCAGGTGCTGACCGACAACGGCTACGGCCAGATCAGCACCGAGTTGGCGTCCGCGTCAGAGGTCGGGGCTTTCTACTACGCCGAGCGGTTCCACCAGCAGTACCTCCACAAGAACCCCTTCGGCTACTGCAACCACGGTCCCAACGGCATGACCTGCCCGGTCGGCCTGCTGCGTCAGGACCAGCTGCCTAGTCAGGAGTCGGTGCTCGGGCGGGAGTGAACGCCCAGGAGCTCTCCAGCTCCGCTGAGCCGGGAGTGCTTCCGCGCCGGCGACGTGGTGGATCCCCTGCCTCCAGTGACCAGCATCCGGAGCGCCGGCCGTCACAGCGCGAGGCAGCCGTGGCCCGGGCTAGATCCGCCGGCGGGTCCGTGCTGTCGCCGGGGCAGTCCACGGATCCTCCGGCCACGGGTGCTTCGGATAACGTCCCCGCATCTCGGCCCTCACCTGGGCATAGGGACCGGACCAGAACGAGGCCAGGTCATCGGTGACGGCGAGCGGTCGCCCAGCTGGTGAGAGCAGGTGGAACAGGACCGGTACCCCGGCCACCTGCGGCGTCTGCGCCCACCCGAAACACTCCTGGAGCTTGACCGCCACGACGGGGCGACCAGTCGGGTCATCCACGGCGGGATAGTCGATCCGCACGTCCCGCCCGCTCGGCACCGTGAGGCGCTCCGGTGCCAGCTCCCCCAGCCTGGACGCCTCGGGCCAGGGCAGCAATCGGCGCAGCGGGTCGTGCAGGTCGATCCGGTCTGTCCGACCGCCGTCGGCGAGCGCGTCGATCTCCGGTCCGAGCCACTCCCGCCACCGGGCGGTCAGGGCCGCTTCGGACATGTCCGGCCACGGCTCACCGCGCACCCGGTGCAGCAGTGCCAGTCGGCGCCGGAGCGCGTCGGCGGCCGGGGACCAGGTGAAGATCCCCAGTCCGTGGGTCGCGAGCGCGGACTCAAGGCCTGCCCGGGCCTCTGTGGCGCTGGGGCGCACCGGCGAGGAGGAGAGTTCGATGGCGCCCAGGGTGCGGACTCGCCGGGCGGTCACCCGGTGGTCGCGGAAGGTCACTGTCGTGCTGTGCGTGAGCAACCCTGCCCCCGCCAGCTCCGCGGTCCGACGACTCAACGGTGCCGCGACGCGGATCACCGCCCCGGTCCCGGCGGCCACCCGTCCCTCGACCCTGGCCACCTCCGCGACGGCGAGCCACTCGTGCCCGTGCAGTCCTCCGGGTGGGAGGGCGGCCCGGGTGCCGGAGGCGAGCAGATAGACCTCCCCGGTCCGCCGTGCGACCCGGTCCGGGTGGGCCAGGGCGACGACCAGCCCACTGGCATCACGCACGTCCACGCCGGACCGGTCCCCGGCCCTCGTGCTCGCTCCCGGCGGCCTCCCCACCTCCTCGCGCGCGTTCCGCTCGGACGACCGCGTATGCCGGTCAACCAGGTCCTGCAGGCGCCGCACCTCCTCCTTCCACCGACCCGCGGCAGGTGCGCTGCCCCGGCGCAGATCACGAAGGAGGGCGGCCAGGTCTGCCCCGTCCGGGCGGTGGTCGTCAGCGAGGGCGGCCACCACCTCGGCAGCGGTGCGCCGGCCCACGAGGTCGGCCCCGTCCAGCAGTGCCCGTGCCAGGCGGGGATCAGCCGGCACCTCTGCCAGTCGTCGCCCCAGCCGGGTCCCCCGGCCCTGCTCGTCGACCGCACCGAGGCGGCGCAGCACCGTCTCGGCGTCGGCCACGGCCCCAATGGGCAGGGCATCAGGCAGGGCCAGCCCCTCGCCCCGCGGGGACCCCCAGCACGCCAGTGTCAGCGCGGGGGCGACCAGGTCGGCCACGGAGACCTCAGGGGTGATGTGCGCCGGCATGGCCGCGAAGGTGACTTCGTCATAGCACCGGACCGCGACCCCCGGCCCTTGACGGGCAGCACGGCCAGCCCGTTGGATCGCGGCGTCCCGCGAGGCCGCCACGGTGACCAGCCCGGACATGTCCCGGGCGGCATCGCGACGAGGCTCCCGGGCCAGCCCGGCATCGACCACGAGGCGGACCCCGGGCACGGTCAGCGAGGACTCCGCGAGCGCGGTCGAGACCACGATCCGCGGCGGGTCCGCCGGCCCCGATCCCGCAGTCACCCGGTCCTGCGCGCGGCCATCGAGCCGTCCGTGCAGCTCCAGGACGTCGCTCCCCGGCACCAGCTGACGCACCCGGCGTGCGACCCGCTCCACCTCCCGGACGCCGGGAACAAACACCAGCGCATCCGGTGGGACGGCAAGCCCGAGGGCGGACGCTGCGCCAGAGTGTGCCTCGGCCACGGTGACGGCAACGTGCTCCAGGAAACTGTCGGCAACCCCCCTCGCATCGGTGCGGGCACCCGGTGGCGGCGCCCACCGGATGTCCAACGAGTGCAGGGCCGACGGACAGTCCACGATCGGTGCGGAGCCGGCCGTGCCGTCCCCCAGCAGGGCGGCGAATCGTGGCGCATCGAGCGTGGCGGACATGGCCAGGAGCACGAGGTCCTCGCGCAGGGCGCGGACCTCAGCCACCATCCCGACCAGCAGGTCGCTCTCCAGGCCGCGCTCATGCACCTCGTCGAGGATCACGGCGCCGACTCCCGGCAGGTCCGGGTCGGACAGCAACCGCCGCACCAGGATCCCCGGCGTGCAGAACTCCACTCGCGTTGTGCCGGACACCACTCGCTCGCCGCGCACGGTGAACCCGGCGAATCTGCCCAGCGGCTCCCCCGTCAGCGTCGCCAGCCGACGGGCCGCTGCCCGGGCCGCGATGCGGCGGGGCTGCACCACGATCACACGGCCGGGGACCAGGTCGACCAGCGCCGGCGGCGCGAGCGTGGTCTTGCCGGTGCCCGGCGGCGCCTGGACAACGGCGACGCCGCGGTCGCGCACCGCAGCCCGCAGGGCCGGCACGGCGGCCGCGAACGGCAGGTCGCTCTCACTCCACAGGCGCATCAGGGCCAGTCTCGCAGTGCCGCGGCAGCACGGAGATCACCAGGGCGCAGGTCAGCGCCGACGGTGCACCAGCGCACGCATCACACCGACGGTGCACCAGCGCACGCATCACACCGACAGTGCACCAGCGCACCGGGTCACTGCAGGTGGTGCACCGGCGCCCTGTTGTAGACGGGCGTGTCGAGCCCCTCCAAGCGCGCCTTCAGCTGCAGCGCTAGATAGAGGGAGTAGTGGCGCGACTGGTGCAGGTTGCCGCCGTGGAACCACAGCGCCTCCTGCTGGGTCGGCTTCCACATGTTGCGCTGCTCGCCCTCCCACGGACCGGGATCCTTGGTGGTGTCCGAGCCCAGGCCCCACACCTTGCCGACCGTGTCGGCGACCTCCTGGCTGATCAGGTCGGCGGCCCACCCGTTCATCGATCCGTAGCCGGTGGCATAGACCACCAGGTCAGCCTCCAGCTCAGTGCCGTCGCTCAGCACGACGGAGCGCTCTGTCAGGTGGTCGACCTGCCCCTGGACCAGCTTCACCTGCCCGTTGGCGACCAGGTCGGCCGCACCCACGTCGATGTAGTAGCCGGATCCGCGCCGCAGGTACTTCAGGAACAGCCCGGAGTCGTCGTCTCCGAAGTCGAGCTGGAAGCCGGCGGCCTCCAGACGCGCATAGAAGTCGGCGTCGATCTCGCGCATCCTGTCGTAGAGCGGGATCTGGAAGGTGTGCATGATCCGGTAGGGCAGCGAGGCGAAGATCAGGTCGGCCTTCTCGGTGGTCACTCCGGCGGCGAGCGCCCGCTCTGAGTAGAGATCCCCGAGCCCGACCTCCATGAGGGTCTCACTGCGGACGATGTGGGTGGAGGAGCGCTGCACCATCGTCACGTCGGCACCGTGCTCCCAGAGCGCGCCACAGATGTCGAAGGCCGAGTTGTTGGACCCGATGATCACGCACTTCTTGCCCGCATAGGCATCCGGTCCCGGGTGGGCTGAGGAGTGGTGCTGCTCCCCGGCGAAGACGTCCTGCCCCGGCAGCACGGGGACATGGGGCTTGCCCGACATCCCGGTCGCCAGGACCAGGTGGGTGGGCCGCAGGGTCACCGGGGTGCCGTCGCGCTCAACCTCGACGGTCCACTCCCCGTCCTCGGAGGAGTATGCCGCGTGCGTGGCGATGGTGGACGACCAGTAGGGCACCTCCATCACCGTGGTGTAGCTCTCCAGCCAGTCCGCGATCTTGTCCTTGGGCGCAAAGACCGGCCAGTTGTCGGGGAACTTCAGATAGGGCAGGTGGTCATACCAGACCGGGTCGTGCAGGCACAGCGACTTGTAGCGGCCGCGCCACTGGTCACCGGGCCGGGCGTGCTTGTCCACGACGAGGGACGGGACGCCCAGCTGGCGCAGCCGCGCGCCCAGGGCGATGCCACCCTGTCCCCCACCGACCACGAGGACGTAGGGCTGTGAGGTGGTGCCGACGCCGGCGTCCTCGGCCTGCCGACGCTCCAACCAGGTCACCCGGTCCTTGGTCGCGCCGTGCTCTGCACCCTGGGGCCGGCGGTGGCCGCGCGGCTCCTCGTGACCCTTGAGCTCGGAGAGCGCGGTGAGCAGGGTCCAGGCCTTGGTGCCGTCGTCCTCGGTGATCAGCCGGACCAGGCCCTGGCCGCGCCCGACCGCGGTCTCAAAGGTGAACCAGGCGGTCGTCACCCCGTCCGCGGTCTCCGGCGGCTCGGAGGTGGCAAAGCTGCTGGGGGCGGCGTGGCCGAGGGTGTTGGTCAGCAGGTCACGCACCCCGGCGGGGTGCTCGACGGTGGTGATATTCCAGGAGAGCGCGATCAGGTCGCGCCAGTAGCTCTCCTGCGCGAACAGGTCGGCAGCGGCGGCAACGTCCTCGGCCGCAAGGGCTGCCTCAAAGGCCGCGAACCACTCGGCGGCGACCTGTTGCGGTCCCTTGTCCTGACTCGTCGGGTCCTGGGCCTGCGTCTGCTCGGGGTCCATCGTCTGGGTCACGGTCTGACTCCTTTGAGGTGCGGTAACGTGACCTAGGTAACACTGCCGGGAGCGCCGAGGACAGGGTTGCAGAAGGTTGCAGACCCCGATCTGGCGGCGGCCCCCGCCGAGATCCTTGGGAGGGCCAGTGGAGTCGACCGAGCTGGCCCGCCGCCGTGCCCGCGAGGCTCACCTGTCCGGCACCACCCCAGCGCAGCCGGGGCGCACCGACATCCAGGCGTCCTGGCGCCGCGTGAGCGCGGCCGGCGTGGACCCGCACGGGCACGCCGACATCCCGCCGCTGACGGAGTCGGAGGTGCACCACCGCCGCTCGACCACCGGACTCGAGGGACTCCTGGCGCTGCTGGAGTCCTCCCTGGAGGCGGTCGTCGACGCGGGCCACCTGCTGGTCGTCAGCGACGCCGAGGGGCGGGTGCTGTGGCGTCGTGGCCGCCCGCCCGTCCGCCGGATGGCCGACGACCTGGGCTTTGTGGCCGGGTCGGCGTGGACGGAAGGCAATGTCGGCACCAACGCCATCGGGACCGCCCTGGTCCTCGGGGAGCCCGTCCAGATCCAGGGCTCGGAGCACTTCGTGGAGTCCCACGCCCGCTGGGGCTGCTCGGCCGCACCGCTGCGTGACCCCTGGACCGGGCAGCTCCTCGGGGTCGTGGACATCAGCGGGCCGAGGACCGCCACCCATCCGGTGCTCGTCTCGACCGTGGCGCTCGCGGCACGCCTGGCCGAGCTGGAGCTGCTGGAACGGCACCGCCAAGCCCTCGACGAGCTGCGGACCGCCTCCGCCCACCTGCTGGGCGGCATCGACGGACCGGCGGCCGTGATCGACCCGAGCGGTCACGTCGCGGCGAGCTCCGGGTTGGTCGGGCACCAGATCGTCTCCCTGCCCGACAACCCCCAACCAGGACGCCTCCACCTCCCAGGCCTCGGGGACGTGCTGCTTGACCCGCTCCCCGGTGGCTGGTTGCTGCGCCGGGACCACGAGGAGGCTCCTGCCACCCGGGCGGTGCTCGACCTGACTGCTGAGCCGATGATCGAGGTGTATGCCGGCTCGGCCCGATGGACGCGCCGACTCACCCCGCGCCACGCGGAGCTGCTGGTCGCGCTGGTCCGGGTCGGGCAGGTCGGGCTGCGCGCCACGGAGCTGGCAGACGCCGTCTTCGCCGACCCCGGCCGGGTCGTGACGATCCGCGCGGAGATGTGCCGGCTCCGCAAGACCCTCGGCAGTCTGATCCTGGCCCGCCCCTACCGGCTCGCCCCGTCGGTGCAGGTGCAGACCCAGTGGCCGCTGGCCCCCGCCGTCCTGCTGCCCGGCTCCAGCGCCCCCGTGGTGTACGCCACCCGCAGGTGGTTGGCTCAGGAGAGCGGCTCGGCGCGCCCTCGGCAGACATAACCCCACGGGCGGGATAGGTGGGGGCCGGGGAGATACCAGGACTCCACCTCGGGCACCGCGAACCCGGCCGCTTCAAGCAGGTCCGGGGTCCAGCGGGTCAGGTGGCAACCACCCGCGAGACGTCCCTGCAGTGGGTTGAGCCGGCGCTGCCAGCGCTGCACCTCCTCATCCGGGGAGAGCCCGTGCTCCAGGAAGTGCAGCCGCCCACCGGGGCGCAGCACCCGCCGGGCCTGCCTCAGCACCGCGGCCGGGTCCTGGACCGTGCACAGTGAGAAGGTCACCAGCACGGCATCCACGCTGGCGTCGTCCAGGCTGAGCGACTCCGCACGCCGATCGGTGCGCGTCACCGGCACGGGGCTGGCCGCGACAGCCTCTGCAGCGAGCTCCCAGGCCAGATCGGATGGCTCCACCGCTGCCAGCGAGCGCACCGCAGTCGGCAGGTGAGGCAGGTTCAGCCCGGTGCCGAAGCCGATCTCCACCACATCGCCGCTCAGCCCGGCACACACCCGCGCCCGATAACCGGCCACCACCGGGTTATCCAAGGTGGCATGGGTCAGCCGGGGCACCACGCGCTCGGTCCACCAGCCCACGATGCCAGTGTGTCAGGAGCGATCCGCGTCGTGCCAGCGCAGGGCCCGCAGCGCGCGCAGCGTGTTCCACCGGCTCGGCGCACCGTCACCGTCCTCCAGCTCGAAGTGGATGAGGCCGGGGTGGGTGTTCTCCTGCAGCCACCATCCATCGGGCTGCCGTCGCTCCCGGACCTGCTCGACGGCCCGCGCCAGCCGCGGGTCCGGTGCCCCACCTACGGCACGGAAGTAGTCGAGCCCGCGCAGCAGGTCATAGTGCCACTGGGTCGGGAAGGAGAACTGCAACCAGTCCGGATCGACCACCTCCCCGGTGCTGGCCCGGCGGAACAGCCAACGGCTCAGGAGATACTCCTCCCCCGCCCGGCGCGCTGCCGAGACGTCCTGGGTGCCGCCGGCCCGCTCATACTCCAACAGCCCCTCCAGCACGCAGATCGTGGTGTGAAACGAGGAGCGCGTCGAGCCGTTCTCCGCCTCGCAGTTCCACCCGCCGTCCTCCAGCTGCTCACCGAGCAGACGGGTGACGATGCCCTCGACGTCCTGCCCGAAGTAGGCACCGATCGCGACCGTGCCCCCGTTGATGCAGGGCTCGACCTCGCCCTCGAAGAAGGGCTCGCCGGCATACTCCCACCGGCAGTGCTCCCGGACCCCCTCCACCGCGGCGCGCACCGACGGGTCGGCAGGATCAACCCCGCACTCGCGCAGCAACCGCAGCGTCGGCAGGGTCGCCACCCAGGGTTGCCCGTCCGGGTCGCCGACGACCGGTCCGGGTGGGCGCCAGCCCCGGCCCGGGAAGCACGCTCCGCCGGCCCACTGCCCGTCGGCCTGCAGCCCCAGCAACCGGTGGCCCCAGCCCTCGCGGGCCACGCGGGCACGCTCAGTCACCACCTCCTCAGCGGGAGCACCAGTCAGGTCGCGCAGCACCTGCCAGCGGATCGCCGGGTCGCCGGCCAGGAGCCAGTCCGTGATCTCGTTGTCGTCCATGAACGCGACGATAGGACCGATTGCGGACGGACTGCTTCCGGTATCTGGCCGTCTTCCGACTGCGCGGACCGCCGCGCGCTGACAGGCTGGGTCCTGACAGCCGAGGCCCACGAAGGGAGCACCATGGAGGAGGACAGCCTGCCTGCAGACCTGGTCGCCGACCTGCAGGTGCAGCGGGCCACACCGGTGCGTGGCGGTGACATCGCACAGGCCTACCGCCTGGACACAGCGCACGGTCCGCTCTTTGCCAAGACCCACGCCTCACCCTCACCCGGCATGTTTGAGCGAGAGGCTGCCGGGCTGCGTGCGCTTCGCGAGCACTGCCCCGAGGAGGTGGGCGTCCCGCAGGTTCTGCGTGAGTCCTCCAGCGGCCTGGTGCTCGAGTGGATCGAGGAGGACGGTATGCCGGCACGCCAGACCGAGGTCGCCCTCGGCCGGTCCCTGGCTCACCTCCACGGTGCCGGATCAGGGCCTGGGGTCGACGGCTCGGGGACCAGCGGGGATCCCGTCGGCTTCGGAGGACTGGCAGGTGACAGCCACGGCTACCTCGGCTCGGTCCCCGTTGACCTAACGCCGACGCCGAGCTGGCCGGAGTTCTACCTGCGCCGACGCCTTGCTCCCCTGGTGACCCGCGCGGTGGGTGAGTGCCGGCTCGACCCGGCAGCGACCGGCATACTGTCCGAGCTCGAACCCCGGGCCGAGGAACTGTGCGGCCCGATCAGCAGCCCTGCCCTGCTGCACGGGGACCTGTGGGGCGGCAACCGGCTCGTGGACACGACCGGTCGCAACTGGCTCATCGACCCGGCCTGCTTCTGGGGACACCCCGAGGTCGACCTGGCGATGATGCAGCTGTTCGGTGGCTTCGGCCCGGAGTGCCTCGACGCCTACCAGGAGGTCAGCCCGCTCGCCGACAACTGGCGCGAGCGCGTGCCCTGGTATCAGCTGGCGCCGCTCCTCGTGCACGCGATCCTGTTCGGCGGCGGCTACGGAGCCGCCGCGCTGCGGGCGCTGACCCGCTACCGCTAGTGCGGCGCGTCGTTAGTTCCTAAACAGTTACTTGGCCGACACCACCGTCGACCTCCCGTTGGACACCAAGAACGAGGAGAGCGGGGAGGACGAGGTGTTCACGATGCGGCAAATCACCCGGATCGATGACAAGAAAGGCGTGCCCAAGCAACTGCACATCCTGACCACCCGCACCGACCTGAGCGCGGGCGAGGTCGTGTACCGGATGGGGTCAAGGTGGCGTCAGGAAAACTACTTCCGGTACGCCCGGATGCACTTCGACCTCGACTCCCACGACTCCTACGCCTCCACCGTGGACGACCCGCAGCGGTCGGTGCCCAACCCGGCCAAGAAACGCGCCTACCAAGTCGTGACCGCGGCCCGGGCACGGTACGAACGTGCCGTCGCCAGTACTGACGCCGCGCTCCTGGCCGCGCGTTCACCCCGACCAGGCCAGGACGTGGTGATCAGTAACGAGGAGCATGACCGGCTGACCGAGAACCTGCGGGGCGCCGAGGCCGAACTGACGACCACACAAGCCGCGCACAAGGAGTTGCCGGTGCGGGTGCGCCTGGGCGATCTACACCCGGGCCAGCAGGTCCTGGACACCCAGACGAAGCTGGTGCACCACTGCATCAGGATTGCCGCGTTCAACACCGCCACGACGATCGCCCGGGGGTCCGGGTCCACACCACCTACGCCAGGGCCAACCACGAAGCCCACGGGTTGGCCCGGCAGATCCTGACCGGCACCGGTGACATCGACCCCACCGTTGACGGGATGCTGACGATCCGCCTCGACCCGTTACCCACCGCCCGGGCCACCGCCGCTGCCGCGGAGCTGTGCGAGCACCTGACCGCGACGAACACGACCTACCCAGGCACTAACCTCACGATGCGTTACGAGGTCAAAACCCGCCCCTGAGGCTGCAAGAACTATCGCCCCATGTCAAGAGTCCTGGGACCGGACCGCACCGATGCTGCCGATGCAGCCCGGCCTGCCGCAGCGGCGCACCCATGACTACAAGCGGCACGGCACCACGACCCTGTTCGCGGCGCTGGAGATCGCCACGGGCAAGGTCACCGGGGCGTGCAAGCCGCGCCACCGGCACCAGGAGTTCCTGGCCTTCCTCAAACAGGTCGCCCGCGCCTACCCCGAAGGCGAGCTGCACCTGGTGATGGACAACTACGCCACCCACAAGAAGGCCGAGGTGCGGGCCTGGCTGGCCAAGAACCCCCGTATCCACGTTCACCACACCCCCACGTCCGGGTCTTGGCTGAACCTGGTCGAGGTCTGGTTCTCCATCATCGAGCGCCAGGCCATCCACCGCGGGTCCTTCGGCTCGGTCAAGGACCTCAACGCCAAGATCCGCGCCTTCATCGACGGCTGGAACGACCGGTGCCACCCGTTCGTGTGGACCAAGACCGCCGACGAGATCCTCAAGAAAGCGAACCGTCAAGCAACTTCAAACGCGGCCCACTAGTCCGTAGCCAACTTCTGCACATCCCTGAGGAAAGTAGCAGAGACCTCTGACTCCTCTAGAGCACTGACTTTTCCTGTTGCATCATCGTACTGCAAGACGGCTTGGTCGCTATTCAGTGGCGAAGCGGGCATATCCGACCCGTACTCCTCAAGAAAGAATACAAAATCCTCTTCTGCGTCAATCGCCAACCTTGGGGCACCCTGCAAAACGAAGTCAGTATCGTCTATCTTTCCGCCCGGAATCTTGACCTCAATCGTGTCTCTGGTCGGTTCAAAGTCTGATAGTTCGCGCTTAACGACATCTTCGATCTGTACGGTATAGACCGTGAACACCATATCAGCAGGCACTGGCTTTCCAATCTGCTCCCCGGCTTGGGCATTCACCGCTTCGTCATCAGTCACCATGGGGATAGATATGTCGATTACCTCTACTCGCTGCGCAATGATCTTGCCAGTGACGACGGTAGTCGAGGAGGCATACATGTCAGCGGCGGTCTCATAGTAGGGGAAGTCTGCGCTGCTAATGTGAGTTGCGACCTCTTCCCGCACCTCGCCGCCGGGAGCGGAGCGTTCTTCATCTCCAGTCCCACAGCCAGACACTCCGATCATTCCTGCTGTCACCGCACCAAGGAGGCCGATCTTGCAGTGCTTAAAGATTGTAAGCATCCCTCACTCCTTCAGTATCGTATACATACGGAGACATTCGGGTTCGATCCCGGGTGTACTTCATAATCGAGAGCGAAGTGGTCGAGGGGTTGTCGGCCTGGCTTAAGGCATGCCCGAACTCATGCGTAGACGTGCCGCGAGCCCAGCTGGACAAGTTGGTACCGGCGTCGCGGGAGAGAGTCCGAGTGTTCAGTCTGATGGTGAAAGTGCGGTTCGCTCGGGTGCCCCCTGCATCGTAGTGCCCATACCAGGTGGCGGTGTAAGAACCGGCTGTGACTGTCCGCGATGGCGTCGGGTCCAGTACCGTGATCTTGGGTCTCGGTGCGCCAACATTATTCCAACTATTCACCCCCGACTTGATGTGGTCATACCACGTGCTGTTGACACCCGTGATCTGGACGTTGAATATGTGCGTCCCAACACCCGCGGACCAGTACGTGGCATTCGATGGCAGGGCAGAGGCGAGAAGCAAGGTAGTGCTAGCGAAGACAACCGCTACAGCACGTCGCAAACGACGGCTTCTGGTGCAACTGCTGGGTCCAGTCATGCTGGACTGTACCTCGTGTGTGATTTTCACCGCTAGTGTCCCGCGCCGTTAGTTCGTTTTAGAAGTCGCGCGAGCGAGGTGAGGATCTCCTCGGCGGTCTTGGTCCAGATGAACGGCTTGGGGTTCTCGTTCCATGCCTTGACCCACTTGCGGATGTCGGCCTCGAGCGCTTGGACGCTGCGGTGATCGGAGCGTTGCAGGAGATCTGCGGTGACGTAGGCGAAGAACCGCTCGACCTGGTTGATCCAGGAGGAGTAGGTCGGGGTGAAGTGCATGTGGAACCGCGGATGGCTCTCGAGCCACTTCTTGATGCTGGGGTGCTTATGGGTGCCGTAGTTGTCGCAGACGAGGTGCACGTCGAGGTCGTCGGGAACCTCAGTGTCGATCTTGGTCAAGAACTTCTTGAACTCCAATGCCCGGTGGCGCCGGTGCAGGGAGGAGATCACGGTGCCATCGGCGATGTTGAACGCCGCGAACAAGCTGGTGGTGCCGTGGCGCACGTAGTCGTGGGTGCGCTTCTCGGGCATGCCCGGCATCATCGGGAACGCTGGCTGGGAGCGAGCCAGCGCCTGCACCTGACTTTTTTCATCGACGCACAACACCACCGCGGACTCAGGTGGGTCGATGTACAGTCCGACCACGTCGTAGACCTTGTCCACGAACAGCGGATCGTTGGACATCTTGAACCCATCGGCACGGTGCGGCTTGAGCTCGAAGGCTTTCCAGATCCGCCCGATCGTGGACTTGCTCAGCCCGCTGCGCTGCGCCATCTTGTCCCGGGTCCAGTGCGTGGCGTTCTTCGGCGTGGACTCCAGCGTCGCGACCACCACGTCCTCGACCTGCTCGACGGTGACCGTGGGCGGCCGGCCCGGACGCGGGTCATCAACCAGCCCGTCCAGGCGCAACTCGAGGAACCGCGAGCGCCACTTGCCCACCGTGGGCTGGGAGATGTCGAGCTGTACCGCGACATCCTTGTTCGAGGCGCCCGTGGCGCAGGCCAGCACGATCCGTGAGCGCAACGCCAGCGCCTGGGAGGACTTACGCCGCCGCGCCCAGCGCACCAACTGCTCGCGCTCCTCCTCGGTCAGCTCCAGCACGGCCTTGGAGCGTGGCATACCCCATTCTATGACTTAATCAATGAATTAAAGGCGCGACACACTAGCCTCGTGGACGGAGCTGCCCGTGACCCGCTATGACCGCTTCTACCGACTCGGCATCACTCCCTGGGAGCGCTATGCCGAGGTCTCGCGCGCGAGCACCGGGACACAGCTGGACCGCGAGCGGGCCGTGACGCCCGAACCACTCGGACGGGCGCTGGACCTGGGGTGCGGGCGCGGGCGCCACACCCCCGAGCTGGCCCGACGCGGGTGGACGGCCGTCGGGGTTGACCTCGTGCCGAGAGCCATCGAGGCCGCCCGCGCACAGGCCGGGGTGGGCGTGACCTATGCCGTGGCCGACGTCACCGACCTGGCCGCCGCCGACCTGGGAACCTTTGGCTTCTTCCTCGACATTGGCTGTTTCCAGGGGCTGGGGCGAGAGCAGCGCACCGCGATGGGCGAGAGCGTCACGCGGTCCGCTGAGCCCGGTGCACGCCTGCTGATGCTGGCGTTCGGGCGCACGCGGCTGCGCAGGCTCCTCGAGGGAGTGACTCAGGCCGATGTCGAGCACGCCTTCCCGCGGTGGGAGCTGCTCGGCACCGAACCGGCGGCCACCGCCGGGCTCGGCTGGCCGATGAACCGCACCGCCCCGAGGTGGTTCCGCCTGCGACTACGCGGGTGAACGTCGGTGGTCGATCGCGTTGATCACCGCAGGCCGCAGCTGTGCGGCCGCGATCACCGCGTCGACCGAGCCGACCTCCACCGCTCGGTGGATGCTGTGGATCGCGTCGAACTCGGCGGCGACCTCGCTGATCTTGTCCGCCCGCAGACCGGCCCGCACGTCGGCGAGCTCGACCATCAGCCGGGCCTGGTCCTCCCGCGGGGCGTCAGCGATGCGTTCCTCCAGCTCCGTGACCTCGGGGCTGGCCGCGGCACGCTTGTCCACCTCGCCGGCAAAGACGACGGCGGCAGCCGGGGCCCCGCCCAGGACCGAGGCGAACGAGCCCTCGACGGCCAGCACCGTCATCTGCGGGTTGAGCCGCTTGGAGAAGACCACGAAGGCACCACCGTGATAGCGCGAGATCACGCAGAACACGATCGGGCCCTTGAAGTTGACGATCGACCGGCCGATCTCCGCGCCGTACTCCAGCTGCAGGTGACGCATCGAGTCCGGTGACCCGTCAAAGCCGGACAGGTTGGCCAGGACCACCACCGGGCGGTTGCCGCTGGCCGCGTTGATCGCCCGCGCGGCCTTCTTGGACGAGCGGGGGAACAGGGTGCCGGCGGTGTAGGTGTCCGGGCCGTCGGTGGGCGGGAAGCCGTGCCGTGGCACCGGCCGGGACTCGATGCCCAGCAGGGTCACCGCGTGCCCACCGATGTGGGCGTCCTGCACGACTGCGGTGTCCGCGTCAGCCATCCCGGCCCATCGCTCGAGCGTCTGGTGGTCCTGGTCGACGAGGGCGGCCATGACCGTGCGGATGTCGAAGGCCTTCTTGCGGTCGGGGTTCTTCTCGGCCGAGAAGATGTCTCCCACGGTCGTGAAGTCCGGTGCGGCCGGGTGCTGGTGGGGGTATGTCGTGATGTCCCGGTCGGCGGGGTCGCCCGTCTCCACGCGGCGCGGCCCCGCCTCACCAGGTGCCGTGTAGGTGTGCTCGTAGTGCGCCATCAGGGTGTCGACGGCGCTGGCCAGGTCGCGGGCCCAGTACTGCGCCTGCCCGTTGGGTCCCATCACCCGGTCATAGCCGCCGATGCCGTAGTTGTCCTCGGCGGAGACGCCACCGGAGAAGTCGAGGGACTGCTTGCCGGTGAGCACCATGGCACTGTCCGGCGTCATCACCAGGATGCCCTTGGTGTGCATCAGCATCGTGGCCTCGGCGTTCCAGTAGGGCTGGGCCCCGACGTTGATGCCGGCGACGACGACGTTGATCTCGCCACCGTCCTGGGTGAACTCCACGATGCGTTTGAGGGCCTCGGCGACCCAGTCCATGTTTTCGGTGCCGGAGTCCATCGAGACCCGGGCGCCGGCCGAGAGCGCAAACCACTCCAGCGGCACCCTCATCTGCTCCGCGAGGTCGATGGCCGCGATGACCCGCCGGCACTCCGGCTCGGACAGCGCACCCAGTGCCTTGGTCGGGTCACCGCTGAGCACGACCCGCGTGATGCCCTCGGGGTGCAGCTCGGTGGGGGTGGTGACGACCGCACAGATGATGGCGGCGGTGTTGAGGCCGGGGGCGCGGTCCACCGGGACCAGCCGACCCTGCTCGTTCAGGTCGTGCTCGACCAGGCTGCCACCGGGACCGGTCAGCGTGTCCGAGAGCTCGTAGGGGTAGACCAGTCCGCGCCGCTTCGAGCGCAGCACCTTGCCGGCGTAGTCGTCCAGTGGCTTGAGCAGCTCGGTCGGCGGAGCCTCGAAGGTGGCGGCGACCCCCGTGCCGGACTTGTTCGCGGCAAACCGGATGGCGACCGCGACCGGTGGTCCGTCGGCACGGGCCACCCGGCCCTGGGCGACGACCTCCTCCAGCCCCGCGCGCTCACTCAGCGGGGTGATCTTGTCCTGCAGGGCCGCCAGCTCGTGCGGGGCTGCCTCGATGACCGGCCAGACCTGCACCCACACGTGGTTGGTCTCCAGTCGTGCACCGGCGGCACCGCGTGCGGTGCGGGCCCGCCGGATCGCCTCCAGGCAGCTCTCCACCGCTCGCTCCCCCTGCGGGATGCTCACGACGTCGCCGTGCTCGTCCCGGATCACGGACAGCTGGCGGATCTGCGCGAGAGCCACCAGGCGCCGGTCGGCAGGGTTGCTGCGCGCGACGCACTCATAGAGCAGGACGTCGTCCGGCGCCTCGATCCGGGTGATGTCGAACTCCCGCAGCCGCCACAGGTCCAGCCGGCGACCGACCATCGGGTGGACGCCACGCACGAGGGTGTCCTCGTGCGTACCACCGGCACCATCGGGACGGAAGGTGAGGTAGTGGACCTCACGTCCGGCACCGGGGCAACCCGCGACGGCGACACGGCGGCAGACCGGGGCGAAGTCGAGGCCAGCGAGCACGTCGGCCAGTTCGGCGCTGGCCTCGTCGGAGTGGTCGGACATGGTCGGCCAGTGCAGATAGAGGTCGAGGACCACGTCCCCTGCCTCACGACCGGCGCTGACCTCCTCGGTCAGGGCGGAGACCAGTGCGGAGCCGGGGTCACGCAGCTCCTCCAGGGTTCCGACGGTGGTGACGAGCCGGGTGGGCCGCTCGTCGAGCACGTAGTCGGCGCGGACCAGCTCGCGATCTGCCGCGGAGAAGCGCTGCACGTCGTGCAGGTCGAACTCGCGGTAGTGCCGCCCCACCAGGGCCTCGATCAGCGGCTCACGTCGCGGGACGCCCTGCTCCAGCCGGTCGGAGAGGATGCCGGCGATCTGGACGGGGATGGCCACGATCTTCTCGATGCGGGCGGCGCGGTCAGGGACCTCGTCCGCCTCGGCGAGCGCCGCAACCTCCTCCGCGAGCCCGTCGAGGGCCTCGGCCCGTGCTGCGTCGACCATCTGCTGGTCGAACCAGCGGAACCGGATGCTGCGGGCCATGTCCCCGATGACGGGATAGCGCAGCTGGGTGGCGCGCACTAGTCGCTCCAGGATGGCCCGGGCGCGGGTGGCCGCGCTGTTCGGCGGTGGCGGCTCGGCGAGCCACGCCTGCAGCAGGGCGGTGACCACCTGCAGGTCTTTGGCGGAGCGCTGCTGGGCCAGGAAGACCCGGAACAGGGCGTGCTCGAGCGCTTCGCTGCGTTCGAGCTCGGTGACCCCGTAGTGGCCCAGGACGGTGCGCAGTCGGTCGCTGAACGACTCCGGAAGCGCGCCGCGCTCCAGGTCCAGGCTCTGCAGATAGGTGTGGAAGTGCTCGCGGGCGCTGTGCACCCGCAGCTCGGTGCGGTCCTCGTCATCGCTCGGTCTGTTGCGGCTGAGCTCGGCGAGGTCGGCAAAGGTCGCCAGCAGTGCCATCTCCCCCTCCAGGGGATCGATGCCCTCCCGGCGCAGCGCCGTGCGCACGTCGAGATAGCTGGCGATCAGCCCGCCCTCCTCCCCCGCTGGCACGTCATAACCCAGCACACGCGAGACCAGTGCCGCGCGCAGCATCGTCGCCCGGGCCTGCAGCTCGGCCGTGGCCGGCGCCTCGAGGGAGCCCCAGTCAGCGTCCGGAAGGTCGAGGTCGGGGCCCGTCGCGTCGTCCGGCTCTGCGGCCTCCTCAGCCTCGGCCGTGGGCTCCAACCGGATCAGCGGCGCGCCGGTCTCAACCTGGCTGCCGGTGCGCACCATCAGCTCGCGCACTCGGGCCGCGAACGGGGCATGCACCACCGTCTCCATCTTCATCGCCTCGAGCACGAGCACCTGCCCACCAGCAGCCACCTCGTCCCCGACCGCCACCGGGGTGGCCACGACCAGCGCCGGCGAGGGAGCCCGCAGCACACCGCCCTCGTCACGGCTGACGCGGTGGATGACCTCATCGACCTCGACGAGGTGCGTCGGTCCGTGGATCGCGCTGACGATGCGGTGGCGCCGGCCGTTGATGGTGAGCCGACCGTGGAACTGCCCGAGCCGCTCGACCTCGGCGTCGACGGTCTGCTCCTGCCCGGCTCCGGCCACCGTGACCCGGAATCCCTGCGGCCCGGTCTGCACGGCCGTGACCTGGTAGGGCACGCCGCGCAGCTTGAGGTCGACCGGACGGCCGGTCTGGTGCTGGACCTGGGGCCGACCGCCTCGGGCGGTCTCCATCAGGCGGGTGACCTCGAGCTGCATCTCGTCGACATAGGCGTCGATGCCCGCCGCGACCAGCGCGACACCTGAGTGCTCGTGGGTGACCAGTCGTCCCTCCGCGCGCACCCGGTCGATCCACCCGGTGTCGCACCACTCAGGCTCGCCGTCGACCACTTCGGGCTGCTGGAGCAGCTCCAGGACAAAACTCTTGTTCGTGGCCCCTCCCTCGATGACGACGGTCGTCTCGCCGAGCGCCCGCCGCAGCCGGGCGAGTGCCTCCGCACGGTCGCGTCCGTGCGCGATGATCTTGGCGATCATGGAGTCGAAGTCGGCCGGGATGCTGTCTCCCTCCCCGACGCCGGTGTCCACCCGGATCCCCGGTCCGGTGGGGAACTCCAGGAGGGTGATCCGCCCCGGGGCCGGGGCAAAGTCACGGTCGGGGTCCTCGGCGTTGAGCCGCGCCTCGACGGCGTGCCCGGTCTCAGCGGGACGCTCCCCCTCCAGCTGCCCCCCAGCGGCGACGTGCAGCTGGGCACGCACCAGGTCGATTCCCGTGGTGGCCTCGGTGATGGGGTGCTCCACCTGCAGGCGGGTGTTGACCTCGAGAAAGGCAAACTGCTGGGTCGCCGGCTGGTAGAGGAACTCCACGGTGCCGGCGCCGCGGTAGCCGACCGCCAGCACCAGGCGCTCGGCAGCCGTCTTGAGCTCGGCGGCCTGCTCGGGCGTCAGCAGGGGGGAGGCCGACTCCTCGATGATCTTCTGGTTGCGTCGCTGCACCGTGCAGTCCCGCACCCCGATTGCCCACGCGGTGCCGTGCGCGTCCGCGATGACCTGCACCTCGACATGCCGAGCGTCGGTCACCAGGCTCTCGAGGAAGACCACGCCGCTGCCGAAGGCCCGCTGGGCCTCATCACGGGTGCGCTGATAGACCTCGCGCAGGCTGGCCTCGTCGGTCACCTTGCGGATGCCACGCCCACCACCACCGGCGGTGGCCTTGAGCATCAGCGGGTAGCCGATCTCCGCGGCTGCCGCCACGGCGTCCTCCACGCTGTCGAGTCCGCCGCGACTCCAGGGCGCGACGGGGACACCCACCTCCTCGGCGATGAGCTTGGAGCCGATCTTGTCGCCGAGTTTGCGCATCGCCTCGGCCGACGGACCGATGAAGGTCACTCCCAGTCGGTCACACAGGTCCACGAACGCGGGGTCCTCGGCCACGAACCCCCAGCCGACCCACACCGCATCGGCGCGGGTGTCGACCAGCGCCTTCTCCAGCACCGCCAGGTCAAGGTAGGGCCGTGCCGAGGCCGGGCCCACGGGGTGGGCGATGTCTGCCTCACGGACGAACATCGCGGTGCGCTCGGGGTCGGTAAAGAGCGCAATCGTCTGGAGCGGGGGTCCGCCGGCGGCGTTGTGGTCCCGCACGGCGTGGATGAGCCGAACAGCGGCTTCCCCACGGTTGACGATGGCAATACGAGAGAACATCCGTCTCCAACTTCTCGGGCGTCGTGAGGCTGTCGCGGCGTGCAGACCGACGGTGCCACGGCCGGGCCGCTACTCGCGAGTCGGCACACCGGGAAGTGGCAGGTCAGCCGCGCACCGTCCCATCCTGCCCTACCTGGCCCTGGTGCGCGCGCGTCCGGTCCCGGACGCGCACTACCCCCGCCAGCAGATGCTGACGGGGGTAGTGCGGTCGTGCGGGTCACGGGGACGTGGTCGGCATCCCCGGCATTTCCATGATCTGGGAGGCGTCCGGCGCGGTGATGTCCACCGGCTGGCCCCAGTCAGCCATCTTCATGGTGGTGACGCTGCCCATGATGTCGAAGGTCACCTGACGCATGAAGTTCTGGTCGTCCAGCCACACGTCGTAGGTGATCTCGTCCGGCATACCGGCGGTGTCCTCGCCCTCGAGCGAGGTGAGCTCGGTGGTGTCCATCAGCATCGTGTAGTGGTTGAGCGTCTCGCCGTCCACGTCCTCGGGACCGACGAAGGTGATCTGCTGGGCACCGGTCTCCCAGTCGTCCCACTGCGAGGTCATGTCGACCTGGTTGGTGAAGTCGTCGGCGTCCTCGCCCATGACCTCCTCGAGAGGCATCTGAAGGAACTGGCCGTCCTCGGTCACGCCGGGCACCGACATGTAGGCGTTGCCGTCGACCATGATCATGTTGATGCTGCCCATGCCTGGGATTTCCATCTGCATGTCCATGGCGGGGCCGGCGGACCCACCGAGGTCTGCCTTGCCGCTCATCACCATCGCCTGGCCCTGGACGTCCATGTCCATCTGCATGCTGAAGCTGCTCAGCTGGTCGTTGCCCGGGCTCTTGAGCATGCTGATGAAGTCGTCCGTGCTGACCTCGGTGCCGGCAGCAACGTCGCCGCCGACGTCGCCACCGGCGTCATCAGTGGCGGGCGCGTCATCGGTCGCCGGGGCGTCGTCCGTGGCGGGGGCCTCATCAGTGGCCGGGGCGTCGTCCGTGGCCGGAGCCTCGTCGGTGATGTCCTCGGAGCCGTCGGCGTCGGCGGCGTTGGTGGTGGGCTCCTCGACCTCAGGCGAGTCGTCCCCGCAGGCGGCCAGGGTGAGCACCAGGGCTCCGCTCGCAGCGATCATCCCCCATGTCGTGGTGTTCCTACGCATCTGTTAAACCTTCCCTCCGGTGCGGCAGTGGCTATCGTGAGTCTGCCTTGAGCACACCATCGTTTCACAACCGCTGGGCGGGCTGTGTTCTTATTGATCCATCTGACTGACGACTCAAAGAGCCCTGAGGTTCCATGAACGGCAACATCACTTTTCGGCACCACGACACTGCGGTGCTCTCCGTCACCGCAGTCGACGCCCCCGTGGTGGTGACCTCGGCAGAGTTTGACGCCCGTCTCACGGAGACCTACGAGCGCACCCGGATGCTGCCGGGCATGCTGACCAAGCTCGCTGGCATCCAGGAGCGCCGCTGGTGGCCCGAGGGGACCACCTTCGTCGACGGGGCCATCGACGCCGGGGCCAAGGCCATCGCCGAGGCGGGGGTGGACCCGGCGCGCATCGGCCTGATGGTCAACACCTCGGTCTCCCGTGAGCACCTGGAGCCCTCCATCGCGGTCAAGGTCCACGCAGAGCTCGGACTGCCCTCGACCTGCCTCAACTTCGACCTGACCAATGCCTGCCTCGGTTTCGTGAACGGCATGCAGCTGGCCGCCACGATGATCGACGCCGGTCAGATCGACTACGCCCTGGTCGTCGACGGTGAGGGGTCGCGCCCCGCGCAGGAGAGCGCGCTGCGGCGCCTGTCCAGTCCTGAGGCCACCGCCGAGGACCTGCAGAACGAGTTCGCCACCCTCACCCTGGGCTCCGGGGCGGCCGCGATGGTCCTGGGACGGGCCAGTGAGCACCCGCAGGGTCACCGGGTCATCGGCGGCGCCAGCCGTGCCGCAACCCAGCACCACGAGCTGTGCGTCGGAGACTATGAGCGGATGAGCACCGACACCAAGGGGCTGCTGGTGGCGGGGATGCAGCTGGCGTCCGAGCTGTGGGAGGACGCCAAGGAGGACTTCGACTGGGCCGACATGGACTGCTATGTCGTGCACCAGGTGTCCACGGTCCACACCGGGCGCACGGCGGAGGTCCTGGGCCTGCCGAAGGACCGCATCCCGCTGACCTTCCCCACGTTCGGCAATATCGGTCCCGCCGCGGTGGCGGTGACGCTGGCCAAGCAGGTCGAGCACCTGACGCCGGGCGACCGGGTGCTGATGATGGGCATCGGCTCCGGGCTGAACATGTCCTGCCTGGAACTGGCCTGGTGACCGCGGGAGCGACCCTCCCCCCGGACCTGCCCGGACTCGATCCGGCGTGGTCACGCACTGTCGAGGCCCCCGACGTAGAGGGGGTCACCCGCACCTGGCACGTGCTCGACAACGGCCCGCAGCTGCAGGCGGCCGGCGTCCCGGTCGAGCACACGCTGCTCTGTGTGCACGGCAACCCGACTTGGTCCTACCTGTGGCGCCGGGTGCTGGACTCCGCCCCCGCGGGCTGGCGGGTCGTCGCCGTCGACCACCTGGGCATGGGCTTCTCCGAGCGCACGCCCACCCCCCGGACCCTGGGTCAGCGCGTGCAGGACCTCTGCCGGCTCACGGCTGCGCTGGAGCTGACCGGCCCGGTCAGCACCCTCGCCCACGACTGGGGCGGACCCATCAGCCTTGGCTGGGCCCTGGAGCACCGGGACCAGCTGGAGCGGGTCGTGCTGACCAACACGGCCGTCCACCAGCCCGAGGGATCTCCCTGGCCGACCGCTATCGCCGCGGTGCGCACTCCCCCGTTGCTGGATCTCGTCTGTCGGCGCACCCTCGGCTTCGTGCGCGCCGCCACAGCGACCTGCCGCCCTGCCCTGCCTGCGCCGGTCCGCCAGGCCTTCGCCGCGCCCTACCTCACCACCGACCGCCGGGCCGCGATCGCGCACTTCGTCCAGGACATCCCGACCACACCCCAGCACCCCAGTGCCGCTGAGCTGGACCGGATCGCGGGGGGCCTGGGCGCACTTGCGGACGTGCCGACGCTGATGGTGTGGGGCCTGGCCGACCCCGTCTTCTCCCACCGTTATCTGCGGGATCTGCGACGCCGCCTGCCGCATGCGGACGTGCACACTTATCCGCGCGCCTCACACCTGGTGCTGGAGGACCGGCCCGAGGGTGTGGACCTGATCTGGAGGTGGCTGAGCACCCAGACGCCCCGGGTGGCCGCGGCTCCCGCGCCGATGGTGCCGATCCAGGTCGACACCAGTGCCCCGCAGCGCACCGCGATCGTGGAGCTGACCGGTGGGGGTGGCGACATCACCTTCGGCGCCCTGGCCGACCGGGTGGATGACCTGGCCCGCGGTCTGCACTCCCGTGGGGTCCGGCGCGGACAGCGGGTGGCGCTGCTCGTCAAGCCCGGGATCGACCTGACCACCGTCCTGTATGCCGTGTGGCGGCTGGGCGCCGTCGCCGTCGTCGCCGACGCGGGGTTGGGGTTGCGCCGGCTGGGCGTGGCGCTGAAGGGCGCTGCACCCGACCACGTGATCGGGTTTCCCGCGGCCCGGGCCATCGTCGTCGCGGCCAATGTCCCCGGCCAGTGGATCCGCCTGGGACCGCAGGACATCGCCACGCTGATCGCCGAGGGGGCCGGCCACGACCTCGGCAGTGACGGACTCCTCAGGGCCACAGCAGAGCTCGACCTGGACGGGGCGGTGCTCTTCACCTCCGGCGCCACCGGCCCGCCCAAGGGCGTGGTCTATACCCGACGCCAGGTCAGCACCCAGGTCGCCCTGCTGCGCGATGCCTTCGACCTGGTGCCCGGGGAGCGTTTCGTCGCGGCCTTTGCGCCGTTTGCCCTCTATGGCCCTGCGATGGGGTTGAGTTCCGCGGTGCCGGCGATGGAGGTCACCGCCCCGGACACGCTCACTGCCGCCGCCCTGGCTGATGCGGTCGAGGCCGTCGACGCCACCGTGGTCTTCGCCTCCCCCGCCGCCCTGGACAATGTCGTGGCGACCTCCGCCGACCTGAGCCCACAGCAGCGCGAGCAGCTCCAGCGCCCTCGACTGGTCCTGTCCGCCGGTGCGCCGGTGCCGCTGCCCCTGCTGCACCGCCTCAAGGAGCTGCTGCCCAACGCCGCGACGCACACGCCCTACGGCATGACCGAGGCGCTCCCCGTCGCGACCCTCGATCCGACCACCCTGGATCCCGACGACCCCGCGGACCGCGAGCCCGGCGTCTGTGTCGGGACGCCCCTGCCGGGCGTGACTGTGCGCATCGCTCCGTTGCACCCCGATGGCACCTCGTCGAGCGAGTTGTCCGCTGCCGCAGGGACTCTGGGCGAGATCGTCGTGCGCGGGCCGCACGTCAAGGAGCGTTATGACCAGCTCTGGGGCACCCAGGCCGCTAGCGCGCGCCCGGTCGGTTGGCACCGCACCGGCGACGTCGGCCACCTGGACTCCCGCGGGAGACTGTGGGTGCAGGGCCGGTTGGCCCACGTGATCACCACTGCCGATGGTCCGCTCGCCCCCTATGCCGTGGAGCACGCCATCGAGACCGTTCCCGGAGTCCGCCGGGCCGCCGTCGTCGGCGTCGGTCCCGAGGGCACCCAGCAGGTCGTCGCCGTGGTGGTGCCAGAGGGTGCCGCGCCGAGGCGGGACCTGCCGCTGACGTCCCTGGTGGACCGGGCCCTGCCCCAGTCCGACACCGCGGTGCCGTCAGACGTGGCCCGCGCGGTCCGCGAGGCCGCTGGGGTGCCCGTGTCGGCGGTGCTGCGCCGGGACTGGTTGCCCGTCGACATCCGGCACGCCGCCAAGGTCGACCGGATCGAGCTCGCCCGGTGGGCCACCGGCCTGCTCCACGGCCCCACGGTCGCCCGCGAGACGTTCCGCGACCAGCGACGGGCACCGAGCCGACGGAGTTACTGATGCCGACACTGCGGGTCCTGGTCACTGGCGCGAGCGGGATGTTGGGTCGCGCGGTCGCCGACACACTCGCGGACCGAGGGCACGCGGTGACGGTGCTCCAGCGCCGTCCCGCCGGCGGCCCGCACCGCGAGGTCCTCGGCGACGTTGCCGACCCGGCGCTCGTCGCCACCGCGGTGGCGGGGCAGGACGCGGTGGTCCACCTCGCCGCCAAGGTCGACGTGGTGGGGCGGTGGGCGGACTATGAACGCACCAACATCGGCGGGACCCGCGCGCTGGTCGATGCTGCTCGCGCTGCCGGTGCCTCCCGGTTCGTGCAGGTCTCCTCACCCTCGGTGGCGCACGCCGGACGTTCGCTGGCCGGCGCGGGCGCCGGTCCCGCCGATCCCCAGCGCGCCCGGGGGCACTACGCCCGGAGCAAGGCGGCCGCCGAGCTCATCGCGCTGGGCGCCGACAGCCCGGAGCTGGCCGTCGTCGCGATCCGGCCCCACCTGGTGTGGGGGCCGGGTGACACCCAGCTCATCGGTCGCATCCTGGACCGGGCACGGGCCGGCCGGCTGCCGGTCCTGGGCGCCGGCACCAGCCTGGTCGACACGACCTATGTCACCAACGCCGCCGACGCCATCGTCGCGGCGCTGGACCGAGCACCCCAGGCCCACGGTCAGGCCCTGGTCGTCACCAACGGTGAGCCGCGCCCCATCGGTGAACTCATCGCCGACATCTGCCGCGCGGGCGGGGCACCGCCGCCCCGGTTCCGGATCCCGGTGCCGGTGGCGTGGGTCGCCGGGGCCGGAGTGGAGGCAGTCATGGCGATCTCCGCGGCCGTCCCGGGACTGCCGGAGATCACCGAGCCCCCGCTCACGCGGTTCCTGGCCGAGCAGCTGTCCACGGCCCACTGGTTCGATCAGCGGCACACCAGGGCGGCCCTGGACTGGACCCCCCGGGTCTCCCTCGACGAGGGCCTGCGGCTCCTGGCTGCGGCACCTTCCGCGGACCGCTAGCGTTGGGTCTGCTGGAGACAGCCTTCCCGATGACACGGGCTGTCCAGAGGTGCGAGGGACTGGGGTCGAGACAGGATGAGCAGGGCATCGCGAGCGCGGCGGATCGCTAGCGCCGCGGCATACGGAGGCGGTGGTGTGGCGGCCGCGGGACTGGTGGGAGTCGCCGTCCTGCAGGCTGAGGTGCTGGTCGCCAGGAAGGTGATTGGTGAGGGGGCTGGCACCCCACCGCCGTCGGACGGCACCTATGGTGCTGGTTTCGGCGAGGCCCACCGGATCCTCCTGCTGGGCGACAGCACGGCTGCCGGGGTCGGCGCCAGCCGGTCCGAGGAGACGCTCGGGGCGATCGTGGCCACCGGGGTCGCCGCCCTGAGCGGCCACCCGGTCAACCTGCGCAACGTCTCTCGCAGCGGTGCCACCTCACCCCAGCTGCTGGGGCAGCTGGACCGTGGGCTGCGCGACATGCCGGACGCGCAGGTGGCGATCATCATGATCGGCGCCAATGACGTCAAGGAACGTCTGGACCGGGCCGCCTCGGTCCGGGCCCTGAGCGAGACGGTGTCCCGGTTGGTGGGGCAGGGCATCGAGGTTGTCGTCGGCACCTGTCCCGACCTGGGCACCGTGCGGCCCATCCCCCAGCCCCTGCGTGCGCTGGTGCAGCGCTGGAGCCGGGATCTCGCAGCAGCCCAGACGGTGGCCGTGGTCGAGGCGGGAGGACGCACCGTCTCCACCGGCGACCTGGTCGGCCCGACCTTCCGCGAGTCGCCGACCCAGATGTTCAGCGCCGACGGGCTGCACCCGTCCTCGGCCGGTTATGCGCGGGCGGCTGCTGCCCTGTTGCCGAGCGTGGTGGACGCCCTCGGGCTGCGCACCCTCGACACCGGGCGCCGGCCGGACCATCGCCGGGGGGAGCACGTCGAGCCGCTGCCCGAGGCCGCTCAGCGCGCCGTGCTCGATCCCGGCAGCGAGGTCAGCGCGGTCGACGTGGACGGTCGTTCCCGGGGCGAGCGCGGACGTTGGGCGCAGCTGCTGCGCCGCCACCGCGACCCCGACGCTGCCACGAGAGAGAGTGGCGCGGCTGAGGGAGAGAGCGGTGCAGCCGAGACCGCCTCGATCGATTCGCGGGTCGCGGACGACGGCAACCAGACGACCCACGACCGACCCGACTGACGGCATACCCGCGTTGGGTCCCTGGCAGACGCTGACGGCCAGTACAGTGGGGACCGGTGTGCCGGGAAGTCTGGTCGGCGTCATGCCGTCGACCCCAGGAGACACCGATGTCTAACACTTCAGGCCCACCGCCCGCCGACCCGGCCCCTCGCACGACATTCGGTCGCGGGAGCTATTCCGAGGTCGTTCGCATCGGCGACATCCTCCGCCGGGAGACCGTCGGCGGCATGCTGCTGGTCGGGGCCGCGATCATCGCCATCATCTGGGCCAACTCGCCCTTCGCCGACAGCTACTTCTCGATCCGGGACACGACGATCGGCTATGAGCCGTGGCACCTGAACCTGAGCATCGGCGCCTGGTCCGCGGACGGGCTCCTCGCGATCTTCTTCTTCATGGTCGGCCTCGAGCTCAAGCGCGAGATCATGATTGGCGACCTGCGTCAGTGGGACCGCGCGATCGTGCCCGTTGCGGCGGCGTTCGGTGGAGTGCTGATCCCGGCCCTGGTCTACGCCGCCATCAACTGGGGTGACTCCGAGGCGCTCCGCGGCTGGGCTATCCCGACCGCGACCGACATCGCGTTCGCGGTCGCGGTGCTGGCGATCATCGGCTCCCACCTGCCGCCCGCGCTCCGGATCTTCCTGCTGACGCTCGCCGTCGTGGACGATCTCATCGCGATCCTGATCATCGCGCTCGTCTACTCCTCCGGCATCCAGTTCAGCATGCTCCTCTGGTCGTTGATCCCGCTGGGGGCCTATGCGCTCCTCGCTCGACGGCAGCGGTTGCTGTTCCGCTATCGACACCTCCCTGCCTGGCTCCTGCTGCTGCCCATTGGCGTCGCTTTCTGGGTCCTGATCCATGCCTCCGGCATCCACGCGACCATCGCAGGAGTGGTCCTCGGCTTCACCGTCCCGGCACGCCTGCGTGCAGATCGCGGAGAGCCAGGGGACGACGAGGACGACGAGCACCACGGCCTGGCCGAGCTCTTCGAGCACCGGATTCGACCACTGTCCTCGGGGTTCGCGGTCCCGGTATTCGCCTTCTTCTCAGCCGGGGTGGCCATCGGCGGCGCGGAGGGCCTAGCCTCGGCACTCGGCTCCACCGTCACACTGGGGATCGTGCTCGGCCTCGTGGTCGGCAAGATCGTCGGCATCACGGGAGTCACCTGGCTGGTCACCAAGGTCACCCGGTCCAATCTCGACCCGTCGCTGCGCTGGATCGACGTCGTCGGGGTCGCCTGCTTGGCGGGCATCGGTTTCACGGTGTCCCTCCTCGTGGCCGAGCTCAGCTTCGGGGTGGGCACAGAGCTGGGCGACCACGCCAAGGTGGGCATCTTCCTGGCCTCCGTGGTCGCGGCAGTGGTCGGGTCGATCATCCTGGCTGCCCGCAACAAGCACTATGCCGCCCTCGAAGCCAAGGAGGCTGCGGATAGCGACCTGGACGGCGTCCCGGACGTCTATGAAGACGACTACCAGGCTCGTCAGTGAGTGTTGAAGGCGAGACACCCGACCACCTCTGGCTGGCGCGGCTCGGCTGACGCGCCTGGCCACGCCACGCCCCGGGGCCCTAGGACGGGTGAGGCTGGCCGGGAGCCGGGTGGACGGCATACCAACGTCGTTCCATCCGGTGGGACCGCTGACCTGCCGCGGCACGGCGCCTCCTAGACTCGGCAGCACCGACCACCAGGAGGAACCATGCCCGAGGCCGTCATTGTCGCCGCTGCACGCACCCCGATCGGGCGTGCCTTCAAGGGGTCGTTGACTACCGTCCGCCCCGATGACCTCGCTGCGGTCGCCATCCAGGCTGCCCTCGACCAGGTGCCCGCCCTGGACGCCACCACGATCGACGACCTCTACCTCGGCTGCGCTGAGCCCTCCGGCGAGCACGGCAGCAACATGGCTCGCGTGGTCTCCGTGCTCCTGGGTCTGGACACCCTGCCGGGCGCCACGGTCAACCGGTTCTGCGCGTCCTCGGTGCAGACGACCCGCATGGCCCTGCACGCCATCCGGGCCGGCGAGGGCGACGTCTTCATCAGCGCCGGGGTGGAGGCTGTCTCCCGTTATGTGAACTTCGCGGGAGCCGGTGGCAGCGCCGCAGACACCCAGAACCCGAAGTTCGCCGACTCCATCGCGCGCAGCGCTGCCATCGCCGAGACCAACCGGACGTGGACCGACCCGCGTGCCGAGGGTCTGCTGCCGGACATCTATCTGGCGATGGGGCAGACCGCGGAGAACGTGGCCACCTCCCGCGGCGTCTCCCGAGAGCGCCAGGACGAGTGGGGCGTGACCAGCCAGAACCGTGCCGAGGCTGCCATCGCGGCCGGGGTCTTCGAGCGGGAGATCGCCCCCGTCACCCTGGCCGATGGCACCGTCGTGAGCACTGACGACGGGCCGCGCGCCGGCGTGACGTTGGAGAAGGTGTCCCAGCTGCAGCCGGTCTTCCGCGAGGAGGGCACCGTCACCGCCGGCAACTGCTGCGCCCTCAACGACGGGGCCGCGGCCCTGGTCATCATGAGCGACACCCGGGCCAAGGAGCTGGGCCTGACCCCGCTGGCGCGCGTCGTGTCCACCGGTGTCTCTGCGCTGTCCCCCGAGATCATGGGCCTGGGTCCGGTGGAGGCCTCCCGCCAGGCCCTGGCCCGCGCTGGCATGTCGATCGGCGACATGGACCTCTATGAGATCAACGAGGCCTTCGCCGCGCAGGTCCTGCCCAGCGCCGACGACCTGGGCATGGACCTCGACAAGCTCAACGTCCACGGCGGTGCGATCGCCCTGGGCCACCCGTTCGGCTCCACCGGCGCCCGCATCAGCACCACGCTGATCAACGCCCTGCAGACCCACGACAAGCAGTTCGGCCTGGAGACGATGTGCGTCGGTGGCGGCCAGGGCATGGCCGTCATCCTCGAGCGCCTGAGCTGATCCTCCGCTGACCCGCAGAGCGCCGGCACCCTTCGGGGTGCCGGCGCTCTGTCATGGCGGGGTGTGCTGAGGACTCAGAGATCGCGGCGCAGGGCGGTGAGCGTGGCCGCGAGCGGCACCGGGTCCAGCCCCGCCTGCCCGTGGTCATAGACCATGACACGCAACTGATCCATCAGGACCGCGGGACCCAGGTCGGGGACGGGAGTGAGCGGCATACCCACCTCGCAGGCCACCTCGTCGGCGAGGCCCTGCGCGACCTCGCGCACGCGGGGGGACACAGAAAGCGCGTGGCCCAACGGCAGCTGCTGCCACCGCCGGACCACGCGCCGTAACTCTGTCTCGATCTGCTCACGCGCCGCGTGCCGATCGAGGGCGCTCACGTGCGTCAGTTGTTCTGCAGGATCGCGAACAGACGCAGGAACTCGATGTAGAGCCACACCAGGCTGGCGATCAGGCCGTGGCCCATCAGCCAGGAGTACTTCTCCGGCGCCCCGGCCTTGATGCCGCGGTCGATGGAGTCGAAGTCGACGGCCAGCGAGTAGGACGCCAGGCCGACACCCAGCAGGGAGATGATGATGCCCAGCGGTCCGCTGTAGATGCCCCAGCCGTCGCCGAAGCCCATGAAGCTGGCGCCCAGGTTGACCAGGAGGAAGACCAGGTAGCCCATAGCCATCATGCCGAAGATGCGGCGGGACTTGCTGGTGACCTTGATGAAGCCAACCTTCCAGGCGATGAACATGCCTGCGGCGGTAGCCATCGTGGCGACGACGGCGGTGGTGACCACCCCGTCATACACCGCGTTGAAGGTCACGCTGACCGCACCCAGGAAGAGACCTTGCAGGACGGCGTGGGCCATGATCAGCGGGATGCTGACGGTCTTCTTGAAGGCGATCGCAAAGCTGAGGCCCAGTGAGCCAAACATCCCGAGCAGCCAGATCGGCATGCCCAGGTCGGGGCGGGCGCCGACGAAGTTCCAGGCCAGGGCCGCCATGACGACGACGACGCCGAAGATCATGCCGGACTTCATCACCACGTCATCGAGCGTGACGCGGCCGGTCTGGGCAGGCCCGGCCGGTGCCTGGCGATACATCTGCTCCAGCTGCTCGGGGCTCATGGACTCCGAGGCGCCGGGGTAGCCCATCGGCATCTGGGGCTGTCCCTGGGGCGGCGCACCATAGCCCTGCTGGGGAGCCCCCTGCGGCGCGCCATAGCCCTGCTGCGGAGCCTGGTTGAAGCCCGCGTACTGCTGGGCTTCCTTATCGATACGGTTAAAGACAGGGTTGGTTGCCATCGCTGTGGCCCTCCTCGTTAGCGGCACGTGTGTGTCGTCACGTCACAGGATAGAGCGAACGAGCGGTGCGAGTTGTTCCCGCCCCGCTCCACTGAATTCTTTTCTGTTCCCGCAACATCCCCTATAACATAGAAACTCTCCCAACCCTGACAGCACTCGATGAGGAGTCTCAGATGTCGAGCCGATCCCTCGTGCGCCTCGCGGGGCTCACCACCGTGGCCGCCCTGGTCGCGGCGGGCGCCGCTGCGCCCGGGACCGCGCCCTCCCGGATGCCGTATGCCGGTGACTCACCTACTCCTCACGTCACCGCGATGACCTCGGGCGCTGCGGCGCTCGTGACGGCCAGCACGGAGACCGCGCCGCACTCCCCCGCTGCCCCCCGGGGATACCCGCGCCAGAATCTGCTCGTCGAGCCGCCGGTCGACACCTCCGACGCGGCGATCAAGCTCGGCCTGACGCCCTATCACGCGATCGCCCCGAAGCTCAACGAGCTGCAGGGCACTTCTCAGCGGGTCAGCGCCGAGGTGATCGGTCAGACCGTGACCGGCCGCGAGGTCTATCTCGTCACGCTCACCGCACCGGAGTCACGAGGCCAGGCCAAGGCCCAGGAGGTGATGCGCGACCGCATCCTCACCCAGCCTGTCCAGGCGGCCCGCGACAGGGGCCTGGCGCGGCACTACAAGACCCCGATCTTCATCAACAACAACATCCACGGCAACGAGTGGGAGGGCACCGACGCGGCCCTGCGTCTCATCGAGGACTACGCCACCAGCGACGACCCCGAGGTTCTGCAGACCCTGGAGAGCAGCCGGATCTATCTCGTGGTCACCATGAACCCGGACGGACGCCACAGCAACACCCGCGCCAATGCGTCGGGGTTCGACATGAACCGTGACTTCATCACGGCCACTCAGCCAGAGGTTGTCGCGGTGCGCGATGCGCTCATCCGCACCCAGCCACTGGTGATGCTGGACCTGCACGGCTATGTCAACGGCACGCTCATCGAGCCGACCACTCCCCCGCACGGTGAGAACTACGAGTACGACCTGTTCATCAAGCACGCCTACCCCAACGGGCTCGGTATGGAGCAGGCCATCCTCGACCTGGGCCTGACCGCAGACGATGATGGCGTCAACCCACCGCAGATCCCGTTCCGGGACTGGGACGAGGGCTGGGACGACTGGCCGCCGATCTTCACACCGCAGTACGCCGCCTTCCACGGGGCCGTCTCACACACCGTCGAGATCCCGCTGCGCGTCAACAACTCGGCCTACACCCTGCCGGAGGCGGAGCTGCAGCGTCGTTCGGCGATCAACACCGACATCGCGCACGCGGCCATGACCTCCTCGATCGACTATCTGCAGGAGCACCGGGGCGAGCTGCTCGCCGACCAGATCGAAATCTTCCGCCGCGGCGTGACCGGTGCCGACCCTGTCGAAGTGTCCGAGGAGCTCTTTCCTGAGATCGGGCCCGAGGACGTCTATCTCACCGACTACCCGCGCGCCTACGTCATCCCCGTTCGCGACCACCAGCGCTCCGCGCCCGCCGCGGCCCGGCTCGTCAACCACCTGATCGCCAACGGCATCGAGGTCCGCACCGCCCGCCAGCCCGTCACGGTCGAGGGCACCACCTACCCGGCCGGCAGCTATGTCGTGGACCTGCACCAGAGCAGGCGTGGTCTGGCCAACGCACTGCTGGGCCCGGGCACCGACATCAGCGACCGGGTCGACTCGATGTATGACATCTCCGGCTGGAGCCTGGGACTGCTGTGGGGCGCGGACGTCGCTGCCCTCCCCCAGGACGGCCGTATGCCGACAACCGGCCGGGTGATCGGCGCCGCCACCCCGACCGGCCAGGTCGACGGCGAGGGTGACCTACTGCTGCGACTCGACGACCCTGCCGACCTCTCGGCCCTCAACCACCTGGCCCGCTCCGGGGTAGCCGTGGAGTGGCTCGACGACGGCACCGTCCTGGTGCCGGCCGAGGCCGCCGACCAGGCCGACCTGACCGCCAACGCCTTCGGCGTGGTCTTCACCTCCGCCCCCGTCGGGGCAGCCGGGACACCGGTCGGTGACGAGTTCGTGGTCGCGGCCGCCGCGCCCCAGACCGAGCAGTGGGCCCTGGAGGAGATGGGCTTCCAGGTGCGACCGATCAGTGCCACCGTTCTCAACGACGGATTCAGTTATGCCGACATCGACGCGGTCTATGTCTCCTCCGGCTTGTCGTGGAACGCGCTGAACGAGACGGCCCGGGACGACCTCACTTCTTTCTTGGCCAACGGCGGTGGCTATGTCGGCAAGGGACTCAACGGCACTCGGTTGAACGACTCCCTGGACCTGCTGGACCTCACCTTTGAGCAGGGTCGCGGCGATGGCAATGGTGTGGTTGCCGTCGATAGTGCCGACACGGGGATCGGTGCCAACGCCCCCGCGCACTCCTTCGTCTACTCGCCCGGGTGGTTCACCGAGCTCGGCCCAGAGGTGCAGGTTGACCAGCGCTACTCCACGGACGAGTTGCTCGTGAGCGGCCACTGGGCCGGTTCGGCCGACGAGGGCGGCCAGGACGCCGCAGCCGGTCAGGCGCTGGTCGTCAGCGGCGTCGACCACGACGGCGCGGCCGTGCTGTTCGGCAGCGAGCCGCTCTTCCGGGCCCACCCGAAGGGGCAGTACCCCCTCGTCGGTCGCGCCCTCTTCTGGTCCGCGCTGCAGGGCTGAACGTGGCTCGGTCACCGCAACCGGGCAGCGACCTCACGGTCCCTCCGGGTCCTGGACTCCGAGCCGGCATGGTCATCCCCGCTGGTGAGTTGCTGGAGCGCTTCTCGCGGTCCTCGGGTCCGGGCGGACAGGGCGTCAACACCACCGACAGCAGGGTGGAGCTGATCTATCGTCCGGCGTCCTCGATCGCTGTCGCCGAGCTGGCCGAGAGCACCCGCGACCGGATGCTGCGCAACCTTGTGCCGCACCTGACCGTCGACCAGCTCGTGGTCGTGGCGTCCGAGCACCGAGCCCAGCGGCAGAACCGCATCGCGGCACGCGAACGGCTGGTCGCCCTGCTGCGTTCGGCGGCCGCGCCACCGCCACCGCCGCGGCGGGCGACCAAACCCACGCGGGGCAGTCAGCGACGTCGGCTGGAGGGCAAGCGGCAACGCTCCCAGATCAAGGCTGGCCGGGGCCGCGTCACCGGAGACGGTGGCTGAGGTCCCGACGATCGACCCGGTGACCACGTCGGCGAACCCCGCAGGCAGGATGACCGCGAGCACAACCGAGACGAGGATGCCGTGAGACACACGCCGCACTACCTGATAACCGCGCCCGAGGAGGTCAAGCGCCTCATCCGGGGCAACCCGTGGGCCACCATCGTCTCGCCCACGAGCAACGGCATGGTCGCCTCGCACTACCCCGTGCTGCTCGAGGAGGATGCGGATGGCATCAGCATCGTCAGCCACTTCGGTCGGCCCGACGAGCAGCTGCACGAGCTGGGCCAGCACGAGGTGCTGGTGATCATCCAGGGGCCGCACGACTATGTCTCGGCCAGCCTCTACGAGCCCGGCGACCTCGTTGCCACCTGGAACCACGTGACCGCCCACCTCTACGGCGTCCCGGAGATCCTGTCCGAGGAGGAGAACTATGCCGTCCTGTCCCGGCTGACCGACCACTTCGAGGCGCATCGAGAGGGTGGCCGCAGCCTGTCCGAGGACGAGGCAGGCTCCCGCCGGGCGGCCAAGGGGACCGTCGGCCTCCGCCTGCACGTGACCCGCTTCGACGCCCGCTCGAAGTTGAGCCAGAACAAGCCGACCGAGGTGCAGGCACGGATCGTCGCCGACTTCGACACCAGCAACCCCCCACTCGCCGAGGAGATGCGGCGCACCAGACCGTGAGAACCCATCACGTGCGTCATACAGCAGGTTGTTCAACTTCAGGCCGACTGCAGTCGGCTCCAAGACGCGCAAGCTGCTCCAAGACGCGGCAACCATCCTGTGAAGTCTGTGCCCGGCGAGATGAACGGTGTGCCCAACGGGATAGGCCGTGTGCCCCCGGCGGGATTCGAACCCGCACTGGACCCATTTTAAGTGGGCTGCCTCTGCCGGTTGGGCTACGAGGGCCAGCGGCAAGCCTACCCAGCGTCGGGACCGGGCAGTTCATCCACGCTGCGACCTACGAAACCGCTATCAGAATACGGTTCCGACCTACGAAACCGTTACCAGAATGCGGTTCCGACCTACGAAACCGTGATCATAATGCGCGGGTCGTACGAGCCCCTGCAGGCACTGGGGGGTCGCTATCATGGTGGCCTGGAGGGGAGATCTTGTGGCTGTGACCGGTTGGCGACGGACGTCCGCGCTCGTGACCGCCCTGGCGCTCGCGCTGGCTGCGTGCTCACCGGGCGAGAGCGACACTCCCCAAGCGGAGCAGGACAGCCCCCCACCCGCCCCGGCGGTCACCATGCCGCTGGAGACCGGAGCCTCCGAGTCCGAACCGACCTCAGGACCAACCGTTCCCGGCCAGTGGGACCCGAAGTCCTGGGAGCCGACGGTCCACGTCAGTCAGGTCAGGCTCTCAGCAGCAGATCGTGAGCAGTGGCGCACCGAGTACCTCGCCGGCATGGCCAGAGATCTCGACGGATCGGCTCCCAACGTAGCGCTGGAGCGCTGGGTCCACCCGCGCGCCGAGTGGGACAGCGTCATGTCCGGGTGCATGACCGACTCCGGGTTCTCGCTCGAGGTTGAGGACGGCAGCATCTCCTACCCAGCAGGTCCGCCGCCGGCCGACCAGTTGTCCGCGTGGGATCTGGCCTGGTACGAGTGCAATGCGAGGTTCACTCCGGACCCCGACTACAGCCAGGACTGGACGCAGGAGCAGATCGGCCTGGTCTATGACTACTGGGACCAGTACTTCATCCCATGTATGGAGGCCCACGGCGTGCCCGTGAACAGGGCAAACCAACCGAGCCGAGAGACATATATCTCGACATTCTTCACTCCGCAGCGCACCTGGTGGCCCAGCCAGTACCTCGAGGTGCTATCGGAAACGGAGCAGGACCGGCTGACCCCGATCTGCCCGCCGTATCCCCCGGACGAGGTCTTCTTCGGCTCCTGAGTGTGCTCAGACACCGGGTGCCTGGCCTATCGAACGACCGCCACGACAGTCACAGGGACGCGATGACCTCGTCCAGCATGGCCTCGGTGAGTTTGCCCGTGAAGGTGTTCTGCTGACTGACGTGATAACTGCCGACCAGCCGCACCGTCCGGCCGTGCGGGGTCGTCAGCTCAGCAGTGGCACCGTGGCCGAACTTCGGCTTGGGCCGCGGCACGACCCACCCCATCTCGCGGACCGTGCGCAGCGTGGCGTCCCAGCCGATGGAGCCCAGCGCGAGGATCGAGCGCAGGGTCGGCTCGGCGAGCTCCAACTCTCGGTGCAGCCACGGCGCACAGGTGGCCTTCTCCGCCGTGGTCGGCTTGTTCTGCGGCGGCGCGCACCGGACCGCCGAGACGATCCGGATCCCCTGCAGCTCCAGCCCGTCACCGGCATGCTCACTGCTGGCTTGGGTGGCGAAGCCCCCACGGTGCAGCGCGGCATAGATCCAGTCCCCCGACCGGTCGCCGGTGAACATCCGTCCGGTGCGGTTGGCCCCGTTGGCCGCCGGCGCCAGGCCCACGACCAGGACCGGGGCACCTGCCGGGCCGAAGCCCGCCGCCGGTCGACCCCAGTAGGGCTGGGCCGCAAACGACGCGCGCCGGCCCGTCGTGGCCACCGACTCGCGCCAGTCCACCAGGCGGGGGCAGGCACGGCATACCGTCACCATCGCGTCGAGCTCCGCCGTGGTCTGTGCCCGGCTGGCCAGCCGGGCCACCTGGGTGGCGGTGCGGGCGACGGCAGTGTCGGCGGTGGCGGGGTCACCGGGCCAGCCCGTGCCGGGCGGCACCGGGGAGGGGAACTCCTGGCCGGTGAGGGGGTGCGGGTCGGTGTGCTCCGGCGTGGCGGGGCTGCCCGGCGAGTCGGTCTCACCAGGGGGCCGCGAGCCGGTGCCGGCCATCAGGGCGACCGACCTAGCCCGCGGTGGCCTGGGAGAGGGCGATGCCGTCGAGGATGTCGTGCTCGGAGGTGCGCACGGTGGTCAGGCCAGAGTCGTGGGCCAGTCGCTGGACAATGCTGCGCCACACCAGCGCGCCCGCACCGATGACGTCGACCCGCCCCTCGTGCATATAGGGCAGGGCCGCCCGGTCGGCGCGACTCATCTGCACCAGCTCGGTGCAGGCGGCGATGACCTGCTCGACCGACAACTCGGAGCCGTGGATCGCCTCGGGTCGATAACTGTCGAGGCGCAGGGCGTGCGCGGTGACGGTGGTGACCGACCCGGCCACCCCCACCAACGTGCTGACCCCGGTGAGGTCAACCTGCTCTGCCGCGGCGTTGATCGCCACCGTGATGTCCCCCAGGGCCGGCCAGATCTCGGCCTCGGACGGCGGGTCGCTGCGCAGGTGCCGTTCGGTCATCCGGACACAACCGATGTCGACCGAGAGGGCCTGCTCGACGGTGGTGTCGCCCCGCACGAACTCGGTGGAGCCGCCGCCGATGTCGACCACCAGGTGGGGTGCTGCGGACCCCGCCAGCCCGCTGAGCGCTCCGGCGAAGGAGAGCGCGGCCTCCTGGCGTCCCGTGACCACCTCGGGGGTGGTGCCGAAGGCCGCGAAAGCCTGACGCACCCCGGCGACAAACTCCTCCGCGTTGGCTGCGTCGCGCGAGGCGGAGGTCGCTACGAACCGCACGGACTCACAGCCCTCCTGCTGGCACAGCGCCGCATAGTCGGCGGCGGCGGCCAGGGTGCGTGCCATCGGCTCGTCCCCGATCCGGCCGGTGGCGTCGACCCCGTGTCCCAACCGGACGATCCGCATCTCGCGGTGCACGTCCTGCAGCTGGCCGTTCTCGACGTCGGCGATGAGCAGCCGGATCGAGTTGGTGCCGCAGTCGATCGCACCCACGCGGCTCATGCGTCCCCTCCCCGCGGCGCGGCCTGGTCAGGTGTCTCTGCCACGGGCTCCGGCTCGTCGGGGTCGCAGCACCCGTCGTGCCACCACTGCGGCAGCGCCGCGAGCGCCTCATCACCGAGGGGGTTGATGCCCGGACCGACGGCCAGGGAGTGCGCGACCAGCACGTGCAGGCACTTGACCCGGGTCGGCATGCCTCCGGCGGAGATCCCCTCGATCTCCGGGACCGAGCCCAGCTCGGCCCGGCGGGACAGATAGTCCTGGTGCGCTGCGGCATACGCCGCAGCCAGGTCGGGGTCGGTGGCAAGACGCTCGGTCATCTCGCGCATCATCCCGTCGCTCTCCAGAGTGGAGATCGCGCCGGTCAGGCGCGGGCAGGTCGCGTAGAACGAGGTCGGGAACGGGGTGCCGTCGGGCAGCCGGGGCTCGGTGCGGACCACGTCGGGGCATCCACAGGGGCAGCGGTGCGCGATCGCGACCACGCCCCGCGGCAGCCGGCCGAGCTGGCGGTGGATGGTGGCCAGGTCCTCCTCCGTCGGCGCCTGGTGGGGCTGGCCCGGGGTGCTCACGGGGTCAGGGACGCTCTGGGGCATCGGTCTCCGGCAGTCCTTCGTTGGCGGTGACCACCGACTCCCAGACCTGGCCATACCAGGGCCGATGGGCGTGCACGTCGTTGGTCACCGGGGTCATCCCCGGCAGCGGCTCGGTCAGTTCCTCACCGGTGTCGTCGAGCACCGTGAAGGCGACCTCGCCAGGCTTGACGAAGCGCAGCCGCTCGCGCGCCTGCTGCTCGACGAAGGAGTCGTTCTCCCAGCGAGCCAGCTCCTTCTCGATCGCGGTGATGTCCTCCTGCTCGGCCGCGATCTGCTGCTCTGCCTTGGAGATGGCCGCGCGCTGATCGAGATAGCCCCGCAACGTCGGGGTCAGAAACAGCCCCAGGAAACCGATGAGCACGATCAGCGCACCCAGGCGCCACAGGTGCGGGGGCGGCTGCCGCCGTCCGCTGCCGCTCGTCGCACTGGAAGTGCGGGGACCCTTGCGCGGTGAGCTGCCCGGACGTGGCCGCGAGGAGGGGCGCGTCGCGGCAGGTCGCGACGACCCGCGCGCGGGTCCGCGGCTGCTTGCCATCGGTGCGTCCTTTCTCCGGTATGCCGGGTGCTGCGTCCGTCGTGTCACTCAGGTCGGTCCGTGGTCGGGTCGGCGGGACCGGTCCGCCGCGGGGCTCAGGCGGAGGGCGCGAACCGCGGGAAGGCGCCGGCACCGGCATACACCGCGGCGTCGTCGAGCTCCTCCTCGATGCGCAGGAGTTGGTTGTACTTTGCGACCCGCTCGGAGCGGGCCGGGGCACCGGTCTTGATCTGGCCACAGTTGGTGGCGACGGCGAGGTCGGCGATGGTGACGTCCTCGGTCTCGCCGGAGCGGTGGCTCATCATGCAGCGGTAGCCGTTGGTCTGCGCGAGGGTGACCGCGTCGAGGGTCTCGGTGAGCGTGCCGATCTGGTTGACCTTGACGAGGAGGGCGTTGGCGGTGTCCTCGGTGATGCCGCGCTGCAGCCGCTCGGGGTTGGTGACGAACAGGTCGTCGCCCACGAGCTGGACGCGGGAGCCGAGACGGTCGGTCATCGCCTTCCAGCCCTCCCAGTCATCCTCGTTGAGCGGGTCCTCGATGGACACGAGCGGATAGGCATCGACGAGCTCGGCGTAGTAGTCGACCATCTCCTCGGCGGTCTTGGTCCCGCCCTCGAAGACGTAGGAGCCGTCCTCGAAGAACTCGCTGGCGGCCACGTCCAGTGCCAGGGCGATGTCGCTGCCGGGGGTGTAGCCGGCCTTGCTGATGGCCTCGAGGATCAGGTCGAGGGCCGCACGGTTGGACTCCAGGTTGGGGGCGAAGCCGCCCTCGTCACCCAGGCCCGTGCTGAGGCCGCGCTCCTTGAGCACCGCCTTGAGCGCGTGATAGACCTCGGTGCCCCAGCGCAGCGCCTCGCGGAACGAGCCGGCACCGATCGGGGCGATCATGAACTCCTGGATGTCCACGTTGGAGTCAGCGTGCGAACCGCCGTTGAGGATGTTCATCATCGGCACCGGCAGGACGTGGGCGTTGGGGCCGCCGACATAGCGGAACAGCGGCAACCCGGCCGACTCCGCAGCGGCCTTGGCCACGGCCAGGCTCACACCGAGGATCGCGTTGGCGCCGATCTCACCCTTGTTGTCGGTGCCGTCGATGGCCAGCATCTCGTTGTCGACCAGGCGCTGCTCGCTGGCGTCGAATCCGAGCAGCCGCGGCTCGAGGTCATCCATCACGGCGGCGACGGCCTGCTCCACACCCTTGCCGAGATAGCGGCCCTCGTCGCCGTCCCGGCGCTCGACAGCCTCGAACTGACCGGTGGAGGCGCCGGAGGGCACGGCGGCCCGGCCGACGGTGCCGTCGTCCAGTCCCACCTCGACCTCGACCGTCGGGTTGCCCCGAGAGTCCAGGATCTCCCGGGCGATGATCGCGTCGATGACAGCCACGACTACTCCTTCACGCTGTGCGCAGAGACATGCACTGGATGAGCACACGTCAGGTCTGACCCGAGCCTAACGGCCCACCCTGCCCAACCCCCACCGGGCGCACCGCGTGGCGGCAATCCACCCCGCCGGACGAACCGGTGGCCGCCTGCACCTCGGGTGCTTTGATCACGCCCAGTGCACGAGTCGGCGGGGAGCGATAGCGTGAGCGGAAGTCGACCCTCGCCCAAGGAGTGCCAGATGTCTGTGTCAACTACCGGTCCACGCGGGAGCAAGCTCGTCGACCGCGTCGCCCTCGTCACTGGAGGCACCCGAGGCATCGGGGCCGCCATCAGCCGGAGCCTGGCCGACCAGGGAGCCACGGTGGCCATGGGGTTCGGACGGGACCAACAGCGCGCCGATGAGTTTCTCGGTCAGTTGCGCGAGCAGTTCCCGGATAGCGCCTTCTCCGCGCACCAGGGCAACGTGGGTTCCGCCGAGGACTGCCGCCGCACGATCAAGGACGTCATCGCGCAGCACGGCCGGCTCGACATCCTGGTCAACAACGCCGGCATCACCCGCGACCGCACGGTGTTGAAGATGGAGGACGACGACTGGGATGCGGTGGTCCAGGTCAACCTCTCGGGCACCTTCTATATGGCTCAGGCCGCTCTGAAGCACATGCTTGAGCGTGGAACCGGACGCATCGTGAATGTGTCCTCAATTATCGGCGAGATGGGCAATATCGGTCAGGCCAACTACGCCGCGTCCAAGTCGGGGCTCTTCGGTCTGACCAAGACCCTCGCCCGAGAGGCCGCCTTCCACCTGCAGCGGTCCGGCAAACTCAACGTGGACTCGATCGGACTGACGGTCAACACGGTCACCCCCGGCTACGTCAACACGGAGATGGTCGAGGCGGTCCCCGAGAAGGTGCTCGACAAGATCAAGGGCCAGATCCCGATGGCTCGCCTCGCTGACCCCGACGAGATCGCACGCGTCGTGCACTTCCTCTGCGCCGACAGGTCCTCTTACATCACCGGACAGGTCTGGGGCGTCAACGGCGGCATGGATATGTGACCCCCTCACTCGACAGGTGCGTCCGCGCAACACGTGGGCACCTGTCGAGTGAGACGGGACTCAGTTCTGCGGCGAGGTGCCTTCGCGCGGGGCGTCTGCCTTCGCTGAGTCAGCCTTCACGCCTGTGGACTCGCTGGCTGGCGCAGGCGTAGCAACCGGAGTCGGGTTTGCGGCCGGAGCCGACTTCGCCGGTGTGGCCTGGGCCGCCTGAGCGGGCTTCGTCGCCGGGGCCTCCTTCTCGGCGGGAGCCGACTTCGAGGCCGGTGTCTGCTTGGCAGCGGGAGCCTTGGCGACCGGGGCCTTCTTCTCGACCGGAGCCGACTTCGTGACCGGTGCCTTCTTCGCAACGGGAGCCTCGGCCGCCGGAGCCGACTTCGTGACCGGTGCCTTCTTCGCAACGGGAGCCTTGGCCGCCGGGGCAGACTTCGCAACGGGAGCCTTGGCCACCGGAGTCGACTTCGTCACCGGAGCAGACGTCGCCACCGGAGCAGACTTCGCGGCCGGAGCCTTGGCCACCGGAGCCGACTTCGCAACGGGAGCCTTGGCCACCGGAGCCTTCTTCGCAACGGGAGCCTTGGCCGCCGGGGCCGACTTCGCCACCGGAGCCTTCTTCACAGCTGGGGCCTTCACAGCTGGCGCCGCAGCGGTCCGTGCCTCGCGGGCATTCCTCTCCCTCACGCTGCGGAACAGTGGCGCCCAGTGCTCCGTCAGCGCGCGACGTCCCATGAACAACCCAAGGTGCCCCGCCTCCACGAGGTGGCTGCCGATGTCCTTGGCCGGGGTGGACACGTGCTCAGCCAGCGCCCACACCTGCTCCGGAGGCGTGATGTGGTCATTGCTGCCGGCAAGCAGATGGATAGGCATGGAGATCCGGGAGAGGTCGACGGTCTCGTCTCCGACCCGGAGGACGCCGGCGGTCAGCTCGTTGTTGACGAAGAGGTGCTCGACAGTCCAGAGGTAGAAGGCGCCGGCCATGTCCTGCGGAGTCTCAAACCAGGAGACAAAGTCGCGATAGCGGTCCACGAACTCCGGGTCGTCGATGTGCGCCCACAGGTCTGCCAGGCGGCTTAGCTCTCCAGCGGGCTCCATCATCTTGAACCCGGCGACCTGGAAGTCGCCCTTGTGCACACCGGCGTTGGCCTCCACGAGCGAACGGTAGATCCACATCGGGTCCTGGGTGGCCTGCTGCTCAGAAATCCAGTCGTGGATGGCGCTCTGTCCCGCGTGGAAATCGATCGGCGCAGCACCGATGGACAAAGAGGCAACGGCCTCCGGACGCAGCGCGGCATAGATCGTCGCCAGCCACCCGCCCTGGCAGTCCCCCACCAGGTTGACCGGGCCGCCGATCCACTTGACGGTCTCGTCCAGGACCGCGACGTAGTCCTCGATCGTGGTGTCCGCGGTCTGCGGGGTCGCGCCCAACCAGTCCAGGACATACAGGCGTGTCAACCCCTGCTCCAAGGCGGTGCGCACCTGGCTCTGCTCAGGCGTGTAGTCCACGATCGTCGAGGCGTGGCCCGCCTGAGGCGGCAGGAAGAGCGTCGGGACCACGTCCGCGCCCGACCCGGTGGAGAAGTCCAGCAGCCGCGCAGCGGGCCACTCGCGGACCACCTCAAAGGGGGTGGACCAGGTCGGACTCGGCCGGTCGAGGGCAGCAGACCAGAAGCGCTGCACGTCGTCGAGGACATCAAGTGGAGTGCTGCGTCGCGCCATCGCGGCGTTGGCATAGTCGATCCAACTGGTGGTCCAGGCCGCAGCAATGTCGAAGGCGGCGAACGTCCACCGCCGGACCTGTGGATCCGCACTGTGCTCCAGGTGCGCCCCGACGATCGGCTCGAACGGGACGTCCGTCGCTGAGGTGGAACTGTCGGTTACCGGCGTTGGTTCGATCACTGCTTCGGTCATGTCAGCAGACTCCTGTCGGACTCACGGAAAAGGTGTGCGGCGGTGCCGACCCCGGCACTAGCTCCGCCGATGTTACGGGGACAGCGAGTGAGCATGACTAAGGGGAGGCACCGTCGGTGGACGGCGCCTCCCCTCAGGCGATGATGCTCAGAGTCACTTCAGGGCGTCACGAGCGGCGCCGGTGAAGACCTTGGTGATCGAGGTGATGTAGTCGCTGTGGGCCTTGGTGATCGCGGAGATGACCTCGTTCTGGGTCGAGTCCGCGGCCTGCTGCGAGAAGGACAGCATGTCGGTCAGCGTCTTCTCGTAGACGTCCAGCGAGACGTTGCCGTTCTGCTTGGCGGCCGTGATGAGCTTCTCGTTGAGCTCACGGATGCGGCCCGCGGTGGCCTCAAGGTCGGCGGTCACGTTCTGGGCGGTGGTCTTGGCGTCAGCCATGGTGATTCTCCTCAGGTGTGGGGATCTGGTGCCTGCAGGAAGTCTTCCCTCGCTGCTTGTTAGCAACGTTAGCAGACATCTGCTAACACGGTCAAATGCGCGTATGCCGTGGGGCCGGGCACACCGCGTTCCTCACCGCGCGCCGCTCCGGTCCGCGCTGCGGGTCAGCGGACGTAGTCACCCGGGGCGTCCGTCAGCGGTGGGTGCTTCTCACTGCCGAGCTGGGGCGGGTCGACCAGCTTGCCGGCGCGCTTCGTGGCCCAGGTGACCCAGTCCTCCCACCAGGTGCCTGGCGTGCGGGTCGCCGACCCACGCCAGGACTCGGCGGTGCCGGTCGTGCTGTCCTTGCCTGCCGGCAGCGCCTCATACCAGGCCTTGGGGCCGGGCGGGTTGACCACACCAGCGATGTGCCCGCCATTACTCAGCACATAGCGCACCTTGCCCCCGGTCAGTCCGGTCACCGCGAAGGACGAGGTCCACGGCACGATGTGGTCGTTGATGGCACCGACGACATAGAGGTCGACCTTGACGTTCTTGAGGTCTAGCCGCTCGCCACCGAGCTCGTAGTCGCCGCGGGCCAGCCGGTTCTGACCATAGAGCGCCTCAAGATACTCGGTGTGCATGGTGGCCGGCATCCGGACGGAGTCGGCATTCCAGACCAGCACGTCGAAGGCTGGGGACTTATCCCCCATGAGCCACCGGCCGGGAACATAGCGGAAGACCAGGTCTCGCGCCCGGAGCAGGTCGAAGGTCGTCGACATGTCCTTGGCCGGCAGCACACCGCCGCGGTCCGCCATCCGTGCCCTCATCCGCTTGAGGGTCTGGTCGTCGGTGAAGATGCCCAGCTCGCCCGGCTCGGAGTAGTCGATGAGGGTGTTGAGCGTCGTCAACGAGTTGACCCGCTTGTCGCCCTTGGCCGTGAGGTTGGCCACTCCCATCGTCGCCATCGCACCACCGAGGCACAGGCCCATGACGTCGATCTTGGGTGCCCCGGTGATCTCCTCGACGACGTCCAGGGCCGTCAGCACACCCTGCGCGAGATAGTCATCCATCGTCAGGTGGCTGAGTTCCACCCCCGGGTCGCGATAGCTGATCATGAAGACGGTGCGATTGTGGGTGAGCATCCACTCCACCAGGCTGCGGCCGGGGGCGAGGTCCATCACATAGAACTTGTTGATCCACGGCGGACTGCACAGGATCGGGACCGCGTGCACCTGCTCGGTCTGCGGAGCGTACTGGATGAGCTCGATCAAGTCGTTGCGGAAGACCACCTTGCCGGGGGTCGCAGCCAGGTTGTCGCCGAGTTCGAACCCGGAACTGTCGACCTGCTCCGGGATCCCCCCTCGTTCGACATAGTCCTCCAGCATGTTGGCCGCCCCCTTCACCAGGGACTGGCCGCCGGTCTGGAAGGCCCTGATCAGCGCCTCGGGGTTGGTCGCGGGGAAGTTTGTGGGCGACAGCGCCTCCGTTGCCAACCGGACCAGGAAGGCCGCCTTGCGGTCATTGAGGTCATCCGGGTCACCGCTGGAGCCGGCCTTGAGCACGTCCTCAGCAAACCGGCACGCCAGCTGATAGGTCTGCTGCAGCGCGAAGAAGGCGGCGTTGTCGCTCCAGGTGCGTTCGGTGAACCGTCGATCGCCGGGCTCGGGGGCAAGGACTGGCTCCGTGGCCACCCCGACGGCCTTGGCGGTGGTGGCCATCTGCAGCTGGACCATGCCCTGGCCCAGCCGGGCGTAGGCGTTGAACATCGCCAACGGGCTCTTCAGCGCACGCTGGAGGACCGTGACGGTCGCCGGGACCAGCCCGAGCGGGTCGTTCTTGCCCAGGAACTCAATGACCGGAGCCATCGCCTCCACGAGCCGTGGGTCAGGCGTGGTCGCCTTCTGCGTCATCAGCCGCAGCAACGAGGCGCCGGGCACCGACAAGGATTCGCCTGCACCGGACATTCCAGGGATAGACATGGTCACGAACCTTCTGAACTGAGATAACGGAAGAGCACCTCGGCGACGCAACAGGGCCGGGAGGCTCCGGGGAGGCTGATCGTGGCGGTGTAGGCCAGCTGGTGTCCGCCACGCACGGGTGAGACGTCGGTGACCTCAACGGTCATCACCAGCTCGGACCCGACCGGAACCGGTGTGATGAACCGGACCTTGTTGAGTCCGTAGTTGACGACGCTGTCGGCGTCACTGACCTCGAGCACATCCCACAGCATCACGGTCTGCAGTGCGAGCGTCAGATAGCCGTGCGCAATGGTACCGCCGAACGGGCCGCGGGCAGCCCGCTCGAGATCGGTGTGCAGCCACTGCCGGTCACCGCTTGCCTCGGCGAACGCATCGATGCGCTCCTGGGTGACCACGATCGGTCGGGACGGTCCGAGCTGCTGCCCCACCAGATCCGGCAGATCTGCCAGGAATACCGTGCGCTGACCAGGGACAACCTCGTGCGTGCTCGACATCTCGTCCTGCCTTCCCGCCTCGGACCGATATAACCTCACACTAGCCCCCAGCCATTACCCTGGGTCGATGACCTCCATCCCCTCCTCCCTCGGCGCGCTGATCCGTCAGCAGCGCGAGCTGGCTGCGCTGCCGATGCGCCAGCTGGCCACGATGGCGGGGATCTCGGGCCCTTACCTGTCCCAGATCGAGAACGGTCTGCGCACCCCGAGCGACCAGGTCCTGCGGAGCCTGGCGACCATCCTCGGCATCGACCCCGACGAGTTAGTCGAGGAGACCCGCACCACCGATGAGCTGGAGGCTGGCCGTCGACGCACGCGCGCGGCGCTCCAGGAGGACCCCAACTTGACTCCCGCGCAGAAGCGCACCGTGCTCGACGTCTACGCCGCCCTGGTGGGCACCGGCGCAGCCGAGGACTGACCAGGTCAGGTCCTCAGTCGCTGCTGCAGCGCTTCGTGCAGCACGAGCGAACCGGCAACCGCGGCGTTCAGCGAGCTGGCCGACCCGACCATCGGGATGCTCACCAGGTGGTCACACGCCTCCCGCCAGGCCCGGGTGAGGCCTCGGGTCTCGTTGCCGATCACCAGCACGGTCGGCAGGGTCAGATCCACCTCGCGCACCGGGACGTCACCGGCCTCGTCCAGCCCGACGACCTGCCACTGTTCGCGCGCGCTCAACCCACCGGGACTGCCCGCCGCATCGCCGGCACCCACCACCGCCTGGGCCGGCTGTGCGATCCAGGCCAGCAGCTCGACGTGCGAGGGCACCCGCACCACCGGCACCGTCAGCATCGAGCCGGTGCTGGCGCGCACGCACCGCGGGTCATAGGGATCGGCCGCGTGACCGGTCACCACCACCCCGCTGCCACCGAAGGCATCGACCGAGCGGGTCAGCGTGCCGATGTTGCCGGGACTGCCCGGCCGGTCAAAGACCGTCACCAGCGGCACCCGGGCCGGCGTCTGCAGCCTGTCCAGATCGTCCGGGGGCAGCTCGAGCACGGCCAGCAACTCCGGGGTGGCCTCCTGCTTCCCGCCGAGCTCAGCCATCAGCTCGGGGGTGAGTATGCCGTGCAGCCCGGCCGCGGTCTGCTCCCACACTCCCTGAGCCCAGTCCGACAACGGGGCGTCTCCGCGCAGCAGGGCACGCACCGGCCACTGGCGCTCCAGGGCCAGGGTCAGCGGGCGCACCCCCTGGACGAGGAACTCCCGGTGGCGGTTGCGCTTGGTCCGGTTGCCGAGCAGCGACTGCCACTGCTGGAAGGTGGCGTTGCGGGTGCTGATGCGCACGTGGCGCCGCTGGTCGGCGCTCACGGCGAGGGTGTGTCGAGGTCTGCGGCTCGCAGGTCACGCAGCAGGGCACGCAGCGCGGCCGACGGGTCGACCCCGAGCGCACGGGCGTCCAGCACGACCTCAAACAGTCGCGCCGCGACGACAGAGTCCTCCCCCGCAGTCACCGGCACTCCTGCGGTCGCCGACTCGCCCGAAGCCACCGACTCCCCGGCGGCCGACCCACCCACGAGTCGCCGATCCACCTCGGCTCGCAGCCACTGGCCCAGACCGGCCCGCTCCAGGCGGGTGGTGACCTTGACGGCGCGGGCGAGATCCGGCATACCAGCCGGGATGCCGTCCAGGGGGTGCTCGCGGTCCGGCTTCTCGGCGGCCTTGAGCTCCTCCCAGTTGGCCTCCACCGCAGCGGCATCGGCGGCATCCACGTCGCCGAAGACGTGCGGGTGCCGGTGGACGAGCTTGTCGACCAGGCGGGCACTGACGTCGTCGATGTCGAACCCGTCCTCCCGCTCGGCGGCGATCCGGGCGTGGAAGACGACCTGCAGCAGCACGTCGCCGAGCTCCTCCAGGATGTGTTCGTCATCCCCGGACTCGATCGCCTCGACCGCCTCGTGGGCCTCCTCGACGAGATAGGGGACCAGGCTCTGATGGGTCTGCTCGGCGTCCCACGGACAGCCGGAGGGTGAGCGCAACCGGTCCATCACCGTGATGACGTCGAGCAGCCGGGCACCGGGCTGGTCCCAGGACCCGACCAACACCTCCACTTCGGGGGTGGCCGCCCCACCGCGGCGGGTGGCCTCGGTCGCGAGCGCCTCCGTGAGCCCCGGGTCACCATCGGGCGACCCGATCCACACGACGGGACTCTGGTCGGCACGTTCCAGCAGCTCTCGCGCGAGCGCGCGTGGGTCGCCCTCAGCGACGCTCACCGCCGGGCCGGCGGCCGAGATGGCACGGGGCTGCGGGTCCGCGAGGGACCGGGCCAGCACCGCGCTGGCTTCCTCCAGACGCCGCCATGCCTCGCGGGAGAGGAGCCCGGGGGCCAGCCGAGGGGTGGTCAGCAGCAGGCTGAGGCGTCCGGTGCTCGGTCCCGGCGACCACGCCATAGCGTCACCCCTCGCTGGCCCGGCACCGGGCACAGCGCTCAGTCCGGCAGCAGCGCTCAGTTCTGCGCCCCGGTGGTGACCTCGGTGATCCAGGCCGGCGTCTGGGCGATGATCTGGCCCACGGAGTCGTCCCACCCGCCGAAGCGGGGGTTGACTGCGACCTCCATGTCGTCAACGGGCGGCAGACCGCCCACGCCCTGCAGGTGGCTGACTGCACGGAACAGGTCCACCAGCCCGTCGCTGGGCTCGTCGACGCCGCCGCCCTGCAACTGGGCGACGAGCTGTGAGTCGGGAATCGGCGGGAGGCCCGCCTCGGTGTAGGCAGCCTCGGCGGCCTCGCCGTAGATCAGCAGCGTGAGTGTGTCGCTGGATGTCATCGGGCTGACCGGCAGCGAGTTGAACTGCTCCGTGGCCTCCTGCACCTCCGCGACGGAGATCTGTCGGCCGTCCACGACGGCGGCGACTCCGGAGGGCACCTCCCCGGCGCAGCCGGAGAGCGCCAGGGCACCGACCGCGACGGCGGCGAGCGCGGGGGCGAAGCGGGCTGCACGGGTGCCCGCGCGCCCGGAACGGGTCAGGGAAGTTGCTGTCATCCTCACGGCACCCATCATGTCACCACCTCATCACGCGCTGCTGACGACATCCCGGCGCCTGAATCCCACGACCCCCAGCACCAGCAGGGCCAGGGCGACGGCCAAGAGCAGGATCAGCACGGACCAATCCACCGTCTCCGCCGGAAGCCGCGGTGTCAGGTTGAAGGGCGAGAGGTCACGCACCTGCTCCGGGATCCTGAGCAGCTCGCCCAGCCAGCCGAGCACGAAACACCCTGCGATGACCACCCAGGTCAGCACGCCCAGCCGGGGCGCCCAGCCGTAGAGCGCGGTGGCGAGCCCACCAATCACACCGAGCGCGGGCAGGTAGGCCAGGGCCGCACCGATGAGCTCCCCGGTGCGCGCGGCCGAGCCGCTGGCCACGGCGTCGGAGACAGCCACCCCCGCCCCCGCAGCGGTCAGGACCAGCACGGAGCCGAGCATGCTGACGGTCAGCCAGCCGAGCAGCCAGGCTGTCCGCGGCGTGCGGGTGGACAGGGCGAGCTCGGTCCGGCCGGCCCCCTCCTCGCCCCTCAGGCGGTGCACCGAGGAGGCGGTGAAGCAGGAGACGATCAGGACCAGGATCAGCATGATGAGACCGAAGTAGGCGGCGATCAGATCCTCCCCGCTCGCACCACCCAGGACCTCCGAGAGGGTCGGGTTGTCCTCCACCATGGTGCTGATCTCGTTGCCGAAGGACCCGAAGGTCAGGCCGGTGAGGAAGAGTCCGACGCTCCACCAGAACAGCGTGGCCCGCTGCTGCACGAGCGCCAGGCCCGCTGCCGAGGAGAGCACCGCCGAGGCTCGTGGGGGGCCCGGCCGGGTCGCCACCAGCCCGGCGCCGACATCTCGGCGCCGGGTGAGCAGGGCCGCGACCATGATCAGCACGGCGGTCAGCGCCACGGGCAGCACCAGTGGCCACCACCGCTGGTCTCCAAAGGCGTGCACCGCCTGCACCCAGCCCACCGGTGAGAGCCAGGAGGCGCCGTTGTCGCGCACGTCCCCGAGGGAGCGCAGGGCCCACGCGACACCGAGGACGGCGACCGCCAGGCCGAGGGTGGCACGGGCATGCTCGCTCACCTGTGCCGTCACGGCACTCACCGCGACGAACACCAGCCCCAGGCAGGCCGTGGCCGCGCCGAACAGCAGCGACCCGTCGGCCGGCAGCCCCAGCCCGATGAGGCTCAGGGCGATCAGGGCACCGACCAGCATGCTGGCCGCTCCGACGACGATCAGCGCCGCCGCGAGCGGTGCATGCCGGCCGAGCACCCCGGCCCGCAGCAGCTCGGTGCGCCCGGCCTCCTCCTCCGCGCGGGTGTGCCGCACCGTCAGGAAGATCGCCATCAGCGCGATGCCCACCAGCGAGGTCAGGTTGATCTCAAAGAGCGTGATGCCCCCGACGGTGTCCAGCGCCTGCGGTGGGCCGCTCATCACGATGGCTGCCGGGCTGCTGCTCACCGTCGCGGCGTAGCCCGCCCGCAGCTCGGGGGTGTCATAGAAACCCTGCACGGCAGACGCCGAGGCCGCCACGATGCCGACGATGCCGAGGATCCACAGGGGCAGGTGCAGCCGGTCGAGGCGCAGGAACAGCCGAACCAGCTCGCCGGTGCCCGTCAGGCCCGAGGCCCGCTCCGTGGAGTCGGCGCCGTGACTGCGGACCTGCTTCGAGGAGGTCTGCGTAGTCACCGGTCCGCTCCCGCCCCACCGCTGCCGGACGCGGGTCCACCGCGCTCAGTCTCGTCGTCCTGCGGAGGCAGGCGGTCGCCATACTGCTTGAGGAAGAGCTCCTCGAGCGTCGGCGGGTGAGCCTGCAGGGAGCGGATGCCCAGCTCAGACAGGTGCGCGATCGCCTCATCGAGGTGATCGGTGTCCACCTTGAAGGTGACCCGGCCGTCGGTGCGCTGCAGGTCGCTCACCCCGGCGATGGTGCCCAGGCCATCGGCCGGCCGCCCGGTCTCTGCGGTGACGGTGGTGCTGGTGAGATGGCGCAGGTCGGCCAGCGTGCCGCTCTGCACCGAGACGCCGGCCCGGATGATCGAGACCCGGTCGCAGAGGGCTTCGACCTCAGCGAGGATGTGACTGCTCAGCAAGACCGTGCGCCCGTCGTCCTTGGCGCGGAGGATCCAGGTCTGGAAGACCTCCTCCATGAGCGGGTCCAGGCCGTTGGTCGGCTCGTCCAGGATGAGCAGATCGGCGTCGGAGGCGAGCGCTGCGACGAGGGCGACCTTCTGCCGGTTGCCCTTGGAGTAGGTCCGGCTCTTCTTGGTCGGGTCGAGCTCGAAGTCGTCCAGCAACTCGGCGCGCCGGCTCTCGTTGAGTCCCCCGCGCAGCCGGCCGATCAGGTCGATGACCTCGCCGCCGGTCAGGCCGGGCCACAGGGCCACGTCTCCGGGGACATAGGCCAGCTGCCGGTGCAGGCGGGCCGCGTCACGCCACGGGTCGCCGCCGAGCAGACTGACGCGCCCCCCGTCGGGACGGAGCAGCCCCAGCAGCACCCGGATGGTCGTTGACTTGCCCGAACCGTTGGGTCCCAGGAAGCCGTGCACCTCCCCCTGCGCCACGGACAGGTCGAGTCCGTCGAGCGCCTGGGTCGAGCCGAAGGACTTGTGCAGCTGGTCCACGACAATGGGATTGTCCATGAGTTAGAATCTACAGGATATTCACGATCTTGTGAATCTAATAAACTCCAGGAGGGCGGTGCGATGTCCGACGAGACGGCGTCCCGGCAGTTCACCCGAGAGCAGCTGGCCTATGTCGAGGACCTCGCGGCGACCATCACGGCCTCCGGGGTCCAGCGGATGCCCTCTCGCGTCTATGCCGCGATCCTGGTCAGCGAGCAGGGCAGCATGACCGCAGCAGAGCTGGCGGCAGCGCTGCAGATCAGCCCCGCGGCCGTCTCCTCGGCCGTGCGCTGGCTCGCCCAGATCGGGATGATCTCCCGGCGCACCGTGCCCGGCACCCGCCGGGAGCAGTATGTCGTGGACAGCGACTCCCTGATCCGGCTGCTGGCGCAGGACACCAACTCGCTGCACGCCTGGATTGTCGGCTTCGGCCGGGGCCTGGCCGTCGTGGAGCCGGGGGGCGAGGCGGCCCGCCGGCTGACCGACCTGCAGGAGTTCTTCGCCTTCCTCCTGGAGGAGATGGACGGGGTCATGCAGCGCTGGTATGCGCGCCGCGGTCAGGCCACCCCACTGCCGTCCGCTGACCCGTCACCCATCGACCCGGGGCCCGCCACGCCGAGCCGCTCGGCGAGGAAGCGGTAGGCCAGCGCCTGCATGTGCGCGAGCTGGCTGTTGGTGGCGGCACCCCCGTGGCCGCCCTCGATGTTCTCGTAGTAGGTCACGTCCTTGCCGGCCGCCAGCATCCGGGCCGCCATCTTGCGCGCGTGCCCGGGGTGCACCCGGTCATCCCGTGTCGAGGTGGTGAACAGCACCGGCGGATAGTCCCGGGCGGGGTCGAAGAGGTGATAGGGGCTGAACGTCCGGAGGAACTCCCACTCCTCGGGCACGTCGGGATCGCCATACTCCGCCACCCAGGAGGCTCCCGCCAGCAGGTGGGAGTAGCGCGCCATGTCGAGCAGCGGCACCTGGATGACCACGGCCCCAAACAGGTCGGGATACTGCGTGAGCATATTGCCGGTGAGCAATCCACCGTTCGAGCCACCCTGCACCCCAAGCTTTTTCGCCTGCGTGACCCCCGTGTCGATCAGGTCGCGCGCGACTGCCGCCAGGTCCTCGTAGGCGCGGTGCCGGTTGGCTTTCAGCGCGCTCTGGTGCCAAGCCGGGCCATACTCCCCGCCACCGCGGATGTTGGCCAGCGCGTAGGCCCCACCCCGCTCCAGCCAGGCCGAGCCGAGGCCACCCGAGTAGGTCGGCGTCAGGGAGATCTCAAAACCGCCGTAGGCATAGAGCAGCGTCGGGGTGGTGCCGTCGGCGGGCAGGTCGGCGCGGTGCACCAGGAAGTAGGGCACCCGCGTGCCGTCCGCGGAGGTGACGAACCGCTGCGTGGCGACCAACCCGCTGCTGTCGAAGAAGGTGGGCATCGACTTCAGCAGCTCCGGGTCGGCGGCGCCGAAGACGTCGGCGAGAGACAGCCTGGTCGGGGTGAGGAAATCGGTGGTGTAGAGCCAGACCAGATCGGACGCGGTGCGGTCGACGGCGGCCACGACACTCGTCCCGACCTGCGGTGCCCCGGTGAACGCCCGCCGCGAGAAGCCCTGCGACGAGTCATCGTCCGTCGGGGGTGTGAGGACCTCGAGCCGGTTGGTCACGTCGTCCAGGATGTTGAGCACGAGATGGTGGCGGGTCCAGGTGTGAGAGGTCAGCGAGCTGGTCGGGGTCGGGACAAAGAGTTGCTGGAAGTCCCGGGACCCGCCCAGGAACTCCTCCAGCCGTATGCCGAGGAGCGAGCCCGCGGCAAAGGTCCTGCCCGCCGGGGTCCGGTCTGCCTGGACCGAACCACCGGGCTGCTCCGTCGGGGTCCAGTCATCTCGCAGCGTGACCGTGAGCCACTGGCGGGTGATCCCCGCCTGGGCCGAGTCGGGCACGTCGATGCGCACCGGCCGGCCGTCAGCGCCCAGCACGTGCAGCTCGTTGGTGTAGAAGGTGATGCCCCGCTGGATCAGGTCGCGTTCGTGCCCAAGCGTGTCGTCATGGAAGGCCCAGACCCCGATGTCACTGGTCTCCCCCTCGAAGACGACCGGCGCCTGCTCCAGCTCGGTGCCCCGGCTCCAGCGGCGAGCGATCCGCGGATAGCCGCTGTCCGTCATACTCCCCGGTCCGGTGTCGGTCGAGACCAGCAGCGTGTCGGCGTCCACCCAGGAGACCGAGCCCTTGGCCTCGGGCCGGTGGAAGCCGTCCTCGACGAAGGACCTGGCGTGCAGGTCGAACTCTCGGGAGACATCGGCGTCGGCGCCGCCACGGGACAGGTCGATCATGGCCAGACGGTGGTCGTCCGTCGAGCTGCCGGCAGTGCGGCGCAGGACGGTGGCCCCGTGCCAGACCCAGTTCTCCCCCTCGGCCTCGCTGAGCGCATCCAGGTCCAGGACGGTCTCCCAGTCGGGGTGCTCGCCGCGATAGGAGTCCAGGGTGGTGCGCCGCCACAGGCCGCGCTCGTGGTCGGCGTCCTTCCAGAAGTTGTAGTAGTGATCGCCGATCTTGCTGACGTCGGGGATCTTGGCGTCGGAGTCGAGCATCGCCAGGATCCGGTCACGGGTGGTGGCGAACTCGGCCGTGCCCGCGATCCGGGCCGCCTCCCCCGCGTTGCGCTCCCGCACCCAATCCAGCTGAGTGTCTCCCTCGACGTCCTCGAGCCAGGCATTCTCGTCAGTCATCTCCACCGGGCCAGCGTAGGTGGTGACCTCCCCGACCCTCTCTACGCAGGGCGCCAGGAGGCCACGAGGCACCGGCGGCGCGGCGGCATAATTGGGTGGTTCAGCACTCGTCCGGGGCCGTACCCTTGATCAAGCCATGCAAGACTTTCCGCCCGAGATCCGGGCCTACTCAGCACGCGACGACGCCGCGCCGGACACCCGCAGCCCGAGGCACTTCCTCTGGTGGATGATCCGGCTCGAGGGCACGCTCGCGCTGGCCGGCGTGGGCATCGCCCTGGTGTGGATGCTCCCCCAGGTGCTCGGTCCCTGGCTGGTCGGCCGGGCCATCGACGACGGCATCGTCGGCGGTGACAGTGCCCTGTTCTGGCAATGGGTGCTGGTGCTGCTGGCCATCACGGTGGTCGGCGGGCTCAGCGGCACGGTCTATCACACGGTGATCGTGCGCGAGTGGCTCGTCGCGCTCTATGGCACGACCAAGCTGGTCACCCGCAAGACCCTGCAACTGGGTCACGTCCTGCCGCGCCGCACGCCGACCGGCGAGGTCCTGTCGGTCTCCGGCAGCGACAGCGACCAGTTCGGCGGGTTCATCGAGATCGTCACCCGCGCCTTCTCCGAGCTGGTGGCCTTCCTGTGCGTGGCGGTCATCGTGATCTCCATCAACCCGTCCATGGGGGTTCTCGTGCTGCTCTCGGCACCGCTGCTGGTGGTGTGCGGCATGCCGCTGCTGCGCCCCATGCAGCGCTGGCAGGGCATCGAGCGCTCCCGCAACTCCGAGCTCACCTCGATGGCCACCGACATCGTCGGGGGCCTGCGCATCCTGCGCGGCATCGGCGGCGAGGGGACCTTCGGTGGCAACTACACCCGTCAGTCACAGCGGGTGCGCCAGTCGGGCGTCAACGCCGGCTCCTGGCAGGCGGGCGTGGAGGCCGTCGGCGTGCTGCTCAGTGGCGCCTTCGTCGTGGCTCTCATGTGGGTCGGGGTGCGGGAGGTCATCCAGGGTCGGCTGATGGTCGGCCAGCTGGTCAGCGTTCTGGGTTACGGCCTGTTCCTGGTCCAGCCGATGCGCACCTTCGTGGAGTTCGCCCAGAAGATGACCCGCTCGGTCGTCTCCGCCCGCAAGGCGATCGCGGTCCTGGAGCAGCGTCCCCCCTGGGAGCACCCCGCGGTGCCGCGACCGCTGCCACACGGTGCACCGCTGACCGATGACGCCTCCGGCCTGGTGCTCACCCCCGGCCGACTCACCATGGTCGTCTCGGCCGTGCCCGACGACTCGGCGGCCCTGGGGGACCGGCTGGGCCGCTACCTGCCCGAGGAGCCGGACGCCCAGATCAGTCTCGAGCTCCCCGAGGAGCTCAAGGGCCGCGCGGCCCGCCGCGAACGCGCCCGGCGGATCATCGCCCGCGCCGAGCAGGCGGTCCGCGACGAGGAGCGGGCCCACCAGGCCTGGGGTGTGCGCCTCGGCGACGTCGATCTCAGCGACGCCGACCTCGACGAAGTCCGCGCACGCATCATGGTCAGCGACACCAGCCCGCACGTCTTCGCCGGCACCCTGCGCTCAGCCGTCGATCCGCACGGCCGGCTGGACCGGGCGGCCGCGGAGTCGGCACTGTGGGCGGCCTCCGCCGACGACGTCTTCGACGCGATCCCCGGCGGCTGGGCCGGCGAGCTCGACGAGCGAGGCCGCGGTCTGTCCGGCGGGCAGCGCCAACGGCTGGTCCTGATGCGCGCCCTCGCCGCCGACCCCGAGGTGCTGGTCCTGGTCGAGCCGACCTCGGCCGTGGACGCGCACACCGAGGCCCGCATCGCCAAACGGCTCGGCACCGCCCGTGAGGGACGGACCACCGTGGTGATGACTGCCTCCCCGCTGCTGCTGCACCACGCGGACGAGGTCGTCCTCCTGCAGGGCGGGGTGGTGGCCGCCCGCGGAACGCACGCCGACCTGCTCGCCGGCAACCCGGCATACCGCGCGGTGGTCGTCCGGGGTGAGGAGTCGGCCACGATCGACCGGCCCGAGCCCGACGACACCCCACCGCACGACCACCACTCGATGTCCCGACCCGCCCCCCAGGAGGTGCTGTGAGCATGAGCACGACACACGCCTCCTTGCTGCCACCGGACCTGGCGGAGGAGTCGGCACGCACCTGGGACGCCGCGGACACCGACGCTCCCGCCATCCCTGACGCACTCGTGCCGCCCACCACGGCCACGGTGCCCGAGCGCGCCGCGGCGATGCGCCGACGCCACCTGCTGCGTGAGCAGCGCGCCGCCGAGTTCGTCGCCGACACGATGAGCTCCACGCGCGGCCTGCCGATCGCGGCGCCGCGCCAGGTGGTGCGCTTCATCGGTCGGCTGCTCGGTGAGCGCAAACTGTGGGTGGTGGCGGTGGTCCTGGGCAACGCCCTCGCCGCCGTGGCCGGGCTGATGGTGCCCTGGTGGCTGGGTCGGCTGGTCGACAGCACCGTGACTGACGTGGCGGCCGGCCGCACCGACGTGGCCCTGGCGACCGCCAACTCGGTCGCGCTGGTCGTGGCCGGCATCGTCGTGCTGCAGGCCCTCTTGACCCTGGCTGCCAAGAGCGCCTCCGCCGTGCTCGGTCAGGGGATCCTGGCCTCGGCGCGGGAGTTTGTGGTGCGCGCGATCCTGCGCCTCCCCCTCTCCCGCGTGGAGACCGCGAGTTCCGGCGACCTGGTCACCCGCGTCACCCGCGACGTCGGGACGATGAGCGAGAGCGTGCGCTGGGCTCTGCCGCAGGTCATCGTGGCGGGCACCACGGTGGTGGCCACGCTGGTGGCGATGATCGCCAACAGCTGGCTGCTGGCCCTGCCCTCGCTGGTCCTGCTGGCGGTCTCGCTGGTGCAGGTGCGCCGCTATCTCAAGCGTGCGCCGAATGGCTACCTGACCGAGGGCGGAAGCTACTCGCGGATCAATACGCACCTGACCGAGACCGTCGAGGGCGCCCGCACCGTCGAAGCCCTCCAGATCGGCGGTCAACGGCTGCGGGTCGGTGACGACGACATCGAGG